>CAKZPE010000022.1 GCA_937138495.1 uncultured Oceanospirillaceae bacterium
CGATCACGTATTCCTGAAACTGGATCACCTGGGTGCTGACACCCTGAATGCCAAGTTGCCGGGTATCCTTGAGCTGTCCCGTACATTTGCGCATGCTGATCCGATTAAAGAGCCAATTCCGGTAGTGCCTACCTGTCACTATATGATGGGCGGTGTCACTACAAATATCGGTGGCCAGGCAATCGGTGCTGATGCAGACGGTAACGACACAATCATCGACGGTCTGTTTGCCTGCGGTGAGGTTGCCTGTGTGTCTGTGCACGGTGCGAACCGTCTGGGCGGTAACTCGTTGCTTGATCTGGTTGTATTTGGCCGTGCGGCCGGTATTCAGATTGAGAAGCAGATGCGTGAAGGGTATGAAGTTGCCCCGGCAAGCGATGCTGATCTGGAGCGTGCGATGGCACGTCTGAACCGTTTGAACAATTCAACCGGTGGCGAAAAGGTTGCTGAAGTTCGTGCTGAACTGCAGAAAACCATGCAGCTGTACTTCGGTGTATTCCGGGAAGGCGAAAGCATGGAGAAAGGTCTGGAGTTGCTGAAGGAAGTGCGTGCCAAGGTATCTGATCTTCATCTTGAAGATAAGAGCTCGGCATTTAACACTGCCCGTATTGAAGCGCTGGAGCTGGAGAACCTGATGGAAGTTGCTGAGGCAACGGCGATCGCTGCTATTACCCGTAAGGAAAGCCGTGGTGCGCATGCACGTAACGACTTTACTGAGCGTGATGATGAAAACTGGTTGTGCCATTCACTGTATCACCCGCAAACGCAGCAGATCACCAAGCGTGCTGTTAACTTTGCGCCGAAGACAGTTGATGCCTTCCCGCCAAAAGTTCGAACGTATTAAGGGGTTACCACGATGCTAGTAAGTGTATATCGCTATAATCCTGAGGTTGATGATGCGCCTTACATGCAGGATGTTCATATCGACATTCCTGGTGGCAAGGACATCATGGTCCTGGATCTGCTGCAATTGCTGAAAGATAAAGATCCGTCGCTGGCTTACCGTCGTTCGTGCCGTGAAGGTGTGTGTGGTTCTGACGGTATGAATATGAACGGTAAGAACGGACTGGCGTGTATTACGCCACTGTCTGAGGTGGTTGAGAACGATAAGATCGTTCTGCGTCCGCTGCCAGGTCTGCCGGTTATCCGTGATGTGGTTGTTGATATGACTCAGTTCTATCAGCAGTACGAGAAGATTAAGCCGTTCCTGTTGAATGATACGCCGGCGCCTGCGATTGAACGTTTGCAGTCACCTGAAGAGCGTGCTGAGCTGGATGGTCTGTATGAGTGTATTCTCTGTGCATGCTGTTCAACTGCCTGTCCGTCGTTCTGGTGGAACCCTGATAAGTTTATCGGCCCGTCCGGTTTGCTGCAGGCCTACCGCTTCCTGGCTGATAGCCGTGATACGGCTACTAAGGAGCGTCTGGCTGATCTCGATGATCCGTTCAGCGTTTTCCGCTGCCACGGTATCATGAACTGTGTCAGCGTTTGTCCTAAGGGTCTTAATCCGACAAAGGCAATTGGCAAGATCCGTAACATGCTGTTGCAACAGGCAACCTGATTGTTACTCAGGGCGGTCCCGAAAGGTACCGCCTTTTTTATTGCGTAAATTTAACTCAGCTATTGGTGTATGGCTGAATTGCATTCATGCATCCTTTGGTGAATGTTCAGGCGGGCGCGGGCATGGTACAAAGGTGTTTTGCCTGAAACGGTTGAATTTTATACACCAAATTAGCTGAAAGACGCTTTTGAATCGGATGAGTGGGGTGGATGTCGTATTTTTGTAAGTAAAATAAAGTTGTATATGATCCAAAAATAGAAAACTTTAAGATTCTTAGTGCCTTGCATGTATGAAGCCGGGTGCAAAAAGCGTAGAATCTGTCCCCGTATAAGTGCTACCACTTCGGGGCTATATACGTGAGAAATAATAAACGATAACCATAAAGGAAATGGCTGGAATGGCCGAATCAGTCGGGACGTGGTGCAACCTGAACGTTGATATTCCTTTGAGCCAGGGTGATCAATAATGCAAGAAGGCATAATGGAGCTGATGTGGAAAAATGCGCATCTTTACGGTGGCAATTTATCCTACATTGAGCAGCTGTATGAAACCTATCTGATGGACCCCAACGCAATTCCTCAGGAATGGCGTGAAGAATTTGACCGGCTACCGAAAGTCGGCGACAACATTACACAGGATGTGCCGCATACAGCGGTGCGTGAACACTTTCAGTATATTGCTAAGAATCAGCGTCGGGCTGCGCCTGTCTCTGCTTCCAGCGTCAGCTCAGATCACGAGAAAAAGCAGATTCGCGTCCTGCGGATGATTAACGCTTACCGTGTGCGGGGCCATCAGGCAGCTCAGATTGATCCACTGAATCTGGTCGAGCGTGAGCCTGTTCCCGATCTGGATCCGCGTTTTCATGAACTGTCTGAGGCAGATTATGATACGACTTTCCAGCTTGGTTCCCTGTTCTTCGGTGCTGAAGAAGCAACACTGAAATCTATCCTGGATGATCTCAAAAAGACTTACTGTACAACGGTCGGTGCTGAATACATGCACATCGTTGATACTAAAGAAAAGCGCTGGATTCAGTCCCGTCTTGAGCCCGTTCGCTCCCATCCGACCGTAGAGCCTGAAAAGAAAGTGATGGTGCTTGAGCGCCTGACTGCGGCTGAAGGTCTGGAAAAATATCTGGGTTCCCGTTTTGCCGGTGCTAAGCGCTTCGGTCTGGAAGGCGGTGAATCGATGATCGTTTCACTGAATACCCTGATTCACCGTGCCGGTAAACATGGCGCCCGTGAATTGGTCATCGGCATGGCCCACCGTGGCCGTCTGAATACGCTGGTGAACATCTTCGGTAAGAACCCTGCAGAGCTGTTTGGTGAATTCGAAGGTGTGCAGACACTGGAGACTTCCGGTGATGTGAAATATCACCAGGGTTTCTCATCCAACATCATGACCGATGGCGGTGAAATGCACATGGCGATGGCGTTTAACCCGTCGCACCTGGAAATTGCCGCACCGGTAGTTGAAGGTTCAGTGCGGGCCCGTCAGGATCGCCGTGACGATCCGGTAGGTACCACGGTTGTACCGGTCAACATCCACGGTGACCAGGCGTTCGCCGGTCAGGGTGTGGTGATGGAGACATTCCAGATGTCTCAGACCCGTGCTTACAAGACTGGCGGCACGATTCATATCGTTGTGAATAACCAGGTTGGTTTTACAACGAACAAACAGGAAGATTCCCGTTCAACTGAGTACTGTACTGATATCGCCAAGATGGTGCAGGCACCTATTTTCCACGTGAACGGTGATGATCCTGAAGCGGTACGTTTTGTAACCCAACTGGCTGTGGATTACCGTACAGAGTTTAAGAAAGATGTGGTGATCGATCTGGTGTGTTACCGCCGTCGCGGGCATAACGAAGCGGATGAGCCTTCCGGCACCCAGCCGCTGATGTATCAGAAGATCAAAGCCCAGAAAACCACCCGTGAACTTTATGCTCAGCAACTGATTGACGAGGGCGTCATTACTCAGGAGCAGAGTAAGCAAATGGAGAAGGACTACCGGAAGAATCTGGAAGACGGCAAGCACGTCACCCATTCTCTGGTGCTGGAACCGAATAAAGAACTGTTTGTGGACTGGACACCGTATCTGGGGCACAAATGGTCATTCGACTGTGATACCGGTGTAGACATCAAAGCCCTGCAGTCACTGGGTCAGCAGATCTGTGACGTCCCGGAAGGCTTTGCCGTACAGCGTCAGGTACAGAAAATCTATGACGACCGTAAGAAGATGGCTGCCGGTGCGATGGCTGTTAACTGGGGGTGTGCAGAAATGCTTGCATATGCTTCAGTGCTGGCAGAGGGGCATGCTGTCCGTCTGACAGGGCAGGATGTCGGCCGTGGTACTTTCTCTCACCGTCATGCGGTATTGCACAGCCAGAAAGACGCGGCTGTTTATGAGCCGTTACAGAATATTGCACCGGATCAGCCGCGGCTGACGTTGCATGATTCTTTCTTATCAGAAGAGGCTGTGCTGGCATTTGAGTATGGTTATGCCACGACAATGCCGAATGCATTAGTTATCTGGGAAGCACAGTTCGGTGATTTCGCGAACGGCGCTCAGGTAGTTATTGATCAGTTTATAACCAGTGGTGAGCATAAGTGGGCCCGTTTGTGTGGCCTGACGATGTTATTGCCGCATGGCTTTGAAGGGCAGGGGCCGGAACACTCCTCAGCCCGTCTGGAGCGTTATCTGCAGTTGTGTGCTGAACACAATATTCAGGTGTGTGTACCGACGACACCGGCACAGATTTTCCATCTGTTGCGCCGTCAGGTAGTGCGTCCGCTGCGTAAGCCTCTGGTGGTTATGTCGCCGAAGAGTCTGTTACGTCACAAACAGGCTGTTTCCAGTATTGAAGAACTGGCAAATGGCAGCTTCCAGCCGGTGATCGGCGAAACCGATCAGCTTGATCCGGCCAAGGTGAAACGCCTGGTTCTGTGTAGCGGTAAGGTCTACTACGATCTTTACAACCGCCGTGCTGAGCTGGAAAAAGACGACGTAGCAATCGTGCGTATTGAACAGTTGTATCCGTTCCCTGAAAACCAGATGTATGAAGCGATTAAAGATTATAGCAATCTTGAGTCGGTTGTCTGGTGTCAGGAAGAGCCGATGAACCAGGGCGCCTGGTACTGTAGTCAGCACCACATGCGTCATGCGCTGGCGCGTCATAACAGCTCGATTCAACTGGGCGGCGTAGGCCGGCCACATGCAGCCGCACCTGCTGTAGGGTACATTTCTGTACACCTTGAACAGCAGGAAAAACTGGTTAATGAAGCAATCAATGGCTAACAGGTCTGACGAAAACGCCTGTTAGTAACACTGAGAAAGGAAAGAATATGTCTATCGAAATCAAAACGCCGACCTTCCCTGAATCCGTAGCCGACGGTACCGTGGCTACCTGGCACAAACAGCCTGGTGAGGCTTGCTCCACCGATGAGCTGATTGTTGATATTGAAACCGACAAAGTTGTGTTGGAAGTGGTCGCGCCGGCGGATGGCGTGCTCAAAGACATCATTAAAGGCGAAGGCGATACAGTACTGAGTGAAGAAGTGCTGGCGACCTTCGAAGCAGGTGCTGCGCCAGCAGCGGCACCGGCAGCCGCGGCAGAGCCTGCTGCAGCTGCTCCGGCAGCAGGTGACGCTGATAAAATCGGCCCTGCAGCCCGTAAGCTGATTGAAGAAAACGGTCTGGATGCGTCTCAGATTCCGGGTACCGGCAAAAATGGCGGTATTACCAAGGAAGACGTGGCGAACTTCATCAAGAACAAGCCTGCTGCACCGGCGCCGGCTGCCGCGGCACCAGCAGTTGCTTCAGCAGCTGCACCGGGTACTGTGCCAGTGGGTGAGCGTATTGAGAAGCGTGTACCGATGACCCGTCTGCGTGCGACTATCGCTAAGCGACTGGTTGAAGCGCAGCAAAATGCAGCGATGCTGACCACATACAATGAAGTCAATATGAAGCCGATCATGGAGCTGCGTAAGCAGTACAAGGATCTGTTCGAGAAAACCCACAACGGTACCCGTCTGGGCTTCATGTCATTCTTCGTTAAAGCTGCAACTGAAGCGCTGAAGCGTTTCCCTGCAGTGAATGCCTCAATCGATGGTAACGATATGGTTTACCACGGTTATCAGGATATCGGTGTAGCGGTATCGACCGAACGCGGTCTGATGGTGCCGGTACTGCGTGATACAGATGCGATGAGCCTGGCGAATATTGAAGCGACTATCCGTGACTTCGGTCTGCGTGGTCGCGACGGTAAGTTGGGTATGGATGATATGCAGGGTGGTACTTTCACAATCACTAACGGTGGTGTGTTCGGTTCCCTGATGTCTACGCCAATTCTGAATCCGCCTCAGACGGCTATCCTGGGCATGCATAAAATTCAGGAACGTCCAATGGCCGTCAATGGTCAGGTAGAAATTCTGCCAATGATGTATCTGGCCCTGTCATACGACCATCGTATGATTGATGGTAAGGAAGCTGTACAATTCCTGGTTACTATAAAGGATCTCTTAGAAGATCCAGCTCGGATGTTGCTAGACGTATAAATTCAGCCCCCTTACAGAAATTTTAAAGGTAGGTAAAAATGTCAGATAAATTTGATGTCATCGTGATTGGTGCTGGCCCTGGTGGTTACGTAGCTGCGATTCGAGCCGCACAACTGGGACTGAAAACCGCGTGTGTAGAGAAGTGGGTCGATGGCAAAGGTGCGCCTTTACTGGGTGGTACCTGTCTGAATGTTGGTTGTATCCCTTCAAAGGCTCTGCTGGAGTCTACTCACCAGTTTCACAATGCTCAGCACGCTGATGTTCACGGCATCCAGGTTGGTGGCGATGTCACTATGGATGTTAAAGCGATGGTTGCCCGCAAGGACAAGATCGTTACAAACCTGACCGGCGGTATTGCCGGTCTGTTTAAAGCGAATGGCGTTACATTGCTGGCCGGTAAAGGTAAGTTGTTGGCGAACAAGCGTGTTGAAGTAACCGCTGCTGACGGCGCTGCGACTGTGTATGACGCAGAAAACGTTATTCTGGCTTCAGGTTCGGTACCGGTTGAAATTCCACCGGCGCCGCTGACTGAAGGTCTGATTCTGGATAATGAAGGTGCTCTGAACATCGACGAGACGCCAAAGCGTCTGGGTGTTATCGGTGCCGGCGTTATCGGTCTGGAAATGGGTTCCGTATGGGCGCGTCTGGGTACTGAAGTAACAGTACTTGAAGCCATGGACAGCTTCCTGGCAATGGCTGATAAAGACGTGGCTAAAGAAGCCGCTAAGCTTTACAAGAAGCAGAAGCTGGACATTAAGCTGGGCGCACGTTGCACCGGTACTGAAATCATTGACGGCAAAGAAGTTAAGGTTAAGTACTCCGATGCTAACGGTGACCAGGAGCTGGTTGTTGATAAGCTGATCGTAGCGGTTGGTCGCCGTCCTCAGACAAACGGTCTGCTGGCGGATGATTCCGGTGTTAAGCTGGACGAGCGCGGCTTTATCTTCGTTGATGGTCAGTGCCGTACTGAAGCGCCTGGTGTTTACGCGATCGGTGACTCTGTACGCGGTCCGATGCTGGCGCACAAAGCATCTGAAGAAGGCATCATGGTTGCGGACATCATTGCCGGCCACCACGCACAGATGAACTACGATGTGATTCCAAGCATCATCTACACTCACCCTGAGCTGGCCTGGGTCGGTAAGACCGAACAGGAACTGAAAGCGGAAGGTGTTGACATTAAAGTGGGTAAATTCCCGTTTGCAGCGTCTGGCCGTGCCATGGCTGCTAACGATACCGACGGCTTTGTGAAGATGATCGCTGATGCTGAAACCGACCGCATCCTGGGCGTGCATATGGTGGGTGGTATTGCGTCTGAGCTGATTGCTCAGGCAGCAATTGCAATGGAGTTCTCTTCAACTGCAGAAGATCTGCAGCTGACTGTATTCGCTCACCCGACAGTGAGTGAAGCAGTGCATGAAGCAGCACTTGCAGTGGATGGTCACGCAATCCACATGGCAAACCGCCGCAAGCGTAAGTAATAAAAAGCCCCTGTACTCTGTGCAGGGGCTTTATAGTTTTAGATTTCAACCGGAGACCCCGGTTGATTATCGTTGTTTATGCCCGGTGTTGCCGTATTGGCAGTCACTGAGGTGTTTGCAACCTTTGGGCTGTATATCAGTGGCCTCTCCCCATTGAGTACAGAGACCTCAAAAGTAAAAACGACGGATTAGAGCATGAATCTTCATGAGTACCAGGGCAAACAACTGTTTGCCGAATATGGTCTGCCGGTATCCAAGGGATACGCTGTAGATACCCCGGAAGCGGCTGCTGAAGCAGCTGAAAAAATTGGTGGTAGCAAGTGGGTTGTTAAAACCCAAGTGCATGCCGGTGGCCGTGGTAAGGCTGGCGGTGTACAGCTGGTTGACTCTCCTGCTGAAGCGTCTGAATTTGCCGCTAAGTGGTTGGGTAAAAACCTGGTGACCTATCAGACTGACGCTAATGGTCAGCCTGTATCTAAAATTCTGGTAGAAGACTGCACCGATATCGCCAATGAGCTGTATCTGGGTGCGGTAGTTGACCGTTCTTCTCGTCGTATCGTTTTCATGGCATCTACTGAAGGTGGTGTGGAAATTGAGACAGTTGCGGAAGAAACACCAGAAAAAATCCTTAAAGCGACCATTGATCCGCTGACCGGTGCGCAGCCTTACCAGGGCCGTGAGCTGGCATTCAAGCTGGGTCTGGAAGGTGTGCAGATTAAGCAGTTCACTCAGATCTTCATGGGTCTGGCGAAAATGTTCCAGGAAAAAGACCTGGCGCTGCTGGAAATCAACCCGCTGGTAATCACCGAAGCCGGTGACCTGCACTGTCTGGACGCTAAAGTAGCGATCGATGGTAACGCGGTTTACCGTCACAAAGATCTGCAGGCAATGGAAGATCCCAGCCAGGAAGACGAGCGTGAAGCACGCGCGGCTGAGTGGGATCTGAACTACGTTGCGCTGGACGGCAGCATTGGCTGCATGGTTAACGGTGCAGGCCTGGCAATGGGCACGATGGATATCGTTTCCCTGCACGGTGGCTTCCCGGCTAACTTCCTGGACGTAGGTGGCGGCGCGACTAAAGAGCGTGTAACCGAAGCGTTCAAGATCATTCTGGAAGATTCTAAAGTTAAAGCGGTTCTGGTTAACATCTTCGGCGGTATCGTACGTTGCGACCTGATTGCTGAAGGTATCATCGGCGCGGTTAAAGAAGTCGGTGTAGAGGTGCCTGTTGTGGTACGTCTGGAAGGTAACAATGCGGAACTGGGTTCTAAACTGCTTTCTGAATCCGGTCTGGATATCATTGCAGCGACCAGTCTGACAGACGCTGCTGAGCAAGCGGTAAAAGCAGCGGAGGGTAAATAATCATGGCGGTTTTAATTAACAAAGACACTAAGGTGATCTGTCAGGGTTTCACCGGTGGCCAGGGTACCTTCCATTCTGAACAGGCGATTGCTTACGGTACTAAAATGGTTGGCGGTGTAACGCCAGGCAAAGGCGGTACTGAGCACCTGGGTCTGCCTGTATTTAATACTGTATCTGAAGCGGTTGCTGAAACCGGTGCTACTGCATCTGTTATCTACGTACCGGCGCCATTCTGTAAGGATTCTATCCTGGAAGCGGCGAATGCAGGTATCGAGCTGATCGTATGTATCACTGAGCACATCCCGGTTATGGATATGCTGGAGTGTAAAGTTAAGTGTGACGAGCTGGGCGTACGTCTTATCGGCCCTAACTGTCCGGGTGTTATCACGCCGGGTGAATGTAAGATCGGTATCATGCCGGGCCACATTCACCTGCCGGGTAAAGTCGGTATCGTTTCCCGTTCAGGTACACTGACCTATGAAGCGGTTAAGCAGACAACTGATGCCGGTTTTGGTCAGTCTACCTGTGTAGGTATCGGCGGTGACCCGATTCCGGGTTCTAACTTCATCGATATTCTGGAAATGTTCCAGAATGATCCGCAGACTGAAGCCATCGTTATGATCGGTGAAATCGGCGGTTCTGCTGAAGAAGAAGCGGCTGCATACATTAAGGCAAACGTGACTAAGCCTGTTGTGTCTTACATTGCCGGTGTAACTGCACCTGCAGGTAAGCGTATGGGTCATGCCGGTGCAATTATCTCCGGCGGTAAAGGTACTGCTGATGAGAAGTTTGCAGCACTGGAAGCAGCGGGCGTTAAAACCGTTCGCTCTCTGGCGCAGATTGCAGACGGCCTGCGTGAAGTGACCGGTTGGGAATAAATTTCCGACAGGTTTCTTTGTGATAATAAAGGCAGCTTCGGCTGCCTTTTTTGCGTTGTGGACCCGGTAAGACGTTAAAGTGCTTAACAGTCGTTTTGGCCGGTTAAAAAACGCCAGGTGTCAGGGTGTGGATATTTCCGTCTCAGCCCCTGTCAGGCTGTAGAAATTCAGGTATAATTTGCGTCTTTTTATTGGCGATCCTTGCCGGAATAAGCATAAAGAAGTGATTTAACCGATGCCTATTTTTGATTTTGCCTGCCGTGAATGCGGTCATGAATTTGAAAAGTTAGTAATGAAGTCTGATGCGCCGCCTCCGGCCTGTCTGGCCTGTAATGCAGAGAATGTTGAAAAGAAAGTCTCTGCGCCGGGTTTCCGTTTGTCTGGCAGTGGCTGGTATGAAACTGATTTCAAAACCGGCAAGAAGAAAAACATAGCGGGGGATAACTCCTCCGGTGCAGGTAGCTGATACCTGACGTGTGATTGCTGCGGCAATCTGAACTATTCAGCAGCTGGCCGGCAGGGCGGCTGTGAGTGAACAACTGATTAATAACAGGAACTGGTAATTATGCGCAGCCATTATTGCGGCGAACTAAATACAACTCATATCGGCGAAGACATCGTCCTGAACGGCTGGGTGCATCGTCGCCGTGACCACGGTGGTGTAATCTTCCTGGATGTTCGTGACCGCGAAGGTATTACCCAGGTAGTTTTTGACCCTGACCGTGAAGAAAGCTTTGCTCTGGCCGACAGCGTGCGTAATGAATATGTCATCGAAGTACGCGGTACTGTCCGTGCCCGTCCTGAAGGTACCACTAATTCCGATATGCCTACCGGCGAAATCGAAGTGCTGGGTAAAGAGCTGGTTGTTCTGAATAAGTCTGAAACACCTCCGTTCCAGCTGGATGAGCATCAGCAGGTAGGTGAAGACGTGCGTCTGCGCCACCGTTATGTTGACCTTCGCCGTCCTGAAATGCAGGAAAAGCTGCGTTTCCGTTCTAAGGTAACGAATGAGATCCGTAACTACCTGGATGATAACGGCTTCCTGGATATCGAAACGCCGATTCTGAACCGTGCAACGCCGGAAGGTGCCCGTGACTATCTGGTGCCAAGCCGTGTTCATGAAGGTCAGTTTTTCGCACTGCCACAGTCGCCTCAGTTGTTCAAGCAGCTGCTGATGGTGTCCGGTTTTGACCGTTACTACCAGATCGCCCGCTGCTTCCGTGACGAAGATCTGCGTGCTGACCGTCAGCCTGAATTTACCCAGATCGATATTGAAACCTCCTTTATGGATGAAGAAGCGATCATGGGTATGACAGAAGCCATGGTCCGTAAACTGTTCCTGGAGCTGAAAGGTATCGATCTGGGTGAGTTCCCACGGATGCCGTTCTCTGAAGCGATGCAGAAGTACGGTTCTGATAAGCCGGATCTGCGCTTCCCGATGGAGCTGGTTGATGTTGCTGACCTGATGGCTGAGATCGAATTTAAAGTATTCGCCGGCCCTGCAAAAGATCCTAAAGGCCGCGTTGCTGCGCTGAAAGTACCGGGTGGTGCACAGCTGACCCGTAAGAACATTGATGAGTACACTAAGTTCGTTAGCATTTACGGTGCTAAAGGTCTGGCGTGGATCAAGGTTAACGAACTGGAGAAGGGTGAAGAAGGCCTGCAGTCTCCGATCGTTAAATTCCTGGGTGCAGAAGTTGCTATGCAGATCATGGAACGTCTGGGCGCTCAGAATGGCGATATCGTATTCTTCGGTGCCGATAAAGAGAAAGTTGTGAGTGAAGCACTGGGTGCGCTGCGTATTAAGGTCGGTGAAGATCTGAATATGAGCGAGCGTGAGTGGGCACCGCTGTGGGTTGTTGACTTCCCGATGTTTGAAGAAACGTCTGAAGGCGGTCTGACGGCGCTGCATCACCCGTTCACTGCACCAAGCTGTTCAGCTGAAGAGCTGAAAGCCAGCCCGCTGACCGCGCTGTCCCGTGCATATGACATGGTACTGAACGGTTGTGAGCTGGGCGGTGGTTCGGTTCGTATCCACGATCAGGAAATGCAGGCGACTGTACTGGAAGTGCTGGGTATTTCTGATGAAGAAGCGGAAGACAAGTTTGGCTTCCTGCTGAATGCGCTGAAGTACGGTGCACCACCGCACGGTGGTCTGGCATTCGGTCTTGACCGTCTGATCATGTTGATGACTGGCACGGACTCTATCCGTGAAGTAATTGCCTTCCCTAAAACCCAGAGTGCTTCCTGTCCGCTGACAGAAGCACCGGGGCAGGTAAGTTCAGCGCAGCTGCGTGAATTGCACATCAAACTGCGTCAGAAAGAAGCTTAAGCTGAACCTTTGTTTACCGCCGGATTTTGCGGCGGTGAGCCTTATTCGGATCACTTATCCGGATGCGATGCGTTACTCAGATCAGAATAATGCTGAACTGTAGCGTGAAAGTGATGCGAAAATAAAACCGGGATTTATATCCCGGTTTTTTTATGCCTTTTGCACGTAGATGCCTGGCTGAAGCAATGATAGTATGTATAAAAATACAGTGTATTTATCCAGCTTTTTTGATAACCGGAGATGTCTCGAAACGTCATGCTGATTTTAGGAATTGATCCGGGTTCACGGATAACCGGTTACGGCATTATCAACGCCGTTGGCAGTAAGAACGAATATGTTGCCAGCGGCTGTATCCGGATTAAGGGGGATGAGCTGCCTGAGCGGCTGCAGCAAGTCTATGCCGGGGTTACCGAGATAATAGAGCATTATTGCCCGCAGGAAATGGCCATTGAGCAGGTGTTTATGGCCCGTAATGCCGACTCTGCGCTTAAGCTGGGTCAGGCCCGGGGCGTGGCAATTGTGGCCGGTACGAATCAGAGTCTGCCGGTGGCTGAATATGCAGCCCGGAAGGTTAAGCAAGCTGTAGTAGGGAAAGGTTCGGCGGATAAGTCACAGGTACAGCATATGGTGATGTCCATCCTTAAGTTACCGGGCTTACCTCAGGCAGATGCGGCAGATGCGCTGGCCATTGCGTTGTGTCATGCCCATACCCGTACCAGCCTGATTGCGATGGCGGGTGCTAAAGGCAGTCGCCGGGGACGTTTATGTTAAGTGATGAGTTTGGCTGGACCGCTGATTTTAAAATGAACCTGTTTTTCACATTGTCTGAGTTTGTCTATATAACAGAGCTTGTGGGTGTTGCTGTGTTTGCAATTACCGGTGCGCTGGCTGCTCAGGGTAAGCATATGGACATTCTGGGTGTGGTGGTGCTGGCTATCGTTACTTCGCTGGGTGGCGGTACGATTCGGGATCTGACGCTGGATATTCATCCGCTGCTGTGGATTCAGAATGATACCTATATATGGACAGCGGTGATTTCAGCGATTGGAGCATTCTGGGTGTGCCGTTATCTGCGGTATCCGCGCCGATTACTGATCATTCTCGATGCACTGGGAATGGCGCTGTTCACTGTACTTGGGGCGCAAAAGGCCATCAGCCTTGAGTTGCCAGCCATTATTGTCGTTATGATGGCAATGGTTACCGGTTGTGCCGGCGGTATGGTTCGGGACGTACTGACCCGTCAGATTCCGCTGATCCTGCACCGGCATGGTGAACTGTATGCCACCTGCTCAATCATTGGTGCGGTGCTCTACGTCTGGCTGGACGGTTCGATGCATCCGGTGGTTCTGGTGGCATTATCCATTTCAATTATTTTTATTATCCGTATGGCAGCCGTATTTGGTGATATCTGTCTGCCGGAATTTATCGTGGCCGGTCATAAGCTGGAACGTCGCGACGATAAAGAACGGGGTTAGTATTTCAGGTTGTCAGGCAGCCTCTATTAGTGAAGGAAACAATACGTGATAGGTCGTCTTAAAGGTGAGTTACTGGAAAAGGTTCCACCGCAGCTGGTGCTGGATGTCAACGGAGTCGGGTACGAAGTGGATGCTTCAATGAATACCTTTTACCGTTTGCCGGGCGTCGGGCAAACGGTGGTGTTATTCACTCACATGGTGGTGCGCGAAGATGCGCAGTTGCTGTATGGCTTTTATGACCGCCAGGAGCGTTCGCTGTTTCGTACGCTTATTAAGGTTAATGGTGTTGGTCCTAAGCTGGCGCTGACGATTTTGTCCGGCATCAGCGTGTCTGAATTTGTGCAGAGTGTGCAATTTGAAGACACTGCTGCGCTGGTGCGGTTGCCGGGTGTCGGCAAGAAAACTGCAGAACGCCTGCTGATTGAAATGAAGGATAAGATTAAAGACTTCCAGGTGGATGATGTAGCTGATTTCACCCTGACCGATGATTTCGGTGAAGCGCCGCCGGTTGCTGATAACCGGGCTGAAGCTGAAAGCGCGCTGGTTGCGCTGGGCTATAAGCCTGTACAGGCAACGAAGGCGATTACGGCTGCAGAAAAAGGGCTGGAGCCAGGTGCCAGCAGCGAATCCTTGATCCGTGCTGCGCTGAAAAGTATGGTGCAGGGATAACTGAGATAAGGGTTAACTGATGATCGAAGCAGATCGTTTTGTGTCACCGGTGTCGGTACCGGCCGCAGAAGAAGTACAGGACAGAGCAATTCGTCCCAAGACGCTGGAGGACTATGTAGGTCAGCCGGTCGTACGCGAGCAGATGGAGATATTCATCGGTGCGGCAAAAAAACGTGGCGAAGCGCTGGACCATACTCTTGTATTCGGTCCGCCGGGGCTGGGTAAAACTACTCTGGCGAATATCATTGCCAGTGAAATGGGCAGCGACATTAAAACGACTTCAGGTCCTGTGCTGGAGAAGGCTGGTGACCTGGCAGCGATGCTGACCAATCTTGAGCCGGGTGATGTGCTGTTTATCGACGAGATTCACCGGCTGAGTGCGTCGGTGGAAGAAGTGCTGTATCCGGCGATGGAAGATTATCAGCTGGATATTATGATAGGCGAAGGGCCTGCAGCCCGGTCAATAAAGCTTGAGTTGCCGCCGTTTACCTTGGTAGGAGCGACCACCCGGGCCGGTTTGCTGACATCGCCTCTGCGTGACCGTTTTGGCATCGTGCAGCGGCTCGAATTCTATAATATTGATGATCTGACCAGCATTGTTGAACGGTCTGCCCGTTTGTCCGGCTGTACGATTGAACACGAAGGGGCGATTGAAGTGGCGCGCCGTTCACGGGGAACTCCTCGGATTGCAAACCGTTTGCTTCGCCGTGCCCGGGATTTTGCTGAGGTTCGCGGTAACGGTGAGATTACCCGTGAAATGGCGGATCTTGCCCTGAATATGCTGAATGTGGATGCCCGCGGATTTGATCATATGGACCGTCGGCTATTACTGGCGATGATCGAGAAGTTTGGGGGCGGTCCGGTTGGGGTGGATAACCTTGCTGCCGCTATCAGTGAAGAGCGGGACACCATAGAAGACGTACTGGAACCTTATCTGATTCAGCAGGGCTATATGATGCGTACTCCCCGTGGTCGGGTGGTCACTGACCATGCATATGAGCACTTCGGACTGGAATTACCTAAACGCGATTGACGTGCGTCATGGTGTGTTTTTTGTGACAGTTTAATATTACATCTTAACCGAACAGGGTGGTGCATATTGCCAGCGGGCCATAGAAGGCCAGGGGCGCACCACCGAAATGATACGAAGGATCCGGAGTAAAGATGTGATGAGACGCTGTGAATTGTCGCAGTCCCAGTTAGCTGATCTTAGAAAAGATATTTGCCAGTTAATTGATCAGTTGCGTGAAGATCTGGCGCAGGCACGTGAGCAGCAAAGGGCTGAGCTGGCGCTGGTTAATATGACGCAGCCGGTAGACAGTGCTGAACAGGCAAATGACAGTGCCCGGCGGGTGCAGTTACTTGGGCATATTCAGCAATTGGAAGGGGAAGTGCGTTCTGCGGAGCATGCCTTAAAACGCCTGGATAAAGGGCTTTATGGTGAGTGTGAAACCTGCGGAGAAATGATTGAACTCAATCGTCTTAAAGCGAATCCTGTCGCAGTGTTGTGTATTAGTTGTCAGTCTAATTACGAGTGCTGAGCAGCGCTGTTTTCATCGCAGGAAAAAAAACCGGGTTTTTTACCCGGTTTTTTTATGGAAAAAATAAACTTCCTGACACCCTTGCTGTCTCTTTCATGGCCAGCATTGAGAAAGACCTGATGCCGGCAGGTTAGTCAGACACCGGGACGTCGAGCGAGCTTATTTCAGTACACTGAAAATTACCTGAAAAAAAGAAGGTGTCTGCTGCTTAACTGTAAAATACAGTGAATATCAGCCCTCAAAGCCCGCCTGAAAACTGCCTGCCAGATCAGTAGCCAAATAATTGAATTTTGTAAAAAAATAAAGATTTTACTTCTTTATCCGGCTACTATCTCATGCTAAATAATTTTTTTTGTATAAACGGAAGAGGTTCAGACTGTGCCGGATAAAATGTCGATCTGGAGTCTGGTGGTAAATGCCAGCGTTGTTGTTCAGCTGGTGATGTTGCTGCTGTTACTTGCATCGGTCGTTTCCTGGGTAATGATATTTCAGCGCCATGCTGTTTTACGCCAGGCGAAACAGAAATTACGTTATTTTGAAGACCGTTTTTGGTCCGGGATGGATTTAAGTCAGCTGTTCCGGGAAGTGAATCATTCGCCGGATGCTGATAACGGCGCTGAGAATATTTTCCGTGCCGGGATTAAAGAATTTACCCGTTTAAATCAGCAGCCTGGTGTGGACGCTGATGCCGTGATGGATGGTGCCCAGCGTAGTATGCGCGTTGCACTGGCCCGCGAAGAAGAACGGCTGGAAACTCACCTGCCATTCCTCGCCACTGTTGGTTCTACCAGCCCGTATATCGGCCTGTTTGGTACCGTGTGGGGGATCATGAACTCTTTTCGGGGGCTGGCGAATGTGCATCAGGCAACGCTGGCTTCAGTTGCGCCGGGTATTTCCGAGGCACTGATTGCAACGGCAATCGGTCTGTTTGCTGCGATTCCGGCCGTTATTGCTTATAACCGTTATTCCGCTCAGACGGAAACACTGATGAACAGCTATGAAACCTTTGCGGATGAGTTTTCCAGTGTGCTGCACCGCCGTGCTCACGCCGGACAATAAACGGTTGATGTTATGATCAGACGCCAGAAAAAATCCCGTAAGCTGAATGCAGAGATCAATGTTGTTCCATACATTGATGTAATGATGGTGCTGCTGGTTATCTTTATGATCACAGCGCCGATGCTTACCCAGGGAGTGAATGTTGAGCTGCCACAGGCGGGTGCCGATCCGGTTGATACTCAGGATAATGAACCGGTCATCGTAACCGTCGATAAAGACGGTAATTACTATATCGATATTGGTGGCGACCCTGCAGAGCCTGTAACAGAAGATGTAGTGTTCGACCGGGTCAGCAAAGTGCTGGCAACGAACCCAAAGAAGCTTTTGCTGGTCAGAGGTGATAAGGGTGTCGATTATGAAGCCGTTGTGATGCTGATGACATTGCTGCAACAGGCCGGCGCCCCGAGTGTTGGGCTGGTGACTGAGTAACGCAACTGTGAATTCCCGATCTTATATCATTCCTACATTTCTCGCTGTATCACTGCATGCGGTTGTGCTGACGCTGTTGTTCAATTCATGGTTTGGCCATGCGGATGACGAGCGTAAGGTTACTCCGCGCCATGTGCAGGCAAGCATTGTTGACCTGTCATCAAAAAGTCAGGCATCAAAAGAGCAGGCGAAGAAAAGAGAAGAGGCCCGCAAAAAAGCTGAAGCACTGAAAAAGGAGCAGGCTGAGCAGAAAAAAGCGGAAGAGGCTAAGAAAGAAGCGGAGCGCCAAAAGGCTGAAGAAGCGAAGCAGGAAGCAGAACGTAAGAAGGCTGAAGAAGTTAAGCAGGAAGCAGAACGTAAGAAGGCTGAAGCGGCGAAGCAGGAAGCAGAGCGTAAGAAGGCTGAGCAGGCAAAACAGGAAGCGGAACGTAAAAAGGCTGAGCAGGCTAAAAAGTTAGCTGAGCAGAAGAAAGCAGAAGAAGCAAAACGTAAGCAAGAAGCAGAGCGCAAGAAGGCCGAAGACGCTAAGCGTAAGAAAGAAGCAGAACGTAAGAAGGCTGAAGAGGCTAAGCGTAAGAAAGAGGCTGAGCGCAAGAAGGCTGAAGAAGCGAAGCGTAAGAAAGAGGCTGAGCGCAAGAAGGCTGAAGAAGCGAAGCGTAAGAAAGAAGCCGAGCGTAAGAAAGCCGAACAGGCTAAAAAAGAAGCTGCACGTAAGCGGGAACAAGAATTACAGGCTGCACTGGACGCGGAAATAGCTGAAGAAGAACGTATCGCTCAGGAAATGGCCGATGAAGCCAGCGTCAATAGTTATACTGGTTACATCAGAAGTGAGATTGAGCGTCGCTGGAGCCGTCCGCCGAGTGCCCGAAACGGTATGAAGGTTACATTGACGATTCATCTCTTCCCCACCGGGGAGGTCGATAACGTCTATGTGAAGCGTTCCAGTGGTAATGCGCTGTTTGATGAAAGTGCTATCCGGGCGGTGAAGCGTGTGGAGCGGTTTGATCAGTTGCAGGATATGCCGCCTGCGTTATTCGACCGGAAGTTTAGAAAATTTGAATTGTTATTTAATCCTGGAGATCTTCGTCAATGAGCAGAATGTTGTCCGGCGCAATCGTGTTATGCGTGCTTTTTTTCAGCTTACTCGCCAGGGCTGAATTAACCATTGAAATTACCGAAGGGGTCGATGAGCCAACCCCTGTGGCGGTGGTGCCTTTCGCCTGGAGCGGAACCACGGCGTTACCGCAGGATATCGCAGAAATTGTCACCAATGATCTGAAAACTACTGGCCTGTTCTCGCTGATGTCTCAGGACAATATGCTCAGTTTTCCCTCGGAGCGCTCTGGGGTGTTCTTCCGTGACTGGCGTGTCTCCGGGACGGATTTTCTGGTCATTGGCCGGATCAGTCCACAGGTAGACGGTAGTCTTGAAGTCGCTGTCGAAATGTTTGATGTGCTTAAAGAAGAGCGCATTTTAGGGGAAGTGGTCAATGCTAACTTCTCGAATCTTAGAGCGGTAGCGCACTATATCAGTGACAAGATTTATGAAAGCCTGACCGGTATCCGCGGTGCATTTTCAACCCGTATTGTATATGTGACGGCAGATCTGGTCCGTTCCGGTGTGTATGACTTTAAGCTGCAGATGGCTGATGCAGACGGTTATGGCGCGCAGACTATTCTTCAGTCTGATGAGCCGATTATGTCGCCCACCTGGTCCCGTGACGGCACCAAGCTGGCATACGTGTCTTTTGAGACGGGACGTCCGGCTATTTACATTCAGTACCTGTCTTCCGGTCGCCGCGAGAAGGTGCAGTCGTTCTCCGGCCTGAACGGTGCGCCTGCCTGGTCACCGGACGGTAATAAATTGGCGCTGGTTTTGTCGAAGGATGGTAACCCTGAGGTCTATGTTCTGGATCTGGTACAGCGTCGTTTAAACCGTGTAACACATCATTTTGGAATTGATACTGAACCTTCCTGGACACCTGATGGTCAATCACTGATCTTCACGTCTGACCGGGGTGGCCAGCCACAGATTTATCAGGTGTATTTACCAAGCGGTGATATTACCCGCCTGACGTTTGAAGGGAACTACAATGCCCGTGGTCGCCTGACCCAGGACGGTCGTTATCTGACCATGGTGCATCAGCAGGGCGGTTCATTCCACATTGCTGTTCAGGATCTGCAGACCGGTCGTCTGGATTTGCTGACTCAGACAGCGATGGATGAATCACCGACGATTGCACCAAACGGCAGCATTGTGATGTACGCAACCCAGGCCGGCGGCCGGGGTGTGTTAGGGGCGGTGTCCCTGGACGGTAACGTTAAGTACCGTCTGCCATCGGATCGCGGTGATGTCCGTGAACCGGCGTGGTCGCCGTTTCTTAACTGATGCGTTTTAAATAGGCTGCCTGCCCGGCGGGCAGCCATTCGGGTTTCCCGTAAGCAGTTGACAGAGAACATTAATAAAGGGTTGTCTGACTATTGATCTCTTACAGGAACCACTTAGAATATGCAGTTCTGTGCTTAATGCGGAAAAGATCATGCCAAATTCCAGATGATCGTCGCAAAATGCCACGCAGGACTTGCGTAAAGCCAGTGTAGTTGGGGCAAGGCTATTGCATTCATGGCTGGCAAGCTTTAATTTAGCAACCACACGTTGCATTAATTTTCGGTTCATTTTGAACCAGTTAGAAAACTTTAGGAGTCGTCAATGCAAGCTAAGAATATCAGCAAAGCAGTTGCTTTAGCGCTGACCGTGGTATGGGCTGCCGGTTGTAGCACCACATCTCAGAATACTACTGAAGGCGCGGCTGGCGATACCAGCACTACGTCTACTACCGGCACTACTTCAGGCAGTGTTTCCGGTAATGCAATGGATCAGGTTAAGAGCCTGGATAACACGTTCTACTTCGACTTCGATCAGTACACACTGAAGCCTGAAGCTGTTGCTGCACTGCGCGGTCACGCTAAATACCTGGCGTCTAACCCGTCTGCAAAAGTAACACTGGCAGGTCATGCGGATGATCGTGGTACCCGTGAATACAACATTGCTCTGGGTGAGAAGCGTGCTAAAGCAGCTGCACGCGTTCTGACCATCAATGGTGTATCCAGCAGCCAGATCGAAGTCATCAGCTACGGTGAAGAAAAGCCAGCAGTTGTGGGTAACAACCCATCTGCATGGGCTCAGAACCGTCGTGCTGTTCTGACTTACTAAGCGTAGGTAAGCAATAACACATGATTAAAGCATGTTCTGTTACTGCTATGGCGCTGGTGCTTGCAAGCACCGGCGCTTACGCTGCCAGTCCCGAACCGCAAGTGATTGAGTTGCAGGTGTCAGAAGGGGCGGGTAACAATTTCTCTCAGGGTGGCGCCGCCAGTGGCGACATCCTTCAACTGCTTGAGCAACTGCAACGTGAAGTTCAGTCTTTACGGGGCATGGTTGAAAAGCAGCAATATCAGATTAAGAAGATGGAACGGGATTCCCGTGACCGTTATCGTGATCTTGACCGGCGTATTTCTGCTGCCCAGCAGGGGACTGTAGCGAACGGCACAACTGCACCGGCAGGTGACAGTACTGCAGCCGATACTGCTGCTACCGACTCAGCCGCACCGGCATCCTCAACTCAGATTACCGATGTTGAAGCCTATCAGGCCGCTTTCGCGCTGGTGCGCCAGAAAGATTACGGTGCAGCGTTAACCGCTTTTGATTCTTTCATCAGTAATTATCCTTCAAGTCCCCGGTTGGCTAATGCCTATTACTGGCTTGGAGAGGTTAACTTGGCACAGCAAAATATCGAGCCGGCGCAGCAGGCTTTCCGTTATGTTATGGATAATTTTGCAAAGCACCGTAAAGCCGCAGATGCCAGTTATAAACTCGGCGTGATTCATAAGCAGCTGGGTGATGCCGCGAAAGCTAAGTCGTATTTTGAGCAGACCGTTGCTCAGTATCCCGGATCTTCTGCTGCCAATCTGGCACAGGATCAGCTTAAGTAACAACTCCAATGATGGCAGTCAGAATTGGCTGCCAGTGACAGATAATGATGAATACTTCTCCGAAAAAGGCCGTAGTGCTTTTATCAGGCGGTCTGGACTCCGTGACCGCACTGGCAATGGCTCAGGAAGCCGGTTATGAATGTTATGTGCTGAGCTTTGATTATGGTCAGCGTTCTCAGACCGAGCTGAATGCAGCGAAGCAAATTGCTGCAGATATGAACGTGGCAGATCATAAGGTTGTTCGCTTGCATCTGGAAGATTTCGGTGGTTCAGCGCTGACAGATGACAGCATTGATATGCCGGTTGAAGAAGAAGAAGGCATTCCTGTTACCTATGTGCCTGCGCGTAATACTGTATTTATGTCGCTGGCGCTGGCCTGGGCAGAAGTGTTGGAAGCCAGGTACATTTCTATCGGTGTTAACGCCGTGGATTACTCCGGTTATCCTGATTGCCGGCCCGAATATGTGGCCGCATTTGAAACAATGGCCAATCTTGCCACCAAAGCCGGTGTTGAAGGCGATGGCATAAAAATCCTGACACCGCTGATTGATCTGACCAAGTCTGAAATCATTGCTGAAGGTAACCGTCTGGGTGTGGATTATGGCCTGAGTGTTTCCTGTTATCAGGCGGATGATGAAGGCCGTGCCTGCCGCGAATGTGACAGCTGCCGGATTCGTGCCAAAGGCTTTGCCGATGCAGGCGTGGCTGACCCTACACGCTACCAGTCATAGGCTTTCAGCAAGGGTGTTTGCCGGTGATGCCAAAAGCACCGGCAACAGTGTTATACTCCGCACCTTAAGAAAACGACCCCCACTTACAGCGTAAACGCTGTGTTGATGACAAGATCTACACAATGCTAACGAAACACGAATTAGATGACCGCATTCTGGTCCAGGAACACCTTGCACGGGAACGTTTGCCGGTTGATGTTGATCAGGCCGAACGCGAAGCATACAAGCAGCGCATTAAGCAGTTGCTGATTGAAAAAGACGCCTGTCTGGTCGCCCATTATTACACCGAGGAAGTCTTACAGGAGCTGGCGGATGAAACCGGTGGTTGCGTGTCTGACTCATTGGAAATGGCGCGGTTTGGTAACCAGCATCCGGCGAAAACTCTGGTAGTTGCCGGGGTGCGTTTCATGGGGGAAACAGCCAAAATTCTCAACCCTGAAAAACGTGTTCTGATGCCAACTCTGGAAGCGACATGTTCACTTGACCTGGGGTGCCCGGAAAAAGAATTTGCTGCGTTTTGTGATGCCCATCCTGATCATGAAGTGGTGGTATATGCGAACACATCTGCTGCCGTTAAAGCCCGTGCTGACTGGGTAGTAACCTCAGGCATCGCTCTCAAGGTTGTTGAGCATCTGGCCGATCAGGGTAAAAAAGTGATCTGGGCGCCGGATAAGCATCTGGGGGAATATGTTCAGAAGCAAACCGGCATTGAAATGCTGATGTGGGATTCATCCTGCATTGTTCATGAAGAATTTAAAGCGCAGCGCCTGCTGGACATGAAACAGGTGTATCCGGATGCCGCCGTGCTGGTTCACCCGGAATCACCGGACCCGGTGGTGCAGATTGCTGATGTGGTGGGATCAACCACCCAGATTATCAACGCCGCCCGTGACCTGCCGAATAAGCAGTTTATCGTTGCGACCGATAAGGCCATTTTCTATAAAATGCGCCAGGCTGCACCGGATAAAGAATTTATCGAAGCGCCTACCGGTGGTTCAGGTGCAACTTGCCGAAGCTGTGCGCACTGCCCGTGGATGGCGATGAACGGTCTGGAAAATGTCCTTAGCGCACTGGAAAACGGTAGCGATGAAGTGATCGTCGATGACGCGTTACTGGATGATGCCCGCCGGCCATTGCAACGGATGCTCGACTTTTCCAGCCAGATGGTGAAGTAAGTATGCGTTCTGTAATTGCTGCCGGTGTTTTAGGTGTCTCGGTGCTGCTGTCTGGCTGTGACGGTATGCCTGGTGGTGAGCCGGATATCAGCGCACTGGCTGAACAGTGGAATACTTCAGATAAACAGTGGTCTGATGCTGATCTGTTGCGTCTTGATCGCGGGCAAAAGTTTTATAAACGAACCTGTGCCGCCTGCCATATGGGAACGGGTGAAGGGCAAGTCAGTGTAGGGGCGCCTGCACTGAAAGATAACGCCTTTGTCAGTCATGAAGTAGATCCCCTGATTGAGCTCGTACTGGAAGGAAAAGGCACAATGCCCGGGTTTTCTCATTCTGTAACCGGTATGGAGCTGGCCGATATTCTGACCTATATCTCCAACGCCTGGGGTAACAACAGCGGAATGACTTTCTCCATGGAACAGGTTGACCGGCTTCGTTAGCCTGACCTGCTGCAATAAAAAAACCGGCAAATGCCGGTTTTTTGTTGCCTGGAGACACAGTACTTCACAAGTGTTTAACCGCGTTTGTCGACCATCAGGGTGGCATATCCGGTCGCAACCAGTTTCTCGCCTACGTGAACGTCTGTACGCATCTTGATGCGACGACGGCGCAGATCAATTTCTTCAATGGTACCGGTTGCTTTAGCGGTATCGCCAATCAGCACCGGTGCTTTAAATTTAATTTGCTGATCCAGATAGATACAGCCGGGCCCTGGCAGTTTGGTGCCGGCGACTGTGGAAATCAGTGCGCCGCAAAACATGCCGTGAACAATCCGTTGTTTAAAGGGGGTTGCTGCGGCGTATTCCTCGTTAAGGTGAACCGGGTTGGTATCACCGGACAGTTCAGCAAACAGGTTAACATCGGCTTCGCTGATGGTTTTTTCGTAGGAATCGCTCATGCCTACTTCCAGATCTTCCAGATAGTAGCCGTGTAAATCTTGCATACATTTTCCTCTTGTCTGCAATCGTATTGCGCAGCACGGGGGATGACGTATCCGGGCTGCAAACTTACTTCAGAATCAGGCATCAGGCTGTCGTATAAACCGTTTTCAGAACAGTTTTTAACTGACAGGCAATCTTATACTGGAAATATAAGTGAAAACCCTTATAAAATGATGGGCGCACTGATCGTCAGGGTGTTAAGTAAAACATGCTTTTGTCCCTTAGCGAAGATCAGAACAGAAAATACACGGCTTCCTGATATAAAAAAGTCCCGCGGTTGGGGCTGCACAGACAGAGAGTGGAATAAGTTATGGCGGAATACAGAGCACCGGTTGCGGATATGCGCTTCACCCTGAAACATTCAGCGGGTTTACAGCAACTGGCACAGTTACCTCAGTTTGAAGATGCCAGCAACGATATGGTATCTGCAATTCTTGAAGAAGCTGGCAGGATTGCCGGTGAAGTGTTGTCCCCCCTGAATGCCAGTGGCGATCAGCAAGGTTTGCAGCAACAGGGAAGTGAAGTGCTGACCGCCGCAGGGTTTCGCGATGCTTATCAGGCATTTATAGAAGGTGGCTGGGGATCGTTGCAGTTTGAACCTGAGCACGGTGGCCAGGGGTTGCCATATGTGTTGTCCATTGCAGTTATGGAAATGTGGCAAGCGGCGAATATGTCCTGGGGGCTGTGTCCGTTGCTGACCCAGGGAGCAGTGGAAGCACTGGCATGCAGCGCCAGTGATGCGCTGCAAAAGGCGTATCTGCCAAAGCTGATCAGCGGAGAATGGACCGGTACGATGAATCTGACGGAGCCTGCTGCCGGTTCGGATCTGTCAGTTATCCGCACGAAAGCGGAGCCGAACGGAGATCACTACCTGATCAGCGGGCAAAAGATCTTTATTACCTGGGGTGAGCACGACATGGCGGAAAATATCGTTCATCTGGTGCTGGCCCGTCTGCCGGATGCGCCTTCGGGGGTTAAGGGGATTTCTTTGTTTCTGGTGCCCAAGTTTTTGCCGGATGCTGCGGGAAATCCCGGTACCCGTAACGATTGCCAGGTGGTATCTCTGGAACATAAGTTGGGAATTCACGCCAGCCCGACCTGTGTGATGTCCTATGGTGATAACGGCGGCGCCATTGGTTATCTGGTGGGGAAAGAAAACCAGGGTCTGGCCTGCATGTTTAAAATGATGAACAACGCCAGGTTAGCGGTAGGTTTGCAGGGCGTTGCGATTGCTGAGCGGGCATATCAGCATGCGGTAGAATTTTCCAGGGAGCGTGTGCAGGGCCGGGCGGCAGGCTTTGATGAAGCCGGACCGATTATCCGTCACGGGGACGTGCAGCGGATGTTACTGACCATGCGGGCGCTGACAGAAGCGGGCCGGGCACTGACTTATGATGCCTGCGCCAGTATTGACTGGGCAGCACAGAATCAGGATCCCGAACGTCAGGCACAGCATGCTGTCCGGGCGGCCTTACTGACCCCGGTGGTCAAAGGCTGGTGTACAGAGCTGGCGCAGGAAGTAACCTCCCTTGGCGTACAGGTACACGGTGGTATGGGGTTTATCGAAGAAACCGGTGCCGCCCAGTATTACCGTGATGCCCGTATTTTGCCTATTTACGAAGGCACCAACGGTATTCAGGCGATGGATCTGGTGGGCCGAAAACTGATCTTTGATAATGCCGCTGGATTTAACGCGCTGGTATCCGAAATCACTGACGACATTCGCAGGGCTGAAGCAGGTGGTGATAAGCTTCATGCAGAGGCGCTTCGTAATGCTGTTGCATGCTGGCAAACCTGTGCTGAATTTATCCTGCAACATCAGGCGTCTGATCCGCAGCTCGCAGGAGCTGTCGGGCAGCATTTTCTGATGGTCTCAGGTTACGTATGTGGTGGTTGGCAGCTGTTACGCCAGGTGGTTGCCTGTCAGTCCGATGAGGAGGTCAGTGCTCCCTACAAAGAAGGTAAGCTTAAAGTCTGTAATTTCTATTTTCAGCAGATTTTACCCCGTATTCAGGGGCATGCTGACACCCTGCAAAAGGGCAGTGAGGCGGTCATGGCCATGTCTGAAGATGAGTGGCTGAGCGGCATAGGCTGAGAATATTAGCTGAGCTGTCTTGACTGAAATGTATCGGCTGAAGAACATCGGCTAAGTAAACGTCCGGTAAGCCTGGCTGTATGAAAAGAGCCTTCAGTATGAAGGCTCTTTGGGTGTGTTCTGTTTAGTCCTGTGTGATCATATGAACATCCCGCTGAGGGAACGGAATTGTGCAACCTGCCGATTCAACCGCAGCCTTGAGGGCAACCCGGCTGTCAAAGAAGAACGACCAGTAATCTTCTGTTTTAACAAAGCCCCGTACCAGAAAATCCACAGAACTGTTGTTCAGGTTCACGACCGCGACCACATTGCCTTCGTTCTGAAGAATACGGGCATCTTCTGCCAGTACTGCTTCCATGGCTGTTTTAGCCTTGCCCAGATCATCGCTGTAAGACACACCGATATTAATTTCGACGGCCCGTACATCGCTGTGCGTGTGGTTAATGATGTTACCGTTAGCCAGTGGCCCGTTGGGAATGATCAGGGTACGTTTATCGAATGTTTGCAGTGTCGTTACAAAAATACCGATATCTGTCACTACACCTTCCAGCCCCTGGGCTTCAATGTAATCGCTGACTTTGAAAGGTCGGAAGATGAGGATCATAACGCCGCCTGCAAAGTTAGACAGGCTGCCCTGAAGGGCCAGGCCAACCGCCAGTCCGGCGGCACCCAGCACGGCGATGAAGGAGGTGGTTTCTATGCCCACCATTGAAGCAACACTGATAACCAGTAATACTTTCAGCAGAACATCCAGTGCGCCGCCCAGAAATTTTGCCAGAGTTTCGTCCGGAAAATGCCGGGTCATTGTGGTTTTGGAAAAGTGGCTGATTTTCTTAATCACCCAGAGGCCGATGATCAGCACGACAATTGCGAGCAGTATTTGTCCGCCATAGACGGTGGCAAGGTTGATCAGGTTTTCATACTGCGACTGTAAAATGTCCATAGGTATACCGTTAGTTGATGAATAAAAGTTTCAGGCTATGGCTGTAATGGTAGCGGGTTAAAACTGTCATCAGGCTTAACAGGCACAAAGTTGTTTGCGGCAGGGGGTGATAATGGCAAATGATTGCAGCCGGAATTGAAGACTGGTCGGAATAATGACTGATAACAATGTGCTGCAGAACCTTCCTGCTGTGGTATCCGCCAGCCTTTGCAGGTAAGCTTCGTGTTGCTGAGATACAGGCTGGGACGCGCTTTCCGGCCGTCAGAATTTCAGCGCAACTGACTGAAATTTTTATGTGTTTTTAATACGGGCATCTATGATTACAAAAATTTTAATTACCCTTGCTGTTATTGCTGCCTGTTATTTTTATCTGAAGTTTAAGCGTAAACGTGCTGCGGCGGTTCAGCCTGCGGCACGGCATATTCCTGATACTGATATAGACCCGCGGCCACCGTTTCGTTTGCTGGCAGTTGTCCTTGTGGTGCTGGCACTGGTGGGGGGAGCTTCGGTTGCCGGTTATCACTGGTATGACGGCCGTACTTTACTGAGTGTACAGTTAACGCCGGCAGGGGAAGGGGAAAGCCGAGATTATCAGGTGTATAAGCGTGATCTGGAATTGCGGCGTTTTACCACCGTTGAGGGGCAGATCGTTCGGGTGGCAGATTCTGACCGTTTGATTGTGACTGAGATCCCTCAGGACTAATTACCGTTAACCGGATGGCAGACATAAAAAAAGCCACGGTATTAGGGGATACCGTGGCTTAATGAATGTTGATGAAACTTTCATTAGGGAAATACAACGCTGCGGCTTAATTTTAACTGCTTAGCGTTTGAATTCCGGCAGTTATTACTTGTGATGTGAGTGCCTGAATTCTGCAGCGCGGATTAAAAGTATTGGTCTCAATAGTGAATTCGTCAAGGGCTAATCTGCTTAATTTTTAATCTGTTTTATTGCTTTCTGATCACACTCTTCTGTTGCCCGTTCGGTCGCTATCTTCATTAAATACTTGAGTAAAATCTGATAACTCTATGAAAAGTTGTGGGTTTGGTTCCGGTTTGTTTGCCTGGGTACTCAGCCAACAGTGGCGTTTTCCTGCATAAATGAAATTCAGGAGCCTTACTTGATGAATGCGTCGCTACCGTCATGCTTGTCTAGCGCTGGCACGGCGTTTTGATTTCAACCCCATAATGGTTAGTCAGTCGACCTTTTGCTTATATCCCAACTTGGGTTTTAACCTATAGTTTGATGACACGGGAACCTCCGTCGGTCTGGCATCCCGTGCCTGCGAAAATGGAATTAAAAAGGGACACGGATTAATGAAAGGATTTGGGCTAATACACCGGTTTGCCGGTTTGTTCACAGTCATTGTCGTGAGTATTGGAGGGGTGCTGCTTGTACAGACCTTAATGATACAGACGCAGCGCAGTGACTGGCAGACGCTGAAGGATCAGACGCTGGCCCGGGAACGTTTGCTGCTGAGCATTCGCTCGCAGATGGGGTATGGAGCACTGATTCATAATTTTAAGAATTATGTGCTGCGGGGTCAGGAAAAATATTATCAGCGTATCAGTGAAAACCATGCGGCGGTTACCGGTGGGCTTGAGCAATATCGTCTGCTTACTGACCTGACGGAAGGAGAGCGCAATGCTCTGGATAGCATTCAAGGCATCGCAGACCGGTATCTTGCTTCCACAGACGTGGTCAGGGATCTGCTGGCCAGAGGGGCGGATACCGGCAGCATTGATAAAAGCGTTAAAGTTTCCGATCTTCCTGCTGTAGAAGGATTTGCCCACCTGCAGGGCCGTTATTCAGAGCTTCTTAATCTTTATATGCGCGCATCTGAAACCCGCGCGAATACCGCCGCTGGCTATGCATTCATGCTTCTGGCAGGTTGTCTGGCCGTTATTCTGCTGGCTGCGTTTGCGTTGTACTGGCATATTTCCGGCCGCCTGCACGTGCTGCGTGAAGAAGAACATAAACTGTCGCTGCGGGAGGCTAATCTCAGCCAGCGGATGGATACTCCGGATGATGTTGGGTCTTCCGGGAATGTCAGCAGCATTTCCCTGTTGTCTGCAGAAACCGCTGCGGTGGTGGCGCGGAACAAAGCAGCCATTGCTGAACTGGATCATACGCGTGACAGCCTGACGGACAGGGTGCCGCATTTTAAAGTCAGATAATAGGCTTGTCTGCGGTTAGGGTTCTTGTAAAATGTTGGTTTTAAAGACTTGCCTGAAGGGCGAACATGAAAAGTTATCTGTTTACTACAGAGAATGACCGCGGCGGTGTAATGCTGTGTGATATTGATGATTTTGATGAAGCCATTGTGTATCTTCGTAAGCGTTTTAAAGGCGTCGTGAGTGTGGTGGCCGGTGAAGAAAACTGGGAACTGCCGGCAGAAGAACGTGAGGCTGCACTGCCACCTGACTCCGGCGGGCCCGGTTCCTGAATGTATATGGGCATGGCTTAGCTGTGCCAAGGTGTTTGCCCTTGCTGATGCAGGGGCTTTTTGTTTGTATGGCTGATCATAACTGAGTGCCGCATATCCTATGTTTCGAATCTATCACTCGAACTCGCTGGAATTACAGAAAGACCTGCTGGTGGAAATGATCCGCCGCGAGCCCTTAGCTAACCCCTTCAGCCGTGAACAGATTCTGGTGCAAAGCCCCGGGATGGCTCAGTGGCTTAAACTGGAACTGGCAGAGCGTCTGGGCATTGCCGCCAATATTGAATTTCCTCTGCCGGCCTCATTCCTGTGGCGTATTTTTACGCAAGTGCTCTCCAGCGTGCCGGAACGTTCGGCGTTCAACAAAGAGGCTATGACCTGGCTGCTGGTACGGTTACTGCCGGATTACCTGCCACACACTGAATTCCTGCCATTACAGCAGTATCTCCGGGGGGATGATGACGGCTATAAGCTGTACCAGCTCAGCGCCAAAGTGGCGGATATTTTTGACCAGTATCTGGTGTACCGTCCCGACTGGATCGCTGCATGGGAAGCAGGTGATTCACTGCCGGATATAACTGAGTCTCAGCCCTGGCAGCCGGTTCTCTGGCAGGCGGTGGTGGCTGAAGTGGCTAAGCTGGGTCAGCCCCACTGGCACCGGGGGAACATGTTTAATGATTTTCTCTCGGCCCTGCGCAGTGGTGCTTTTGATACTTCACAACTGCCGGAACGGGTATATGTTTTCGGCATTTCTGCACTGCCCGGAAATTTTATTGAAGCACTGCAGGCACTGGGAAAGCAGATTGATGTTCATCTGATGGTGAATAATCCGTGTCGCTATTTCTGGGGGGATATTGTCGATCCGAAATACCTGGCCAGATTACATCAGCGCTGGCTGGCCAAACCGGGCATGACTGAGCAGAATTATTACAGTCACGGTAATCCCCTGTTATCGTCCATGGGTAAACTTGGCCGGGACTATCTGTATCAGCTCCAGGAATTGGGAGCTCAGACCTTGGGTATAGAAGAAGTCGAACTGTTTGAATCTCCGCTGACAGATACCCGTCAGGGGCTGTTACAGCACATTCAGCACGACATTCTGCATCTGGATGATCCGGCCGCGAATAAGCTCCTGTCGGATACAGAGAAAAGGCACATTGATTCCCGCGATAACTCTCTGATGTTGCACAGCGCCCACAGCCATCTGCGCGAAGTGGAAGTGCTGTACGACCAACTGCTGGCCATGCTGGATGAAGATCATACCCTGACGCCCCGGGACATCATCGTGATGGTGCCTGATGTCGCCACCTATGCCCCTTATATCGAAGCGGTGTTTGGCAATGCGCCGGCAGGACGTTACATCGGTTATTCCATTTCCGACCGGACCGCCCAGCAGGAAAGCCCGTTGCTGATGAGCTTCTTTGCGCTGTTATCCTTGCCGCAAAGCCGACTGACTGTTTCAGACGTGCTGGCCATTCTGGAAGTGCCTGCCGTCTTACGCCGCTTCCAGCTGGATGAAGCGGGCTTTGAGCGGTTACGGCGCTGGATTGATCAGACCAATATTCGCTGGGGGCTGGACAGCCGGCAGCGTTCCGGAATGGAACTGCCTGCATTTGAACAGAACTCCTGGCAGTTTGGCCTGAAGCGAATGCTGGCCGGCTATGCAATGGGGGGCAGCGATGAACTGTGGCAGGGCATAGATCCCTATGCGGAAATTGAAGGCATCGAAGCCCGGGATCTGGGCCAGTTAGCGGAGTTTATCGAATTACTGGAATTCTGCCTGAACAGCCTCAGCGAGCCCCGCAGTATTGAGGAATGGCTACAGATTATTAATCACCTGCTCAGCAGTGCATATGCGCCGGATGCGGCGGATGAGATTATTTTGAACCAGATCCGTGAAGCGCTGGAAAATCTCAGTAATACCCTGCAGGAAAACCGTTTCACCGCCCCCCTTAGTGCCCAGGTATTTAACGACTGGCTACAGGAACATCTTGGCAGCCAGCGTTCCAGCCAGCGTTTTCTGGCGGGGGCAGTGAACTTCTGTACCCTGATGCCCATGCGGGCGATTCCCTTCCGGGTGGTTTGCCTGCTGGGGATGAACGACAGTGTTTACCCCCGCAGTATTGCCCCGGTCGGTTTTGATCTGATGGTGAAGCATACCCGCCGGGGAGACCGTTCCCGTCGGGATGATGACCGCTATCTGTTCCTTGAGGCCTTGTTGTCAGCCCAGGAACGACTGTATATCAGTTACCTTGGCCGCAGTGCGCAGGACAACTCTCCCCGGGTGCCTTCGGTGCTGGTCAGCGAATTACTGGAATATTGCCAGCAAAATTATATTGATGAGCAGGGCGGCCTGGCAGTTACCGAATTTACCGGGCATCCATTGCAGCCGTTTAACCCGGCATATTTTGGTCAGAATCCTGAACTGTTCAGTTATGCGGACGAATGGTTGCCGGCAGCCGGAGGAAACGGTGAACAGCCGGATCAGTTCCTGACCCGGCCACTGGATACTGAAGCATTGCCAAAACTGGAGCTTAAAGACTTACTGGCCTTTGCCCGTAATCCGGTGAAGCATTTCTTTCAGCGCCGCTTGCAGGTGTATTTTCTGGATCACAGCATTGTGAACCAGGATGAAGAACCGTTTCAGCTGGACGGTCTGGAAGGTTACCAACTGAAACAGCGTCTCTTGCTGGCGGCGCTTAGCGGTGACAATCTGAATAAGTTACTGGCCCGGGTGGAAGCGGCCGGTGAGTTACCTTACGGGCTGGCCGGACAGCTTCAGACCCGTAAACTGGTGCACGACTGTCAGGAAATGGCGCAGAAGATGGAGGCCTATTTCAGTGCGGATCCGCAGCGCCGGGAATGTCGGCTCACTCTTTCCCTGGACGATGGCAGTGAAACCGAGCTGACCGGCTGGCTGGATGACTACCACGAGAACCGTTTACTGCGTTACCGTCCGGCGCACGCCAAAGGGCGGGATATGATCAGCCTCTGGCTGGAACATCTGGTGAGCATGGCGCATGACAATCATCACGATTCCTGGTTCTTTGGCCTGAATGGCCGGCACGGATTTAAGATGTTTTCCGCGACCAAAGCCCGGGAGCATCTGCAAGACTGGATAAATCTGTATCAGCGGGGGCTCTGTGAGCCGCTGCCACTGCCTGCCGACACCGCCTGGGAATGGTTGAATGTAAATGCGGAAAAAGGTCCGGAGACGGCCGCTCAGAAAGCGGAGAGCCGTTTTAATCACGATGCCTTCAGTCCGGGGGAGTCCGCTGATGCTTATATCGCCCGCGTGTTCCCTGAATACGCGGCGCTGGGCGCAGAATTTATACGCCTTACTGAACAATGTTATCAGCCGATGCTGACCTGGTATGAAACTTCTAATGAGCAGGATGCCGATGACTGAATCTGTTACCCCCCGGGCTATTATCCCGGAACAGCTGAATCCGCTGACGTTTCCCCTGCATGGTCAGCGGCTGATCGAAGCCAGTGCCGGTACCGGTAAAACCTTTACCATCGCCGCGTTATATTTACGTTTGCTGTTGGGGCATGGCGCCAACGGCGCCGGCAGAGACGCGCCTCTGAGTGTTGATCAGATTCTGGTGGTGACCTTTACTGAAGCAGCCACTGAAGAACTGCGGGAACGGATCCGGGCACGGATTCAGCAGGCCCAGCAAGCATTTCTGGCAGCAGCCGGTGACGGCACGCTGTCGGATGATCCGATCCTGCGTCAGCTACTCATTGATCAGGGAGAGACGGAAGAACAGTTACGGGCAGCCAAACTGCTGGAGCTGGCTGCCCGGCAGATGGATGAAGCGGCGATCTTCACCATTCATGGTTTTTGTCAGCGGATGCTGAAGCAGCATGCCTTTGAAAGCGGAGCGTTGTTTGCCACTGAGCTGCTGACCGATGATGCTGATCTGCGCCGGCAGGCGTTACTGGATACCTGGCGCAGCCTGAGTTATTGCCTGCCGGAAGACCTGACGGAAGCCTTGTTGCAAATATGGCCCACACCGGATCGCTATATGCAAACGCTGCGGCCTTATCTGGGACAGTCTGAAGCAGAATTTACACCGGACTGCCGGGGCTATGATCTGCTGTCCGGCTGGCAGGATTATCAGAATAAACTGCAGAGTTTCCGGCAGCAGTGGCTGGCCGGTGATACGGATCTGGTTGAGCTGATTCAGAATTCCGGGGTGAACAAGAACAGCTACCGAAAAGCCTCGGTGCCTAAATACATTGGAGTAATCGACAGCTTCGCCCGGGGAGACCTTCGTCAGATACCGGAAGCCGAAATTCAGCGCTTCCGGCAGTCTGTACTTGCCACCAAAACTCCGGCCGGTAAAACGGTACCCGAACATCCGCTGTTTGCTTTGTGTGATGAGTTTTTTGACTGGCGCTTACCCCTGCGTGAAATTCTCATTCATCAGGGGCTGGATCAGCTCAATACACGCTTCAGTCAGCTGAAACAAAGGCTCAGTGTGCTGTCATTCGATGACCTGCTGAACAACCTTGATCAGGCATTACAGCGGGATACGCATAATATTCTGGCCAGCCGGATTGCTGAACAGTATCCGGTGGCGCTGATTGATGAGTTTCAGGATACCGATCCACTGCAGTACCGTATTTTCAGTCACCTGTACGGGAACAGCGACACTGCCGGTCTGTTTATGATCGGCGATCCCAAGCAGGCAATCTACGGTTTTCGCGGCGCGGATATCTTTACCTATATTCAGGCCCGGCGGGCGGTGCAGGCCCACTATACCCTTGGTACCAACTGGCGTTCTGCCAGTATGATGATTCAGGGGGTGAACAGCCTTTTTGAACATCATAATGCCCCGTTTATGTATAACCGGGATATACCCTTTCAGCCGGTCGCGGCGGCAACCAAAGCGGATAAAACCCCGTTTACCCTGGGCGGACAACAGCAGACCCCATTTAACCTGTGGTTTGGTGAACGGGAAATACAGAGTAAAAAAGCCTATCTGAACAGCATGGCGCAGGCCTGTGCCGGGCATATTGCGGACGTGCTGGCTGCAGCCAGCCGGGGAGACGCTCTGATTGGTGATCACCCGGTTGAAGCTAAAGACATTGCTGTTCTGGTCCGTGACCGCACCGAAGCCAATGCGGTACGTCAGGCGCTGGCGGGGCGGTCGGTTGCCAGTGTTTATCTCAGTGGTCGGGAAAGTGTCTTCAATAGCCAGGAAGCCGTGGATCTGAATCTGATTCTTCAGGCCATTCAGCATCCGCAGGATGAACGGCGGTTACGGGCAGCGCTGGCCACCGGCCTGCTTGATTACCCGGCTAGCTTCTTAGAACGGCTGAACCGTGATGAACAGCTTTGGGAAGGGTTGGTCGCAGAGTTCACTGACTACCATGATTGCTGGCTCAGCCTGGGTATATTGCCGATGCTGCGACGCTTGCTGTCCCGTCGTCAACTGGCTGAACAGTTGCTGGCCGGGGAGCAGGGAGAGCGCCGGCTGACCGATCTGCTGCATCTGGGTGAGATTCTCCAGCGGGTCAGCCTTGAGCAGGACAGCATGACCAGCCTGATGCGCTGGTTCAGCGATCAGCTGTTACAGCCTAACGGCGAGAATGACGAACAGCGTCTGCGGCTGGAAAGCGACCGGGCACTGGTGACCGTTATTACTGTTCACAAAAGTAAAGGTCTGGAATACCCGCTGGTCTATCTGCCGTTCGCCTGTACATTTAAACCTGCTACTCAGGCCAGTTATCATGACGATGACGGCCGTTACAAAGTGGATCTTACCGCCGGTGAAGACGCCCTTGTTGCCGCCGATAAAGAACGGCTGGCGGAGGATGTTCGTCTGCTTTACGTGGCTTTGACCCGCTCGGTATACGCCTGCTATGTGGGGCTGGCAAATCTGCAGGATGGCCGCCGCAAAGCCAGTGGGCTGGCCCGCAGTGCGCTGGGGTATCTGCTGTTACAGGGGGATGCTGACACGGTACCGGGCAAAAAAGCACCGGCACCGGATCTGGATGCTCAGCTGGACGTACTTGCCGCCGCGGCAGAGGGCGCTGTCAGTGTAACGGAACCGCCAAAGCCGGTCGCTGCAGAGCAGCAGTCACTGTTTGCAGAAGAAGACGCATCACAGGCAGAGGCTGATCATTTGCCGGTAGGGACTGAAGGTGAACCCCGGGCACGTACCTTTGCCCGCCGCTTACTGCGTGACTGGCGTATATCCAGTTATTCAGCCCTCACCAGTCATGCCAGCCACAGTTTACCCAGCCTGCCGGGGCTTGATCTGGAAGTCGCCGATGAGGCCGGCAGCGGTACTGACCCGGCAGCGGATGCTGCGCCGGTATATGATATTTTTACCTTTCATAAAGGGGCGCAGGCCGGTACGTTTTTACACGAAATCTTTGAGTCAGTGGATTTTACGGACTATCGCACTCCTGAGGTGGCAGAACTGCTGGAAGCCCGCAGTCAGGTCATGGGCTATGAGCCGGAATGGTTGCCCGTGCTGCAACAATTGCTGGATGACGTTTTACAGTGCCCGCTGAACAGCGAAACCGGCCTGACGTTAGGGCAGATCAGCACCGCTCAGCGGCTGGTGGAAATGGAATTTATGTTGCCATCTGAAGGCCTGAATGCCGCTGGCCTGAATGCACTGGTGGCCCGGCATGACCGTCTTTCACAACAGGCGCCTGCACTGGACTTCGCACCTTTAAGGGGCATGCTGAAAGGCTTTGTCGATCTGATATTTGAGTATCAGGGACGCTATTACATCCTTGATTATAAGTCGAATCATCTGGGCAGTTCACTGGATGACTACAGCTCTGACAAGCTGGGTCAGGCCATGCTGGAACACCGTTATGATTTGCAGTATCAGCTGTATACCCTGGCGCTGCACCGCTTACTGGCCAGCCGCTTGCCGGATTACAGTTACGAACAGCATTTTGGTGGCGTGTATTACCTGTTCCTGCGGGGAATGCGGACCGGTATCCCGGGCTATGGGGTGTTTTATAACCGTCCGTCGCAGGCACTGGTCACCGAACTGGATGCGTTATTTAAGGGCGTTATGACGCGGGAAGCTGAAACGGAGGGCGCTGATCATGCAAATCGGTGAGTCTTTAACAGAGGATTATTTCGCACCCCTGTACCGTGCGCGGCAGCAGAACCTGCTGCGGCCACTGGATTATCAGTTTGCCCGCTTTATCTGTGAGCAGGACCGCGCTGCTGATCAGCACCTTGCTGTGCTGGCAGCTTTCACCAGTTATCAGCTGGGCAGAGGCGATGTCTGCCTGCCGCTGGACCGGATAGCGAGTCTGGTGGATGAATGGCCGAAAGGGCTGCGCAGAGAATTTCGTCTGCTGTTTAATGCACTGGAAAGCGATTGCCTGCGGCCGCAACCGGTTGCAGCCAATGAATTACCTGTTTCCGATGACGCGCCGGTAACCCTGGATATGTTCGCCGAACCGGTTGTGCAGCCTGCCGCTGTCAGCCTGACCAGGCCCGTATCTTTAAGCGAGCGCTACGGCAGTATCGGTGAGCCAGGTGCAGAAGCGCCGCTTATCTTTGATGGCGAGCGGCTTTATCTGCAACGTTACTTCAGTTTTGAAGCCTATCTGAATCAGCAGATCGCCCGTCTGGCTCAGCCACTGGATGTTGACGAGCCAAGCCTTAAACAAGGGCTGGCGCAGTTATTCACGCCAGATGTTTCACAGCCGGTAGACTGGCAACAGGTAGCCGTTGCCGTTGCACTGCGGCGGCGTTTCAGCATCATCAGCGGCGGGCCGGGTACCGGTAAAACTACCACGGTAACCCGCTTGCTGGCCCTGTATGTACAGCAGCAGTGTTTGCAGAACGGTGCGGATTTTGTGCCTGCAATCAAGCTTGCCGCGCCGACCGGTAAAGCGGCGGCGCGGCTCAGTGAATCCATTGCTCAGGCCCGGGATCAGCTGAACATCTCCCGGGATGTTATCGACCGGATACCGGTGGAAGCGACCACCATACACCGTTTACTGGGTACGATTCCTAACAGCAAACGATTCCGGCATAACGCCGATAACCCACTGCACCTCGAATTACTGGTGGTTGATGAAGCCTCAATGATCGATTTGCCGATGATGGCCCGGTTACTGGCGGCACTGCCGCCGCACGGCCGGATAATTCTGATTGGTGATAAACATCAGCTTGCGTCAGTGGAGGCGGGCAGCGTGCTGGGGGATATATGCGCCTGGCATTTACAGGATAAGCAGGGGCTGTCTCCGGTTACATCGGAACTCAGATACAGCGCTGACCAGGCAGGATATCTCAGCCGGGTGTGTGGGCTGGATGCCGGCAGTGTTACCGGTGGGACCCGGGAGGTTGCCGACAGTCTGGCACTGTTGCGGCACAGTTACCGGTTTGATGCTGCCAGCGGTATCGGCCAGTTAGCGGCAGCGATTAATGGCGGTGATGCCATACAGATTGAACCGGTACTGAAGAAAGGTTACGGGGATATTGATTTTATACCGTTATCTTCTGATAGCTATCCGCAACTGATAGGGGCCACTGCAGAGGGGTATTCAGAGTACCTGCGGGCATTACGGGCCGGTGCGGCACCTTCAGATGTGCTGAAAATCTTTGCACAGGTGCAGTTGCTGGCGGTATTACGGCAGGGTGTCTATGGCGTAGAAGGCCTTAATCAGGCACTGGAACAGCGGTTAAACCGTATGGGGCTGATTCAGACCAGCCAGCAATGGTATGCGGGCAGACCTGTGATGATTGTTCAGAATGATCATCAGCTGGGCCTGTATAACGGCGATATCGGCATTGTGCAGCCGGATCAGGACGGGCGCATACGGGTCTGGTTTGAAGACCCCCACCACCCGGATGGGGTGCGGGGCGTGTTGCCAAGCCGGCTGCCGGGCCATGAAACAGTGTTTGCCATGACCGTACACAAAAGCCAGGGATCTGAGTTTGCCCGTGTGCTGATGATTCTGCCGCCGGAAGATGGCCCGCTGATGACCCGGGAACTGGTCTACACCGGAGTCACCCGGGCAAAACAGCGTCTGGAACTTTACGCCCGGTTGTCCAGCCTGAAAGGGGCAACTGCCCGGCGGACAGAACGGGCCAGTGGTCTGGGTGTCCGGCTGTGGACCTGATGACCCGTCGTGTGCAGTAAATCAGCGATGGCGGGCACGCTTGATGTCCACCGGTATCCACGTATACTGCCCGCCGAGCCGTTTTTTACAGAGAATAGTCATCCATGCCTGATCAACTCCAAGCTGCCTTGCAACGCCGTGAAGCGCTGCTGGCAGATCTGCACGCCGAATCAACCAGCTGTTACCGGCTCTACCATGGTACCGCTGAAGGCAGTCCGGGGCTGACGCTGGACCGCTATGGTGATCAGTTGTTGCTGCAAAGCTTTCATACCGCACTGACAGAAGATGAAGCCTCTGACCTGTTTTCCCGGGCAGAACTGTTTCTGGAAGTGATGGGTGTCACTGGCCTGCAGCGGATATACAACGACCGCAGCAGCAGTAATTCCCGTCGCAGTGATGATCATGTTGTTGAGCGTCAGCAACTGACCGGTCAGGAGCTCGGTGTTAATTATCTGGTCAGAGGCAAGCATAAAGGACAGGATCCGTTACTGTTTCTGGATATGCGTGCCGGTCGCCGCTGGTTGCAACAGCATACTCAGGGTAAGTCGGTGCTTAATTTGTTTTCCTACACCTGCGGAGTAGGTGTTGTGGCGGCGAAAGCCGGTGCCAGCCGGGTTTTAAATGTTGATTTTGCCACCCGCAGTCTGGACGTCGGCCGTGAAAACGCCCGGTTGAATAATCTGGATGAGTCGCAGATTGATTTCTTTCAGAGTGACTTTTTTACAGCGGCTAAGCAGTTGGCCGGCATTGAAATTAAACAACGGGTAAAACGTGGCCAGAAACCCCGTGCATTTCCCCGTATCGAGGCAGAACAGTTTGATCTGGTCTATCTGGATCCGCCCCGCTGGGCAAAGAGCCACTTTGGCACGGTTGATCTGATCCGTGACTACCCGAGCGTGCTTAAGCCTTCATTACTGGCAGTCAGTGACGGCGGGCAACTGGTGTGTACCAACAATGTAGCCAAAGTCAGCCTGGAAGACTGGCTGGACGTGGTGAAACGCTGTGCAGCAAAAGCTGGGCGCCCGGTAAAAGATATACAGCTGATAACGCCTGAGGCCGATTTTCCCACCACTGACGGCTGTCACCCGCTTAAGATCGCCGTGCTACAGTTATAATCAGGCAGACAATAAACACATTATCAGTTTAAGGCATTCAGACAGGGACGCGCATGGACGATCAGACACTGCAGGGGCGCACCGACTCCGGGGAAAAAGCTGCGGAGGTCCGGGAAGCCGTTGTCCTGCTCCACGGTCTGGCCCGCACTCCTGCGGCCTTTAACCGGTTGGCCCATTGCCTGGAACAGGCTGGGTATCAGGTGATCAATCAGGGATATCCATCCACACAACAGCCGGTTGAGGCCCTTGCCGGGCCTGCCATCTCAACGGCGCTGGCTGATTGCTGCCATGCCGGTAAAATTCATTTTGTGACCCATTCTATGGGGGGCATTTTGCTGCGATATTACCTGCGTGAACAGGGGATCGATAAACTTGGCCGGGTTGTTATGCTGGGGCCGCCCAACGGAGGCAGTGAAGTGGTGGACAAGCTCGGCTGGTTACCGCCGTTTCGCTGGATAAACGGGCCGGCCGGTTTGCAGCTGGGCACCCGAAACGGGCTGCCGTGTCAGTTGGGGCCATTTGTCGGAGAACTGGGTATTATTGCGGGGAGCCGCAGTGTAAATCCCTGGCTGTCTTTGCTGATTCCCGGTACCAATGACGGCAAGGTATCAGTGGGGCATACCCGGCTTGAAGGCATGCAGGATCACCTGATAATGCCGGTGACCCATACCTTTATGATGCAAAATACAGATGTGATGGCCCAGACGTTATTTTTCCTGCAGAACGGGCTGTTCCGGCGGTAACCTCAGATTCGGTGAGGGTCCAGTATGGTGCTGGTGACCTTGTAGCCAAGAAGTACAACCCGTCCCCGGGCGCGGTCTTCACCGTTGGCGGTGAAATCGAACAGGTAAGAGCGCCAGATCCGGAAGCGGCCGGTTTCATCTCTCCTCAGCCAGAAGCCCCGTAAATAAATGCTGTCATCCAGTAGCTGCACATCCATATCTTTACAGTAAGCTTTGGCCGCCCGCAGGGCGATATCTTTTACTTTCAGTGAATACCACCAGTGCCAGCAACCGATACAAATCAGGCACAGCCAGAATAAAGCTTTTAAATCTACATACATACGGGCATTTCTAATGGGAAGACACACTGGCAAGTTAGCATAGCTGCCGGGGGATGCCAACTGAATAGCCTTGTGGATGCAAGCCCTGTCTATACCGTATAAGCCTATGTTTATACAGTGCAATTTAATCCCGGCATGATTAGAATGAAGGCTCATTTCTGCTACCGGGTTGTTGATGTGGAACCGTTGTCACTGTTTGTGCAAGAAAACTGGGTGAATATACTGGCCCTGGTTTGGTTTTTAATGTGTTTCAAGGGGTATAACCTATACAGCAAGAAGAAGGCCAGAACCTGCCATTGTCTGGCCAGCGTGATGCATGCCTACCGGCTCGACTGGATGATCCAGGTGCTGCACCGGGACGTGCGGATTGCTGATGCAACGGTTATCTCCAATCTTGAACGGGGCGTTTCTTTCTTCGCATCCTCTACCATTCTGATTCTGGCCGGTTTGATGACGGTGCTGGGGTCGACGGAAAAAGCCATCGACATTGTCGGTGACATTCCCTTTGCCAGCCATGCGACCAAAGCCGAGTGGGAACTGAAGCTTCTCGTGCTGATCGGCATGTTTATCTACGCTTTTTTCAAGTTTACCTGGAGCCTGCGCCAGTACGGTTTTACCTCTGTGATGATTGGCGGGGCACCCATGCCGTGTGACGGTGTGCAGGAAAAAGAGCTGATGAGCCATGCTAACCGGATTGCCATCATGAGTTCGCTGGCGGCGAATAACTTTAACCTTGGCCTGCGGACGTATTATTTCAGTATGGCGGTGCTGGGCTGGTTCATTAACCCGTGGTTTTTTATGGCGCTGTCCGGTGGGGTACTCTTTGTGCTGTATCGCCGTGAGTTTAAATCTGCCACGCTGTTGCAACTGGTGAGCAGCCAGGCTGATCCGATGCAGAAGGATTAACCTTGCTGGATCTGAATGGGGTCAGGATTTTTGTGCAGGTGGTCGATGCCGGTGGTTTCAGTGCTGCCGGACGGGTGCTTGGACTGCCTAAGTCGACCATCAGCCGTAAACTGTCGCAGCTTGAAGCTGAGTTGGGTGTCAGGCTGTTAAAGCGTTCAACCCGTTCGCTTACACTCACGGAACAGGGCACAACCTTCTATCAGCGTTGCCGGTTAATTGTGCAGCAGGCGCAGGAAGCGGAAAGCGAAATGCTGGACAGCCTGGAAGCGCCCCGGGGCATTCTGCGGGTGTCTGCACCGGTTGAGGAAGGCAATGATGTATTAGGCCCGGTGATTGCCGATTATCTGGTGAAATATCCGGATGTCGAGTTACAACTGCACCTGACCAATGCGTTTGTTGATCTGGTTGGGGGAGAATACGACGTGGCAGTCCGGGCCGGTGAGCTGCAGGACTCATCGCTGATTGCAGTACAGCTGTTTAAAGAACGTATGACGCCCTATGCTTCACCGGACTATCTCAGCGCGCACGGCACACCTGCCGACATCAACCAGTTAGCGGATCACAGCTGTTATCTGTACGGTGAACGTACCGCTAAAGTGCTTCATCAGTTTGTATGCGACGGTAAGCGTGCGAAAGTCAGCCTTTCAGGGCGGCTGGCGGTGAACAGTCTGGGATTTATTAAGAATGTAACCTTGCGGGGCGGCGGGATTGGTTTTCTGCCGGCGCATCTGTGCCGTGAAGAAGTAGCCAATGGTCAGCTGGTGGCGTTTTTACCCCACTGGGAGTGTCCGGAAGGTGGGGTATATGCTGTCTATCCCCACCGTAAATTGCTCTCACCTAAAGTCCGCAGTTTTGTTGATCACCTCAGGGACTACTTTGCTGAAGTATCGGCAGAGCGTTGAATACCCGTCGATAAAAGTTCCCGTTTTATTGTTCCTTATATGGAACAATGCATCTCAAATACTCCGTCTAATCTTATTACGACAACAATAGTATTCTTTTCAGCGTCGATTCATTAACCGGGGACGGCGAACGGTTACCAGGTTAACCGCCGGACTCACTGACCGAGACTGAGATGATTATGAAAAAGACCCTTGCACTGTGTTCCCTGGGTGTAGCCATGGCTTTGCCCGTATCTGCGGCAGATTACACATTTGATAAAGCACACACGAATGTCCAGTTCGGTGTCAGTCATAACGGCCTGTCGAATTTCCTGGGCCAGTTTCAGGATTTCAGTGGCACGTTTGATATCAATGAAGAAGACCTGACTCAGTCTTCTTTTGAGGTGGTGATTCAGACCGCAAGCGTGGATACCGATGTACCGGCCCTGGATGATCACCTGAAGAATGCTGACTTTTTTGATGTCGGTAAGTATCCGCAAATGCGTTTCAAAAGTGAACGTATCGTGCAGGTGACCGCAAATAAATATGCGGTAGAAGGGCAGCTAACCATGCTGGACAAAACCCTGCCGGTTACCCTGGATGCGCAGCTGAATTTTCAGGGACGCCATCCTCTTGCTGACTTTTTCCCGGTGTATGACACCCGGTATCTGGGCTTTTCTGCCACCGCCAGTATCCGCCGAACTGACTTTGGGATGACCACCTACGCCCCTATGTTGGGGGATCAGGTGAATATTACCCTCGAAGCCGAACTGAAGCGTAAGCAATAATCTTAATGTCAGTTCCTGCGCGCTATGACAGGGTCAGCCGGGTATTACAATGGCTGAGTGCACCACTGGTGCTGGTGTTGCTGGTAATCGGATGGCTGATGGTTGATATGCCACTGGGGATTATGCGTTTTGATACGGTGAATCTGCATAAATCCCTCGGAGTGCTGCTGTTGCTGTTTACCCTGATGCGCCTGTTGCATCGCTGGCTGAGCAGAGGGCTGTGTCTGTTACTGGCCGGACATATCAGTGCAGTGTGATGGCACCGTTACTGGCTGAAAGATGATGTCTGGCAGCGGATGCGTCCTTATGATTAACAGAATCCGGAGTGCGGATGTGGGTAAGTTTAAACGCTGGTTTATCCCGCTGATACTGAGCAGCATGCTGCTGAACAGTGCGACGGCAGACGCTGCTGATCTTATCAGGCCGGACAGCGCTGTTCGGTTCAGTGGCGACCAGATGGGCAGAGCCTTTGAGGGCCGTGTCGGTGAGTTCAGCGCTGTTGCTGAGTTCAGCCCGGCGGGTCAGCTGAGCGGCCTTAGGTTGCAGATTCAGGCGGATTCCCTGGATACTCAGAATGCTGAACGGGATCAGTTGCTGCACAGTAATGAATGGCTGGAAGTAATGCGATTTCCTGAAATCCGCTATGAGGGTGAATCTTCAGACGGCATTCTGATCCGCGGTATGCTGACCATTCGAGATACAACGCTGCCGCTGGATTTAGCCGTAAAGACTGAAGCCTCCGGTGAGCAGGTCAGTGTCAGTGCTGAAGGTGAAATTGACCGTCTGGCGTTTGGTCTGGGTAACGGTGAGTGGCTGGATACGGCAGTGGTCGGGGCCAGTGTCCGGTTTAATGCACGGCTGAGTTTTAATCTGCAGGGGAAGTAATATGCGCCGTTCTAAAAACTGGGTAAAGGTGGGGGTGTTGTCTCTGGGAATCATGAGCTTCAGCGGTCTTTTGCAGGCTAATCACCTGGCGGAAAAATCTGCGTATTTCAATGACCGGGGAACTTTTTATAACAGGTTTGATTTTCAGGCGGTGCAGGAAACTGCCCCGGATGTATTCACACTGACGTTTAAAAATGAGCAGGAGCTTTACTACAACCATTTTGTTGTGACATCAGCAGGGGTCGTCGTGTTTGATCCTTTATCAGACAGTGCTGCTGAAGCGATGGTTGACGTGATTCGGGACAAGGCACCGGGGCAGCCAGTTGCCGGCATCATATATTCTCATTTACATACTGATCATATTGCCGGTGCCAGGGTGCTTCGCAAAGCGTTCGGCGCAGACATTCCCATTATTGCCCATGAGCGTACCCGGCGGTATTTCAGTATCAGAAAAGTCCCGTTCATTGATATGCCCACCGAGGTCGTGGGGGATGAAGGCAAAACGTATCAGTTCGGCGATACCGAAATTCAGTTGCAGTATCTGGGGGATGTTCATACCGCTTCAATTCTGGTGCCGGTGCTGCCTGATAAACGGGTTGCGTATACCGTGGATTATATTAACGGTGATGTGGTGGGCTGGACAGATTTGCCCGGCATTAATCTGGACGTACTGATGGCACAACAGCGCCGTACACTTGAGGTGGATGCAGATATCTTTTTATTTGGTCACGGCGCACCGGGCAATAAAGCGACTCTGCAGCGGCAAATTGATTATTTTACGGCGCTTCAGATTGAAGCACGTAAAGCACTGGCTGCGGGCTGGACGGAAGATCAGACGGCTGAACGGATCGAACTTGAGGATTACCGGCATTTCTCTAATTACGAGGACTGGTTTGAAGGCAATGTCCGGGCTTTCTATCGCTGGGAAAAGAACCGCTGATGCGGGTTCAGTAAAAGCGCGGATCTTTGAGGTTTTTTTCTCTCACCCGGCCTTGAAATCTGTTTGCTCACCCCCATTTTGAATGCAGGGTTAAGGAATCTTACTTGAATGTTACCGGCCTGATTCGGCGAATAGCCGGTTGTACCGCAGATTCCGTAATTATTGTTTCAAGCTTGGGATTGAATAATGAGCACAGACACTCAGAAAGAAACACTTGGTTTTCAGACCGAAGTTAAGCAGCTTTTACATTTGATGATTCACTCTTTGTATTCCAACAAAGAGATTTTCCTGCGTGAGCTGGTATCCAATGCATCGGATGCTGCTGACAAGCTGCGTTTCCAGGCGCTTTCTGATAACGCCTTATATGAAGGTGACGGTGAGCTTCGTATCCGCATCGATTTTGATGCCGATGCTAAAACCGTCACGATTGATGACAACGGTATCGGTATGAACCGTCAGGACGTTGTTGATCACCTGGGTACTATTGCCAAGTCCGGTACCTCTCAGTTTCTGTCGTCCCTGAGTGGCGATCAGAAAAAAGATTCTCAGCTGATCGGTCAGTTCGGGGTAGGTTTCTACTCTGCATTCATCGTGGCTGACAAGGTTGATGTATTCACCCGTAAAGCAGGTGAATCTGCTGCGGAAGGTGTTCACTGGGCATCTGCCGGTGAAGGTGAGTTCAGTGTAGAGACCGTTGAAAAAGCGGAACGTGGTACCCGCATCGTACTGCACCTGAAAGACGATGAAACAGAATTCGCGAATGGCTTCCGTCTGCGTACCCTGATCCGTAAATACTCAGATCACATTTCTCTGCCGGTTATTATGCAGTCTGAACCGGTACCCGCGGCTGAAGGCGAAGAGCAGAAAGCCCCTGAAGATGAAACCGTCAATACCGCAACTGCACTGTGGACCCGTTCAAAGAGCGAGATTTCTGACGAAGAATACGGTGAGTTTTATAAGCACATTTCCCACGACTTCCAGGAGCCGGCGAAATGGAGCCACAACCGGGTTGAAGGTAAGCTGGAATACACCAGCCTGTTGTATGTGCCTTCCCATGCACCGCATGATTTGTGGAACCGCGATACGCCACGCGGCCTGAAACTGTATGTACAGCGTGTTTTCATCATGGATGACGCTGATCAGTTCCTGCCAATGTACCTGCGCTTTATGAAAGGTGTGGTGGATACCAATGATCTGTCGCTGAACGTGTCCCGTGAGATCCTGCAGAAGGATCCTGTGGTTGATAAGCTGCGTTCTGCCCTGACTAAGCGTGCGCTGGATATGCTGGGTAAAGTGGCTAAGAACGATCCGGAAAAATACGCGTCACTGTGGGCATCTTTCGGTGAAGTGCTGAAAGAAGGCCCGGCAGAAGATCACGCTAACCGCGAAACCGTCTGCAAGCTGCTGCGCTTTGCTTCTACACACAATGCTGATTCTGCTCAAAGTGTATCGCTGGACGATTACGTGTCCCGCATGCAGGAAGGTCAGGAGAAGATCTACTACACCGTTGCTGAAAACTACAACACGGCGAAAAACAGCCCGCACCTGGAAATCTTCCGCAAGAAGGGCATCGAAGTGATTCTGATGTCTGACCGGGTAGATGAGTGGCTGATGAGCCACCTGTTCGACTTCGACGGTAAGTCTTTCCAGGACGTGAGCAAAGGCGAGCTGGATCTGGGTGAAGTAGAGAACGAAGAAGAAAAGCAGGCGCAGGAAGACGTTGCAAAAGAACTGGAAGGTCTGGTTGAACGTCTGACGACAGGTCTGGGTGACAAGGTAAGCGAAGTGCGCATTACGCACCGTCTGACAGATTCCCCTGCCTGTGTGGTACTGGGTGCTTATGACATGGGCATGCAGATGCGTAAAATCATGGAAGCGGCGGGTCAGGAAGTACCTGAAAGCAAGCCAATCTTTGAAGTTAACCCGGAACACCCGCTGATTGCCAAGCTGGACCAGGAAGCGGATGAAGACCGTTTCAACGAACTGAGTCTGGTGGTCTTTGAACAGGCACAGCTGGCGGCAGGCGGCACGCTGGATGATCCTGCGGCGTACGTTAACCGTCTGAACAAGCTGCTGGTGACCATGATTGGTTAAAACTGCCAGCAGGTAAACAGAAAAGCGCAGTCAGATGACTGCGTTTTTTTATGCCGGTAACAAATGGCCGGCAAGACAGATTACGCGGCCGCCCGACCCAGGTATTTTCTCAGGTCGACAGTGTCGATCTGACCGTCCGGGAGGAATTTACGGGCGTATTCAAGGTAAGTCCCACTTTCCAGAAAGAGGATAAACAACTCCATATCTACGTGTTCATCCAGCGCCATTTTGTACATGATGTCGACAGCCACACTGAGTGGCTTCGCTTTTTTGTATGGCCGGTCAGCAGCGGTGAGTGCTTCAAATATATCGGCGATGACCAGAATGCGTTCCGGCACCGATAACTGATCCGCACTGAGTTTACGCGGGTAGCCGGTACCTTTCAGGGTTTCATGATGGCTGGTGGCATAGCGGGGCACTTTGCTGAGCTCTTCCGGGAAGGGCAGCGCTTCGAGGATCTTAATGCCACTGATCATATGCTCATTGATTTTGAAGCGGTCTTCGGCGGTTAAGGTTCCCCGGCTGATCGACAGGTTATATATCTCACCCTGATTGTACAGATGTTCAGGGACATCCATTTTGATCTCGAATTTTGGATCAAACTGCATTTCCCTGTCCCGTTTAATAATATGCTCGGGGCGGTCAGCCAGCAGAGGTTCGGCAACCGGTAAGGCCTGATCGGTGGCGGGGCGATTAAGTTCTTCCAGCGGGGACAGCCCCAACCGGTCATCAAAGTGGCGGAGCCAGGTTTGCGTGCTGATAGCATTGATCTTTTCAATTTTTTCATCGCTGATAAACTCGCCGCCAACATTTGCATTCGCGATGAAGCGGAAGTCTTCCTGTAAGCGGCTGTGTTGTTGCTGCAGCTTGGCGGCGGCAATGCTTTCTGACTCTGGATTTTGCTGTATAGCTTTGAGGTATTCTATTTCCGCGTCCCTCCATAGCACTTCAAAGCGGGTACGGATCTCGTGAATGCGGTTATAGTTGGCTTCCAGCTTGGTACCTTTATCGACGATAAATTCCGGCGTGGTGATTTTTCCGCAGTCATGTAACCAGGCGGCGATCCGGAATTCCCGGCGTTCGTTATCACTGGCAAAACGGAAACGTCTGAACTTTCCTTTGTTGCTGCCTTCCGCAGCTTTTGCCAACATCATGCTCAGTTCCGGTACCCGGTTACAGTGCCCGGCGGTATAAGGAGACTTGTCATCAATTGCCTGGGCAATCAGGCGGATGAAGGCTTCAATAAAGTCGTTCTGATCCTGTTGATGCTTCTTAATTTCCGCGGCCATATCCAGCACCGAGTGAGACAGTTGCCAGACTTCTTTAATGCGGGTGTCTACCAGGCATATTTCATCGAAGCGACGTTGCTTAACCTTCTTAGTCTCTTCTTTAAGGGAGGTAATTGCCCGGACAATCGGGGAGCCAAACCACCAGGCAAAGGGGATCAGTAAGAGCAGCACCGCACCGGTCATCAGGGTTGACGTCATGATCTGACTGAAAACCGCTTCAGTGACAATTTTTTCCGGGACAACTACCGCAAAGAATTCTTTATTCCAGCCCTGTCCCTGCAGAGGGGTCACGTAAAAGAATTTTCTGCTGCCCTCGACATCCATACGGATCATGCTCTGCTGTTCTGATGAATTCCGCGATAAATCCAGTAGCTGGTCATAAGGTACAAAGTTATTGTGTTGTGTATGAATGCCTTCACTCAGCCATTTTTCATTGAGGACCAGTTTTTGTTCTGCAGTAATGTTTGCCAGTGCAAGATTAATAATCTTCATCAGCTCAGTCTGCCCCGGTTGCAGATACAGGTGAAGGTCCAGCCTGTTCAGTTCAGGAAGAGGGGTGATTGTCAGCATGTTACCGACACTGGTTTTGCTGAAGTGACTGAGTGTGGAGCTGGTGTTGAAAATTGCATCAATGCGGCCGGTTTGCAGAGCTGCAATGGCTGTTTTCAGGTTCGGAAAATCCAGCAGGGTGGCTTCTATTCCCTGGCTTTCCAGCAGTTCAGTAAAACCCTGACCATAGGGGAGCCCCAGTTTTAGCCCGTTCAGATCTGCCAGTCGTGAGATATCGATACTGTTGTCTTTAACCGCGACCGCCAGTGTTTTCGTATACATCGGCTCACTGATCACACCCCGTTTGGCCTGCATGGCTGATACTGAGTGGAGGACGTCGATATCACCGTCGAGAAACTTACGCTGCAGTTCATTCAGGCTGAAACCGTTAATGAACTCGAACTGCAGGCCTGTCATCTCGGCCACCAGGGTCAGCAGGTCAATGGCATAACCTTTAGGTTCACCGGCAACGGAATAATCCAGAGGAGGCCAGTCAGTCTGGTTGGATACGGTCAGCGGATTGGTGGCCGCAATCAGTTGCTGCTGCCCCGGTGAAAGCTCTAATGGTGTTGTCGGGGGGATTTTTGCATTCTGTACGCTATTCTGGTTAGAAGCGATCAGTTCGCCGTTGTTATTAAATATAAATGATTCGATACCCTGTTCATCTGTCAGCCCAAGTGCCGCAGCCGAAAGTTTTGAATTAACCGCGGAAAGGACAATATCAATGCCCAGGACGGCAGTGGGTGTTTTAACCGAATAGGTCTGACCGGTGAGTTTTAAGTGCTTAAACAGGTAAGGGTCTGTCTTGTAAACCTTATCGGGCGTCGCGGCATTAAACCAGGGACGCTGGGTGGGAAAATAATTACTCAGTTTTGATGTGCTGTGAGTCAGATTTAACCGGTGATCATAGTAGTGGGTGTTTCTGATTCGCTGGCCGGTTTTACTGCTGATTTTAATGATAACCCAGCGGTCTTCCGGTTTGGCGAAGATTTTCTCGCGCACCACCGGTGAGGATTCGAGGTTCATCACCTGATAAAAATCTTCGTCAGGTTTGCCGTAATAGATGCTGTAAAATAACGGATTATCCTGCAGAATCTGAATGAACAAATCCCTGACTTCTTCTTCAGAAAACTTATGCTTGCTGGTGACAGAGACATCTTTAAGCACTTTGATACTTCTGGATGCATCAATATCGATGCCCTGAATATAGCCACTGACTTTTGAAGAAGCCGTAGTCAGTTTGTTCAGAATCAGCTCTTCCGACATTTCTTTGCCGAAATGGAATTGCAGGCTCAGTGCGAACGTGGCGGTTAACCCTGTGACCATCAGGAAAATGCAGCCAACCGTCAACCGGATAGAGAATTTCTTAGCTTGCAGTATGGCTTTTTCCATGTCTTATGTACCCTCCCGTGGCACGCTGACAGTGTCTGTATACGTTCGGGTTCTTGCTACTAATCCTCTGTAATGCCGGGAAAAATTGTTCAGGCGGGAGGAAAATCAAGTAACAGACATCAGCCTAACTGGTCACCTTTGTAGCATAAAAGAGACAGCTTGAGTCATAAGTCAGATAAGCACGTGTCTGCTGAATATTTCTCAGAAACAGTGGGTTATGTTTTTATTTGTTGTAATTCAGATGGTTACGATGATTTTTAAGTGAATTTTTCAGATTAAACCAGTTGCCCATATTAGGTATGTTGGTTGATTAAACTACTGATTTTATTTTAGGCACGTATACCGTACTATCCTGTTTTTCAGAGGAGTAGTTTCATGGATACCGTATCGTTGCTGTTTTTTATACCGGCCTGCTTTGCCCTGAACCTGTCACCGGGGCCGAACAATCTGATGGCCATGGCCAATGCACAGCGATTCAGTTTCAGGGTTGCTGTGATTGCCGGTGCCGGGCGCTTGCTAGCGTTTAGCCTGATGATTTTTCTGGCGGCAACCGGTGTTGCGACGGTGTTATATGCCTCTGAAAAAATCTTTCTGATCGTTAAAGTTGGCGGTGCATTGTATCTGTTCTGGCTGGCATGGCAGCTTTGGCATGCCGATGTAAAACCGGAGCAAACGCTTTGTGGTCAGGAAAAGTCGTTACTGCTCCTGATGCGTCAGGAGTTTCTGATGGCCATTGGCAATCCTAAAGCCATTCTGATATTCACAGCATTTTTACCACAGTTTGTGAATCCACAGCAGCCGGTATTGCCGCAGTTTGCGTTACTGGGCCTGGTGTTCCTGGTGTTGGAATGGCTGGCAATTACCAGCTATGCGCTGATGGGAGTCTATCTGCGTCAGTGGTTTGCCCGTCCTGAAATGCGGGGAATGTTTAACAGAGGGTGTGCGGGTCTGTTGGCCGCTGCAGGTGCAGGCCTGATGGCATCACGCCAGTAGTCGTATTCAGGCGGATACGACCGGCCAGGGGTATTCCAGGTGAAATACCATCTCGTCAGGCTTAACTGAGCCTGCCTTGTTTCTTATGACAGCATAGATTTATGGACATACTGTCAGCATTGCCAGAACGACAGGCGGCGGGGTGTGACGTTGTTTCCTGTTGCCTGTTTCCTGCTTAAAAGAGTCCGGAGGCATGCTTTCTGGTGTCGGGCTTTGTTCAGCATGTTTATATCTACCGGAACAGTTTCAGTATTAAACGCAAGAACCTGAGTGTTTTAGAACCCGCGCTGACCTACAGTGGATGCATTGCATGACAGGACAGGAATTTTTATGAAACAGACCATGAATCTGCAGGAATGGGGGCTTTTGTTCGGCCTGGCAGTCATCTGGGGAGGCTCGTATTTTTTTGTTGATATAGCCCTGACACAGTTGCCGGTGTTTACGATTGTTATGCTTCGGGTGGCCGGTGCAGCGGTATTATTACTGTTGCTGGTGTGCGTGCTGGGGCAGCGTATGCCGTTTAGTTTGCGGGCCTGGCGGGGCATGTTTTGCATTGGCTTACTGAATAACGCTGCGCCGTTTTGTCTGATTGTCTGGGGGCAAACGTATATCAGCGGTGGATTGGCATCGGTACTGATTGCCATGACACCTGTGTTCAGTATTCTGGTGCTCCGTGGCCTGGGCATTGAAAAGCGAATCGGCGCCGGTAAGCTGGCAGGTCTGGTTCTTGGAATTACCGGCGTTGCGGTGATTATCGGGCCTGATGTGTTGGCGGGGCTGAAAGGAGACCTGACGGCTCAGCTGGCGATTTTACTGGCCGCCTTCAGTTATGCCTGCGCCGGTGTTTACGGTAAGCGTTTGCAGGGGCAGGGGCACAGTACACTGGTGATTACTGCCGGTCAGGTGACAGCGTCAACGGTGTTGTTATTCCCTGTGGTGATGTGGATTGACCGGCCCTGGACACTGGCGATGCCGGATGCGTCGGTGTTATATGCCGTTGCAGCCCTTGCGCTGATTTGTACGGCGCTAGCGTACATCATGTATTTTCGCATTCTGTCGACGGCGGGGCCGACCAATTTATTGTTGGTAACATTTCTGGCACCGGTCAGCGCGATTGCTCTGGGTGCGATATTTCTTGGGCAGTCACTGGCCACTGAACATTACCTTGGAATTCTATTGGTGGGAGCCGGATTACTGGCAATCGACGGCCGGGTGCTGAAACTCTTTGGTGGAAATAATAAGGCCGGTCAGGGGGTGATGAAATGAGTGCATTATTCTCTGATGATGACAGTCGCTGGCAGGCGGTTTGCGACCGGAATCTGGCGGCCAGTGGCCAGTTCTATTATGCGGTGCTGAGTACCGGTATTTATTGTCGGCCGGGGTGTGCTTCCCGGCAACCCAGGCGGGAGAATGTTCGTTTCTTCAGGGATATCAGCAGTGCCACCGGTGCGGGGTTCCGTGCCTGTAAGCGTTGTAAGCCTGAGGATCGCTCAGCATCGGATGCATTGCTGGACGTCGTGGTGAACGCCTGCCGTTATATCGAACAGGCAGAAGGCAATGTTGATCTTGCCGAGCTGGCTGAACACGCACAACTGAGTATCTGGCATTTCCAGCGACTGTTCAGCAGGTTAGTGGGCGTTAGTCCGAAAGCCTATCAGCGTAATTACCAGAACCGGCGGTTCAGTGCGGCACTGCTGGATCAGGTCAGTGTTACTGAGGCGGTGTATGCATCCGGTATTGGTTCGGCCGCATCAGTTTACAGCTATAACCGTCTGGGAATGACGCCGTCACAGTTTCGCAAAGGCGCTAAAGGGCAGCAGATTTATTACAGCAGTGGTATCAGTGTGCTCGGTTCGCTGGTGATGGCGGTCAGCGCCCGTGGGATCTGTTGCGTGGAGTTTGTAAGTGAAGCAACGGACTTACAGCAGGTTCTGGCGGCCCGCTTTCCACAGGCACAGCTGATTGCTGCAGGTGATGAACTGGCGGATCTGCTGACTGAGGTGTTGGCGTTTGTTGAAGCCCCGCAACCGGAATGTGATTTGCCGCTGGATATTCAGGGCACCGCGTTTCAGGAGCGGGTATGGCAGGCCTTACAGGACATTCCGGTGGGTCAGACAATGAGTTATAGTCAGCTGGCGGCAAGCCTGGGACAGCCCACTGCCAGCCGGGCCGTGGCCGGTGCCTGTGGCGCGAATAAGCTGGCAGTGCTGGTTCCCTGTCACAGAATTGTTCGCAGTGATGGTCATTTAAGTGGTTACCGCTGGGGAACGGAGCGCAAGCAGACGTTGCTGAATAATGAAGAACAGTTGCAGAAAAACAGTGAACACGAATGACAGAAACAGTGATACCTAAGACAGACGAGAGAGTTTTAACAGGACCCGTTGACCAGGGATATGCTCAATCCTGTGGTCTGTACTGGCAGGTGTATGGCAATGCAGCTGACCCTGTATTGCTGATGATCCGGGGGCTTGGATCACAGCTGATTCACTGGCCGGAAAATTTGTTGCAGCGTATCGCCGGTGAAGGTTATCGGGTGGTGGTATTTGATAACCGGGATTCGGGCCTCTCTGATAAGTATCAGGCACTGAGCGGCAACACGCTGGCGCAAAGGTTGCAGCAGGCCTGGCGGGGAGAAACGGTTGCTCCGGCTTATACCCTCAGGGGTATGGCAACAGACGTGGCGCGTCTGATGGACGAACTGGAGATTCCTGAAGCCCATATTCTGGGCGGATCGATGGGTGGGCTGATCGCACAGATTTTTGCTGCCCACTGGCCGCAGAGAACCCTGAGCCTGAGCGTTGTTTTCTCCACGTCACTTGATCCTCAGTTACCCAAAGGTCATGGTTGGCATTTACTCTATGACGATAGTCAGGCCCCGGCAGCAGCACCGCTGAGCCTGCCTGATGACCCGGAGACATTCGCTGACATGGTTCGGGCCTCAGCCGCAGAGAGCGCCCTGTATACCGGCACAGACCACCGGCCCACCGATGCACAGCAGCTGCAACTGGCAGAACAGGCGCTACGCCGCTGTTATTGCCCTGAAGGTTATATGCGTCAGTTACTGGCGATCCTCTGTCACGGTGATTTACGGGACACTAACCGGTTGATAACCGCGCCGGCGCTGGTACTTCACGGTTCTGCAGACCCGATCTTTCCGGTTGCCTGCGCGCAAAGCATTGCTGACAGTATTGATGGTGCCCGTCTGGAAGTGCTGGCGGGATGGGGACATGATTTACCCGACAGTATGCATGACTGGTTCATCCGTCATCTGATGACTCAGTTATCTGCGAGTGATGCCGGTGTTGCCCGTCAGGCTGGTTAACCGCCTTAAAACGGGCTTTGCTGCGCTGGTTGTTCTTGTGACCGCTATGCTTGTGTCTGATGGTCAGGTTTTCAGTGTACCAGGTCTGGTGCTTGTCAGTATCTGCATGTTGTTAAGCGGTACGGTGATGTTATCGGTGAGATTTGCTGTGCTGAATACTGCTGCTGTTGCGCTGGCGAGGGTGACCGGCATCCTGTCAGTGTTTGCACTGATTTTCCTGATTGCCGCCGGCACTCTCGGAGGCGGTTTCAACCTTTCTTCGGACAATCTGGGGGTTGCTGTGCTAATGGCGTTGCTATCCCTTACCGGATTGTCGGCGTTGCTTTGGCCACATGCTCAGATGAGCGGACGCTGAGATTACTTACCCCAGCGGCGTACCCGGCCTACATCCAGATGTACAAAGTCACTGCGGGTATACAGACCTACACCGCCGCCTTTTACAGCCAGCGCCGCTTTATGAATGTCTTTCACATCCACGCCCGGAATACGGATGTCGATGGCTTTACCTTGCATGTGCAGGCTCTTTTTTGCCACTTTGTTACTGTTCTTACGCAGCTTCTCGTTGGTGGCTGGCGAGCGATAAGCCGAAATAACGTGGAAGGGTTTTTGCGTGCCCAGTGCACTGCGAACGTCGTACAGCAGGTTCAGCAATTCAGGATTCATGGTGAAGACCTCACCGTTATGATGATCCCGTAACAGGTAGTTCACTTCAGACATTTCAGTGGCGACAAATTCATTGCCACTGAAAAACGTTGTCGAAAGGGACTCACCGGTATGCAGATGTAAAAAATCAAGCTGCTTTTCCTGATGAGAAACCAGAGGTATTTTTTTTGCTGAGGCTAACGGCTGTTCATGACCAGACTCCAGCGGCATTGTGTTTATCTGTGAGAAGGCATTAGGGGCCAGTGATAATCCGGTAAAACCGCTGAGCGTGCGCAGGAATTTTCTGCGGCTGTGAAACTGTTTAGACATAGTGTGCGTAGGGTACTGCCAGTCAACGAATACTACCAGGGCGGCCGCATTGGCCGCCCTGAATCATGGCTGGGGATTATGCCCGAAAGCACCTTTGCTGTACATAAAATGATCACTAATTATGTGCTTCAGGCGAGTGTGTTATATCAGCCTGGGCGGTCTCCAATACAGGCTGAACAGCACTTTTATTGATGATATCAGCCAGTTGCTGCTGATGTTCCTGTATCTGCCAGCGGTCTCTTTTATACAAATCTTCACGAAAATTTAAGGTGCCCTGTGGCGAAATCCAGGCGGTCCAGTAAGTCACATGCAGGTTCACCGGTTGTTGCAGGGGCAGTGTTTGGGTACGGGAGTGGCTGAGTATCGGCTCGAGTGACACACTTTCCGGCTCGCTGAGTGCCAGCAGTGCATCAGCAAGCTGGCGGGCTTTAGCAACCCGGATACAACCGGAGCTGAATGCCCGGTGGTGTTCATTAAACAGTCTGGGGGCGGATGTGTCATGCAGATAGATTGAGTACTGGCTGCGGGAGACAAACTTTATGCGTCCAAGGGTGTTGCCAACACCGGGCGGCTCCCATAGCCGCTGGAATTCGTCGCCCTGATACATTTTATTCAGATCAATGTCCTCTGCAGGAATCGGGGTGGGTGAGTTCCAGCCTGACAGTACCCGCAGGTTTTTCCGGTTCAGGTAGCCAGGATCTGCCTGCCAGCGGGGCAGGATATCTTTAAAAGCAATGCTGCGGGGAACGTTCCAGGAAGGGTTGATCACCAGCGCCTGAACGTGTGTATCGAATACTGGGGTTTTGCGGGTTTTTCGGCCAACAATTGTTTTCATTTCCAGCAGCAGTTTTTGTTGATCAAACAGGCGCAGGCGAAATTCCGGAATATTGACCTGAATAAACCGGGTGCTGGTTTTATCGGCAAACTGTTTTTGGCGATGAATGTTCAGGGCCAGTTGCTGAATCCGGTGGGCGGGGGAAATGTTGAGGGCCTTGCGGCTTTGTGGCCCCAGAATACCGTCGACTTTGATGCCATGACGTTGCTGAAAATGCATGAGTGCCTGTTCCAGCTGACTGTCAAAGTATGCGTTGCTGTCACTGACTGCAGCATCGGTATAGGGGGCCGGCAGATCTCCGAGGAGTAACAGCTGATGGCGCATGATGGCCAGATCCGGATGGCTGTCTTCCAGGCGGAGTAATTTGTTGGTTTTACGCAGGGCGGGCCAGGGCAGCGTATTCAGGGTTTGATAAAAGCCGATGGCTTGTTGCAGGGTTTTAAAATCGTAGGGCCGGTTGTCCAGAGGTGTAATCGGGGGGCGAGAGGCATATGTTGCAGCGCTGACTGTCAGCAGCAGAATAAAGATCAGCGCAGGCAAGGTGTTCCGGGGCAGGACGGATCGGCTAAACGTTCGGCAATACATGACATACTCCTCCCTGTGGGTGAAGCCGGTCAGCGACTGTCGGTTAGGCACATGGCGGGTTAAGCCTGTGAAATGAGTGTTGTCAGTCGTTCGTTGTGCGGTGGCTCCCACAGATTTACTGCATAGTGGCGAGCAGCTGAGATGTTCCCGTGTCTTGCTGCGGTCTTGCTATGTAGCGGCTAAAAATGCTCTTAAAAAATAAATTCAGTATGGGTAAGTACAGTCCGGGTTACGGGGTTCTTCAAGTTATTTATTGACCGGATGTAAAAATGAAACGGCTGTTTAGCGACTATTTAACAAGTGTATAGCGGGTGCTCAGTGACAGTCAGGCAATAAAAAACCGGGCAGGTGCCCGGTTTATTCAGCAATACAAATCTTAGCCCTGCAGGGCTTTTTTGATGCGGCTGATTGCGTCGTCCAGTACATCCATAGACGTCGCGAAAGACAGACGCATGTTGCCCGGTGCACCGAACGCAGATCCCGGTACCAGTGCGACACCGGCTTCCTGCAACATGAATTCAGCCAGTGCGATATCATCAGCAAAGCGGTCATCATTATCGATGACGGCGTGGAAGCTTGGGAAGGCGTAGAAAGTGCCGTCAACATCGAGGCAGTCAACGCCTTCAATTTCGTTCAGCTTGCTGACGACGAAGTCACGACGCTCCTGAAACGCAACCAGCATTTCGTTTACGCATTCCAGACCACCTTCCAGTGCCGCTTCGGCTGCTACCTGAGAGATAGAGGTTGGGTTTGACGTACTCTGAGACTGAATCTTTTTCATCGCACCGATCAGCTTAGCCGGACCTGCCGCGTAACCGATACGCCAGCCCGTCATAGAGTAAGCCTTGGATACACCGTTCAGTACGATAGTACGGTCATACAGTTCAGGGCAGGCATTCAGAATATTCACGAATGGCTTGTCATCAAACATGATGTGTTCGTACATATCGTCACTGGCAACCATGACGTGAGGGTGCTTCTTCAGCACTTCACCCAGAGCTTTCAGTTCGTCCAGCTCGTAAGCAACGCCGGTCGGGTTAGACGGGCTGTTCAGAACCAGCAGCTTGGTGCGCTCAGTGATCGCCGCTTCCAGCTGTTCAGGTGTCAGCTTAAAGCGGGCAGACTGTTCAGTGGTGACGATAACAGGCTTACCTTCACCCATCAGAACCATGTCCGGGTAAGACACCCAGTACGGTGCAGGGATGATAACTTCATCACCTTTGTTCAGCAGGGCCATCGACAGGTTGAAGAAGCTCTGCTTACCGCCGCAAGACACCAGAATCTGGTTTGCTTCGTAATCAAAGCCGTTATCACGCTTAAATTTATGAATAATCGCGGTTTTCAGGGCTGGCGTACCGTCAACAGCGGTGTATTTGGTGAAGCCGTTGTTCAGCGCGGTAATCGCTGCGGTTTTAATGTGTTCCGGGGTGTCAAAATCAGGTTCGCCGGCACCTAAGCCGATAATATTCTGACCCGCTGCACGTAATTCAGCAGCACGGTTGGTTACCGCCAGTGTCGGGGAAGGTTTGATACTGTTTACGCGGTCGGAAAGTTGCATATCCAAGCCCATATCCTCTGAAAATGTGGATTTATTCCACGGTCGATTAACCGCACAATCATACCGGAAAGCAACAGCCGGAAGCATCCCCCTGAACCGTAAAAAAGCGACATATTTGTGAAATAGCGTTGTGTTTTTTAAATTCAGCCGGCAGATTCGTTTGTCCCCCTTTCAGAGAGCCGGGTATAATCCCCGATCCTCAAATTTTTATGCAGCACAAGCGAACTCACATTATGAAGCAACGCTTTCAGGTTAAGTCTAATTTCCAGCCGGCCGGTGATCAGCCGGCCGCGATTGAAGGCTTGGTAACGGGCATTAATGCAGGTTTGACTGCACAGACTTTGCTTGGGGTAACAGGCTCAGGAAAAACATTTACGGTCGCGAATGTGGTTGCTGAGTTACAACGGCCTACCATCGTTCTGGCCCACAATAAAACCCTGGCGGCCCAGCTGTACGGTGAATTCAGAGAGTTCTTTCCGAATAATTCGGTCGAATATTTTGTGTCTTACTACGACTATTATCAGCCGGAAGCTTACGTGCCTTCGTCTGATACTTTTATCGAAAAAGATGCGTCGATAAACGACCACATTGAACAGATGCGTTTGTCTGCGACTAAGGCGCTGCTTGAACGTGAAGATGCGATCATTGTGGCGACCGTGTCGGCAATCTACGGACTGGGTGATCCTAAATCCTACCTGGGCATGATGTTACATCTGGACCGGGGAGATGAGATTGACCAGCGATATATTCTGCGCCGTTTAGCTGAACTGCAATACACCCGTAACGATATTGAATTGCACCGGGGGACTTACCGGGTGCGTGGGGATGTGATTGATGTGTTCCCGGCGGAATCCGAAAAAGAAGCGGTGCGCATTGAACTGTTTGATGATGAAGTTGAAAACATCAGTTATTTTGACCCGCTGACCGGTGAAGTGCTGCGCAAGGTGCCACGGGCGACGATTTATCCGAAATCACACTATGTAACCCCCCGCGAAATTCTGGTGGCGGCGGTCGACAAAATTAAAGTTGAGTTGCAGGAACGTCTTAAACAGCTGCGTGATCATGACAAACTGGTAGAAGCACAGCGGCTTGAGCAGCGGACCCTCTATGATATGGAAATGATCATGGAGCTGGGGTATTGCTCAGGCATTGAAAATTATTCCCGTTACCTGTCTGGCCGTGATCCCGGGGCGGCGCCGCCAACACTGTTTGACTACTTGCCGGACAACGCGCTGGTGGTGATTGATGAGTCCCACGTGACGGTGCCTCAGCTGGGGGCGATGTATAAAGGCGACCGTTCCCGTAAAGAAACGCTGGTGGAATACGGCTTCCGCTTACCGTCTGCGCTGGATAACCGGCCCATGCGGTTTGAAGAATGGGAATCGCTGGCGCCCCAAATGATTTTTGTGTCTGCAACGCCCGGTAAATATGAAGCGGCAAATGCCGGACAGGTTGTGGAACAGGTCGTGCGGCCAACGGGCCTGCTGGATCCGTTGGTGGAAGTGCGGCCTGCACAGACCCAGGTAGACAATCTGTTAGGTGAAATTAATAAAGTTACCGCCAATGAAGAGCGGGTTGTCGTGACGGTTCTGACCAAGCGTATGGCGGAAGACCTGACCGAATATCTGGATGAGCACGGTGTTCGGGTCCGGTATCTTCACTCTGATATTGATACGGTTGAACGGGTCGAAATTATCCGGGACCTGCGGATTGGTGAGTTTGATGTGCTGGTCGGGATCAACCTGCTCCGTGAAGGTATCGATATGCCGGAAGTTGGGCTGGTGGCCATTCTGGATGCTGATAAGGAAGGTTTCCTGCGTTCAGAAACGTCAATGATTCAGACCATTGGCCGGGCAGCACGAAATATTAACGGCCGGGCAATTTTATATGCTGACCGGGTGACCGGCTCTATGCAACGGGCGATGGACGAAACCGGGCGGCGTCGTGAAAAGCAGATGCAGCACAATGAGGAACACGGCATTGTGCCCAAAGGCATTAAAAAGTCGGTTGCTGACATCATGGAAGGCGCGTCGACGATACCGGGCCGCAAGAGTAAGAAAGCGGCTAAGAAGGTCGCTGAAGCCACTGCTGAGTATAATGTTGATCCTTCGAAGCTGAGCGGACCAGAGCTGGCAAAAGCGATGAGCAGGCTGGAAGACCAGATGTACGAAGCGGCAAAGAATCTGGAATTCGAGAAAGCGGCGCATTTCCGCGATCAGCTGGAAAAGCTCAAACACAGTGGTTTGTGATTCTTACCCTCCCAGGAAAACCCGGCATATGCCGGGTTTTTTTATGCCTGAGGCTGGCCCGGTACGTAAAGACCGTAAACCCAGTATCGCCAGAGGGGGCGCCCGCCTGACTGCACTCAGTATTGCTGTTATGGGGATTCTGGTAGTGCTGCTGGCAGGGCTGCGTATTAACGGAGTGATGCAGCAGTTAAGGGACGATCACCTGCAACATGAGAGCCAGATTCTGGTGGCTGAATTTGAACGCTTTCTGGCGAATCATTTAGTGGTACTGCGTGATCATGCTGCGTTTCCGGTTATGCGGCAGGGGGTGTTACAACCGGCGGAAATGCGCGGCTATGTGAGCGACTTTATGCAGAATCTGTCTGTAATCGGGCGTCGTTATAAAGAGACCCTGGTGGACTTTCAGGGCCGGACGGTGTTTTCCACCCGGCCTGAGCTGGCGGAGGATTACAGTCACGTCCCGTGGATGCAGAAGATCATAAGCGGTGACGTGTCTGAGCGGGTGATGTTGCACACCATCAATGGAGAATACTATTGGTGCATCGTGATTCCCGTCGAGTATCAGGGGTTTGCTGAAGGGGCGCTGGTGACCGAAATTCCACTGAGCGCCATGAGCAATGATTATCAGCTCAATGAGCGAATCAGTGATATGTACATCCGCCTGCTGCAGGGTGATCAGGAAGTGGCGCACTACGGTCAGCTTCAGTTGGACGGGGCTGTCTATATCGCTGACTGGCCGGCACAGAATCTGCGTTTCGAGTTTCAGGTAGATGACACAAAACTGCACCGCCAGCGCTGGGAAATACTCTTGCAGCTGGTGGCGCTGGTGGCGTCAGTCGCCATTGTGATGGTGTTGCTGGCGTATCGGTGGGGGCAAAGGGCGATCGCCCGGCCAATCCTGTATTTACAGCAGGAAATTCGCCGTTTAAGCATCCGTAAAAATAACGATCCGATTGATGAGACCAGCGCCTGGCGGGAAGTCCGGGACGTGGCAAAAGGGTTTAACCGGATGTTGCGGAGAATTGACCAGCGGGAACAAGAATTAAAACGTTCAAATCAGGATCTGGAGCGGATAAACCAACAGTTGCAACAGAGCCAGGACCCGTTGGCGCATGCCGAAAAAATGGCCAGCCTGGGGACACTGGCGGCAGGTGTCGCCCATGAAATTAATAACCCGATAGGATATGTGAAAAGTAACCTGGGCACGCTGGAAGACTATCTGGCATCGATGCTGCAATATCAGCAATACATTGATCGCCACAGTGCTGCCTGGCTGGAGGGCTCTCCGGAACAGCGTCAGCAACTGGCAGAACTGTGTAAACGTACAGATATTGAATATATTCTGGAAGATGCGCCGCAACAGATCCGGGAATCTAAGGTCGGGGTGGCGCGGGTGGCAGATATCGTGACCAACCTCAAGAGTTTTGCCCACGTGGGGGAAACGGAAATGGCCCGGGTGGATCTGAACAAAATCATTCAGGACACGCTGAAAGTTATCTGGAATGAGCTGAAGTATAAAACCAGCGTCTATGAAGACTATGGTGATCTGCCGCAAATTGATGCCAATGCCGGGCAGCTCCAGCAAGTGATTATTAATTTGCTGATGAATGCTGTGCAGGCAATTGAGACCCGGGGGGATATCTTCATTGCCAGCCGTTATTGCGACGGGCGAATAATTATCAGTGTCCGGGATACAGGTTGCGGCATTGCGGCCGATAACATGAAAGACTTGTTTACACCGTTCTATACCAGTAAAAAAGTAGGCGAGGGAACCGGACTGGGTCTGTCAATCAGCCATGGAATCATTGAAAAACATGGCGGTACTATCAAGGTGGTCAGCCAGCCGGGTAAAGGGACTGAGTTCCGTATCTGCCTTCCCGCAGAACAGAGCCAGCCATAACCTGTACATTTCTGATCAGCAGGGAGTGACATGGAGACTGATTACCGATCAATTCTTCTGGTAGATGATGACCCTGAATATCTGGCGGCACTGCAGGAATTGCTGATGCCAGCCGGACACCATATTCACTGTGCAGATTCCGGTAAAGCGGGGCTGAACATTCTTGCAGACACCCCCATGGATCTGGTGATCAGTGATATGAATATGCCGAATATGAGTGGTGACGAGTTCCTCAGTGAAGTGGCTGCCCGGTGGCCTGAGACCGAGCGTATCGGGATGACAGCATCGGTTGAGTCGGCAGTCACGGTCCGGGCGATCAACAAAGGTAAAGTGACCCGTTTTCTGCTGAAACCCTGGGAAAACGATGAAATGCTGCAGGCCGTGGAAAAATGCCTGCAACTGAGCAAGCTGAAACGGGAAAACGAACAGCTCCATGCCATTACCCTGGCGAATAATAAGCAACTGAAAAAACTGACCCGTAAACTGGCCGGCGCGGTTGAAGACCGTACCGCCAGGTTGCTACACAGCCATACTGAGCTGAAGAGCAGTTACCGTTCTGTTGTGAGGATGTTTTCAGCACTGACAGCCCGGCGGCTTGGTCAGCTGGCTGAAGATAATGTCCGGCTGAATCAGCTGATGGTGACGGTGGCCAAATTAAGCCCGCTGAAAGGGGCTGATTTAAAACAGCTTTATTATGCCTGGCAACTTCGCAATATCGGCAAACTGAGCTTTGATGACCAACTGATTAAGCCGTCATATCTGCAACTGTCTCCTGCCCGGCAACGTTTATATCAGCGTCACCCTTTACTGGCGCAGGCCCAGATTATGCTGGTTAAGCCTTTGTACGGTGCCGGTAAAATAATCTCCCAACATAAAGAATATCTGGACGGCAGCGGCTATCCGGGGGGGCTTAAAGGTGACGAAATTAATCCGGGGGCACAGTACCTGTGTGTCGTGAATGATTACGTTGAACTGGTAAACGGGCATTACTCTGAACGGGCATACAGTACTGCAGAAGCGCTTCACTACCTGCATGAGACTGCCGCAGAGCGTTATAACCCGGACGCCCTGAAAATACTGGTTGCAGCGCTTCAGGAACTTAATCGTCAGGGGAGTGCTCTGAAAGACGAATATATTGGCAGTGTTGAACTGCGGCCGGGCATGAAGCTCACCCGTGATCTGCTCAGTGAGCAGCATGTGTTATTGCTCAGCGCCGGTATGGTCATGGATGAGGTTGCCATTGAGCGGCTGCGTGAGATGGAATTTAATCTGGGGGAACATTTCCGGATTTATATACAGCAGCGTAAGTGATACGTCGTTTCAGTACAGCAGGTACGTGTTTGATCTTAAGGTGAACATCAGGGGCTTTGTAACCTAACTGATTGATTTTAAGGTGAAGCATACCCAGTCTGGTGAGTTATATCCTCTGACTGGAAGATAAACGGTGGGTATGGTTGTACCCTTACTGTAAAGGTTCATGTGATTACGTCCGGGCAGGATAATAAATGTCAGTTTGCCGGAGTCCAGGGACGTTTAACAGATGTAATAAAGCATCGCTAACCGTTCCCGGAGCAGTATTATGCATGTAATACCCGCATTATATGATTTCTCTGACTGTAAGCTGATCCACGCAGCCTGTGCTGGCGTATCAGCTATCAATGTGCAGAGAGGTCTTATGTTAACTCCCATACAACCGGTCAGATCATAAACCTGTGTCATGAAGCTTAAGTCTATTCAGTTTTCCCTTGCCTTCCTGTGCCTGTTTACAATGATAAGCAGTCTGGCCGGTTATGTCTGGCTTTTGGACGTAGATGCTGTTTATCAGTCACGGCAGCGGGCCGACAGCTATGTCGAGCAGGTGAATGCCGAACTGGATGCGTATTTACGGGCTCAGTCCCGGCAAGTGAATTTGCAGGCCAGCCTGGCAGAAGTAAAAGCCTTTTATACCCAGCCCGGGTCTGATCCGACACCGGTACTTAACCGTATCTGCGGCATTAATTCTGCATCCCTGTGTTATCTGATGGATCTTGACGGCTATATGGTTGCGGTCAACGATAATCCCCTGAAACAGCAGATTCTGGGTAATAACTTTGCTTACCGTCCGTACTTCAGCCAGGCAATTTCCGGGATTTCGTCGGTGTATCTGGCACTGGGATACCGTACTAAAAAACGGGGTCTGTATTTCTCCAACCAGGTGCGCGGCGATCATGGCCAGCTGCTGGGTGTGATTGTCAATAAGATTGATATATCCGGGTTGGAAAAACGCTTTGCTGATGTGCCGGGTAAGATGATCTTACTCTCTCCGGACAGCATTGTCATGGCGTCTAATATCCGCGAATGGGTATTTAAAAGCATGAATCCACTGGATAACTGGCAACAACAGTTACTGGTTGACGGCCGTCAGTTCGGTGAAAGGGTAACCGAGACTCTGCCGTTTATCTGGACAACCGGTTCCCCCACAGTTACCGATGAATTCGGTAATACCTACAGGGTTTCCTCAGCGGAAATTGAATTGCTGCCCGGCTGGCGCTGGCTTTATCTGGAAGATGAAAACTACTTACCTTCCAGCCACTTTTCAGATGTGTCTCTGTTCTCACTGCTGGCGCTGATGACACTGATCATGATCATGATTGTCTGGATGCTACTGAGTAAAGGCCGCCTGTATATTGATGAAATGAGCCGCAGTATTCGTAACCTGCGCACCAGTGAAGCCCGGTTGAGACAACTGACTCAAACCGGCAGCGAGGCGGTGCTGATGCTGCGCGCTGATCAGATTATTGATTTTAATGATGTGGCGGAAAGTATGCTTGGTTACACCCGCCATGAATTACTGAACATCAATATGCCGGATCTGTGGAGCAGCACCCAGGTTGAACAGGTAATGAAGGCCATGGCGAATGGTGAGCAGCATATCGAAGCAGAGGCCATCCGCCGGGACGGTATGAGCTTTCCGGTAGAGCTGAACAGCAAACAGATTTTGCTGGACGACGGACCGGCTACCATTATCAACCTGCAGGATATTACTGTCCGCCGGCAGCGTGAAAAACTGGTGCGTTACCAGGCCCAGTTTGATGCGCTGACGAATCTGCCTAACCGCACGCTGATGACCCAGCGTCTGGAAAGAGCCATTGGCCGTTCTGTACTGAATAATGGCTTTGTTGTGCTGATGTTCATTGATCTGGATGACTTTAAAAAGATCAATGACAGCCTGGGTCACAAGGTAGGTGATGAACTGCTGATATCCGTGTCCCAGCGGTTGCAGGATGTGATTCATGAAGATGATACTTTGGCCCGTTACGGCGGTGATGAGTTTATCCTGATACTCGAAAACCAACAGGATCTGGCTGATGCAGAAGCGGTTGCCCGTAAAATTCTGGTGGCGCTGGCGATGGAGTTTCAGTTACAGGGACGCAGTTATTTTATTTCCGGCAGTATTGGTTTGGTGGTCGCGCCGCAGGACGGTACCCAACCGGAAGAATTGCTGAAGAAAGCAGACACCGCGATGTACCATGTAAAGGCAGAAGGGCGTAACAACTTTGCCTTTTATACCCCGGAAATGAATAACGAGATAACTGACCGGCTGGAAGTTGAAGACCAGTTGCGCGGTGCGCTGGAACGCGCAGAGGTATATCTGAATTTTCAGCCAATATACTCCTTTAAAGAACAGCAACTGTTAGGTGCTGAGGTGCTGGTCCGCTGGGAGAATGATCAGTTGGGCATGGTGCCGCCGGATGTCTTTATTCCGGTGGCTGAACAGACCGGATTAATCGTTCCTCTTGGCGAGTGGATTCTGACCCATGCCTGTCGGCAGGCGAAAGAATGGAGTGAACAGTTAAACGGTGACTTTACGCTCGGGGTCAACGTCTCTCCCAGACAATTTAAAGACGGCCACATTGTTCAGGCGCTGCATCAGGCGCTTGAAGTCAGCGGTTTTCCGGCTCATCAGTTGGTACTGGAAATTACCGAAGGCCTGCTGGTTAAGCACGACGCGAATACCGAAACGATTCTTCAGCAGATCAAAGAAATGGGAATATCCCTCTCGATGGATGATTTCGGAACCGGCTATTCATCTCTGAGTTACCTTAAACAGTTTCCGTTTGATGTGGTTAAAATTGACCGGAGTTTTGTCCGTGACCTTGCCAGTGATCCGAGTGACCAGAAACTGATTCTTGCCTCAATCGCTATGGCCAAAGGCTTAGGGCTGAAAGTTGTGGCAGAAGGGGTGGAAGATGAATATCAGTATGACTTCCTGCACACCGCCGGTTGTGATGCGGTACAGGGTTATCTGCTTGGCCGCCCGATGTCAGCAGATGCGTTCGTTGAGCAGGTAATGCAGGCGTCTGCCGGCGAAAAACCGGCGGACGGTGACTTGCCGTCACAGACCGTTCAGGCAGAATAAGCTGTTTGGTTATTGTCAGCGTTATCCAGCGTCAGAATGAATCAGAAACAGTATTCTCATTGCGTTCTAATGGCAGATAAATATCGAAACGGGTACCTATGCCGGGTTTACTGGCAACCTGTAAACGTCCCTGATGATCCTTAATGATTGAATAGCTGATCGACATTCCCATACCTGTCCCTTCACCCACCGGTTTAGTGGTAAAGAAAGGATCGAACAGTGACTGAATAACCTCTTCCTCCATACCACAGCCGTTATCGGTAATCTTAATCAGTACTTCATTGCCGGCTACGCCGGTTTCAATACGTAACTGTGGCCGTTCAGTATCCTTCATGGCGTGGCAGGCATTAACGATAATATTCAGGAATGTCTGATTCAGTTCATTGGCCTTGCCCGGTACCGGTGGCAGCGCTTCGAAATGTTTATCAACGATGACAGTATTCTTTAACTGGCTGTTGAGTATTTTAAGTGTGCTTTCCAGGCCCTCAATGAGGTTTACATCTTCCCAGCCGGTTTCCTGAGAGTGCGCAAAGCGCCGGAGGTTTTGTACAATGTCTTTCATGCGATCAAGCCCCTCCTGCGAGTCTGCAAGCAGGCCAATGATATCTTCACTGATAAAGGCCAGATCTTCTGTCTCTATTAACTGACGCAGCTGCTCCGTCTGCGATGCGCTGAGTTGTTCGTTATCCTGCCAGCTTTGTGCCAGCTGTAGCAGTTTCTGGTAACTCGCGACATATCCGTTAAGGCTGCCAAGATTACTGTAAACAAATGCCAGCGGGTTATTAATTTCATGGGCAACCCCGGCAGAAAGCGTGCCCAGTGTGGCCATCTTTTCACTGCGCATCAGCGCGCTGTGCTGTTCTTTTAATTGTTTGTTAGAGGCTTCAAGCTGCTGGTTTTTCAAAAACAGTTCGCGGCTTTTATCATCGAGCAGTTGTTCTGCTTCCAGACGTGCCGCTTTCTCCCGGGAATAGGCCTGTTTATAAGCCTGAGCTTCATCGCTCATGCTGTTTGACCGTTAAACCGGATAATCAGATCACAGTGATCAGCACCCTGGTGGGTACAGACAGGATGTGTCATTTCGATCGGCTCGTTATAGCGACTGGCAGCCCCGCGAATCAGCCCTTCGGCTAACAGGCAAAGCTGGCGGGGGGAGCGATACTCCATCACCAGAGTATGATCATCGGGCTCATGGCAGATGATTGAAGGCAGATCAGGCGACTCGTAAAGTTTACGGACTTCAACGTGAATGACGGAGTCGATACTCTTCAGAAAACCTTTCAGGGTCGGCTGGGTTTCCAGAAAAACCGGATAACGGCGGGCAAGCTGATCAAACAGGAATTCACCAAAGGCGCCAACAACGGTTTCAGGAGGGAGCTCCAACCGGGCGGATACTTCACCGACCAGTGCGAACAGCTTATCGTCCGGGTAACTTTTACCGGCAGTGTAAATGCCGTCCTGACCGAGTGTGTCGAGAATATCGTTCCAGGCCATCATGCCGCATTTGTCGATAACCATCTCTTCAAGAATGTTGAAAATAACCCCTTTCATTGCCGTCCTCCTGACGTCGCCGTGTACACAGATGCTTTAAATATAACGGAAAAATAGCTATTTGCAGCACGTTAGCTACTCATAACGGGGGCTGGTCCAGAGTCAGTCAGATCTGTCTGACCGGAATGCTTCTTCAAACCACCAGCGGGTATTCGGGCGAGGCAGATCACGGGGCAAATCAGGATTGCTGAGAATAAAAATCCGCCGCTCCGATAAGCGTGCCTGATGAAGGGTATCCCGGTGATAGTCCATAAATAACTGATGAAAAGAACCGTCATCTTTAGCCAGCTCCAGCCCCCGCTGTAACCGGTCGGCAAGTGCCTGATCGTCTTTGTTTACGTAGAAAAATACAGGATAAGGGTAATAAAGGGCAAAACCCTTATCCGCCGTGAGATGCGGGAAACGGTGTTTGCGCTCATCCAGCTCTTTAAATATCTCGTTAATGCCCCGGGGGAAGTAATCAAAGCGTTTCGCATTGAGCATTGAAAACAGATTTGGATAGCGGGAGACACCGGTTACCGGCAGTTTATTGTCTTGCAGAATGGAAAAGTCAGCCCAGTGGCTGCCAAAGCCTGCGGTGTAACGGCGCAGATCATCAAGGGTTTTAATTCTGGCAAAGGTATCTGCCTTTTCCTGATGAATCATGGCAATCCGGTATCCAAGAATTCCCTGTAAAATCGGTATTTTGACCGATAAAAAACGCGCCTCGCGGTCTGCAGTGGCGGACAGAAAGGCGATATTTATACCCTGTTTCATTTCCATGAGTTGTAAACCGCGGGCCTGGCTCATTTCTTCAGCGACAGGGGTTAGCAGGTAGGGGCCATCTGTTGCGGCGGTTTTATCCAGCGCAAGCCTCAGCAGATCGATCCGGTAGTTATACCGGGAATCAGTCTGGAAAAATGTCAGTGCCAGAGGTGCACTGTACCCCGGAGTACTGAGTATCAGACACAGCACGCAGGCCAGAGAGCGGACAACAGCAATCATAAAACAACCTGTTAGAAATGCTTCAGCGGTCTGGAGTTGAAAGTATAGATGGCTGAACAGCTAGCATGTGGGAGTAACATGCTTAATCAGACAAAGGTGCGGACAGGGGCTGAGCATTGACTAAAGTCTAACGGGGGATTTATGAGCTTCAGCTGAATTGTAAGCGCCTTAAAAGGAAGCTATTTAACATTCATGACAAAAAGAAATATAAGTTGTTAAAACACAGGTAAAAACTGCTTGCGTCCGGCAACGATTTGCCTATAATACGACCCCACTTCAGGACTATAGCTCAGTTGGTTAGAGCGCTACCTTGACATGGTAGAGGTCCCCAGTTCGAATCTGGGTAGTCCTACCAAATTTTGAAAAGCCCGCTTTTATGCGGGCTTTTTGCATTCTGCGATCTGGGAATTGATTGGCAGATGAGAACAGTGCAGTTCGAGCCGAGCGAAGCGAGACCGCATCGGAGCCTGCGACGATAGCCCCGAAGGGGTGAGCGGCGAAGCCGCGAGTAATCTGGGTAGTCCTACCAAATTCCGAAAAGCCCGCATTTACTGCGGGCTTTTTTCGTTTTGCGATCTGGGAATTCATTGGTGAACAAAACCAGCTATATTCTGTAAATTTTCAATGTATATCGATGCTAAAAGTGGGGTGATAATTCTTAGCTGGGGGAGCCGAAGAGGGTATTTCTGAACTGGGACAAAGGCAATCCAAGCCGTTCAGATAAGGTCTTTATTACCGGCTACGGAAGTATGATGTAGATTCTTCAGCTTGGTGCAAGGTCGTCGATATCTACTACCCGATTAAAATCCAGTACTTAGAGTAGGTTAAGAATTATGGGGGGAGGTTATTGTGCCGTTATCTGATGATTAGACGCTCAAAGCAAATCCGGAACATGACAGTATTTAAAACCGAGAGCTTACCATATATTAAAATCCAAAAGCACTTATTACGACAGTGCTTTTGGACATGTACTTATGAGCTTCTAGTGTTGCTGCAAATACAGCTACCGCTACTTTGCGTAACACATCCAGGGGGACAGTTACTTGCATAAGTAAAAGGTGATGTTATTGAAATTAATATTAATAGCATTATTTTTTTCAAAGTTATACTCCCTATGCTTCTATTCTATTTTTACATCTTGGTAGGTTTATATTACTTGGCCAGTGACTTGTTATATCGTTTATTCCAGAAATTACTTCATAGTCCATTATGTCTATTCTCTGAATTTTATGAGTTGCTGACTTTGCTGTTAGAGTTGCTGAATAATATTTGTTTTTATCTTTAGCTTTAAATAAAAATGCTATTCGTACGTTATCAGAAAAACTAAATCTTGTACCACAGCTAGCAGTGGTAGTAATTTTTGAAAGTTCGTTAAATGCTGCTTTACCTACAACAGTAAATCTATCACTTTGATCTGTTGAAGTGCCAGTGGAAAAATCGATTTCATCATCTTCAAACAAAGATTTAGGGTTAATAGTAAATATGAAATTATCTATATCTAAACTTTTGTTTATACTTCCATATACGATTGCCAAGGATAAGTTATTAAGCATGTCGTCTACATATTCTGAACTGTTCAGATGGTCAATTTGAACCTTGGATAAAAATAAATAGTTTGGATTTAGCGTTTGTAATGTTAATAACTCATCTTCAGTAAAGCATTTGTCGCTTCTAATTTTTATGTTCGAGTTGTAAGTAGAATATCTCTTTAGTATTGCCCATTTGGCTACTAAGGAGTCTGTTGGTGTAAGATCTAATTTCTCTGATAGGTATCTATCAATTTTTCCACATGTATTAGCTAATTTCTTTCTATGCTTCGGCTCGTTTAAAATTTCGAGCGTGTCGCTGTCGATTCCCGATATCATGTTGTTTTCAATAACTTCAGATATACTTACTTTATGATTTGAGTCTATTTTGGCTAGAATTTCGTTTGGATTTTGAGGGTAATCGAATATATTTTTATTTTTAACTTGCGGGACACCGTATAGAGATTCTAAATAATTTAATTCAATTTGTATAGATGCATTTTTTAAAAGGCTTTTTTTATCTTTAGCACTTTTTGAAAGGTTTATTTTAAAAGCGTCGTTTCTTGTTTTTCCAATTGCGGCAATAGTGTTAAATTCACTAATTATAGTATCTTTTGATGCAGAGCTAAAAGCCGATGTAAATGATTTGTCAACATCATTTGATAGGCTGTTAAATATGTTTGTGAGATTCCCTATAATATTTTTAGTAGAAAGCTCACTGATTTGTGTACTATAATTTTTTATTTTTGTTGCTGTGTTAAAGTCTTTGGTGTTAGCGATTTTTAAATCGTATTCAATTCTTATATTTGTTGATGGTGTTACTTTAAATTTGGAGGTTAGAGTTCCATTGAAGGCTTTCGTTATACAATATGGTGTACCGTCTGGTCCCTTGTCATATTGAGCTGTAAATAAAATAGGAATGTTATCCAGTAATGTTTTTTGGTTTGAGGATATTTTTGCAGTTATAAGAATTTCAGAGGCATCTGAAATACTAAAGAAGCTTTTTAATCCTTTGAAGAATTTGTTTTGTTCATTACATGTACTGGTTCCAGAAGGTATTCCATTAGAAGAAACGTCGATGAAAGCATAATAGCTACTGACTGGCATACTTCCAACTACTTCGGTCAGCGCTGGTGTTTGGTAATGACTACCAAGGTCTGAAATATAGACGGGAGTTTTTTTCTCTACCTCAGCTTGTGGGGAAAAATTGCTAGAGGTTTGGAGAATTTCACAACCTGTTAACAAAGAGATTGAAGATAGCAAAGCGATTGTTTTTATTTTTTTATACATATGATGCCTATAAATTCATTTAGTAAAAATTGAAGAAAAGATTCAATTTTATTTTGTCGATTTTTAGGGTATCGATATGCGATACAGGTACTTCCGTTACCCACATCCTATCTTTTAAAATATACGAAAAATCATTTCTATAAAATGTTATTTATTTACATCTTATAAGTCTTTGAATAATCGAATGTTGTAAGTTTCGACTTGTGATCCGTGATAAGTATTATAAGGATTCTGGAGCTTGTCAGGCTGTTCTGAAGGATGATGATGTAGAGAAATTATATTTGTTATTTGTTTCTATCCAGCCTTTTTAGCTGTTCTTATTTTTATTGTTCGCTTTCTGACCACTAGGGGCTCTGATCTGTCTCAAGATCATTCTGCCCGCTCTGATCTGCCTCATCTTCGGTCATCTGACGGTATGGCTTATCTCAAGAAAACCGCATTTTATTCTCCTCTGATTACGTTCATTTCAAGTCTGTTTTTACTGGCTTTTCACGGTTTGGAAAGGGGGGGGATTTATATACTAGGTGTGGCATTCGCCTATGCCATCCTGTCTGTTCAGCTTTCTATTGCACTTTTAAACGTATTCGATAATGTGTTGTTTCTGCGTGATAGGTTCAGGGAGAAGAAGTGAGCCTGTTTGCCTCGTTAGTATTGTTTACGGGTCGTTCTATCCGCGATCTGATTGTTTTGTTCTCATGGAATGGATGAGTGAGCATGAATGCCTTTTGAAATTTCGTTTATTTCGATTGTTATGTCTGCTTGTGTTGGAGCTTTAATGGCCGGCATTTTATTGGATGCATTTCCACGGTCAGTGAAACTTAAAGGCATTGTTGCGGCTGCTGCTTTGGGGGTAAGTCTGGCGAGTTTTGCAAGTTACCTGAAGCGTGAGGCAATCATGATCGAAATCAGCGAAGGGCGACTGCATACAGTTAAAGGTATTGTCGGTCGTTTTGGGCGTTATAAGAGTTTTGATGAGTTCTATATCGACGAACGAAGGTTACGTATCGAGCATTTAGATACTTATTGCCTCGGAGAGGCCGATATCGTCAGTGACGGAGACTGGGTGTTGGTGAAGTATGTCGCCTACCCGACATTAACCGGTAGCCCTACTTATCGACGTCAATGTATTTTGTCGATCGATTCACTCTGAATACAACGCCCATCGGGTATCTCTGCTGTTCTTTTTCAGATCTTTTTTTTGCGAAAGCTCTTTCGCTCATATGAAAGAAAAGAAAGTTATGAATGAGGGGCCTAACTCAGAAAATTGGCAGCGAAGCTTGATCTCCAACACTTTATGTTACTTAGGTGCTAATGCCCGAAAACGGTAACTTATCTTTCTGCTCATTAATGCCAATCGTTGATTCAGTGATTTCCTATGTTTCGGACTGAAGTCTACGCCTCTCTGCATCTGCTTAACCTCCAGTGCTCAAGAGCTTTTGGTGTAAGGCTACTATGACGTTTCTTCTAGCCCGATCCTTCTTCTATAGCTCGTTTTCATACTTATTTATTGCTGAAGGCCTTTTGATTCCTCTCCCTGCAGTAGTTCGATTTTAGCCAGGCTGAACAGCTCAGAGCCTTTTATCGCAAGATATCTGGGATATTCAATTAAGGGTATAAATATTTCATTAAATTAGTAAAATGAGACTAAAGTTTTCATTTTGGGTTGTAAATGTTTGGGTTTAACACGTCTTACAGGATATTCTCTGTCAGGAATTCCCTGGGAGAATGATGAATGAGTGTTAAAGCAAAGTTGTTAATTTACGTGGGTATGCTGTTTGCGCTGGCGATTGTCAGCATATCCGTTGTCGGTTTTTATCACTTTAAAACCGCTTCGGTTCATGACTATGAGCGGAAGTTGCAGAACCAGTCTTTTCTGATTTCCAGAGCCATCAGTGAAAAACTGAACCGCATGTTTGATGCTCTTGAGCTGATATCTGGCGAAGTGGAGCTCACTGACGGTGAGGTGAATACTGAGCAGCTGTTACCGCAGCTTCAGTCACTGAAAAGCCAGTTTGGTGTGCTGAATGCCTATGTAGGCCTGCGAGACGGGCGAACCTATTCGGTAAACAAGAATGGCCTGATTCCCGGTTTTAATGCCAAGCAGAAGCAGCGTGAATGGTATCTGCGGGCGCTGGCTGGGGAACGTAAAATTATGACCACGCCTTATCTCAGTGCATCCGGCAATATGGTGATGGCAGTGGCTGTTCCGGTGGTCCGCAGCAATGCCGTTGTGGGTGTGCTTTCTATTAACCTGTTGCTGAATGAGATTACGGATTTTATTCAGAGGCTGGATGAGAATAATCAGTTATTCGTCAGCCGGGCGGATGGCTTCATTATGGCGGCGAAGTATCCGGATTATATTGGTACGAACCTGTATGAGCAGCGCCCCAGCTATGTGCCTTTCAAAGAACAGACGAACAGTCAGCACAGTTACCATTTTGAAGGTAATGAGTATTTTGTGGTGTCTACCCGGGTGGAGGAATTCGGCTGGACGGTGTGGGCGTGGGTGTCCTGGGATGAGATTTTACAGGCGTCCAATGACAACCTGAAACTGGCGAGTATGTTGGCACTGATATTTATCGTGCTGATGCTGTTCGTGGTGTATTACTGTATTCACCGGTTAATGTATGTGCCGATCGGTGGTGAACCGCGGGATATAGAGGCACTGGTCAAGCGCGTTGCTGCGGGTGATCTGAGTAGCGATGTAGTAATAAAGGGCAGTGAGACCGGGATTTATGCGCAAGTACTTTCGATGATTGCCAGCTTGCGGAATACCGTCGGGACGATAAACAGCACCGCTGGCCAGCTCAGTGATGCGTCGCAAAATATTATGGTGTCTGCCAGCCAGGTGCATCAGAGTTCTCACCAGCAAATGGAACAGCTGGAACAAACAGCGACGGCCATGAACGAAATGACGATGACGGTTGAAGAAGTGGCACGCAGTGCCCAGACCGCTGCTGATTCTGCTAATCAGGCACATGAATCGGCGAGCCACGGGACTTCTGTTGTCGCTGAAATGAACACTAAAATTACTGAACTGATTTCCGGCATTGGCCATGTTCAGGAAGTGATTGTTCAGCTGGACAGCGAAACCAGTCGCGTGGGCAGTATTCTGGATGTGATTAACGGTATTTCTGAACAGACGAATCTGCTGGCACTGAACGCGGCAATTGAAGCTGCCCGGGCCGGTGAGGCCGGGCGTGGCTTTGCGGTTGTTGCCGATGAGATCCGTGGTTTGGCTAATCAGACGCAGGCCAGCACCAGTGAAATTCAGAACATGATTACCAACTTACAAAATGCGGCTGAAAGTGCCGTAAAACTGATGGAGGAGAATGCGGCCGGTGCAGGTGAAACAGGGGCCCGGTCGGCGGATGCTAATCAGGCTCTGGCAGTTATCGGCGGTGAAGCGGTGAGTATTCAGGATATGAACAGCCAGATAGCCACGGCGGCAGAGCAACAGTCTGCAGTGGCAGAAACCATTAATGTCAGCATTGTTGAGATTAATGATCTGGCCAAAAATACCTTCGATACGTCTGAGCAAAACAAAGCGCTGGCCCAAAGCCTGGCCACTGTGGCAGACGAGCTGAACCAATCGGTGGCTGCATTCAGAGTCTGATTGCTCCCGGGGTGCTTTTTCAAAACCAACAGCCTTAAAGGTTGTTGGTTTTTTTGTTTTCTGGCCTGGATATTCCCCGCTTTGGTACTTTTGGCCAGCTTAGTATGTTCTTTTATGGTGTATGCTGGCGGCCAGTTATGTGCCGGGAGTAATGTGCTTCACAGGCGGTTGTTAATGGTATATGTCGGTTTTTATGAGAATTCTCCTAATAGAAGATGATCCGTTACTGGGTCAGGGAATACAGCTGAACCTGCAGCAGCGGGGATACCGGGTTGACTGGGCTGAAGCCGGGGAGCCTGGGGTGAATGCGGTGTTTGAGCTTCAGCCTGAGCTGGTCATTCTTGATCTGAATTTACCGGATATTGACGGACTCGAGGTGCTGCGCCGGATTCGCCGTGAAGTGGAAATACCCGTATTGATTCTGACGGCCCGTGATGCGGTTCATCACCGGATAGAAGGATTGGATAACGGCGCGGATGATTATCTGGTGAAGCCGTTTGATCTGGATGAGCTGGAAGCACGGTTACGGGCGTTACAGCGTCGGGCAGCAGGGCGCAGCCAGGCGATGCTGACATATCGGGATATTCGGATTGATACGCAGGCTCGGCAGGTGTTTTCTCATGATGAACCGGTGGCTCTGGGGCGTCGCGAGTATGATTTGCTGGTGTATTTGCTGGAGAGCGCCGGTCGGGTGCTGACCCGCCGACAGATCGAAAATCAGCTTTATGAGGATGATCTGGAAAGCAATGCGCTGGAAGTGCACATACACAATCTGCGTAAGAAGTTTGGTAAAACACTGGTCAAAACCGTCAGAGGGGTCGGGTATTTTGTTGAAAGCTAAGGTGTATTCAATTCAGAGTTATATCCTTTACTGGACGCTGGCGCTGATTTGCCTGGGGGGGGCTATGTCTCTGCTGAGCGCGGTGTATATGGCCAAACATGAGACAGAAGAAGTCTTTGATGCCGGCCTGATTCAGGCAAGTGCCCTTATGGATACGCTGTTACCCCATGAGCAGGATGATCTGCAGGAAGTCGTCAATGGCTGGAAGCGGAAGCAGTTAACCGAACATACCCGCGATCTTTCCCAGTACGCTGATCGGGATCTGGATCATGAAGAGCAGGAGTCCGTTGACTACTTCTCCGATGGTTTGGGGGTAATTATTCAGAACCGTGACGGTGATGTGCTGTTCAGTTCGCTGTCAGATGCACTTTCAGAAAGCGTGCCGGTATCCGGTTTTAAGGATATTGAGCTTGAAGATGATGCCTGGCGGGTCTTCAGTCTTTTTGATGAGCAGCGCCAGTTATGGATTCGCAGTGCACAGAATATTCCTCTGCGTTCTTATCTGAGCCTGGAGATCAGTTTCAGCTTTATTCCTGCGCTTGCCGTGGCCGCTATTTTGCTGTGCCTGGGTATCTATTTGGTGGTGCGCAAAGGGATGGAGCCGCTGGTTAATCTGAGTAATGAGCTCAGCGACCGTGACCCGGATAACCTGACGCCACTGGCCAAACCGGATCTGGCGGCTGAGCTGAATGCGCCGATTGATGCGCTGAATTCGATGTTTGTCAAAGTAGAGGCAATGCTGGAGCGGGAACGGCGCTTTACTGATGATGCTGCCCATGAGCTGCGCACACCGTTGGCGGCTTTGCGGATGTTCATCAATACGGATACCTCTAACGAAAGCCAGCTGAATGAAGGGGTTGCCCGGATGGAACGGCTGATTAATCAGTTGCTGGAGCTGGCGCGACTGAATCCGCAAAATGCGACCGGGATGCAAACCGAGGCCGTTGTACTGCCTGCTGTTGCCGGAGATGTGATTGCCGACCTTTATCCGCAAGCGCTGAACCGCAACATGGACATTGAACTGGCGTACAGCGCGACAGAAGCGGAACTGAGTTTACAGGGGCAGCCGGTACTGCTGGGTATTCTGTTACGTAACCTGATCGAAAATGCGATTCGCTACAGTAATGAAGGCGACAGCATTCAGGTTGAAGTTGAGCCGGCAGGGCAACAGTTACAGGTACGGGTTATTGACCACGGTGCCGGGCTGAGTGACGAGCAAAAGGCGCAGGTGTTTGAGCGCTTTTACCGGGCGGGGAATAAACACTTGCCGGGTGCCGGGCTGGGGATGACGATTGTTAAAACCATTGTCGAGCTGCATGAGGGGCGTTATGAGCTGTTGGATACGCCGGAAGGCGGCCTGACGGTGCAGATCACGCTTCCCGTTTAATTCGCAAACAGCTTTACTGAAAAAGGGCTCTAACGGAAGCCCTTTTTTTATGTGGAAGATCTTCGTTATATGAAAGATCTTCTTTATAAAAGGTTTATTTGAGCTGATCTACATAGTTGATCAGCCTGTTCTTGTTCATCAGGAATTTGGAGCTGATATCTTTCGCTGCCTGTTGGGCTTCAGCCAGATTCACGGGGTTGCCGGCATGGATGACACCTACCATGCCGTAGTAATAATGCGGTGCACATTTATAGATGTAGATACCTTCTTTGTTGATGACGACGCTGATTTTCTGATCGCGCTGGCCATGCCAGGTATTGGCGCCGGGCGGTGTCAGTACAGAGATTGAGTCATGAACCGGGTCAGAAGGGATAAAGGTTACCGTATCGCCTACTTCTACCTGTAAAACGGATGGCTCAAATACCATGTTGCCTTCTTCGCTGGTGTTAAGCATTTTGACTTCATATTCGGCTGCGTATGCCTGCGTGAAGGTGAATGCCGAGAGCAGCAGAGCAGAGAGTATTCTGGTTTTCATTGTGTGTTCCAAATGCCCGGTGGGCGTATTCTGTTTATCGTATTCATGTTTCAGTGCCTGTATCAGACTTCTTGCTGATGCCCTGATTAGTTCAATCCAGCCCAGCCCTGTTTCCGGCAGGCTTTCTTTACCTGGCATCCGGGCCACGTACATAACCGGTTGGCCGGATACCGGTGGCGGCAATCTCTGTTGCCAGTTGCTGTCAGTCCGGCCGTTCCCGGTGCCGCTGTAAGCAGCCGCTATCCTTCCGTTCAATCTGATCCTGTTCGCTTAACTTGCTATCTGCGGTGAAACAGTCATGCCAGTGGCATTGCACATTACTCTGTTCACTGAGTTATTTCAGTAAGGGATTGAAAAGGCTTAAGAGTTTCTTAAGTTTTCTTTGTAAAACTCTGTTCCGTTCCGGTGGCCGATAACATCAGGTGTTGTGTGATACGCGCAATGACCAGAGGGATCATCAAGTGTCGTGGAGAGACGTCGGCACCGGAACGTCTTTGACTGACAGCCCATGCTGAACAGGAAAAGATGCCCGTTGGCAGGTGGTTTCGTTCGCTCGGGGGGATCGGCGGAACAGAAGGATTTGGAGCATCTGCCAGCGGGCTTTTTCTGTTTTTATCTGGCTGTCGTTATTTTTCTGATAACGGAACATAAAACTCAAATGATGACTCTGAATCCACGGTTTCTGAACGCGCCGGTTACTGCCTGTTTGATTATTTCTGCGGTCTCGCTGACCGGTGACGCAGTCGCTGGTCAGCAGGCAGGTGTCAAATGGCAACCCTGGCTGGAGATAGGCGGTTTTACCGGCACAGATAACGTCAGCCGGGGTGAAGCTGCTTTGTTTGTGCCACTGTTCCAGCGTGAAGACCGCATGGTGTTTACTGAGATTCGCGGCAAATTATTCACGGAGGGAAGCCGGGAAGGTAATTTGGCGCTGGGTTACCGGCAGATGCTGGATTCAGGTTGGAACCTGGGCGGCTGGGTCGGTTTTGATGCGCGCACCTCCGAGTCTGATAACCGTTTCCGGCAGGTTGCTGCGGGGCTGGAAGCCCTGAGCGCCGACTGGGATTTTCGTTTCAATGGTTACTATCCGTTATCTGATGCTAAAACCTACGACACCCCCGTATCAGCTGAACTGATCGGTAATCAGCTATTCATTAACGGTGCGGCAGAAGTCCCCTTACACGGGGTGGATTTGGAGGGCGGTTACCGCCTGCCGGTGAATCTGGGAGCCGGCAGCGAACTGTGGATACACGGCGGCGGTTTCTGGTTTGATGACGAGCTGGCCGCTGAGTCGGTTACCGGCCCGAAGGTACGGACACAGTGGCGACTGAACAATTTTTTTTCGGCAATCCCCGGTTCATCCCTAACCTTGGAAGCCGGTTACAGCCATGATCAGGTGCGGGACGATAACTGGGAAGTTGGCCTGAAACTGACCATTCCGCTCGTGCCGGAACATGACCGCCCAGCCAGCCGTTTATCGGTTCAGGAACAGCGGATGCTGGCGGCGCTGGAAAGAGACACGGATATCGTTTCAGCGGATTCTGGCCGCGAAGTGGTAGAGGATGCCACCACCGGTGTTGCGTTATCAGAAGTGGCCTTTGTGGCGGATGATGCCGGGCTGACTCAGGCAATCAACAAGGGTGGTAATACCTTAATTGTACTGGACGGTACTGCCGGTACGTTCACCGGTGGTCGTGTGATGTCTGCTGATCAGACATTGGTGGGCGGTGCGAGCACTGTGCAGCTCAGGGGGACTAAAACCGGCGGCAGCGGTGTGTATACGGCGCCGGGAAGCCGTCCGCGTATCAGTCATACGCTTAATGAGGTTGTTTTTCAGGTAGCGGACGGTAATCACTTTATCGGGCTGGATGTCAGCGGCGCAGGTTTTATGTCCGGCAGTGTTTTTAACCACGGTTTCAGTGACCGGCATCTGGTACAGGAAGCCATCGGAACTGTATTACCCCGTCAGACGCTGGCGTTTGATGATGTTAATATTTCCGACGTTGGCGGTGACGGTATTCAGTTAGGGGGCGCATCGGATCTGACATTACGGGCCAATAGTGTTGATATGCATCAGATCAGCGGTTCCGGTTTTGATTTTACCGGTCCGGGCGGGTTGGTAAATGCGGACACGGTTCATCTGGATGTGCAGCTGAATGACATAACGCTTCATGATATAGGTCAGACCGGTATTGATTTTTCGGGTTCGGTTCAGGGTTTCAAAACAGGGACGGGCATTCTCAGATTTAACGGTTTGGATATAGCCAATACCGGTGAAGACGGGATCAGTATGCGCAGCGCCTTTCACCGTTTTGCGAACGGAACGGCAGACTTTGATATTGACTTCAACAACGTCACTATTGATACCGTTGGCATAATTGATCCCGCATCACGGGGCTTCAATATGTCTAACTTTTTCGATCAGTTTCATGGTGGTAACGGTAAGCTCAAGCTTGGCTTTAATAACGTGACTGTGCGGGGGACACCGGGTACAGCCATTGCCCTGAACGGTTCTTTTGATGAGTTTGATAATGCGGTGTCAGATATAGATATCGCAATGAATAATGTCACCATTGAAGATGCTGGTTTTGCCGGAGCTGGAGAGGGGATCTATTTTGGCGGCGGATTTGATGAAGCAACCGGTGCTACTCTGACAGCCAATCTGGCCCTGAGTAACATTACCATTAACCGGGTCGCCGATGACGGTATCAACCTGTCAGTGTTTGATGAGTTTACCGACAGCACATTAAACGTACAGCTGATGCTGGATACTATTACCGTTACGGATGCCGGCCTTCTGAACCCTAATGCAGATGCTATTGATCTGAGTGGCGCATTCGATGAAACGGTCAACAGTACGGTCAACAGCACAACCGTTTTGCAAAACATTGTTATTAATGGTGCACCAAACGGTTTAGACATCAGCCATGCCTATGATGAAATTACCAATTCACGGGGGGCGGCAACGCTGGCACTGCGGAATATTCAGGTAAGCAATGTCAGCCTGGATTACGGTGTGGCACTGCGGGATTCTTTTAATCAGTTCACAGCGATACCGGCGAATGCATTGAGCTACCGGGTTGAGCTGGATAACATTCGGGTGGATAACACCGCCGGCCCGGGCGTGTCGTTCGATGGCTCAGGCGATAATCTGGACATTAGCCGTCAGTTATTGCTAAGCAATCTGAACCTGACGAATACCGCCGCTCCGGCGCTTGATCTGACAAACCTGCAAGGCTTTACCCTGACTCAGCAATAACCGGATAGCTGTTATCCGGGAGTCCAACCGGCAGCCGCAAGGCTGCCGGTTTTTTGTAGTATATCTGAACGGTTAATCAGATCTGACGGAAGGCGTTGTGATAACTCTTTCAGTAACATTTCAGTTACAGGTGTTTATATACTGATCAATGAGGAGCAGTTTTTCCTCACATCTCATTAACCGGATAGCAGGGATAAGGAGGATCGGTTATGGACGGCATTTCACATATTACTTCAGCAGCGGTCGGCCAGGTCACTGCTACCGCACCCGTCAGCAGAGCTGAACGGGCCATTGCCGCATATACAGAAAGTCTGGAGCCGGAGCGTACTGAGCGCCCGGGTGTACAGGTGAGTATCAGTGATGCAGGCCGCGAAGCGCTGGCCCGGGAACAACTGGCACTGGAACGTCTGAGTGAAGAGCGAATCGAGGTTCAGCGTCAGCGCGAACTGGATAACGATGCCTTTATAAGACAGCTGGATCAGATTCGCCTGAATGATTTTATCCTGGCGGCACAGAAGTATTCACAGTTTGGTCTGGCGAACACACCCATCGACCGGCGTTATGATGTCGATGAGTTTGAAAGTGCCGATAACCGGGTACTCAGAACCGGGCAGCCATCAACGGTTACTTATTATAATCAGGCTGATTCAGGGATGACCTGAAGCCGGTAGTTGCTTATTGGGGAAGGGTAATTTCCCCATTTCAGGTAACTCATACATCAGACTGTTTTTAAAGCGCTTTTATCTGCTTATACTGTAGCCCGTCTCTTTCAAATAAAGGCTGGCAGATGAGTTGTATGCGTAAGTACTTTATCGTTAGGTGGGTAGCCCCGTTACTGTTGCTGATGGTGTCCGGTGCTGTCAGAGCATCGGATACGTTGCCGCTGGCCAGTGGCGACTGGCCACCCTATACACAAAATGTATCCGGTGATCATGGTTTAGCGACTGAAATTGTCAGTGCAGTGGCAGCGGAAATGGGTATGCAAGCGCATATACAGTGGCTTCCCTGGAAGCGTAATGAAGTACTGCTCAGACAGGGGCGCGTGTTTGCGGCTTTTCCTTACCGTAAAACGGTTGACCGTCACCGTGAGTTTGCTTTTTCTGATCCGCTGATATTTACATCAACCCGGTTATTTTATAATGCAGAAAGTACCGCACCGGTTCCGTTCGAAACTTTTGCTGACTTGCGGAATGTGCTGATAGGCGGCGTACGCGGTTACAGCTATGTCAAAGAATTCGAAAGTGTCGGTGTGAATCTTACGGTGGTGAATTCCGATGCTCAACTGGTGAAAATGCTGGCCTCACAGCGGGTGGATTTCGCTGCCATGGATACCCTGGGTGGTCGGTTACTGTTAACCGACATGTTAGGGGAGCGCCAGGCCAGTTATCAAATGTTGCCAAAGCCTTTATACAGTAAGAGTGCTTCACGGCTGATGGTGTCCCGTCAATATCCGGGTTATCAGCGTTTACTGAAGGATTTTAACCGTGCACTGGCGCGGATAAAGCAGCAGGGCATTTATCAGAAAATTCTTCAGAAATATCAGTTCGTTGAAGAGTAGCAACAAAACAGATATCTGACTAACGCGTTTTTTCTAACGGTAAACAGCTTGTCTCAGAGTAATGGTTGTTTAATCCACCGCCGTTAAGCGGCAGGCTGGAGCGGGCTGATCTTCTGGTAAGTTATCATTTTTCCCCCCAACTAAAACCGGCATGCATGAGTGCTGAGTTCTCACACTGTTCTGTCCGGGTGGAATGCTGCCGGCCGGACCGGTTGTCTTGAGTGCATCAGCTGCATTCCTTCATTTTTCTTTTCCTTAATGACATTTATGTATGGCGTTTTCAAAAAGAACAATAACTGTTCCCGTATGAATTGTTATAACATAACTTTTTCATTGTGTTGTTATGTGTAAGGAATTGAACAGATGTTGAAGGTTATTTCCGTGCTGGGCGTAGCTGGTACCTTGTTGTTATCAGCACCTTTACTGGCAGAGCCGACGAAGGAAAATACGTTAACGATTAAGGGGCAGTTTGAATTTGCCAGCCTTGATCCTACCCGCAGAGGCTATGTATTTCAGCGGATGCAGGTGCTTGAAACCCTGGTGAATGTAGACTCTCAGGGTAACCTGACGCCGGGTCTGGCCAGCAAGTGGGAGGTCAGCGAAGATGGAAAAGCCTGGACCTTTACCCTGCAGCCTGACGTTAAGTTTCATGACGGGTCGTCACTGGATGCTGCTGCGGTAGTTAACAGCCTGAATATTGCCCGCGCTAAGCCGGGTTTAATGCAGGGGGCGCCGATTACCGGCATTGAAGTGCTCGACCCGCAGCGCATACAGGTAAACCTGGCGAACCCATACAGCCCGTTAGGGGCCATCATGGCGAACTATTCAACTGCGATTTTGGCACCGAAGGCGTTTGATGCCGATGCCAATGTGGTGTCAGTCATTGGTACCGGACCATTTACAGCCTACGAAATTGCTATGCCGCATAAGTTGGTGGTGGAGCGCTTTGCGGATTACTGGGGTAAGAAGGCTTCTATTGAATATGCCAGCTATCTGACAGGCCACCGTGCTGAAAGTCGTGTCCTGCAGGTTCGCAGCGGAGAAGGTGACATTGTATTCGGCCTGGATGCTGCTTCAGTGCCTGCGCTGCGAATGCTGCCTCAGGTGAATATTCTGCGCAGTGATTTACCGCGGGTGTTATCCATTAAACTGAATCTGGCGCATCCGATGCTGGCAAGTAAATTAAGCCGTGAGGCGCTTAGCTTAGCAATCAACCGTCAGGGCATTGCGTCTGCAGTATTGCGTAGCCCTGAGTCGGCCACAGCCCAGTTATTGCCGTCTTATATGTCTGACTGGCATATCGGTGATACCTCTGCAGAGCAGGATCTTAAGCGTGCCGAATCTCTGCTGTTGTCTGAAGGCTGGCAGAAAAACAGTGATGGCTGGATGGAAAAAGCCGGTCAGCCCTTTGAGCTGACGCTGATTACCTATGCTGACCGTCCGGAGCTGGTGACCGTGGCAACTGCTTTACAGGATCAGTGGAAACGCATCGGGGTGAAGCTGAATGTGAATGTTACTAACTCCAGTGCGATTCCTTCAGGGCATCAGGACGGCTCACTGGAAGTAGCGCTGATCGCCCGGAATTACGGCACGATTGCTGATCCGCTGGGTGTACTGATTAAGGATTTTGGTAACAGCAGTGGCGGCGACTGGGGAAGCATGAACTGGTCAAAGCCAGCCATTCAGGCGTCTTTAGGGCAACTGGTTCAGCAGAACGATACTGCTAAGTATCGTCAGCAGGCGCAGCAAATTGCCAAAGCGATTTATGAAGATAAGCCGCTGATTGCCATCGCTCATTATGTGCAGCACACCGCCGTGCAGAAAGAAGTAGAGGGCTTCCGCTTTGATCCGTATGAGCGCAGCTACTATCTGAATGAAATTAAGTGGAACCGTTAATGACGCAGTTGTTATTTAAACGTCTGCTTCAGCTGTTAGGTGTTGCCTGGGGAGTCAGCACCCTGACGTTTTTGCTGATGCGAAGCCTGCCGGGGGATATGGCCTATCGAATTGCGGCGGGGCGCTATGGCATGGATGCGGTTGATACCACGTCCGCGGATCTGGTCAGGGCTGAGTTAGGCCTTGATCAGGGGCCGTTCCGTGCATATCTGCAATGGTTCTCAGATCTGTTAACCGGCAATCTGGGGAATTCTCTGGTGAGTGGTATGCCGGTGGTCGATGAACTCTGGCATATGCTGAGTCATTCATTCTATCTGGCGATGGCCGGCGTTGTGTTATCTATGCTGATTGCGGTGCCTTTAGGCGTCGCAACAGCATGGTGGGGCGGTTGGTTTGACCGTTTGATGCTGACCCTTTCTACTCTGATGCGGGCGTTACCGGTATTTGTAACCGGCTTGCTGGTGATCATTTTGTTTGCGCTGGAGTTACAGTGGTTTCCGGTTGCCGGTTTTGGCAGTGTTAGCCATCTGGTTCTGCCAGCGATTGCTCTGGGGCTCAGTCTGGCGGCAGTTTCCAACCGGGTAGTGCACAACGAAGCGCGCAAGGTTATGCAAAGCCCTTTCTTCGAATTTGCCCGCACCAAAGGACTGAGCAACTGGCAGGTGCTGTACCGTCATGGTGTGAGAAACCTGGCGGTGCCAGTGGTTGCGTTCATGGGGATTCAGCTGATCATGCTGGTGGAAGGGGTTGTGATGATTGAATCACTCTTCTCCTGGCCCGGTGTGGGACATGGTCTGGCGCATGCTATTTTTGCCCGCGACATTCCTGTTATTCAGGGAGCTGCTCTGATGATGGGCATACTCTTTGTGCTTCTGAATACGGCCGTTGATATTGCCTGCTACTGTCTGGATCCGCGGGGAGGGCGACTGCAATGAGAGAACGGACGCTTATGAATGCCCGGGGGCTGGGGCTGCTCCTGCTGACCGTGCTTTGTGTATATAGCTTTGGTACAAGCTTCCTGTTCGCCGGTGACGGTAACAGTCAGAATCTGAATCATATACTGAGCATTCCCAATGCCGAGTTTTTGCTGGGGACTGATCATTTTGGCCGCAATATGTGGTTAAGGCTGGCGGATGCACTGCAGCTATCACTGTTTCTGGCGCTGGCCTGTGTGCTGACATCCGTCGTGACAGGCGTAATCCTGGGGGTGCTGGCAGCAACCCGGGGAGGCTGGATCGACAGGCTGATCGATATGTTGGTGACGCTGATTATGGCATTACCCGGGCTGGTACTGGTGATGATTTTTGCATCCATCGCGCCGGGATCTTTGCTGGTGCTGTATATTGCCATTGCGCTGATCCAGTGGGTTGAGTATTTCCGCCTGACCCGGGCTGTTATTCAGCGGGTAGATACTTCACCGGCGGTAGAGTCTTCCCGGTTAATGGGTTTTGGTTTGTGGTACCTGTTCCGCCGTCATTACTGGCCTGTGCTGGCACCGCAATTGCTCACGCTGGCTGCTTTTGGTGCCGCCAATGCTGTACTGATGATGGCATCGCTGGGTTTTGTGTACGTGGGAATCCAGCCGCCGACGGCCGAGCTGGGGCAAATGATTGTTGAACTCTTCCCTTATTATCAGGAAGCGCCCTGGCTGTTAGCACAGCCATTACTGGCGTTGGCGTTACTGGTACTGGCTTTCCATCTTTGTGGCAGGAGGGGCGCTGATGCACCTGATTAAGACAACAGATCTGGCCGTTTATGCGGGTAATGTTGAATTACTGCAACCGTTGAGCCTGACCCTGAATAAAGGCGAGCGTTTGACGATTCTGGGGCAGACCGGTTCAGGTAAAAGCCTGCTGGCTCAGGCGATAATGGGGAACCTGTCTGAATCCTTACACTGTGAAGGAAATGTTGAACTGTTCGGCAAGTCCCGGAGCCTCAGTGAACGCAAGGCGCTCTGGGGGCGGCAGTTAACCCTGTTACCGCAGGAACCCTGGAATGCGCTATCACCGCTGATGACGGCCCGCAACCAACTGAAAGAAACCTATCGGTTGGTGAGGGGGCTTGCTGAAAGTGCTGCCCGTACCCGAACTGAAGAGGATCTGAATCAGTTTGAGTTACAGGCAGGTGCGGATAAGCGGGTTGATCAGCTCTCCGGCGGGATGGCACAACGGGTGGCTATTACCTGTGCAATGGCGGGAGGTGCACAGGTTCTGTTGGCGGATGAACCCACCAAGGGGCTGGATATCTCCCGTCGTGATCATGTTGTCGGACAACTGAAGGCGCAGGCGGCAGATGGCGTCTTGCTGACCATCACCCATGATGTGGCTGTTGCCCGTCAGACAGGAGGGCGGGTTATGGTGATGAAAGACGGTGTGTTGCTGGAAGAGGGATTGGCAGAGGACGTCCTCAGCACCCCGCAGCATCCTTATACCCGGGCGCTGATCAGTGCTGATCCGGCTAAGTGGTGGCAGCCACCGCGACAGGTATTCCCTGAAGACAGTGAAGCTCTGATCAGTGCACGCCAGCTCACGGTTGGACGGGGTGATCAGGCACTGGTTTCCGGGTTGAATTTTACTGTTCATCCCGGTGAAGTTGTCGGTGTCGTGGGTGACAGTGGTTGCGGTAAAAGTACGTTGGGAGATACCTTGCTCGGGCTGATTCCGCCTCACTCAGGTTTGGTGGACCGCCAGAAGGGGATCTCTGCCCATCACTGGCAAAAGCTGTATCAGGATCCAACGGCGGCGGTCAGTCATGCGGTACCGCTCAATGTCTTACTGACGGATCTGGTGCAACTTCATAATCTGGACGCAACATCCGTGCCTGCACTGATGGCACGGTTGGGGCTGAGTGAAACATTGCTTCAGCGGACAGCCAGTGAAGTATCCGGGGGGGAGTTGCAGCGTTTTTGCCTGTTGCGGATTCTCTTGCTGAAACCGGTATTCCTGTTTGCAGACGAGCCAACATCCCGGCTTGATCCTGTGACGACCCGGGAGGTGAGTCAGTTGCTGGTGGACCTGGCAAGAGAGCAGGGCTGTGCGGTGATGCTGGTGAGTCACGATCCGATGCTGATAGAAAAGCGCTGCGACCGGGTGATCCAGTTGAGCGCTTAATCTCTGTCCGATCAGGGAGGATTCAACTGCAGAGTCAGGCCTTTCTTTTATCTTTAGATCAATAGAATGATTGAAAGCAGTAAAAGCCAAGGTCTGTCTCTGAATTTTCCATGACCGTTAATTCTGAATCGCATGCTTGATATAGGCCCGGCAGATATTACGGGTCAGGTTCATGAGCAGGATGAATGACTGTTCGCCGTCTGTTTCCGGCAGAGTAGCAAACAGATGATCGCTGATATGCAGTACCACAGAACCGGTCACCGGCGTCACATCCCCGATAACAGCGTTCATTGACAGCATACTGATAAATCCAACGCACTCGCCGGGCGCGAGCACGTTAACGATCCGGTTTTGACGTTGCGGCCCACAATAGAGAGTACTGTCACCCTCAATCAGGATATAAAACCCCCGTGGCGACTGACCATCCGAGAAGAGCAGGTCCCCCTGTTGAGTACGGAATATCTCGCACTGATCCAGCAAATGCCCGACAAATTCCTGATTCAATGCACCAAATACTGATAACTCCTGAAGGTGCTCAATTGGATAATCCTGATCAAACTGCTCTCTGGATATTTTCAACATGGTGACTGTCCCGGTTTTTCTTACTCCAGTTTAGTTAAGGCAGGGGGGATTGCATCGTCAGAAGGTTAAAATGGACAGGTGGGGGGCATAATTATCTGAGGGGCGTATTCAACAATTGCCGGGTAATTTACCGCTTAAATTACCCGCATACAGCTGTACCGGGTTTACAGCAGCGGATGGCTGCTGATCAGGCTTGAGGTGGCACTGAATAAGCTATAGCCGAAGAAGATCAGAAAGACGCCGCCGATTAAACGCAGGTAGTTGGAAACATACTGGTAGCCTTTAGCGCCGCTGCCCGGAGCGGAAACGAAACGTTCCAGTCTGGAGCGGGCGTATACGGTGGCGACAGCCATTAAGCTCACCGATATTCCGGTGCCCAGTCCCATCATCAGGGTGGCGACAACACCGTAGGAAAATACATCTACCAGGTGGGCATAGATCAGTACGATGATCGCCCCGGAGCATGGCCGGAACCCCATCGACAGAATCACGGTAAATGTCTGAAAGGCTGACTGATTTTTTACCGGTGCGTGGGCGTGGGAACAGCCGCAAGCTGAACTGTGAGAATGGTTGTGCGCATGGTGAGTTGAATGACCATGTGAATGACTGTGGGAATGATCATGTGAATGATCGTGCGAATGGTCATGATGGTGATGACTGTTTCCGGGTTTAAGTGGTCTTAACAGGTTAACAAACCGCTCTGTTTTCAGAAGCACCCGCACGGCTTTAAGGGTTAAAACCAGCCCCAGCAGCATGACTAAGCTATAACTGATAATTGCTACATTGTTGCCATAGCTTTGTACGTCGGATAACTGAAACGCCAGATATCTGGCCAGCAAGCTGACCAGTGCGATGGCAACAACTGACTGAAGAATTGCAGACAGCAGCGAGATATAAACACCTTGCCGGACACTGTCTTTGCCGGTGCCTAAGTAAGTGATAATAACCGCTTTACCATGGCCAGGCCCGACCGCATGAAAAACACCGTACAGGAAACTGAGTGCAATGAGGGCCCCGCCAAATTTTGCAGGATTTTCTGTTACCCGGCTAATATGATTCGCCATTGTTTTATGCAGCTGTAACTGCACATCAACAATTAAGATCATCAGGGAAGCCCAGTTCAGGTACAGGGCTAAGATCAGAGTTACCGTTAATACGGAAACTAACAGATGAATGATTATTTTTTGGCGGTTATGTTGAAATGCTGTACTGATCGCTTTCATATTTACACTTCGGTTGTTTAATATTTCCGGTTGCAACTGATCCGTATTTTTTCGGCAAAATACTTACCTAAACCGTTGGTTTCTCTCTGATTCTGATCCAAACCCATTGCATAGTTCATAATGTCTTCTGTGGGGTTAGGCTGTTCGACTGTACTTGAGCAATCAATGCTTTGGTTGCCTGTTACTGAGATGTTTGAACTTTCCGAATGCATCATTGCGATATAGTAAGTCGGGTCAAAAACCTGCCACTCAATTGCTCTGTTACCGATGGGTATTTGCGGAGCCAGATCAAACAGGATTTCCATTTTAAGAAATTGTGTGGTGTCTTCATGTTCTGAGAACAGGCGATATTCAGTCGGGGCAGGCAGGGGGACGGATCGCCCATTTATTGTCAGCAGGGAAAAGTAGTTATAATCCGCAAGGTCTGTGATCATTTTCCGGGCAACTATATTCAGGCCTTTTTCTTCATCTTTATGCTCATTTAATACATCTGCCAAGGTGATCATTGAGTAAAAATTATCAAATTTCCATATCTGCTTAATTTGCGTCAGTCTGAACTGGCTGTCGATTGTGAAATCAGATTTCAGGTCGATCCAGTTATGGGGATGAGCGTTACTCCGGGATGAATAGCCTGAAATCAGCACGGAAAAAATTAAAAATATAAAAAGCCGGACGCGTAATGTCATGTCATCAGGTGCCTGTTTGGATGAGCGTGAGTGTTCATATTCATTCTGTACGGCGAGATTAGTGGAACGCATGCTGATAGCAGTCAATACGTCATTAAAAATGTTATAATATAACATTTATTGAGTCCAGCTTTCTTCGGCGACAAACCCTATAAAGGGTCGTGAGACTGCAGCAGCCATTCTGAGGAAACAGCTCACCGGGGCCGGTCTATTCATAATCATCGACGCGGGTGAGTGCAACGGAATAGGTTTTACGGATGTTAATAAGAATATTGCAGCCCCCCGGATGGAGGACATCAGGCGGGCGGAATAGTATCTGAAGCTTCTTTAACAGCAGCGGGGTTGCTGAGCAGGTTTGCCGGTAAATTTCAGACAGATCCGGGTAAGCCGGAGCAATAAAAAAGCCTTAGCAAGTTTCCCTGCTAAGGCTTTTTTGAATCGAAGCATCCGGGTGACAGCTATCTGAAGGCACTGTCTCAGGATGCTTCGAAGCGCATCTTGTATACTGACTTATTCCGTCAGATCCAGGCCCTGCTGCCAGAAAGCGATTTCCATCCGGGTAGCCGTGGTGAAATGTTTTTGCAGTTGTCGGCCGCGGCGGGAATCCGCCGGGATTTCTGCTATCAGTTCATCAAAGAATGCCGTGGTCGCATAGGCGGCTTCCTGATATTCCTCACCGGCGTACATGTCGATCCAGTTGGCGTATGGGTTGTCTTCAGTGATGCTGTTACCGGCTTCTGTGAGGTACTGGCCCACGTGTGCGTAACCCAGTGCACAGGGCACCAGTGCCGCATAGAGGTCGGCCAGGTCACCCTGCAAACCTGCATCAATCAGGTAGCGGGTGTAAGCCACAGTGGCCACCGCTTCCGGCAGTTCCAGAATATCGTTTTCCTGTAAGCCCCAGGACTTACAGTAATCGATGTGCAGGCTGATTTCGTGTTCTACCAGAGCCGAGAGCGATGGCAGGCTGGCACGCATCTGTGCCGGGCTGTCGCTCTTGAATACCGCCAGGGCGTGGGCCCGGGCGTAGTGGATCAGGTAGAGGTAGTCCTGCTGCAGGTAATGGCGGAAACTTGCATTCGCCAGCGTCCCCTGGCCGAGCTGCTGCACGAAGGGATGTTTGATGTACAGGTCCCAGTCCTGCTGGCAGCCTTTAATCAGATCCTGATGATTCATCGTCGTGTTTTCCTATGCGTTATCCGGCGTTACTGAACGATATAGTCAGTGGCTTTCGGCAGGGTTTTAATCACGCCGTTGTCGAACAGGAACTGCGCATAGTTATCATAACGGCCCAGATCTGCTGCCTGTGGGCGCAACGCGAAACGTACCAGGGTATCTTTCCAGGCCCGGCGGTTCAGTTCGGTGTCCAGTTTGTTACCGTCGCCGTAAGACTTGAACAGGTCCCATGCTTCGTCCGGGTGGTTAACGGTGTACTGAGTGGCCAGTTCCAGGGCGCGGTTAAACTTCTTCAGCATCTCTTTATCAATTTTCTTGCTGTTAGCTACAACAACCAGCTCGTCGTATGGTGGAATACCTTCTTCCTCAACGAAGAAGGCCTTGCCTTCAAAGCCTTCCATGCTCAGCTGATGCATTTCGAAGTTACGGTAGCCGCCGTAGATAGCATCTACCTTGCCGGTTGCCAGTGAAGCAGACAGTGACCAGCCCACGTTAATCAGTTCAACGTTGTCGATGCTTGCGCCGTTTTTGTTCAGCATGGTGCCGATGGTGGCATCGACCAGACCGCCGTCGAAGGCATAGCCGATCTTCTTACCTTCCAGATCAGCCAGGGAGTTATACCCCTTATCCTTCAGTACCATCACGGTGTTTAGCGGCGTGGCGATCAGGGTAGAAACCCGGCTCAGGGGCAGGTCTTCTACCACGTCACGGATCAGCTGTGGCTGGTAGGTTACCGCCAGATCAAACTTACCGGCCGCAACCAGCTTAGGCGGCGTGCTTGGGTCTGCCGGTTCGGTGATCTCAATGTCCAGTCCCTGCGCCTTGAACAGGCCCTGTTGCTTGGCAACGATAATAGGGCCGTGGTCCGGGTTTACAAACCAGTCCAGCATCAGGGTGACTTTTTCAGCCAGCGCTTGCTGGCTGAACATGATCAGAGCAAAAGCGAGAATTTTTTTCATACAAGTTTCCGTTGTTTCATTTTTAGGTGTTGTTTGGCTTTTCCCGGTACCAGGGAATGGCTTTTTTAAGTAACTGGTCAGTGCTGTAGTACAGCAGAATAGAGAACAGCGCGAGGATAAACAGTGCTGCGAACATGTCGGCGATCTGCATCCGGGCGTTAGCCTGTAGCATCAGGTAACCCAGGCCACCGGCGGAGCCGACCCATTCACCAACGACCGCGCCGATGGGGGCAACCACAACGGCTACCCGGATGCCGGATGCCAGTGTGGGCAACGCCGCCGGTAAGCGAATATGCCACAGCTGACGCCAGCGGTTGGCGTGCATGGTGGTGGCCAGGTCAAGGTAGCCGGTAGGCGTATGCCGCAGGCCGTCAAAGCAGGTGGTGGTCACCGGGAAGAAGATAATCAGGGCTGCCATTATCACTTTTGAGGCCATGCCGTAGCCGAACCAGAGCATCAGGATCGGTGCCAGTGCGAATACCGGAATGGCCTGGCTGGCGATCAGTACCGGCAACAACCAGCGGCGCACCGGGTTAAACAGCAGCATTTGCAGGGCTAATCCGATGCCCATAAACAGGCCGAGCAGTAACCCCAGTACGATTTCTGTGAGGGTGATCAGGCTGTGATCCCAGAGCAGTTCCGGGTTGCTGATCAGCTTATCGAATACCAGCAGGGGCGATGGCAGAATGAAGGGGGGCATTGAGAAAATTACCACAATGGCTTGCCACACACCCAATATAACCAGGCTGGTGACGGTCAGGCGAAACAGTACCTGACGACGGCCAGAGCTGTTTTGCTTATCCGGTATGGCGGCCACTGGCTGAGCAGTGTGTGTTATGGGCTTATTCACTGGCGCTCTCCCTCATAAGCACTTTTCTGACAAGCGCTTTCCTGACAAGCACTTTCCACACTGAACTGTTCATCGGCGGCCTTCAGGGCTGTTAACAGGCGCTGCTGATAGTCACCCAGTTCTGCATCGACCGCCCGTGGTACAGGGCTGTTGGGTGTCGAGGCGGCTTTAAGCTGACGTTGCTGAAACAGCCATACGTGCTGGCCCAGCCGCAGGGCTTCCTGCGGATCGTGGGTGATCAGCAATACGGTACGGCCTTCCAGCGCTTTAAATGCCAGCGCCTGCAAGCGGTGACGGGTGACTGCATCCAGTGCACTGAAGGGTTCATCCATCAGTACAACAGGCGTGTCCTGCATCAGAGTGCGGGCCAGCGCAACCCGCTGGCGCATGCCACCGGAAAGCGCATCCGGGAGCAGGTGGCTGCTGTCAGCCAGTCCCAGTTGTGCCAGAAGCTGGTCTGCCCGGGCGTAGTCTTCAACCGAAGGTTTGCCTTTACTCAGGCGAGCCTGCAGACACACGTTGTCCCGTACTTTCAGCCATGGCAGTAGCAGATCCTGCTGAGCCATGTAGGCGATTTGACCTTCCAGTGGCAGACCGTGCTGGTCGGTAATCTCACCGCTGCAGTGATGCTGAGGCTCGATCAGTCCGGCAAGCCGGCGCAACAGGCTGGTTTTACCGCATCCGCTGCTACCTAACAGACAGGTCCATTCTCCGGCGGGCAGCTGAAGATTAAGATCACTGAATACCGGTTCAGGGGCATTCTGATACTGCAGACTGAGCTGGCGAATATTGATTTCGGTGGCTGGCATGGTCTGGATTACCGGGCCTGACGGTAAAAGTGATGTACCGGGCCGGAGCCTTCACCAATGTGCAGGTCATCGGCATGTTCAATGGCGGCCTGAATATAGTCTTTTGCCTGCTGAATGGCCTCTGCCATCGGGTAGCCCTGTGCCAGGAAGGAGGCAATGCTGGCGGATAAAGTACAGCCTGTGCCATGGGTATTTTTAGTATCAATGCGCTGGCTGCTGTAAGTGCGCAGGCCCTGTGATCCCAGCCAGAAATCTGTGCTGGTGTCTGCTTCCTGATGGCCGCCCTTGATCAGTACCGATTTGCAACCGTAGCTGAGCAGTTGCTGGCAGTGAACGGCGGTGTCCAGAGCATCGGCAGTGTTCAGCTCCGGGCGTGCTGCCAGCAGTGCCTGAGCTTCCGGCAGGTTAGGAGTTATCACATCCGCCAGGGGAATCAGTTCGCGGATCAGGGTATCGGTGGCGTCTTCAGCGAGCAAGACATCGCCGCTGGTGGCAACCATGACAGGGTCCAGTACGACGTATTTTGGCTGATATTTGCGGATGGCAGCGGCCACAGTACGGATAGTGTCTGCGTCACCTAACATGCCGATCTTGACGGCATCTACGGCGATATCGCTGAAAACCGCTTCAAACTGCTGTTCAATGAACGCGCCTGTAACCGGCATGACACCGCTGACGCCACGGGTGTTTTGGGCAGTGAGGGCGGTGATTACCGTGCAGGCATAGCTGCCGGTCGCGGAAATGGCTTTGATGTCTGCCTGTATACCGGCACCGCCACCGCTGTCAGAACCGGCTACGCTGAGGACGATGGGGGTATTGGGCTGTGACATGGAGCTTTCCTGCATGGTAAATGGATATCGGGCTGATCCGGGCAGGTGAAGCAATGCTGTAATGTGTTCACAGATTTCCTACGCCAATAAACTGGATCAGGTTCAACGGGTTTAGCCTGCATGTATGCAAAGAGCCATCTCAACCAGATATCTGGTTCCCCGACTGTATGGGCCGATCATAGAGAGTTGGCTATACAAACTCAAATGAAACCTATTGTTATTTGAGGGCGTGCGCCTAAAGCATGAGGCTTTGTGCTGTGTGCCGGGCCAGACAAGGTCTGCAGAGGCGCTCAAGTTTGTCAGGCCGGTTTTCAGGTGCTGAAAAAAAATCCACCTGTAAGGGTTGTGTTTCAGGATTTTCCAAAATACTATGCAGGCCAACTAATTCTGTATGCGACAGGTGCAGCCGGCCATTTATTTGCCCGGCTGATAATTGGGAAGCCGGTGAAATTCCGGCGCTGCCCCCGCAACGGTAATTACAGTTTGGCGATCAGCAATACCACTGAGCACACGCTTGGGAAGGGCTGATTGCCGGCATCTGCCAACTGTTAAGCCCGGAAACCAGCCTGCGTAACACCCTTATACAATCGCGGTGGGCGGTTCTGGGCAAAAAAGCTTTTCTGAGCTTTTTCCCCGACGTGCTTGTCCGTGTGTGAATTTAGGCGACACATGGCAAAGACAATTCGAAAACTCTCTCTGTTCTGCCGGGATGCCCGGTAACTGATGGCTGTGGCTGATCTGCTGAAAGTTGCAGGGCTGACTGTATCTGGCGATGACCAGCGTTTATTGCTGGATGACGTCAGCTTCAGCATGCGCCCGGGCGAAGTGGTGGGTGTACTGGGGCCGAACGGTGCCGGTAAAACTACACTGCTGCGCTGCCTGTTTGGTGCATTGCGCCAGTTCAGCGGTTCAGTACAGATCAATGGCCAGGATATCAGCACTCTCACTGACCGGCAGCGTGCCTTGCAGGTTGCCGCAGTGACGCAGGAAATGCCGGCAGATTTTCAGCTGAGCGTGCGCTCGGTGATTGCCACCGGCCGTACGCCGCATCAGCACTGGTTGACCGGGAAAGATCCGGCTGCCGAAAAGGTGATTGATGAGGCGATCAGACAGTTTCATCTCAGGCGTTACCTTGACCGGGATATCAGTGAACTTTCAGGCGGTGAACGTAAGCGCGTGATGATCTGCCGGGCGCTGGTGCAGCAACCTGAGTTGCTGGTGCTGGATGAGCCCTGTAACCATCTGGACATTGAACATCAGCTCAGCCTGATGCAGTTACTGCGTAAACTGTCAGTGAGCAGCCTGGTGTCTCTGCATGATTTTCCGTTAGCGGCCCGTTACTGCGACCGTGTTCTGGTGATGCAGCAGGGACGTCTGGTGGGCGAGGGCAACGCTGCTGATGTGCTGACCCCTGAGTTATTCGAAAACGTTTTTGCCGTGCGCGCCAATACCTACTCTAACCCTTGGGAGCAGTGGTCGTTTTATGCCACCTCGCTCCCCTTTTTTTCCTGTACAAAAAAGCAAAAGGATCTCGCACATGCGCACCCTCATCTTCAGTTCAGCGATGCTGTTCGCCAGTCTGGCGCCGCTTAGCCAGGCATCAGAATTTCCCGTCAGTGTTGACAGCTGTGGCCGTACTGTCACCTTTGATGCAGCGCCTGAAAGAGCAGTGATTCATGACCAGAATATGAGCCAGATGGCATTTGCACTGGGTATTCAAAACAATGTAGCGGGCCTGACCGGCATTACAGGCTGGTATAAAACCAGCCCTGAGTTTGATAAAGACCGCGGAGACATCCCTGAACTGGCGCCGAAGAATCCAACCACTGAGAATGTGATCAGTGCCGATCCGGATCTGTTCTTTGCAGGCTGGAACTATGGTATGCGTACCGACGGTGAGCTGACGCCACAAAGCCTGGGTGATCTGGGTGTGCCGGTGCTGGAGCTGAGCGAGTCCTGTGTTCATCTAACGAAGTCCGGTCCGGATGCTTCTATGGATCTGCTGTATAAAGATGTAGAGCGTCTGGGGGCGGTATTCGGCGTAAAAGAAAAGGCCGATGCGCTGGTGGAGGGCTGGAAGTCCCGTCTGGCAGCAGTGGCTGATAAGACCGAAGGAAAACAGCCGGTGAAAGTTTTCCTGTATGACTCCGGTGAAGACAAGATCTTTACCTCTGGCCGGTTTGGTATGCCGACCGCACTGATCCGTGCAGCCGGCGGCGAAAATGTGATGGATAACATTGATACCAGCTGGGGCAAGGTAGGTATTGAGGCGGTGATGGATGCCGAACCTGATTTCTTCATCCTGGTAGATTATCAGCAGGGTGGCTGGAAAGGTTCCTGGGAATTTATCAAGAATCACCCGGTACTTTCAACGCTGGACGCGGTGAAGAACGACCGTTTCTTACCGCTGGAATACGGTGAAATTACCCCGGGACCGCTGAATATTCAGGCGGTGGAAAAACTGGCTGAGAAGATGTACCTGAGCGGACGGTAAACCTTGAGTAACCCTTTCAGACCGGGACTGATCGGTGGCGTTCTGCTGCTGATCATCCTGGCTTTTTCGTTGGCGGGCATCATGATCGGTGTCAGTCAGATCCGTCCGGATCAGGCGCTTAATATTCTCTTGCACGGGCTTAGCCCTGAATGGCTGGGCAGTTTCACTGAACCGGACTGGCGTAAATCTCAGGCAGTTATCATCAATGAATTACGGGCGCCCCGGGTGATTCTGGCGATGCTGGCCGGTGCCGGATTAGCCGTGGCAGGTGCAGCCTTGCAGGCGGCGACCCGTAATCCTCTGACGGATCCTTTTCTGCTGGGTGTATCCTCCGGTGCTTCACTGGGAGCGGTGCTGGTAATTTCCCATGTCGGGTTAGTGATTGGTGCGTATACCATGCCGGTATTCAGCTTTGCCGGTGGTCTGTTGTCATTTCTGTTATTGCTGGTGCTGATGAAGCGGCCGGAAAACCAGCGGCCGGACCGTCTGGTACTGGCGGGTGTGGCCATTTCGTTTTTACTGATGGCTGGCACCAACGGGCTTATTTTCCTTGGTGATCAGCGGGCGGCACAGTCGGTGGTGTTCTGGATGCTGGGCGGCTTAGGCCGGGCACGCTGGGATTTATTACCGATTCCGGCAGGGGTCATTACCCTGGGGGTGGTGTTGCTGATCTGGCAGGCGCGAAATCTGAACGCTCTGATGATGGGACAGGAAAGTGCTGCAGCATTAGGGGTGTCGGTCAACCGGGTACGGGTCACAGTACTGTTAATTGCCACACTGGTGACCAGCCTGATTGTTTCACTGACCGGCACGATCGGTTTTGTCGGCCTGGTTGTACCGCATATTATGCGGACGTTTGTCGGGGGTGATAACCGTATTCTGTTGCCGCTTTGTGCGCTGGCAGGGGCGGGTTTTATGCTGGGCGTGGATATCATTGCCCGGGTTTTACTGGCACCACAGGAATTGCCTGTCGGGATCATTACCGGGGCTGTGGGTGGCAGTTATTTTTGCTATTTGCTGGCGCGGCGTTAAATCTTATTTTCCAGCTTTTTCTGTAAGCGGTAATCGAGCATGACCGGGCTGTCGAAGCGGTAAATGCTGATCAGATCATCCAGCAGGTTTATTTCAGATAATTTCACATAGGCTGCTTGCAATGCCCGGACGACTTTTGGGGAGGTTTCCGGGCTGACGGCCAGCCACAGTTGCTTCGAAAGATCATCGACCCGCATGACGGGTACAAATTCATCCGCGTTGAAACCGAACTCATCTATCCGGTAGGGGAAACTGTTAACCTGCGGGGCGAAGTCAATGTGTTTTGCCCGCAGCATTTTGATGGTTTGCCGGGTGTGATTAACCCTGATCGGTGTAAAGCCCTGTTCGGTAAAATAGGTATCGATACTGCCGCCACCCTGTACGCCGACCTGATAGCTTTTTAGCATTTCCAGAGAGCTTGGCATCCGGTCGGGGCCATCGATGTGTTTATAAACAATGACTTCATAAGGGGAAACCGGCCCGATCCAGTGGTATTTGCTTTCGCGTTGCGTATTCCGCGAGATAGAAAAGAACAGTTTATTAGGGCCGTCCTGTGACATTTTTATCGCCCGCCGCCACGGCACAAAAAGCGTATTCCTGATGACCATTGGCTGTTGCCTGGCAGCTTCATCGACCAGCGCTCTGATAAAATCGATAACGTAGCCTTTGTGCTGGTGGTTGTGTTCGATTTGCAGAGGCGGGAATTCTTCAGTGATTAAGTCGAGCTGTGCCGGTTCAGCGGCGTGAACATTCAGGGCTGTACTGAGCGTGAGCAGAGCTGCTGCCAGGCCGGGATATGATCTGAAAAAAATGCAGTGCTTACCGTATGGTAAAAAATATTTGAAGGTTCTTCTGAACATTCAATACGCCTTATGCCATTAACTATGCAGATCCTTTATCCATGTTGGGTGTAAGAATTCCCTTTCTTATTAGACAGATACTACGGAAATCCATAGGCAATTACACCTAAAAATATCAATTGGATAACAGCAGGGGGGATTTCAGGATGCAGAGCACATCCTGAAAAACGTAAGCGTCTGTCATTGGTATAAACAGGCAGTGAATTTACCCGGTTGTCAGCGGATAGTCTGTGTAGCCGGTGGCGTCTCCACCAAACAATGTACTTCTGTCCTGCAGGGGAGCCAGTGGAATATTGTTGGCAAAGCGGCGGGGTAAATCCGGATTGGAAATGAATTTGCGTCCGTAGGCAATGTAATCCGCCAGCCCGCTTTTAATCAGTTGTTCGCCGCTTTCCTGACTAAAGTTACCTGCCACGATAATTGCACCGTCGAAAATGTCCCGCAGGGTATGGCGAAAGCTGTCGGTTACCACCGGTGCATCATCCCAGTCTGCTTCAGCAAGATGGATGTACGCAATGCCGAGGGTGTTGAAGTACCGTGCGGCGGTCAGGATTGCTTCAATGGCTTCACTGTCGTTCATCCCCCGCTGGGTGATGAATGGGGCCAGCCGGATGCCGACTTTTTCAGCCCCTATGGTTTCACAGACAGCGGCTGTCACTTCACAGGCGAGGCGGATACGGTTGTCCAGCGAACCGCCATACTGATCCGTGCGGATGTTTGAGCTGCGGCGCATGAACTGGTCGATCAGATAGCCATTTGCGGCGTGAATCTCAACGCCGTCGAAACCGGCCGCAATGGCATTGCTGGCCGCCTGCCGGTAATCCGCAATGATCATTTTTATTTCCGGCAGGGTAAGGGCTCTGGGGGTCGGACAATCCAGCATCTGGCCGTCGATCCATACCTGCGCATCGGGGGCGATTGCTGAGGGTGCAACCGGTAATTCGCCGTTATGGAATGATGGGTGAGACATACGGCCCACGTGCCATAGCTGGGCAAAAATTTTGCCGCCGGCCTGATGTACCGCACGGGTGATCTGTTGCCAGCCCTTGATGTGTGCCTCTGAATAAATGCCGGGTGTAAATGAGTAGCCTTTGCCCTGCGGAGAAATCTGGGTGGCTTCGCTGATAATCAGGCCGGCGCTGGCGCGCTGGGCGTAATATTCGGCCATCAGTGCGTTTGGAATGTCACCTGGCTGAGTGGTTCTTGCCCGTGTCATAGGGGCCATGACGATTCGGTTTGCTGTCTGAGCAGGGCCAATCCGGCCCTGGCTGTGGAGATTAAGGTCTGACATGTTTATTCCTCGGTAAGGTGCTGTGTGAGCGGTTTAGCTAAGCGGACTGCGGTCCTGATTAAAAAGAATTTCGATCTTGATCTGTTCCGGGCCGATGACGAATACCTGATGCTCATTGCTCAGGGGAATCGTCCGTTCGAAGTACGTGGCCTGCTGTTCATCCAGCCGTTTTATAAGGCTTGCATAGCAATCCCCCTGAAATGCCAGATGATCGATGATGCCCGGCCGGCGGGCTGCTGTATCTGTGTCTTCGGTTTGCAGGTAGGTCTGTTGGGATTCTGACGGGGCAGCACTGACCAGGTGCAGTTGCGGTTTTCCGTCGCAATACAGCCAGCTGCCGGTAAATGGAAAGGGCGGGCGCGGGCCTTTTGAAAACCCGAGTACGTGGATAAAAAAGTCTTCCGTAACGGATAATTGCTGACAGATCAGTAAGGCATGGTTGAGTTTCATGGGTGGAGCCTGCAGGTAATTGAATACATAACTGCAGCATAATATGCGCATTTATTTTTAATAATATGCGTAAATGTGAAAAGATAGTTCATAATTTATGAATAGAAGGGCAGTTAGATTCTATGGCTAAACTGGATGATATAGAGCTGTTTGTGGCGGTCGTGAAAGCCGGTGGATTAGCGGCGGCGGGGCGTCAGGTGGGTTTATCACCGGCGGCGATGACCGCCCGGATGAATACGCTGGAAGCCCGCTATGAAACCCGTTTGCTTCTGCGCAGTACCCGGCGTATCGCGCTGACGGACGCCGGTGAGCGGTTTTATGCATCTTGTCTGCGAATTGTTGAGGAGCTGCACGGTGCCGAGGCTGTGCTGAAAGATGACGCCGCTGACCTGAGTGGCAGGTTGGCAATCACCGCGCCTTCCGATTTCGGGCGTCAGTTCATTGCGGTTGCACTGGCGGAGTTTGTGGGTCTGAATCCGAAGGTGAATGCGTCCCTGCATCTGGATGATGGTGTTACAGATCTGACCCAGTCTGGCTTTGATCTGGGAATCCGGATCGGTAACTTACCGGACAGCAGTCTGGTTGCCCGGCCGCTGGTGAATAATCGCCGGTTGTTATGCGCATCACCGGATTACCTTAAACGTCAGGGAGAGCCACAGCACCCTTCGGATTTATCTGACCATGATTGCATTGTAATGACCCGCGCGGGTGAACCCCGGGACAGCTGGTATTTTATGATTGATGGCAAGGAAACCCGGATACGCATAACGCCCGGGCTAAGCGGGAACGACGGTGCGCTGGTACGCCAGTGGGCATTACAGGGAATGGGGATTGTGCTGAAGTCCTACTGGGATGTTTGCCAGGATATAAACAGTGGCCGGCTGATACCGGTGCTTGAGGCCTATACTGCCGGGCTGAGCCAGCAGGATGACGATTCGGTGGGGTTGCAGATTGTCTACCCCCAGCGCCGTTATCTGCCCCGGCAGGTGCAGGCGTTCGGAGATTTTTTAAAAGCGTTTATGGAGCGACAGTGAAGCTGCCATACTGACGGGTAAACAGAGGGGGAAACATGGACATTGATAATCTCTATCTGACAGATATGGAGGCTGCCCTGATAGCAGCCTGGCAATTAGAATTTGATGGCACCGACGTCGTAAAGGTTGTGCAGGGGGACTTCTTCTCGACGGCAGCGGATGCACTGGTGAGCCCGGCGAACAGTTTTGGCATTATGGATGGTGGATTGGATCTGGCAATCCGTTATGAGCTGGGGCATGGAATTGAAGCCCGTGTGCAAGATCATATTGTTCAGCACTGTTATGGTGAATTGCCGGTCGGAAATGCTGTCATTGTGGAAACCGGTCACTGTGACTGGCCGTATCTGGTTGTCGCGCCTACTATGCGCGTACCTATGGATATCCGCCATACACTTAATGCGTACCTTGCTTTCAGGGCTGTGCTGATTGCTGTGCTCAGACACAACATGTCGCACCCTCAAAATGCTATCCGGTCATTGGTATGCCCGGGGCTTGGAACCGGTGTTGGGCGTATGTCGGCAGCACAATGTGCGTTACAAATGAAGATTGCCTATGAACAGATGAACCGGCCAGCAGGTATTCCGGGTGTTGCTGAGTTGAATGATGTTTACCGTCGCTTATCCTCTCTGTCATGAAAGGATTTGTGCATAACGGTTTTTTGCAGACGGGCTGGTGCACATATGCATTAAAAAGGCAGCCAAAGCTGCCTTTCGTGTGTGTTACATCAGGAAGCTGTTATTCAGCGTCCAGTGCTTTTTCGATTGGCTCCGGTTCGAAGAGGTTCTTCTTCATCACCACTTTCACCCAGAACACACCGATGACTGACACAATGCCCAGTACTGCACCGGCTGCACCGAAGATCTGATCGCTCAGTTCCGGGGCCGGAGACGCGTAGATCACCGCATAGATCATACCGGCGATACCGATGATCTGTGGTAACGGATAGAAAGGAGTCTTGTACGGACGTTTCATATCCGGGTAACGCTTGCGCAGGGCAATGACGTTAATGTGAGTGATGATATACGCCAGCAACCAGGCAATCGCAGCAGAGATCAGCAGCAGGCCAATGGCATCCGGGTTGTCACCCATTATCAGCATTGGCAGACCGGTCACCGCAGCCACAAATACGACAGCAACCCATGGGGTTTTAGTGGTTTTGGTCAGTTTCTTGAACTGTGGGAATGCCTGACCGTTTTGCGCCATACCGTAAAGCATACGGGGAATCGCTGCCAGTGAAGTGTTTACCGTTGAGCAGGTTGCAGTCACAGCAGCAACCGCCAGGAAGGTTAAGCCTACATCGCCGAATACTGCTTTGAAGTAATCGTAATGGGGTAACGGGGACGCCGCCAGATCGTCTGCCGGAATATACAGCAGGGCACCCAGGCAGTAGATAGCGATGGTACCGAAAATAACCGTCACACCGATGATCATAGCGCGTGGGATATTACGCTCTGGGTTTTTTGACTCTTCCACCAGCGGGCACACAAACTCTGCACCTACGTAGCCCCAGATTGCCAGTGCAACCAGGGTAATGACTTCTGCACCCAGCGGGTTCCAGGTCGATGTCAGGTCAAGACCGGCAGGCTGCGGATTAGCTGCACCTGATACGGCTGTCAGGCCAAGCACCAGCAACACAACGACCATGACAAACGCCAGTGCTGACTGCAGCTTGGCGAATACATCAATGCCCATCAGGTTCAGTGCGGTGAAGATGCCCAGTAAGCCAAAGCCTACGGTGTACTGCGGGAATGCACCCGGATAAATCTTATCGATAATGAAGTCGACTAATAACAGCTCTGCTGAGAGGGCGAACATTGCCACGACCACATAACCGGAGAAGACCGCCAGAATCGCGGGGAAATGGCCTATCGCCACTTCAGTGTAACTACTGAGACTGCCCGCCCGGGGAATCATCAGTGATAATTCAGAGAATGAATAGACATAGGTCAGGGCCAGAATATAACCGATAGCCAGCGGGATGATGAACCCCAGACCAGCGATGCCGGCGCCCTGCAGCATCAGAACCATAACACCCTGAGATACCACCAGACCAACGGCAACGGCTAACAGTGAGCCTAAACCGAGTACTCTGCTGAATCCCTTGCTGTTGCTTCCGGAGGAGGCATCAGCGACGCCAGAGGCGTAGGTAGAATTGTCAGACATTTTTTACTCCTGGTTTATTATATTTTTGATATCAGGTTGGTCTTATTCAAGTATAAGACCAGACGTTCAAACGGGTAAGGCCTCCTTCGCGGTTTGCAATGTGCGCGGTGCTAACACCTGGCTGGCTGTTTAAGCGCTTAGCTGGGTTATTAAGCGGGCCATGAAGGCATCGCACTGGTTGATTTGATCAATATGGATAAATTCATCGGGCTTGTGTCCCTGGTCCATGCTGCCAGGGCCGCAGACGACAGTCGGAATGCCCAGGACCTTGCTGAACAGGCCGCCTTCGGTGCCGAAGTTGATGTGTTTTTTTGCCAGCGGCTGGGCGAGGTTTTTCACAAAGGCGATGACTTCGCTGTCGCTGGCAGTACTTAAGCCGGGATATTCGGTGGTGATGTTGATTTCAATGTGGCAATCCGGGCTGACGGTGCGCATTTCTTCTGCGAGCTTGTCTGCATAGCCCTGTAAGCGTTGCAGCAGGCCGCGGGGATCTTCTGCAGCCACGTTACGGAATTCAAAAATAAACTCGCAGTAATTGGGCACGATATTGACCACGGTACCGCCATGAACAACGCCGGTGTGTACGGTGGTATAAGGGATGTCGTAGCCGTCTTCAAACGGGCCGAGGGTTTTCTTTTCCTGTGCCAGCTGTTCCAGCCAGGTAATCATCCGGGCGGCATAGTTCACTGCGTTGACCCCGTAAGGCGCCATACCGGAGTGGCATTCTTTGCCGTAAACGCTGACCTTCGCGGCCAGCTTGCCTTTATGCGCAGTGACAACCTGCATTTCGGTGGGCTCACCGATGATGCAGACAGCCGGTTTAACCGGGTGATCTTTCAGGGTATCTATCATGCGGCGTACACCGACGCAGCCGATTTCTTCATCGTATGAAAACGCCAGATGTACCGGCAACTGCAGGTTTGCTGCTTGCATCGCAGGGACAGCCGCCAGGGCAGAGGCAATGAAGGTTTTCATATCGCTGGTGCCACGGCCGTAGTAGCGGCCATTGGTTTCGCTGAGCTGATAAGGATCGCAGGTCCAGTTCTGACCGGTAACAGGAACCGTATCAGTATGGCCGGATAGCATAATGCCCGCTGTTGCTGCCACTTGCTGCTTGTTCTCTGCGGCACCGGCAACGGTTGCGTAGAGGTTTGCCTTGCCACCGGCTTCATCGTAAATCAGCTGGCTTTCCACACCCTGTTCATTCAGATAGCTCTGTACATAGGCCATCAGCTCCAGATTGGAATTGCAGCTGGTGGTGTCAAAGCTGATCAGATCTTGCAGCAGTTGCAGGGTTGTGGTGTGTGGCATCTTATTTCCTGAAGCGTTGTTATTATCAGTTGCCGGCTGTGCCACTGAAGAGGGCGGTCAGTGTGCTTCTGAAAGCCTGCGCCGTGAAGAACAGGTCATTTCAGGAGTGGGCTGAACATTCTGATCAGAAGGGCCAGCTGGCGATAAATTCAGAATATGCCCTTGCTCTTCATCATTAAAATATTTTTATTTTTTGATTTGGATCAAAAAAACTTATTTAGTCTGTATTTCACAGAATCGGATTGTATTTTTCTGTGCGGTATCGGCGTTTCAGGTATAAAAAAGCCCGGTCAGTGAGACTGGCCGGGCTGTATTTGAAGGCACCGTCAGGGCTTATTCATCGCCAGGCACGCCATAGGATTCCGCATTGGCAGGATCTTTGGCCCGGGTGATATAGGCATCCATCTGCGGCTGGTAATTGTTCAGTACCATGCGCAGTTCACTGATGGGTGAAACGTGCCAGTCAACCCGCAGATCAACCACCGGCCAGTTTGGTTCACCGTATACCAGTAAGCCTGCTGAATGTTCAGGGCCGAGTTCACCACCGGCGGCAAGGCCTGCTTCCAGTGCGGCTAACAGGCGGTCTGCCAGATCGCCGGTGCTGTTTTCAAAGTGGTCAGTCATTGCTTGCGGCACATCTGTATTGGCCAGCAAATTACCCATGGCGATACAGTTTTTGCCTTTTTCGGTGGCATAGATGCCCAGCGCTTCAGCACCGCTGAAAGTAGCACCGTTGCCGTCTTTATCGAGAATGCCTAACTGACGCCACTGAATGTGTGGTTCGGCTGCCTGAAGCTTTTCCATCACGGCTTCAGCATTGTGGCCTTCGGCCAGCAGATCGAGTGCCAGCGGGCCCAGATCCGGGTTGGTAATGTTCTGTGTCAGGGCAACACCGGTGCTGTTGCGGGCAAAGGCACACCGGCTGGTGACGCAAATGCTCGAAGAGGTGATCGCGCAGCCGACCATTCCTGTATCAGGACAAATACCTGCCACTGAAAATGTCATATTGATATCCTGTTGTGCGGTAGTAAAAATGCCTGCGTCATTGCTGAGGCAGTCTGTATAAGACGGTTTTGATCAGGCTTCTTCATCCGGAATGACGGCAATCACGTCAATTTCCATCAGCCACTGTGGCTGTGCAAGCGCCTGAACCACCAGGCCGGTGGATATAGGATAAACGCCCTTAAACCATTTACCGGTTTCTTTATAGACGTCTTCCCGGTAGCGCGGGTCGATGATGTAGGTGGTGGTTTTAACCACGTGGCTAAGATCGGAACCGGCTTCTTCAAGCAGTTGTCTGACGTTTTTCATCGCCTGTTCGGTCTGTGCCTGAGGGTCACCCAGACCTACCAGGTTACCTTCAAAATCAGTGCCTACCTGACCGCGGACGTACACGGTGTTACCGGCACGGACGGCCTGGCAAAGGTCGTTGTCCAGGCTCTGGTTCGGGTAGGTTTCTTTCGTATTGAACATACGGATGCGTGTATGGGTTGGCATCTACTTGCTCCAGTAATTCTGTATGACATCAGGCCGGTATGAACCGGCCTGAGGGTATTTTGGGGGCGTGTTAATTAACGCTGTGACGCATCGCGGTAAGACAGGTATTTACGCTGTGTCGCGATGTGGTCTGCAATGTGCCTGGCATCGTGCCATACACCCCAGATGAAGGTGGAGCCGCGGCGGGATAACCATGGTAGGCCGACAAAGTAGACGCCCGGTTCAGTGGAGACACCGCGCTGGTGAGCCGGCTTGCCTTTGTCATCAAATGCATTGACGTTCAGCCAGCTGTAGTCGGTGGCAAACCCGGTGGCCCAGATGATGGATGTGATACCGGCTTCGGCCAGGTTCAGTTCAGCAATCGGGTTAGTGATGCAGTCTGCATCCGGGAAGCGGGTACGGGCTTGCGGTTCTTCCGGCAGATCCAGGCCATTGCGCTCAATGTAAGCGTCTGCTGCATCCAGCAGTTCCAGGTAGTTTTCATCGCCCCGGTTGAGGTTATCAACCAGGTCAGACTGGAAAGTCACTGAGCCGTTGTTAAAGGCTTTCGTCAGGCCAACCAGGGTCATGCCTTCGTTTGCAAGGCGGCGGAAGTCGACTGTCTGGCCGCCGTATGCACCGCTTACGGCAATGGTGACATGCTCTGTGCCGGGTTTCATCGCTTCGGCGTCCCACTCACCCAGTACACCTAACCACCAGCAGAAGTCACGGTTACGGTAAGCACGTGGCGGACGGTCGTGAGGGCCTACCGACAGGAATACTTTTTTACCGGCCCGTTGCAGCTCGTCGGCAATCTGTGCGCCGGAGGAACCTGCACCCACAACCAGCACAGCACCTTCAGGCAGTTGCTGCGGGTTACGGTAGTCTGCTGAATGAATCTGATGAATAATGTCGTCTTTTGGTGCAATCGGCGGAATAACCGGATGCTGGAAAGGCCCGGTGGCAGAGACAACCCGGTTAGCAATGATGGTGCCTTCAGAGGTTTCTACGGTGAAGCCTGGCTGATCAGCGTTACGCACCACGTTCTTTACTTCAACACCGGTACGCACAGGCGCGTTGAATTTTTTAGCATAATCATTGAAATAGTCAGCAACACGTTCTTTTGGGGCAAAAGCATCAGGGTCGACATCTTCAAACTCCAGACCGGGGAAGCGGTCGTGCCAGGCCGGGCCGTTAGCAACCAGTGAGTCCCAGCGGGCGGTGCGCCATTTTTCAGCGATACGGTCACGTTCCAGAACCAGGTGCGGCACATCGAGATTACTGAGGTGTTCACTCATGGCTACGCCGGCCTGCCCGGCACCGATAACAAGCGTATCTATTTTTTCAACTGTCATGTCTGAGTCCTGTTGTTGTTATTCAGTATGTCTCTGAGGGAATGGCCGCCCCACACAGCAGGGAGGAGCGGGTGTGTATGGCAATCAGCGTTACGCGGTGATGGAAATAGCCTCTTTAGCGCCATTAACAGGCACGGTATACACAGCCCTCATGTTGTGCATTCAGACTATGAGCTTTGCTTGTATTATTAAAATATTTTTAACTTTTAGAATGGATTAAAAAAACTGATTCAGGGCGTTTTCTGATGCCCCTGAATGGCATGTTTTTGGGTGAATACAGCGATCTGTTACTAAAATGGTTAATCCTGTGCCGCAGTTGATAAAGACGTTTTAACGGTGAAATCAGAAGAGCTGTTAAGACTAACCTGTTGATTTACATGATCTGAAAATCTTTGACAGATAATGCCCTGAGCGGATTTCAGAATTTTGCGGTCAGTGCTGGCTCCGCAGCGTGGCAAGATCATGTTCCGGTGGCTGAATTTGGTGTTAGGCTTTCTATTAACGCTTGTTGCTGTTTTAGAGGCAGTTGCTAAACGGAATAGGCGTGATGAAAAGTGTGTATTACAGATTCAGTTTTTTGTGTGTTGTTAGCGGCTGTTCAGCTTGTATTTGTTAGAACAGACTGCATGGATAGTATGATCAGCTTCGGTTAGCTGGTTGTTGGATGTGAGTGTCAGGAAGACGTTACAGGTATGCGTTAAGCCAGGTTTTACTGTGTGAGGCGTGATGCATCCGGGGGAACGATGACGATATGACGCTGTTTCAGTTTAAGCCGTCTGAGCGACACTCAGACCGAATTCAGTTACCTGCTGACGCCAACCACTGGCATGTACTGGTGGTGGATGATGAGCAGGCCATTCATGAAGTAACACAGCTGGTGCTCGCCGGCGTAGAAGTGTTTGGCCGGCCGCTGAAGTTACATTTTGCCTATAACGCCACCGAAGCCCGTCAGATTCTGCAGAATGGCACTGAGTTTGCCATGGCATTCGTGGATGTAGTGATGGAGAGCGACAGTGCCGGGCTGGAGTTGGTGTCCTGGATTCGTGAGCAGTTGTGTAACCAGTCCATCCGGATTGTATTGCGGACCGGGCAGGCGGGGATGGCCCCGGAAGAAGACGTCATCCGCAAGTACGATATCAATGATTATAAAACCAAGACGGAATTTACCGCGCTGAAAATGACGACTTCGGTCATTTCCGGTATCCGCAGTTACCGGGATATCGAAACGATTCTGCGTAATCTGCAGGAATTCCGTAACCTGATCAGCACGTCAAACACCATTCTTAAAGTTCAGAGCCTGGAAGAGTTTGCGCTGGCGGCGCTGGATAATATGCTGCCGTTGCTGCATCTCAAAGGTGCTTCGTTTTATATGGTCCGCCATGAAGATGATTTCATGGGAGAAACCCGGGAAACGGTGGTTGCCTGCAGTGGTCGCAAGGGCGGGCAGAGTCAGTGTATCAGCAGTGTGCCGGATACAGTCAGGCGTCAGATTGAGTCAGTGTTTCGCTTGCGGCAAAACGTCCAGGCCAGTGACTATTTTGTGGCGTACTTTCAGACGTCTGCAACCACCTGTTCTGTGCTGTATGTCAAATATGCTGATAAAGGGGAGCACTTTAATGCCCGGTTGGCGGAGCTGTACATCACGAATATTGCGCTGATTCTGGAAAATCTGATCGGTAAGCAGCAGCTGGCGGATAATCAGCGTGAGCTGATGTATATCGTCGGTGAAGCGGTGGAGGCCCGGAGTAAAGAGACAGGTTCGCATGTTAAACGGGTCGCGATTCTCAGTGAGTTACTGGCCCGTAAACTGAGGTTGCCGGAGAGTTTTTGTGCTGCAATCAAGACGGCTGCGCCGTTGCATGACATCGGTAAAATTGCCATTCCGGATAATATTCTCGGTAAGCCGGGAAAGCTGGATGCGACTGAGTGGGCAGTGATGCAAAGCCATGCGGAAATTGGCGGAAACATGTTGGCTAAGAGCCTGCTGCCGGTGGCGCAGCTGGGCGCCCGTATTGCCCGGTTTCATCATGAAAACTGGGATGGCAGTGGCTATCCGGACGGGCTGAAAGGCGAGCAGATCCCTATTGAAGCACGGATTATGGCGCTGGTGGATGTGTTTGATGCACTGGGTGCAAAGCGCTGTTACAAAGATCCCTGGTCACTGGATGATATTCGTCACTTTATTGCGGATAACCGCGGCGTGAAGTTTGATCCGCAACTGGTGGATCTGTTTTTCGATTCTTTTGATGAAATGGTAACAACCCGGGATCTGTATCCTGATTAATATCTGGCTGTGCCGGACTGATGCTTGGTGAGATGACAGGATATGGAAGATTATATACAAGAGATTATCGAAGATGCCTCGAGTACATATGGGGCTGATTTCCTGCAGAAAATTACCCTTAAGCTGAATAAGATCCTTAATGCTGATTACACTTACATCGCAGAGGCCGATGAGGCGTATGAGAATGCTGACCTGGTGGTGTGGGTAGCGAAAGGGGTACCGAGTGAAACCTTCAGTTACCCGCTGAAAGATACCCCGTGTTCCGATGTGATGTGCCAAAAAGTGGCCTGCTTTCCCAACGGGGTTGCCCGGGCGTTTCCTGACGACGAGTTTCTGGCTGACCTGAACATTGATGGCTATATCGGCACGGCTATCCGGGATTCCAGGGGCCGGATCATGGGTCTTATAGCAGCTTTGTATGAGCGGGATATCAGTGAGGAGCAGGCGCTGATTTCCGGTTTGTTTCAGGTGTTTTCCGGGCGCATTGCCGCCGAGCTTGAGCGGGCGAAATTTGAAGCGTCCCTGGAAAACCTGAACGGCACTCTTGAGGAGCAGGTGCGCACCCGGACCCGGGAGCTGACGGCTACACTGGGGAATCTTCAGGCAGCACAGCAGCAGCTGGTTGAATCAGAAAAAATGGCAGCGCTGGGGCGACTGGTGACAGGGGTTGCCCATGAAGTGAATACGCCACTGGGCATTGCCATTACCGCCCACAGTTTTATGGAAAAGCAGTTTGCTGATTTCCGGCGACAGGTGGATGCCCATGAGCTGACCATTGAGGATATGGAAAGCTACTGTGATTCGACCCGGGAGTCTCTGCGGCTACAGGCGTTTAATCTGAATCATGCGAAAGATCTTATTGACAGTTTCAAGCGTACCGCTGCCGATCAGCATGTACTGGAAGAGGAAACCATCAATCTTCGGGATTATTACTCTGATGTAATTTCGACTCTGGCGGGGGTGTTGAATAAAAAACGGGTGTGCCTTGAGCTCGATATGCCGGAAGATCTGAAGGTGCGTACTTTGCCCGGAGTACATGCTCAGGTGCTGAATAACCTGATTGAAAACAGTGCCCGTCATGGTTTTGATGCTAACAGCGGTCCTAACCGGATTTTCATTACCGGCTTCTGCCATGCGGATGGTTCCGTGCAGGTTGATTATTCCGATAACGGCAAAGGCCTTGATGCCGAAAGCCGGGAAAAAATCTTTGAGCCATTCTATACCACCGCCCGCAGTGAGGGGGGTACAGGCCTTGGCATGTCGATTGTCTATAACCTGATTGTCCAGTCTCTCAAAGGGCAGATTGAACTGCTGCCGGGGGACAGTGGGGTCAGTTTCTGTTACCGGTTCAGTTCATTTGCGGACTGATTTCTTTCTGTAAGTTGAATGATTGTTCAGTTTATTCTGATATGCTGAGTTTCTTTTTGGCAGTGCCTGTGCGGTGCCGTATTTTATGCGGTGCCGGTTTTTACGGTTATAAGACATGCTTCAGACTCAGTACTCAACAGAAACACCGCCTTCGTCGGCCGGTGAAGCGAAAGCGATTTTAAATCTGGCAGTGCCGCTGGCGGTGGCACACATCGCTATGGTCGGCATGGAAGTGATCGATACCATTGTGGCCGGTCAGTACAGTGCAAGGGATCTGGCCGGTTTGGCGATGGGCGGCAGCATCTGGCTGATTCTGGTGCTGTTTATGGTCGGCTTACTCGGTGCGGTGCTACCCCGTATGGCCCGCTTTTACGGCGCTGATGATCCTGAAAATGTGACCGCTGAAGTGCAGCAGGGCATGATACTGGCGTTGGCTCTGGGAGTGCTGATGACGGTTTTCAGCTGGCTGATTCCTAATTGGTTACCGGGACTGGGAGCAGGGGAAACCGAAACCCGCATTGCTCAGGGGTATATCCGGATTATTGGCCTTGGGTTCCCGGCGATCGGGGTATTCATTGTGATTATGAACTTTCTTGAAAGCCATGGTCTGACCCGGTTCATAGCCCTGACCAGTTTGCTGATATTGCCACTGAACCTGCTGCTGGATTATCTGTTCGTGTTCGGTATCGGTCCGTTTGAGGGCATGGGGGGCGTTGGCTGTGCGGTGACCTCTGCATCGCTGTACGGCATTTGGACGGTTGCCCTGTGTGTTTACGCGGCGAAACATCCGAAGCTTAAGGGCTACCGTTTTTATCAGCGCTGGCCGGGCATTGATTTTTCACGGATCAAAGCCATTTTGGGGCTGGGTTTGCCGATAGGGCTGATGTTGCTGGCCGAGGAAGGCTACTTCAATATTTCTGCTTTGCTGATTGCGCCTCTGGGTATCAGCTCAATGGGTGCTCACCAGATTACCATTCAGGTCGCCGCGCTGGTGCTGATGGTGGGGCTGTGTATCGGTCAGGCGACGGCTATCAGAACATCCCACAGCATTGGCCGGCAGGATACCCGTGGGGTAACCCGGCAGCTGAAAACAGGGCTGGCCATGGTACTGGTGTTCAGCCTGGTATCCGGATTGCTGATTATGGTCTGGCATCAGGCGGTACCGAGTTTGTTTGTACGGGATGCTGCGGTGATTGCTTTGTCTTCTGCGATGCTGGTGTTTGCACCGCTGTTTTTCTTCTTCGATGCTTTACAGGTCTGGTGTATTCAGGTGCTCAGAGGTTTTCAGGATACCCGTATGCCTATGATGATTCAGTTAACGGCATACTGGGTGATTGGGTTTCCGCTGGGGTATAGCCTGGGGCTGACCGATCTGTGGGGTGAGCAGTACGGGGTCTTCGGTTTTTGGGCCGGTTTCATGTGCGGTGTGCTGCTCAGCGCATTGTTTCAGGCGCGACGCCTTTATCGGATGGTGCGACAACAGGTCTGGTTGCCGGCTCACTAGGCCCCGCGGTATTTTTTCTGTCTGCTGAATCACTTTTACTGTTTTTTCTGAACGGCGCGGTTGCCTGCCTGTTTTTTATGAATCTGTTTGCGACTCATACCCTGCTTTTATGCGACTTACGACCATTTCACCGGCTTTTTTGGGTCTGGAATGGTCGTTTTTAAGCAATGACCGAATATTTTTTTTGCGATACTGGCGCCACTTAGGACACGCCGTCACAAGCGGCGGGTTGGTGAAAACAGTGAAACTCTGTTGCTATCCCCGTAACGGTGAGAATGCTTTCTGATAAAGATGCGTTTGTAGCCCGATCCCACCTAAGTCACAAACTGGATACCAGGCACGGAGCCTGGTGAATAAGGTTGCGGTGGACAACGATACTGAATTGCGGCTTAGCTGCAGGGTTACCCCTTGCCAGAAAAAGCTGCTGCGATTCATGCTGTTCACCGCCTGAGATGCTATTGCTTTTTTTTTAGTGTAGGCGGCCCTATGCAACACGTACTTACTGAGCTTGCCAATAAGCCAAAGAACTTCAGTCTGGCTGGCAAATTTTACAATGACCCTGCGCTTTATCAGATGGATCTGGAAAATATCTGGTACAAAGACTGGATATTTGTCGGCCATGATTTTGAGTTAGCCAATACCGGCGATTATATGACCCTGCCTCTGGGGGAGCATAATATCGTCATCATCAATCAGGGTGAGTCCCTGAAAGCTTACTATAACCGTTGTCCGGTCAGTGGTTATCCGCTGTGTACTGAAGAAAGCGGTAACCAGCTGGCCCTGGGTGACAGCGGTGCCACTATTCAGTATGAACTGGATGGCGAGTCTCTGGGTGAAGAAGAAGCCCGTCTTGAGCCGGTTGCGCTGAACAGCGTGCAAAGCTATCTGTTTGTCTGCCTGGCGGATGAGCCGGAAGATTTTGCGGAGTTCAGCCGTGTGGTCGAGCCGTATATGGCGCCACATAACATGGCTAACGTTAAGATCGCGGCGCAGTCTTCCATTCTTGAAGACGGTAACTGGAAGCTGGTATTCGAGAACAACCGTGAATGCTATCACTGCCTGAGTAACCACCCTGAACTGATCATTACCTATCCGGAAGATCCGGCGGTGACCGGTGTCAGCCCGAGTGGGGAAGTACCGGCGATGGTGTCTGATCACTGGGAGCGTTGTGAAGAAGCCGGTTTGCCAAGCCGCTTTAAAATTTCCGATAAGGGTGATTTCCGCGTCGCCCGTATGCCATTGCTAAAAGACTTCACCAGCTACACCATGAGTGGTGAAGATGCGGTTGCCAAGCCGCTGTGCGATGAAGGCTTGCCAAACGTGGGTGCTCTGGTTCTGTTCCACTATCCGAATACCTGGAACCATTTCCTGGGTGATCACGTGATTTCTTTCCGTATGTTGCCGCTGGGGCCACAGTCGACGCTGGTGACGACTAAGTGGATGGTGCGTGCTGATGCTGAAGAGAATGTGGATTACAACCCGGCAGAGCTGCTGGAAGTATGGGAAGCCACCAATGCACAGGATAAGCATCTGGTAGAAGAGAATCAGCGCGGTATTAACTCGCCTCTGTATTCATCCGGCCCCTATTCGGTCAACCAGGAAGACGGTGTCATTCAGTTTATTGAATGGTACAGCAACACTTTGCAAGCACGCCTGAGCTAATACACGCGGCAGTAAGAGATCTGATAATGACAACAACAACTTCGACAAGTCGCCCCTGCGGAACTGATGCCAGCCAGGAACTGATTTACCAGAGCCACGAAAGTTCTAAGTCTGAACTGCATGAACAGTGGTACAAAGACTGGCTGTTTGCCGGCCATAGCAGCCAGATTCCTGCCAACGGCGATTATATGACGGTTCAGGCCGGCCATTACCCGGTGATTCTGGTGCGCAATAATGACGGCGAAATCGTTGCACTGAATAACAGCTGTCGTCACCGGGGGTCCCGGGTATGCCAGCAGGATAAAGGCAATGCTCCGAACCTGGTATGCCCTTATCACCAGTGGACCTACGACCTGAACGGCGCGCTTGTTTTCGCCCGTAATATGATGGATGAGGTGAACCTGGATGAGTACCCGCTCAAGAAATTTGCGGTGGCTGAACATGAGGGATTTATCTTTGTTCACCTGACGGAGGAAGCGGCGTCTTTCGACGGTGCTGAGGCCGACTTTAAACAGGCGCTGACCGGTTTACCGCTGGCGGATATCGATCAGTGGGCGTCTGCGGCAGAGTACCGGCAGTTGGCAGAAGGGCATTGGGATGAAGCTGAAGGCTTTGCCAATGACGCCGCTGAATGCCTGTTCAGCGGTAAGAATGTGAGCATTTGGCAGGCGCCGGATCACATTGCCATTATCCGTAAGATTCCGTTAAACCTGTATCAGACTGAATATGCCATTCAGTGTATGGTTTCAGTGGACGCGGCGCCTGGCCGGGATTATCTGGATCAGGCATTAATGGAGCAGTGGGGCGTGACTGACTATCAGTCCAGCCTGACAGTGACGGTTGATGCTGATCCGGATGAGCAGCATCAGGCGAACATGGATTTTGCCGAGAAGTACGGTCTGGAAGCACCGGTACTGCGCCACAATGAAATGGACTACAACGATATGTTCTCTGAACACCGCACCTGGGACAGCAGTACTCAGGAGCTGGTGTGCACCATGGTGGTGAACGAGACCCATAACGTTAAAACCTTCACCTTCAAAACCGAAGGTGGTAGCTGGTTTAAGTTCAAACCGGGTCAGTTTGTAACCCTGTCGCTGCCAACTGAAGAGGGGCCGGTACTGCGTACCTATACCATTTCTTCAACGCCTTCGCGGCCATTCTCACTGTCGGTAACCGTTAAGGTTCAGCCCGACAGCACCGGCACCCGCTGGCTGTTTGATAATGTTAAGCCGGGCGACAGCCTGAAGGCTTATGGCCCGGCCGGTGAGTTCAGCTTCTTTAACCAGCCGTCTGAAAAGTATCTGTTTATCTCTGCCGGTTCCGGTGTCACTCCGATGATGTCCATGACTCGCTGGATGTTTGACTACGGTTACGATCTGGATGTGAACTTCATCAGCTGTGTGAATACACCGCAGGACATTCTGTTCCGCGAAGAGCTGGAAAACATTGCCGGCCGTTGCCCGAACTTCCGCCTGAGCTGGGTATGTGCGGAAGACACTGAATATAACGCCTGGACCGGTCTGCGTGGCCGTTTCAATAAGTTGATTTTGGGTCTGACCGCACCGGATTATATGGATCGGGACGTGTATTGCTGTGGCCCGGCACCGTTCATGAAAGCGGTACGGGATGCGCTGGATGCATCCGGGTTCGATATGAGCCGTTACCATGAAGAAAGCTTTGGTGCACCGGAGGCGTCTGATCAGGAAGATCAGTTCCCGGATGGCGCAGAAGTGGTGCAGGTTAACTTCGGTAAGTCTGATAAGACCCGTGAAGTCAGCCAGCGTGAAACTCTGCTGGATGCAGCAAAAGCGGCAGATATTGCGATTCCGAGTGCCTGTGGCTTCGGGGTGTGCGGTACCTGTAAGGTCAAGGTCGTTTCCGGTGATACCCATATGGTTCACAGTGGCGGTATCAGCCAGAAAGAAATCGATCAGGGCTATGTGCTGGCGTGCTGTACAAACCCGATCACAGATACCGAAATCGCTTTGTAAACCGGTGATGAGGGATCAGAAAAGGAGAGCTTCGGCTCTCCTTTTTGCGTTGTATGGTGCCGGACGTTATCGTGAAGCTGAGCCGGCTGTTCAGTTTCTCGCCTGCGCGAAACCGGGTCTGGCTATCCGTGAATCTCACTGGGTTTATGTACCTACACATGCTGGCGTGTGGCGTTCGGAGCCGCAAGTTTGAAACACTTTATATTCTAAGGTCATTCAGCTGATCATGGGCAGCTTTATGGCTGTTTACGCGCTGTCTGTTCGGCTGAATAGATCTGAATGTTTTTGTTAAGACGGTCTTTGACCCATTGCCGGTAGCCTGGCGCCTGAAGCATTTTCTCGATTTCCGGTAACAGGTGCCGCCACCGGGATTTTTTTGATATGGAAATATGCAGATTGCCTGTAGTGATGGGGTGTTCCAGTGGGATAATGTCGGCTGACATGTTTAGCGTTGCCAGCTTGGTCAGTCCGGATTCACGGCCGAAAGGGACAAAGTCTATACGTCCGTGGTTGAGCATCATAAAGGCAGATTTGTAGTCAGGCACCCATTCAACTTGTACGCTGGATGCCAGAAAAGTATCGAATGCCTGGCCAATGCTGACACCCAGTACCATTGCGGCGCGTTTACCTTTCAGGTCTGCCCACTGAGTAAACGGGAATTCATTGCCTTTTTTTACAAAGACTGCGTTTTGGTTATAGCCCATCGGGGTGGCGGTGAAGGTTGAGTATGTTTGCCGTTCAGGGTTGATGAACGCACAGATATTGACGTCCACATCACCTTTTTCAACCGCTTTCTGGCAACGTTTCCAGGGACCGACGTAAGAGAGGTCAACTTTTACCCCCAGCCGGCCAAACAACTCGCGGGTAACATCTGCACAGGCCCCTTGTATTTGTCCCTGACTTTCCCAGTTCCAGGGCGGGTAATCCTGATGGCCGCAGGCTTTGAGCTGAGATTCATCAGACCAGGCAGGAAAGCTTGCTGATATAGCGCTGGCTATAAGACAGATTCCAGCCAGAATATTTTTTACAAACTGATCACCGCGTCTCATTCATTCAGATCCCTATGACATTAAAAATACTGCAAAAAAATCAAAGAGTTGTGTTGAGTAAAGTATAGCAAAATACGATATATGCAAATAAATAAATGGCATATGGGTGTTGGGGTGAAGCGGTGCTGGTTTTGCTGAGGCGGGCCGCCTCAGGAGATGCAGCAATCAGAGTGTCAGCTGGACGGATATGGCGCAGTGGTCACTCAGGTAATGCTTCAGAACGCTATCTTTTGCAAACGTATGCTGGCGGAACGAGTCCGGTTGCAGGGTGCTGAATGCTGAATCATTTAGCAGGATATGATCGATATATTGTCTGTAGTTTCTCAGGGTCCAGCGGCGCTTTTTCTTATCATAGCGGCGGCTGTAGCACTGGCTGGCATCGTTGTTACCGGTGGTGTGCAGGTTTATATTCTGTAGCCGGTTGCCATATTTGTCGCGGCTGTTTTTTAGCTGCCGGTTAAAGTCGCCGAGAATTGCATAAGGGTTGTCACCCTGTTGTTCTGCCCAGCTGCGAACCAGTGCTATTTGCTGATCCAGTTGTTGGCAGTTTTTGCGGCGCTTTGCCTGCTTGTCTGACGCGTTGTTATAGCAGCCGGCTTTAAGGTGCACGTTAAGCAGGGTGAGGCTGCGTCCGTCCTGGGTGGTAACCGTGAGTGGCAGGCCGTAGCGCAGGCTTTGCTTTTTATGCAGATCCAGGGCTTTCAGTTCTGGCAGAGCTTTAACGCTGAGAGATTTACGGACCGCATAGCCGACTTTCTGATCGTTATCCCGGGATGAAATGAACAGCTGATATTCATCCGCCGAGAAGAGCTTAGCGGCACTGACGGTGTCAGCGACTTCCTGAAAGGCGATAACATCTGCATCCAGCTGGCGGGCGTATGCGGCCAGTGTTTCGTAGTCGGCATCGCTGCGTTTTTGCTGGCGTTGCACGGGTGTAGTGTCGAGCCATTCAATATTCCAGCTGGCAATTTTTAACTGACTGGCAAAGCTGTACTCACTGCTAAGAATCAGGGCTGTTATGAGTTGCAGTTTAACTATCCTGTTGTTTTGTAAACCGAACATTACCTGATTCCTTATCATTATCCTGAGGATTCAATATACTTTGCTGATAACGCCATTGATAGCCGGAAATTGTGATGACAGTTCATTCCGATCAGCCGTTCGATCCTGATAATGATACGCGTGGGCCTGGAGTACGGGTGCCGCCGCCGGTAATGGTGGCGGGATCTGTCCTGTCAGGAATCGGGCTGGACCTTATTATACCTTTAGCCCTGAGCCCGTTAGTGTTCTGGCCGGGGCTGATTCTGATGGCGCTTGCGGCACTGCTGGCGCTGGCCTGTGCCTGGCAGTTTTTCAGGGCCAGAACGCATATTGAGCCCTGGCAGCCAACCAGCCGGATCATTGTATCCGGGGTGTACCGTTTTTCCCGGAATCCAATTTATCTGGCGATGTTTGTGTTTCAGATCGGGTTGGGGTTATGGCTGGCCAATGGCTGGGTTGTGTTGTGTGGCAGCCTGACGCTGAGGTTATTGTCGTATTTTGTTATCCGCAGAGAAGAAACCTATCTTCTGGCAAAGTTTGGTGATGAGTATCTGGCTTATACGCAACAGGTGCGCCGCTGGTTCTGACCGGTTGGACGCTGATAAGAATAAAAAAGGAAAGTCTATATGAAGTACCGGTTTTTGAGTGTTGTCGGGCTGTTCTTCCTGTTACTGAATCTGTCGCTCAGTGCTCAGGCCAATACGGCTGCCGCCGAACTGCAGTTGCCGGAAACACTGACCAAAGAGAAGGTCAGCAGTTTTCTGGCGGAACTGTCTGATAAAGAGGTTCGCAGCCTGCTGAATAAACAGCTGCAGGGGTTGGTGGAGAAGTCCGCTGAGGAAAAACAAAGCCTGTTTGACGGTTTTACCGCGGGCATAGTGAATACCCGGGATCATTTACTGGGGGCAGTGCAGCAGTTGCTGGCGTTACCGCAGCATTTTACTGTGGTGGGGGATGCTCTCAGTGAGGCATTCAGTGATTTCTTTGCCGTTATCTGGTTTGCAGGGCTGGTTGCGCTGATTCTTGCGGTTGCCTTCGCCGTTTCTGCAGGGGTGCTGCGTTTGCTGCCCGCTAAATACCGTTTGCCTGATGATGATGGTTCACCGCTTCCGTTTTCGCTCAGGCTGAAGTTACTGGGACGTCACTTCCTGCTGGTGAACATCAGCCTGGTTATTTTTTACAGTGTGGCAGAAACCTTGCTGATGCTGACGGTCAGTCATGAAACGGCTCTGATGACAGCAGTTGCCATTCTTGACTATGTTTACATGGGCCGGGTCGCCTATGTGCTGATGTCCTTTTTTCTGGCGCCTTCTCACAGACATTTGCGGATGGTTAATCTGCCGGATCCTGCTGCCATGCGCATGGTGTATCAGGGGGTTTTACTGGCGTTACTGGCGACCAGCAGCATTATTCTGGAATGGAGCTGGCATTTGGGTCTTAAACGCTTTGAAACGGGGTTTGCTTTCTGGATTGAATTCGGTTTTTACCTGGCACTGTTATGGGTTGTCTGGAGTAACCGGCAAACATTTACTTCCATGCTGTTGTTACAAAATGAGCAGAACAGCCTTTCCAGAAGACGGTTTGCTGAATTCTGGCCAAAGGTTGTAATGGTTGCGGTGGTTCTGACCTGGCTGAGTTTGCAGGTCATCATCGCTAACGGGGGGTTCAGCCTTGAGTTGATTTATGCTGCAGTGTTTACCCTGGTGATTCTGTTAGTGGTGCCATTTTTTGATGTGGCGATCCGGGCCGTGATCGAGCATTTCTATCCTCTTTATCTGACTGACTGCGGGGCGCAGGTCAGTGCTATCGCCGATGCTGACGATCCTGAGACTGAATCAGCTGAAGCGGCTGAAGGAGACGCAGTAAGCGGTTCAACCAGAGAACAGGAAGCACTGATGCGCGGAGAAGTGCAGGTCAGCGCCTTAAGAGTGACCCGGTTGCTGCTGGCCGGTCTGATTCTGATTGTGTTGCCTCTGCTGTGGGGTGTCAGCTATGTGGATCTGGCCAGTCAGGGGATCAGTGCCAGAATCGCGGCAAGTCTGGTGGAGTCAACGGTATTGCTGTTGCTGGCGATGATCGCGGCACAGGTGATTGACGTGCTGGTGAAGCGAAAACTGGCCACGGAACTGCCCGGCGGTGAAGAGGAGCATGATTCGGAAGGGGGGCAGGGGCTTTCCAGAGCAGCAACTCTGCTGCCCATTATCCGCATCATTGCCTTTGTGCTGATTTTTGTCAGTTCGCTGTTTGCCATTCTCAGCAGCCTTGGGGTTAATACTACGCCATTGCTGGCGGGGGCTGGTGTCGTGGGTCTGGCAATCGGCTTCGGTGCCCAGACACTGGTGAAAGATATTGTGTCCGGCATGTTCTTCCTGATTGATGATGCATTCCGCATGGGTGAGTACGTGGATGTCGGTGAGATAAAGGGGACGGTCGAAAAAATAGCCCTGCGTTCGCTGCGTCTGAGGCATCATCTCGGGGCGTTACATACCGTGCCCTATGGTGATATTTCCCGTCTGACTAATTACAGCCGTGACTGGGTCATCATGAAGCTGCGGTTCCGGGTGCCCCACGATACAGATATTAATAAAGTGAAAAAGCTGTTTAAGAATCTGGGTAAAGAATTGTTGGAGAATCCGCTGATCGGTAAAGACTTTATTGAGCCATTTAAGAGTCAGGGGGTGCTGGAAGTGGATGAAGTGGGGATGGTGATCCGCGGTAAGTTTACCTGTAAACCCGGTGGCCAGTTTATGATCCGTAAGGAAGTGTATGCGCAGGTCCAGCGGGTATTTGCGGAAAATGGCATTGAGTTTGCCCGCCGCAAAGTTGAGGTTCAGATGCCGGAGCATGCTACCGAACAGGATAAAGAGCGGGCCGTGGCTGCGGCCAGCGAAGCTATTCAGAGCAGCCAGCCGGCAGACGCAGGCAAACCCGCATGACAGAGAAAATGATGAAACAGGATTCCCGGTCAGCGTCTGGCCGTTTACCTTTGCGGGGCTTGCATGTATTTGCCGTGGCAGCCCGTCATGGCAGCTTTAAAAAAGCCGCTGAAGAGTTATGTGTCACCCCTCAGGCGGTCAGCCTTCAGGTACGGTCTCTGGAAGAGTCATTACAGTTCAGTCTGTTTATACGTTTGCCGGCCGGAATTCAGTTAACGCCCGAAGGCGGACAGTTGCTGGATTACGTTGAGCGGGGTGTCAATCTTATAGAAACAGGCATTGCAGATATCCGGGCCAAGCAGGGGCGGCGTCAGTTTAATATCCGGGTGTCCCCCTGGTTTGCGGTGCATTGTTTATTGCCGGGATTCAGTGAGTTTGAAGACCGTTATCCGCAGGTGGATTTCAATGTCCGGACTGCGCTGCGGTTTCCGGATTTTTTCCGGGAAGAGACTGATGTGGCGATACAGTGGGGGTTTGGGCAGTGGCCGTTCCGGCATAAGCAGCCGCTGATCCGTGATGATAAGTGTCTGGTGTGTGCCCCGGCTTTGCTGGCCCGAAAACCGTTATCGACCCCCCGCGATTTGTTGAATCATAGGTTGTTGTGTACTGAGCTGTCGGTTTATCTGTGGAAACAGGTCTTGGAACATTTTGATGTGGATACGGTAGCCGAGCGGCAGGCTATGCCACTGGACAGCCAGGCCAGCCAGATTGAGGCCACGTTACAGGGGCTTGGCGTGGCACTGATGTCGGAAGATGTTGCCCGCGATCATATGGCGACCGGCGCGCTGGTGCAGCCGCTGGGGGACTGGACGGTGAGCCAGCTTGAACCTGCACTTATGCCCGGTTACTGGCTGATTGCCAGTGAAGGACTGGATGATCTGAACAGTGATACATTAGTCGCCGATTTCATCCGCTGGCAACAGCAACAGCTGCAGGCTAACCCACTGGTGAAGCACCGGATTGCAGACTTCAGCACACAGACAGGAAAGTAACATTTAATTTTATTCTGTGTGTGAAAGCACGCCCGTCCGGAAGGCGTGCTTTGCTGCAGGGTTAATACTGAATCAGTACTTTGTGCTCTGAAGTCTTCTGCATATGCCCCTGTGACAGGTTTCATATCAGGTTTTAAAACGGCTCACTAATCCTTGCAGTTCCAGGTTAAGCTGATTAACAGCCTGACTGGTTTCAGCACTGAGGTCAGCACTTTGTGTAGCCACAGCTGACTGATCTGAAATGCTGTGAATTCTCAGGTTAATGTCTTTTGTCATGCCGGTTTGTTCTTCCGAAGCGGTGGCAACCTGACTGTTCATCAGCCTGATTTCTTCAATGGCCTGGGATATTGTATTAAGAGAGTTTTCACTGTCTCCGACTAAGCCAACTACCTGCTCAGTTTTTTTCACCCCGTCTTCTATAGCCGTCACCGCATCAGCAGAGGTGTTCTGCAGCTCATCAATAATGGCTCTGATTTCAGTGGTTGATTGCTGGGTTTTACCTGCCAGTGATCTGACTTCATCAGCAACGACTGCAAATCCACGTCCCTGTTCTCCGGCCCGTGCAGCCTCAATAGCTGCGTTGAGCGCAAGCAAATTGGTTTGTTCGGCAATGCCATGAATAACTTCAACCACGGAGTTAATACCAATACTTCTTTTTTGTAACTGGTTTATAACCTGCGCTGTGCTGTTCATCTGGTGCGAAAGCTGTTCGATAGAATGGCGGGTATTATTGACAATGGCCTGTCCGTTATCAGCAGCCTCCTTGCACGTGTTTGTGCTATTCGCTGCCTGTTCAGCGTTACCGGCAACCTCGCTGGCCGTGACAGACATTTGGTTGGTCGCGGAGCTGACGCTGTCAATATCCTTCTGTTGTTCAGATGATGCCTGTTGTGCTGCACCGGCAGAATGATTTAACTGTATCTGATGTGTGCTGAGCTTATGTACAACCTGAATAATGTCAGTAACCAACTGGTGTAACCTGTCCAGAAAGGTGTCGAATGCATAGGCTAACTGACCAACTTCATCGGCGGAGTTCAGGTTCATGCGTAAGGTAAGGTCTCCGTCACCTTCGGCAATTTCTTTCATCTGCGCAGTGATCTGGCTAAGCTTTCTGGTGATCATCATTGGCAGCAATAATATAAGTGCCAGTATCAGGGTTATGCCAATAATTACAGCTAATGTCATCGACCATTTAGTATTGGTAATGCTGGCACTGGATGCATCTGCACCGCCTTTGACATTAGACAATGTGGATTCAAGTAATGTATCCAAAAGTTCAGTCAGCTCAGAAAAAATGGGCTCTGACGTGTGGGTGCTGAAATAGGAGTGATTACGTTGTTGTTCAATGCTGGTTTCGTTTAATTTAATAACTGACTGTGTTTGCCATTCAATAATAAGTGTTTCAATTTTTGCGATAGTCATATCCATGTTGGGAGCAATCCCGGCATCGGATAATTCTTTATAGGTTCTTATTCGCTTAATTGCCTGGCCAATATCTTTATTAAAGTCCGCTATGTATTTTGTGTGCAGGTCAGCGTCATAGGCCGCGTTCATAAATACTGTGCGTTCAGCCAGTATTACCTGATGAAGGTCTGTGTCTGCTTTTAAGAGATTCTGGAAGACAGGAATATAGGCTTCATTAACCTTTCTGTTGTTGTCACTAATATTGCTTAAGTTGACTGAGGCAACGATCCATATACTTATAAAGAGCAGACCAATGAATAACATAATGGCGGTCAGCCGCGTTCGGATGGTCAATTTATTAAATGAATTTATCATGATTAACTCTGCCGTATATTATGTTTTGATATTTACATTATCCTATACAGCTTTTTTAGGAGTAATAGGCGTTGAATACGTTTACATTTTGACTGAATGATACCTCTCTGATTTGAGTGGATATTTTTGAAAAATTATATATATATTTTTCTTGTTTAAGCCGTAAGTTAGTGTTTGTCTTTAATATCAGAAGTCCTGGTTCTGTTGTGGTCAGTTTTATTTTAATTGCGACAGGATGCTAAGGGATGGCGATAACGGATCACAGAGCACAATATTTTTATCGGCTTACAGAAGCTGATTCGGGTTTGATAACAAAGCATTTCTGGTAATTCCTACAAGGGTTTTAAAGCGTTCCGGGGCTTTGCTGCTTTCGGCGATACTGGCATCGTGATGGTGCTTGATGAGGCTGCAGATGATTTTCGGCAGGTTCAGTTTTTTCGCCGCGATATAGCCGATCTGGGCATGGGTCGTGCCGATCAGATGCAGTTCTGCTTTGGGTAAATCGTCCAGCATTTCCCAGCCGGCAGCGGCAGCCTGATTGATTGTTTGCGGTGAGTACTGCAGCAGTACAAAGCGTCCCAGATCATGAAGCAGGCCACAGATGTAGCCCAGTTCAGGTGGGATCTTGCTGTCTTCATGCTGACAGGCCCGTTCAACTTCGTTGGCAACCCGCACGGAGTGTGCCCACAGGCTTTTTTCCGCTTCTGTAGAGGGCATAAACACTTTGCCGACCGATACTTCCGTGACCAGTTTAACCACTGTTTCTGAGCCGATACGGGTCAGGGCTTCCCGCAGGTCGTAAATGGGATGGCCGGGGGCTGAAGTTGCTGAATTAGCCTGGCTTAGAATCAGGCAGGCCAATGGGGGATCGGTACGTGCCAGTATAAATACCGCTTCAAAAAAGGTATCGGATTTCGGATCCAGCAGCAGTAACTGATGAATAACACCGGGCAGCATCGGGAACTGACCGATGTGTTTTTCGATCGCGTTCAGATCCAGATATTTTTGACGGGCTTTACTGGCTGTACTCATAGGCGTCCTGCAGAATATGTGCTCTGCCGTGTTATTACAAAAAGTCTTATAAAAATTATTGCAGACGCCGTGGCAATGGCAATGCTACTTAATGCAAACGCCTGACCCAGGTATGTATTTTGGTCATTATTCTGCTTGTTTGGGCATATAAAGTACCCAGATTGTGCTTCACGTGGCGTTGCAGCTGCTCAGTGCTCGGCACGTGCGGTGGCTGTTATCCAGTCGATAAATGCCTGAGTTTCGGGGCGCCGGGCTGCTTCAGGCGTCGCTACCACATCATAACTGAGGGCCGGGCTGGCTTTCTCGGAGAAGGGACGGGTAAGGAGGCCGGAGTGAAACAGATTACTGACGATTGGCTCGCTGGCCAGAATCACTCCCTGACCCGCAATTGCAGCCTGCAGAGCCTGGCTGTATTCACTGAAATGCAGGCCTTCATTGGTGGCAATGTGATCGATGCCGAAGTGTGCCAGCCAGCCTTTCCAGACAAACCATTGCTGGCTGGATTTAGCGCTTTCCAGTTGAGTTGTATCCCAGTGGATCAGAGCGCTGGCTTGCAGGTTGCTGAGCGATCGCGACGCGGGCAGTTCCGCTGCATAGGCCGGGCTGCAGGCCGGCAAAATCACGTCTTCAAACAGTGTGTGACGAATCAGACCGTCATCACCTGTATTGCCATAACGGATCGCCAGATCGATATTACTGTGCTGCAAGTCAATGACCTGGGGGCAGGAATCGATCAGCACACTGATGTCCGGATGTTTTTGTCGGAACTGAGCCAGCCGGGGTACCAGCCAGGCGCTGGAAAAAGAGGGCTCGACGGTAATAATCAGTTGCCTGCGAAGCTGGACATCACGCATCTTTTCCACTGCAATCCGGATGTGTTGCATCCCCTGATTCAGGTCGTCCTGTCCGGCGATGCCTGCGGGTGTCAGCACCAGCCCCCGGCCTTTACGTTTTAATAAAGGGGTGCCGACAACGGCTTCCAACCGGCTGACCAGCTGTTTAACCGCTGCGGGTGTTACATTTAGTTCTTCTGCGGCAGCATGGTAGTTAAGGTGTCTGGCGACCGCTTCGAACGCCTTTAGTGTATTAAGGGAAGGCAGTGACTGGCTCATATCAGTATTTAGAAAATGTTAATGATAAGAAAATAATAAATGAATTCCGCCGGGAACATAAGAGGCCTAGAATTCTGAATAAGAGGGTGGCGTATAAATCCCTCATGAAACTGATTTTTTAAGGGTGGTGAACAGTGCTGATCAGATCTCCGGGAGTTGGCCTTGCTTCGGCTGTGGTGTTTTTCTCCGCCGCATTATGGGGCGTTTACTGGATTCCGTTACGTTTTCTGGAAGAACAGGGTATTACCGGTACCACGGCGGTAGCTGTACTGAATATGCCGGCTATTTTGCCGTTATTGGTGTTGGTTGGCCTGCAACTGGGCCGTCACCGGGGGTACATGAACCGGATGCTCCTGATTGGTATTTTTACCGGAATGGCTATCGCGCTGTATTCATCCGGCGTTATTTATTCCTCGGTGGTGCGGGCAACTCTGTTGTTTTATCTCACCCCTGTGTGGGCCACGCTCATTGAGATTTTCTGGTTTAAAGAAAAAGCGGGCTGGCCCCGCTGGCTGGCTGCCGGTGCCGGGCTGGTGGGAATGGCGCTGTTGCTGTCCGGTGAAGGCTCAGCGGCGTTTAATATTGGCGATGTATTCGCATTCTTTTCCGGTGTTTGCTGGGCGTTTGGCGCGGCAATGATTAAACGTTACGACACAGTCCCTTTGCCTGGCATGCTGCTGAGCCAGTTTTGTTTCACTGTAACCGGCGCATTATTGCTGGGGGTGATTGCGGGCAATTCTTTCGGGGCTGCAGATGCGGTCAGTGCTGAGCAGATTCTGACGGTATTGCCGCAGACTTCTCTGATTGCAATTGGGATTATTCTGCCGGCGGTGCTGGCGATCTTCTGGGCGCAGAAGTTTTTGCTGCCGGGTCGGGTAGGTCTGCTGATGATGTCAGAAGTGATTGTTGCTGTGGCTTCCGCCAGCCTGCTGTTGCCGGAAGAGCAGATGAATCTGACGGAATGGAGCGGTGCCGCCCTGATTATCAGTGCCTGTGTGCTTGAAGTGCTGGGTGTGTCTGATACTGAACCGGCAACGGGTGGCCGGCAAATGTCTGTATAGGGTAAGCCCCTTTTTATAAGGGGCTGGTTTATAAGGGGCCGTTTTATAAGTGGCAGGTTTTTAAGGCGCTGCTAAGCATTCGTCCACTGATTCACAGTTCAGCTGCGTGAGTACTGCGTTTATATACGGGTTAGCGGTATTTTTTTGCGGTTCGATCTGCAGTGCTTTCTGATACATGAGCAGGGCTTTTTTATATTGCCCGGCATCATATAGGTGGCGACCGTAACTGTCGTAAAGGCTGGCTTCCCTGAAATGCAGGGTGTTTTGTATCTGTATTGATTTGTTAAAGGCTGCCATTGCTTTGCTGTTAGCATTATTGGCCGAATAGGCTAATGCAAGATTGTAATTGACCAGATACAGGTCAGGGTGCTGTTTGAGAATATTTTCAAGCATGTCTATCGAGGCATTCAGGTCGCCGGATTTTCGCAGTGTCCGGGCAGTCAGAAATGCGTTATAGACATTCCCCGGATAGATATTTCCGGCTTCATTTAACAGAATTTCAATGTTCTTGTTCTGCCAGATCAGGTGCTCTTCCCAGGGTTTGTCCTGATAAACTGCCGCCCGGGTTATGCCAATTATATCTTCGGGAGTTTCCGCGATGTTCCAGATGTCTTCCCAGGCATCAACCTTGTATGCTTCTTTCAGTCTGTAACTGATATAAGACATCTCATAGTTGCCCAGCCCCAGTTCCCGGTAGAGGTTAGCCTGCAGGTCTATCTGATGAGACTGAATGCCTAAGCTGTTCGCGATTGCATCCAGAACAACATCATCTATTTCATCTGTTGCACGAAACTGTTCAATGCCACTCTGAGCCTGTGCATGGCTAAAAATCGCGGGTGTTGCAGTGAGCTCAAAGGAATACGTATCGGTGTCTTTTGAGTATGTTAGTTTGTTCCATTTTTTAAAGGCCTGATGCCCACTGACTTTTACATCAACCTGACGCATTGTTTTTGAGTCAGGATATAACACAAATGTATATTCTGTGATTGGGTTAGCCAGACCGATGGGGACAGAAAACCTTCCTTTTGTGTCTGTCACCATTGTGATGACTCGGTCATGTGTTTCAATTTCGACTCTGGCTTCCGCCAGGGGAAACTCACCTTCTCCCAGAGTGCCGACCAGGCGAATATCAATATATTTGGGGGTGAAGATCAGCGCGAGGAAGCTGGTAATAAATACGATAAACGTGCTTATCTGTAGCCATTCGGGCATTTGATCGAACTTTTGTTTAATGAATCTCAACAATATAGAAGCCATAAAACGTCCCTGTTTTTGGTATATATCTGAGCCTTTATATTAATAACTGCGCTGTTATTGTTCAAACTGCATCAGATCTGCCTGAGTGATACGCCTTCTGATTAATGTTGCCTGGCCCTGACCGATCAGTAATTCAGCGGTAATGTCCCGGCTGTTATAGCCTGAGCTCATTACGGAACAGTAAGCGCCGGCACAAAGGAATGCCATGATGTCGCCGGCCTGTGGGGCATTGTCCAGCGGTGTATTCCGGGAGAAGGTATCGGTACTTTCACAAACCGGGCCCACCACATCAAACTGTTCGGTTGCTGACGGCCCGCGGCGGTGTGCCGGAATCAGCGGATGTTCCGCCTGATACAGGGCCGGTCGCATGAGGTCATTCATTGCGGCATCCAGAATCAGAAACGGGCGTGGCTCTGCCTGCTTCACATAGTTCACGGTGGTCACCAGGATACCTGCATCGGCGATTATCGACCGGCCCGGTTCCACTACAACGTCGCCGGTATAGTCCGGTGCTTCTGATGCGAGTGTTTCGGCTATTGTCCGGGCAGCATCTTCAAAACTCAGGCTGTTGCCGTTGCCATAATCAATGCCAAAGCCGCCGCCTAAATCCAGATGGCTGATTGTGATACCTTCATATTTAAGGGTGCTGACCAGTGACAAGAGTCTGGAGAGTGCCTGCCGGTAAGGGGTCGCATCACAGATCTGAGAGCCAATATGCATTGCCAGCCCGCTGAGCCTCAGGCGGGGATGACTGGCATATTCCCTGAACAACTTCAGAGCCTGGGCCGGTTCAATGCCAAACTTGTTGCCTTTCGTGCCGGTCGTGATATGCCGGTGAGTATCGACAGCAACATCCGGGTTCACCCGTAAAGCCACCCGAACCGGTTGATTAGCGGTTTCAGCCAGACTGGCCAGCCGCATAAGTTCCTCGGCGGACTCAACATTAAACTGACCGATGCCGACTTCCAGTGCCTGACGGATTTCAGCGGCGGACTTACCGACTCCGGAGAAGATAATACGTTCAGGGGGAAAGCCGGCGGATACCGCCCGTTGTATTTCGCCGCCGGAGACAGTGTCTGCGCCCAGTCCCTGATCACTGATCAGGCTCAGGATGTGCATATTGCTATTGGCTTTCATGGCGTAATGAACGGCAATCCCCCGGGGGGTGAATGCGGCCTGGCAGCGGCGGATATTATCGAGTAACCGTGCCTGCGAATAACAGTAAAACGGTGTCGGATACTCTGTTGCCAGAGATGTAATATTGCTGGCTTCCATATGAAGCTGGCCGTTATGGTACTGAAGTTGTTCGGTCAAGGGGATATTCACGGGTATGCTCCGGCGATGCTTTTGAAATAACGGGAAAGGCCAGCTTACGGAAGCAACGGCAAAATGGCTGCTGTCAGATTCACCTATCGGGCTGTCAGAATGTCGGAATTTCAGTGAAAATGTCCGGGCTAACCGGATTGTCCCTGAGGTAAACTCAGCAGGCGCAGTAAGAAAAGATTAAGAGAGCATCATGGATAAGTTTGATCACGCAATTATCGGTTTACTGAAACAAAATGCCCGTCAGTCAGTGGCAGCAATTGGCAATGCCGTGGGGCTTTCACGTACGGCGGTGAATGAGCGTATCCGTAAACTGGAAGACCGGGGTGTCATTCGCAGTTATACCATTGAATTAGGGGGCGATTTACAGGCACAGAAAGTCTGTGCCTATTTTGAGCTGACTTTCAGACCGTTTGATCTGCAAGGGGTAAAGCAGCAGTTCGCGCAGATTCCTGAAATCTGTCAGGCCCATGCTTTAAGCGGTTCTACGGATGTCCTGCTGTTTGTTGAAGCGGCTTCAATGGAGCAATTAACCCGGGTACGCCAGCAGTTATCTGAATTACCGGATCTGGAAAAAATTGTGACTTCCACCGCGTTTGATCAGTTGGTGTAAACAAGATTAGCTTTTGAATAAGGTTAAGTTTTAATTGTCCCTGGAGGTAAGTTTTTTTGGTTGATAAAGGCTGCTCTAACGACCACACTAAAACCATCATCAGAGGCGCACAGCGCCCGTAATATGGCACTAATGAGCGGAGTACTTATGCAGGTCGAGCAGTTCTTTTCTAACCTTTGGCAGGATTACATTCAGATTACCCCACAGGCAAAAAGCATTCAGGAATTGTTTGTCGCCACTGACGGAGAGGTCATTAACGATCACGTTGCTTTCCGGACGTTTGCCGGTACACCTCTGCAGCTGGATAATCTTGAACCGGTGATTCTGAGCATGGGGTATGAGCGTCAGGACAGCTATGAGTTTAAAGCTAAAAAACTGCGGGCACACAGCTTCATTCATCCGGATCCGAAACAGCCTAAAATTTTCTGTTCAGAGTTACTGACCGATCAGCTCAGTGAAGGCACTCAGGCGATCATTGCCCGTTATACCGCTCAGATCGAACCACAAACCTTAAGCCCTGATGTTTTTTATTCGGCCCGCCACTGGGACATGCCAACGCTGGAAGATTATCAGGCGGTGATGGCTGAAAGCGAGTACGGCGCCTGGCTGCTGGCCATTGGTGTTCGGGTGAACCATTTTACGGTGAGCATTAATCACCTGAACAGCACCGACAGCATCGAAGCGGTTCTTCAGCGGGTGAAGGATGCTGGCTTTGCCGTGAATACCGTCGGCGGCGAAGTGAAAGGCACTCCGGCGAACTTGCTGGAGCAGGGGTCTACCATGGCTGATCGTCAGGTCTATGGATTTGGCTGCGGTGCGCAACAGGAAATCCCAACCTGCTTCTATGAATTTGCGAAGCGTTACCCGGATGCCGAAGGTGTGGTCTATCAGGGGTTTGTGGAAGCGAATGCAGATAAGATTTTTGAATCAACTCACTGATTCGTATCACTGATTTCTGGAATCCGGCCGGTCTTTGACCGGTCGGGTTTTTTTTATTTCAGGCGTCTGTGGTTTATGATTTAACTGATGATGGTTACTGATCCGGTTAAAGGAAGCTGAAGATGTCTGAGTCTGTAGGGAATATGGAGTTTGCCGCTGATATCCAGCTGGCCTGTGAGCAAAAAGAGGATGTTTACGGTAACCGGATCAGCCACGTGTTTGTTAAACGTAAGTTGTTTATGGTGTATCAGATAGATGATGCCGATATAAATAACAGCCTCAGGGTATACATTTCTGAAGACCCGCGCAGCGCTGATATAGACCGTCGCTACAGCTATATCAGGCATTTTTATTTCAATGCAAAAGGGCTGCTGGCCCGTTCGCCCAACCTTAATGCGATGAAATACCGCATTGCCAAAACCGTTGAAGACTGTCTGAAGGATGAGAACCTTAGCCGGGAATCTGCTGAGGAAACCTTTAAAAACCTGATTACGTTCATTGAAGAAGAGTATTCCAAAGCGACCCATAACCGCTTTTATTATTTGCTGCCGCACTTTGTGGCCGTTCCGGTGTTGTTTCTGATGTGTTTGCAGCTGATGGATCAGCGCAGCCCTGACAATGAATGGTGGGTCATTTTTACCGCGTTTCTCGCTGCTGCCCTTGGGGGATTCATGAGTGTCTTACGAAATGCCTCAACGCTGAACTTTCATGAATACAGCCAGAAGCGTAAATACGTGTTTCTGGGAGGCGAACGGCTGTTGTTATCCTTCGTTGCAGCCGGCATTGCATTTATTGTATTGAAGTCCGGTGCGGTGGTGGCGCTGGCAGGTTTTAACAGTTACTGGCAGGTGATGCTGGTACTGGTGGTGGCAGGTTTTTCAGAAACCCTGGTGCCGAGCATTTTGCAGAAGGTTGAGAAGAGAGTCACGGGAAAACCCCGGAACAGAGCATAAAAAAACGCCGGCAACTGAGCCGGCGTTTTGTATGTGTCATGTGTCGTTATGCGACACGGGCATTGCTTTCCGGTCGGGCTTTGCGGGCTTCGACGTAGCGTACCTGAGCCTGACCGCTCAGGTGAAGGGCATCCAGCTCGGCAGGGTTGATATGCAGCAGGCCCTTGCTGTCGACACTGGCCGGCGCCAGTGCGAGACGGTAATTTGCCAGTTTACCGTTACTGATAATGTATTCCTGTTGCTGACCGTCTGAAGCATTGTCGGCGATGACGTCCGCAGTGCGGCTTTGCTGGACAGTGTGAATTTCATCACGGGCGATCTGAACACTTGGGCCGCCGTCGAACAGGTCAACATAACCGGTAAACTGGAAGCCTTCTTTCTTCAGCATATTCAGCGCCGGGGCTGAGCTGTCATGGGGTTTGCCAATGACTTCCCGTGCTGCTTCCGGCAACAGGTCGATGTAAATCGGGTATTTGGGCATCATGTCGGAAATAAACTGCGAACCTTCCAGTGCGGCGGTACGTACCGCTTCCTGAAAATCCATCGCGAAGAATTTATGGCCCAGATGCTGCCATAAAGGAGAGTTTCCGGTTTCATCCTGCCAGCCCCGTAATTCAGCCATGACGGTATCAGCAAACAGATGAGGGAAGTCTGCCATCAGCAGGAAACGGGCCCGGGACAGAAACTTGCCTACGCCTGGTTTACGGTATTCCGGCAGCAGAAACAGCGAGCCAATTTCAGTGGCGCCGGTGTAGTCATTGACCATACTCAGAACTTTTGCCTGACGGATCATATCCAGTTGCTGGCTGCTGCTGACCAGTGTAGAAACCTTGTAGGAATAAAATGGCTGTGACAGGCCAATGCCGGTGTAGATTGCAGTGGTGCCGACAACCTGACCGGTCTCATGATCTTCCAGCACCATAAAGTATGTGCTGCTCGCGTCCGGATTACCCGCAAAGGCCTTTCGTGAGGCGGCTATTTTGCATTCCCATGCGGCTTTATCGGCAGGCATTGAGGTCATGCCGCGACCGACAACTGCAGAGATGTGCATCAGGTCATTCAGATCGTCTGGCTGGCAGGGACGGATAATCAGCATAGTTATTACCTTTTTATAATGAACCCGCCGGGTCTGACCGGACGTATCCGGCAGAGTGTGTATAGCGGGCTGCAATAATCTTTTATATTGAGTCTATTTTAAGGTTTCTGTAGCCGAATGAGCTGTGTAATTTACCCGTATAACGGACAGAATCTTCATAAATCCGGTTTCAGGCGAAAGAATATTTTGTCTAGTCGATATTTATAAAATTGCCAGTTTGTTGGCGTATATCCTGAAGATATACCAATATATACTGGGGCTTAGCGATAGCGATCGTGATCTGAAGCGCTGTTGCCGATATAAAAACAAAGCAGAAAAGAGATTTAAGATGCAGTTAGACCGTATTGACCGAAATATTCTTTCGGTGCTGCAGGGTGAAGCAAGAATCACGAATCAGGAACTGGCGGACCGTGTCGGACTGTCACCGAGTTCTTGTCTGAACCGGGTACGAAAACTTCAGGACGCTGAACTTATCGGACCGTATCTGGGCATTGTGAACCTGGCGAAGCTGTTTCGCAGCGTGACTGTGGTTGCCACTGTGAGCCTTAAGGATCAGAGTACAGAGGCGTTCCGTTGTTTTCAGGAAGCCGCTCAGGCGATCCCCGAAGTGGTTGAGTGCCATGTGGTCAGTGGCAGTTTTGACTTATTTATGCGCATTGTTGCGCCGGATATGTTGCGCTATAACGCGATTAACGATCAGCTACTGGATGTACTTCCCGGTGAAGTGAACATCAGCAGCCATGTGGTTCTGCATACTCCGAAAGAATTCAGTGGCTATCCGCTGAACGAGTTATGGGAAGGGTATAACTGATGACACAGCCAGTATTAACTGAACAGACGGTCAGTGCTGAGGATTTTATTCGCCTGCGGGAGATAACCGGGCTTAGTCCGCGGCCGGCAGACGCCGTTGCCCGCGGGCTGGCAGCCAGCCTTTATGGCGTGCGGATTGATGACGAGGGCAAAACCGTCGGTATGGGCCGGATTATCGGCGACGGTGCACTGAACTTTGATATTGTCGATGTGGCGGTTGATCCCGCGTATCAGGGGCAGGGGTTGGGCCGGTTGATTATGAATGCCCTGATGGCCTGGTTGCAGGCGAATGCGCCACGGGATTCCTACATTACTCTGATGGGAGACGTGCCTGAGTTGTATGAGAAGTATGGCTTCCGGCTGACCAGACCCCGCAGTGAAGGGATGTTTTACGACTGGTCAGCCTCTGACAGGCGTTAGGTATAGCGTTCCGTCAGGCACTATTGCAAAAAAACGGGCTGAGCAGCGTCAGGCTGCCCCGTCGTTTTGGGGCAGCGCGATGTGAGATGAATATCAGTTGCTCTGATGGTGTTTACGCAGGTTCTGAATAATGTCTTTCAGGTGCTGGTTAGCGTCATAGTCTTTTTCGTCTTTCTGATGTGACAGTTTAATCAGCCGGTTGAGGGATTCGAGTATGTTTTCGCCCAGTTCGCCTGAATGCACTTTTTTGGCTTCTTTAGGCGCCTCTTCGCTGCTATCGGTTTTAACGGACAGTTTCTCACCATCTGTCACTGTGGTTGTTTCGGTCCGTTTCGTCACCTGTGGCTGGTTATTTTCGGGCATCATCAGGTCGAAGATGCTGGCAAACCGGGGCGCGTCAGACGCATTGCTGACCTCAGATATTGCGGCAGGCTGCGCGGGTTGCTCCGGAATTTCAGACGGCGGCGGTGCATCCGGGTGAATGGCCAGATCCACTTCCTGAATGCTGCCGGCCTGGCCATCTTCCATCAGGAACATGCCGCTGCTTTTAACCTGGCCGAGTAACTGGTTGCTGCTATCCGTCAGGTCAAAGTTGCCGCTGCCTGAGCCAAGATAAATGGCACCGACACCTGCCTGTTTCAGGCTGATAAGCTGATCATTACCGGCTTCGTCACGGCTCCAGATTTTCAGTTTGTCGAAAATCTCATCTGATTCATCGATCCATTTATTGCCGTCGTCATCGTAACGGGCGAGGTGAGCAAAGCCGTCAGTGCCCTGAGTACCGAACAGTTCGCTGCCATCGTTGATCACGTTGTCGTTGTTGATGTCCAGCGCCAGGAATCCGCTGCCGCCGGTGGCAAATGAGATATTTTCTTCGCTGCCGTCGGCATCCAGATCAAAGCTGAAGCTGGTGCTGGTGAGTGCGGCGCCGGTACCTCCCAGGTTAATCATCAGCGGATCCATCACTTCCCGTTCGCTGTGGCGGATTTGCATACTTTCTTCGAGCTCAAAGCTGCGCTCCATTTCCAGTTCCATGGCAAAATTAATTTGCCGCCCGTCGGCAGTCGTAACGGTTCCCTGGGTATTTACCTGCAGCTTTTCCTGCTCTTTATAAAAATGCTGTTCGGTAATATCCACCCGGGCATTGGTGGAAGCCGCTGCACTGATGGCGGTAAGTTCAGCCCGTGCCTGATTCAGCTGGGATACGTTTTGATACACCTGAGCCTGCTGCAGGTTAAGGCTTTGTGTTTGCATCGGCAGCTGAATATTGAAGCGGACCGACTGGGCGTTCAGTCCCAGCGTTGTACGGGTGAGGGTTTCAATATTACGGGTGTTTTCAACTGTCCGGCTCTGGCCGTTCTGGGTAATGACTGACTGGCTGGAGAGTGAGTTACTGTCCCGGTGGCGCATTTTGGCCTGGTAAGAAAGGTCGGTCACGGTTTCTGTCAGGCTGAGGCCCGGTCCTGTACCCAGGCCGCCACGGCCGGTGACTGATGAGGCAAGGGTTTTTTGTTCGTAATGATGGCTGTCTTCTTTGTTGTGAAGGGTTCTGAAGGCCACCTCAGATGATGAGATTTTCACAGTAATCGTCCTATGATAATGCTGGCAGAGATAACAACAGACACAGAATCAATATAAGAGCCAGATATGAGTGAATACTCTGGTTATCGGCAAAGCTGAACAAAAGCTGAGTGTGAGGGACGAAAAAAGTTACCCGCTTCTGCTTCCGGATTACCCGGCCACAGTGACGGACTGATGCCTGATCAGTTGTGCTGTACCGGATACCTGTACCCTGATGATATGGCCCTGATGAGCCTGCAGTGTGCTGTTAATTTCAGAGCTCTGACCAAGCGCGCAGCCTTGCAGGAAGCTGTATTCGGTTTGTTGCGGGGAGTGGAGGGTATGTAGGTAACAGGCCAGTGCGCCGCTGCTGCTACCGGTGGCTGCTTCCTCGGGGATGCCAAACAGTGGTGCAAAGTTACGGCAGGTTGCTGTGAGTGCAGAATCGGTTGGCTGTAGCTCAAATACATGTAAGCCGATCAGATTATGCTGACGGCAAAATTCACTGAGCAGCCTGTGATTGGGGATTAGCCGGTTAAGCCTGCCAGCAGGCACAGGTACAAGAATATCAGCCAGGCCTGTCGATACTGCCTGTATAGGTAAACCAGTACTGAGTTCAGTCGCGGGCAGATTCAGCAAGGGGGCAATCGTTTCTGCACTGAAGCTTTGCAGGAATTCAGGGCGTTGCTGATCCATAGATACCTGGCCGTTTTCTGTGATACTGACTTTCAGAAGGCCTGCGCCTGTATCCTGAATATATTCACCGGCAGTGAGGGTTTGCTGTTGCCACAGCAAGCTGAAGGTTGCCAGTGTGGCATGGCCACAGAAGTCGACTTCTGCATTTGGCGTAAAAAAACGAACCCGCAGATTTGCCGCTGAATCCGGCTCAGGCGTGCAGACAAAAGCGGTTTCCGGATAGCCCATTTGCCGGGCGATGTGTTGCATCTGAGTTTCGCTCAGCCCGTCAGCATCAGGCACGACACCGGCAGGGTTGCCGCCCTCATTAAGATAGGTAAAGGCATTAACTGTATATACCCGGATCTGCATGGCGAGACAGGCCTTCTTAGTCAGTAAAAGCAGTACAACGAAAAACGCCGGTATTATACCGGCGTTTTGTAGTGCTGTGGCAGATTAGCCGTGACAGCGGCCTTCACGCTGGAACGGATACACTGAACCCAGTTGCAGGATCTGCGTCAGCTCATCCAGCGCGGTACGGGACTCGGTGAGCAGCAGCGGATCAGCCAGATCCTGTTCCGTCAGCTGGTCGCGATAGTGCTTATCTACCCAGGTGTTCAGGGTGCTGAACAGTGCATCATTCATGCGGGTGTACTGGTTGAATGCAGCCAGTTCAGCCTCATTCATCGCGACCCGTAACCGCAGGCAGGCAGGGCCACCGCCGTTGCTCATGCTTTGTTTGAGATCAAATACTTTCAGTTCATCAATGCTCGCATCGCTGCTGATCAATTCCTGCAGATAAGCCCATACCGCCGGGTTCTTTTCACATTCTTCCGGAATGACCAGCAGGGTGCCACCGTCAGGTTTATGCAGCAACTGGCTATTGAACAGGTAGCTCTGAACGGCGTCCTGAACAGATACTTTGCTGGTGGGAACTTCGATAATTTCAAAGTCGTTATGCATCGCCGCTGTCAGCTGGGCATTTACGTCTGCCTGATTGAGGAATGCCTGTTCGTGACAGAACAACAGTTTGCCGTTGCCTACGGCGATTACATCGTTATGGAATACGCCCTGATCGATAACCGCCGGGTTTTGCTGCGCATAAACAACCTGGCTGTCACTCAGGCCGTGCTTGCGGGCAATTGCCTGACAGGCTTCCAGCGTCTGGCGGGCCGGGTATTTCTGCGGAGCCGGTTTGCTCATGTCAAAGCCGTAACGGCCGAAGACAAAAAATTCAACGCCGGTTTTACCGTAATCGTGGCAGAAGCGGGTGTGGTTAGCCGCGCCTTCATCGCCAAAGTGCTCAACACCGGGTAATGCATGGTGGTGCTGGAAGTGCTGGCTGTCGGCAAAGGTTGCCTGCAGAATCCGCCCGGTCACACTGTGTTCAATCGAGCGGTGGAATTTATTGGTCAGGTTCGCCGGGGTGAAGTGTACCTTGCCATCAGCGGTGTCTGCGCTGGGTGAAACAGTGGCGGCGTTGGCCGTCCACATGCTGGAGGCAGAACAGCAGGCGGCCAGAATCCGTGGTGCCTGAGCGGCGGCTCTGGCCAGTACGCTGGCATCAGAACCGGTGAAGCCCAGGCGGCGCAGGGTCGCAATGTCCGGACGTTCCTGAGGGGCCAGAACCCCCTGTACGAAGCCCATATCGTGCAGGGCTTTCATTTTCTGCAGCCCTTGTTTTGCCGCCAGTTTCGGATTGGAAGCAGCAGCTTGATGCTGTTCTGAAGCGACGTTGCCAAATGATAAACCGGCGTAGTTGTGTGTCGGGCCGACCAGACCGTCAAAATTAGCTTCGCGTGCTGTCATCGAAGGTACCTGAATGTATAAGCGTTAAAAGAATGGGTGAGCAGCTGTATGGCTAACAGGGTAGCACCGGGCAGTGGCTGTCTGCACTGCCTGATGCGACATACACGGCCGGAAAACCGGCTGTGCGGTCTGGCAGTCAGTCCAGTGTCAGGCCTGGAGACAGGCTGGCAGGCATCGCCAGGCTGTCTGCTTCGATCCCGGCAACCGGGTATGAACAATAGTCCGCTGCATAGTAGGCGCTGGCACGGTGGTTACCGCTGGCACCTACACCGCCGAATGGCGCTGCACTGCTGGCACCGGTAATCTGCTTGTTCCAGTTGACGATACCGGCCCGAATCTTCCTGTAGAAGGTGTTGAACTGGGCTTCGCTGTCGCTGAACAGTCCGGCCGACAGACCGTAGCTGGTGTTATTCGCAGCCTGAATGGCGGCGTCGAAGTCTTCGTAACGAACCACCTGTAACAGCGGGCCGAAATATTCTTCATCCGGCAGCTGTTCAATGGCAGTTACATCCAGCAGACCCGGGCTGACCAGGCCGGTACCTGGCTGCAGTTTAGTGGCAGCAACCAGTGCCGTGGCGCCCAGTGACAGCAGATTTTCCTGTGCGGCGATAATGCCATCGGCAGCGGCTTCAGAAATCAGGCTGCCCATGAACGGTGCAGGTTCTTCAAACTGGCCACCGACCTTAATCTGTGCAACAGCTTTGCTCAGTTCAGCAATGAACTGATCTCCGGTGGCACCGTTTGGCACGAACAGGCGACGGGCGCAGGTACAGCGCTGGCCAGACGTGATGTAGGCCGACTGAATGGTTTCATGAACCGCGGCTTTAACATCGCTGATATCACCGACAATCAGCGGGTTATTGCCGCCCATTTCCAGTGCCAGAATTTTACCCGGATGCCCGGCAAACTGTTCGTGCAGTAAGTGACCGGTACGGGAGCTGCCGGTGAAGAATAAGCCGTCCAGCCCAGCGTGGGAGGCCAGGGCAATGCCGGTGTCTTTTTCACCCTGTGTCAGGTTCAGTACGCCGGCAGGCAGATCGGTTTTATCCCACAGCTGTATCATCAGCTCGGCAACTTTGGGCGTCAGTTCGCTGGGTTTGAGGATGACGGTGTTACCCGCCAGCAGTGCCGGTACAATGTGACCGTTTGGCAGATGACCCGGAAAGTTGTACGGGCCGAATACAGCAACCACACCGTGAGGCTTGTGACGCAGTACTGCCTGAGCACCGGCCATATCGCTGCTTTTCTCACCGGTACGTTCTTCGTATGCCCGGATGGAAATTTCGATTTTACCGGCCATGGCAGCTGCTTCGGTGAGGGTTTCCCACAGTGGCTTACCGGTTTCTGCAGCAATGGTTTCGGCGATCAGCTGCTTGTTTTCAACCAGTTGTTCACCGTACTGACGGGCAATTGCGCAGCGGTCACTGAAGCTTAATTCTGCCCAGCTTTGGGCAGCATCGCGGGCGGCTTCTACCGCACTGTTTACCTGTGCGGCGTTAGCAGCGGCAGATTCCCATACGGCTTCGCCGTTAAATGGGTTCAGTGAAGAAAATGCCGGGCCTTCGCCGTTCAGCCACTGGCCATTGATGTATAAAGATGCAGTCATGTTAAAACCTCCGTGCGGATGAAAGCGGTACAACCCGTACTGTGCTTCCGTCATTAATCTGTAGGGCGTCGGCAACTTCCTGTGACAGGGCGGCGACGTGTTTGCCCACCGGGGTGAGCGCGGTCATGCAGCAGCGGAATTCTTCAAAGTCCGTGGTGCTGACCAGGTAGAGCTCGCCTTCCGGCGGCCGGTCGGATATCTGTACCTTGACGTACTGGCTTTCCTGAATGGCACGGATATCGTTGGTTTGTGCTTCGAGCGTCGGCCCACCGTCGAAAATATCGATATAGCCGGTGTAGCGCATGCCTTCTTTTTCCAGCAGCTTACGGGCCGGAGTTGTCGCTTCGTGGGTCTGACCGATTGCCTTTTGCGCCGCTTCCGGCAGCAGATTGGTGTAGATGGTGTTTTTAGGCATCAGCTCTGCAATAAAGACTTTATCCATTGATGACAGTTGATCTGCCTCGGAAAAGTCCAGTGAGAAGAAGTGACGGCCAAGTCCTTCCCAGAACGGTGATACGCCGTTTTCATCGGAGTAGCCGCGCATTTCCGCAATCACATGGTCATTGAAGAGGTGTGGAAATTCCGCCATGAACATAAACCGGGATTTCGACAACAATGATCCCTGACGGCTGTGTCGTGCTTCCGGTGCCAGAAACAGGGTGCACAGTTCCGAGTAGCCGGTGTGGTCGTTGGTGATGGTCAGGGTGTTGATGGTGTTATAGACCTTCAGTTCCCGGGAAGCGTGGATCAGGGTGCCGACCCGGTAGTTGTACCAGGGATCGGTTAAACCGACGGCGGCTTCGATGCCACAGATACCGACCACTTCACCGGATTCTGTCTCTTCCATGACGAACAGGTAGAGTGCGTCCTGTGGCGGTGTATTGGTGTCATACGCACGCAGGGCGTCATCCAGCTTGGCTTTTACCTGGGCGTCGTTATCTTGCAGGGAGGTGAATCCCGGGCCGGTTTTGCGGGCCAGTTCGCGCAGGGCCTGGTGATCTTCTGCCCGTATCGGGCGCACAATCATCATACTTAAAAGCCTCTATATTCAGTAAGTTAAACGTATTTGTTAATTTTTAATATTATATGCTAAATGGTGAGTAACAGGGCTTTGTCGCCGTCGCTGAGGTGCAGTTGCTGTGCCTGCTCCGGTGTCAGTACCGGCTGTTGCGGGTCGGCTTCTGTCAGCAGGCAGCGGAATTCTCCAAGTGCCCGGTTACTGATCATCATGCTGATTTCGTTACCCGTGCGGACCGGCGCTGATCGCACCTGCACCGGCTGACTGTTGCTGGCACGTACGGAACGGATGTCGTCGGTGCGGCTTTCCAGTGTCGGGCCTGCGTCAAAAATATCCACGTAATTGCGGAAGCGGAAACCTTCGTTTTCCAGCAGGTCCAGCACCGGTTGCTGGTCCGGGCGGGTTTTACCCAGTGCCGCTTTGGCGGCTTCGCTGAGCATCGGGACATAGACCGGATAATGAGGCATCAAATCGGCAATGAAGCCTTTGGAGTTAATGCCTGTCAGGTAGTTTGCCTTGGTGAAATCCATGCTGAAAAAATGGCGGCCCAGGCTTTCCCAGAAAGGAGACTGGTGGTTTTCATCCGCCACGCCCTGCAGTTCAGAAATGATCCGGCTGGCAAAGCGTTGTGGTTGTTGAGCAATAAACATCATCCGGGCGCGGGAAATCAGTTGCAGGTTCTCCGGGGTACGGGCCTGCTGGTCCAGAAACAGGGTGCAGAGCCGGGCGGCGCCGGTGTAGTCCTGGCAGAGGTGCAGGGCCGGAACCTTATTGTGGATCTGCAGTTCGCTGGAAGCATGAACCACTTCGTCTATCCGGTAGGAGTAAAACGGAGTGGTAATCCCGACGGTTGCGTCGATTCCGCTGACGCCAAGGATTTCACCGCTGTCGGTATCGGTCAGGACGAAGTGATAGCTTTCTTCACCGGGCATCTCCACTGCTTTACGCAGGGATTGCTGAGTGCGGTTGATCAGTTCACCAATGTGATCCCGGTTGGCCGGCAGGGTTGTCATGCTGCCGCCGGAGATTACCGCCAGCCGTTCCAGGCCGGCCAGATCCGCAAAGGTAACCGGGCGTACGACCAGCATCAGTGTTCTCCTGTGCAGCTGCGTTTGGCGTCGGTCAGCCAGCTGAGGTCTTCACTGCTGGCCAGTTTCAGCAGCATCAGACCGCTGAGTTTGGCCCGCTCCGTCAGAGAGCGGACTTTCATATATTCGTCACTGGAGTGAATTTTGCCGCCCTGAACGCCCAGGGTATCAATGTTAGGCACACCGGCGGCGGCCAGGTTGTTACCGTCACAGCAGCCACCGGTTGGCAGCCATTCGATTTTCATGCCCAGATTGCTGCCGCATTCCTGCGCCAGCTCAAACAGCCGGGTGTTGGTCGGGGAGAGCACTTTAGGTTTGCGGCCAAAACCACCAAACAATTCCAGTGCAAGGCCATCGCGGCTGTTAATGTCTGCCAGCAGGCGCTGAATGTGTTCCAGACACCAGGCTTCATCTTCCGGCTGTTCAAGGCGAATATTAAAGCGGAATACGCACAAATCCGGCACGATGTTAACGGCACCGCCCCCTTCAATGAAGCCGGGGTTTATGGTGACGCCTTCACGCTGACCGTTCAGGTCATCGAGCTGGCTGACGAAGTCACACATGGCGCGAATTGCATTGCGGCCAAGGTGGTGTTCACGGCCGGCGTGAGCGGCTTTACCGGTGGCTTTAACGCTGAAGTTACCGCTGCCTTTTCGGGCACCGGCCAGGTTACCGTCGGGAAAGCTTGGCTCGTAGATCATACCCAGATGAGCGGTTTTTGCCGCTTCCTGAATCAGGGCTGCAGACCCCGGAGAGCCGATTTCTTCATCGGGATTGAACAGGATCTGCCAGCCTATTTTTTCGGCAAACGGGCTGCGTTCCAGAGTTTCGATGGCTTTAAGCATCACAACGATGCCGCCTTTCAGGTCGCTGACACCCGGGCCGTTAAGGGTTTCGTCGTCTAGCCAGGTAACGGTCTGAAAATTACTGTCGATGGCGAAAACGGTATCCATGTGGGCGCAGAAGAATACCTGTAAAGGGGCTTCAGGCCGTTTGGATATGCGCACTGCGTCACCCAGAGGCAGGGATTGCAGTACGCCGTTGGCATCCAGTAACTGATAAGGGCTGACCGGCAGGGTTTCGATCTTACCGCCGAGCACTTCTGCATATTCTTTCAGCTTGTCGCCAACTTTATTGACGCCGGCAACGTTCAGGCTGCCGGAGTTAATGTTGGCAAGCTCGATGGTTCTGGCCAGCATGTCCGGATATTCGTCGTCCAGCCAGGTTAACCATTGGGTAAGATCGTGATTCATAGGGTGCCCTTTATTCAGTATGACCGGCTTACGCCGCCGCTTTTTCGGCTTCAATAACCTGAGCCAGTGCCTTATCAAGACGGGCCATGCCTTCAGCAATGTCTGCGTCAGGAATGATCAGGGATGGGGTGAAACGCAGTACGTTGGGGCCCGCCACCAGGATCATCACGCCGTTATCGCGGGCACCGGCCAGGAATTTAGCGGCTTTGCCGTGCCATTCTTCGGTGAGTTCAGCACCGATCAGCAGGCCACCGCCACGGACGTCTTTAAAGATGCCGTACTTTTCATTCAGTTTTTGCAGTTCAGCTTCGAATACTGCGCGTTTTGCGTTGACCTGATCCAGAACCTGAGGCGTATTGATGATATCCAGTGCCGCTTCTGCAACGGCGCAACCCAGCGGGTTACCGCCGTAGGTGCTGCCATGGGTACCGAAGTTCAGGCTTGGAGCAACTTTATCGGTACACAGCATGGCGCCAATCGGGAAGCCGCCGCCCAGTGCCTTGGCGGTAGTCAGGATGTCTGGCTCAACATCTGAGTGCATGTAGGCATACAGCTTGCCGGTCCGGCCCACGCCGGTCTGTACTTCGTCCAGCACCAGCAGGGCATTGTGCTGGTCGCACAGTTCACGTACACCGCGCATAAAGTCAGCATCCGGAGACAGCACGCCACCTTCACCCTGAATAGGTTCCATGACGACGGCACAGGTGCGCTCAGAAATGGCGTCTTTCAGTGCGGCAAGGTCGTTAAAGGGTACGTGGGAGATACCGCCCGGTACCGGCTCGAAACCGATCCGGTATTTTTCCTGACCACCGACAGATACGGTGAACAGGGTACGGCCGTGAAAACCCTGATGGAATGCGATGATTTCGTTCTTTTCAGGGCCGAAGTTATCAAAAGCATACTTACGGGCCAGCTTAAAAGCCGCTTCGTTGGCTTCACCGCCTGAGTTGGCGAAGAATACTTTGTCGGCGAAGGTGGCTGCCGTCAGTTTCTGTGCCAGACGCAGTGCCGGCTCGTTGGTGCAGGTGTTGCTCAGATGCCACAGTTGATCGGCCTGGCTTTTCAGGGCTTCAACCAGTTTCGGATGGGCGTGGCCCAGTGCGTTCACCGCAATGCCGCCGGCAAAGTCGATGTATTCGTTGTCGTCCTGATCCCAGACACGTGAGCCGGCACCGCGTACAGGGATGAACTGTTGTGGGTTGTAGTTAGGTACCATTACCTCATCAAAATCTGTCCGGGTAACCTCTGTGCTGGTCATCGTTATATTCCTACTCAGTGTTGTTATAGGGGCTTGCTCAGTGTTTCGTATCTGCAAGCCGTGTTGTGTTATTAAAATACTAACAAAACCTTGCCCGGAGATAAGATCGTAAGTTTATGTCGTGCGACATAAACTTTTAGTTTGTTGCCATTTTGGGCCTGATATGGCGCAATCTTCGCGACAGAGTGCAGGTCGCTGGGTATGATTAGTACAAGTTTTCGCAAAGACTTTAGATTTTTGTCAGTCGCGAAATGTCTTCGTAATTACCCTGAACGGTTTCAGATATGGCAGCAGAGCAAACAGCGCCTCAGCAGATAGTGTCTTTAGCGAATAAGCCTGAACGGCCGTACCGTTTCGGCTTCCTGCTGCTGCCTAACTTTTCTTTAATTGCATTTTCATCCGCAATTGAGCCGCTGCGCATGGCTAACTGGGTAACCGGTGAAGACTGTTATGAGACGGTTCTGATCAGCCATGACGGTGAAGCGGTGGCCAGCAGTTTCGGTGTGCAGACATTAGTGGATTGCAGTCTGGCGACAATGCCGACATTAGATGCGGTGTTTGTGTGTGGCGCAAGCCCGATAGCCCGGACAGGTAATGAAGCCATTATTGCCTGGTTACGCCGTCAGGCGAATACATCACTGGCGGTCGGCGGGATCGGTACCGGTTCTTATATTCTTGCCTGTGCCGGCTTGCTGAATGATCACCGGGCGACTATTCACTGGTGGGATATGGCCAGCCTGAAGGCGGAGTTCCCTCAGACTCAGGTCATGAATACCCTGTTTGAGATCGACGGTAAGCGGTATACCTGCAGCGGTGGTACCGCGTCTATGGATATGATGCTGTTTCTGATTGGCCAGCATTTCGATATGTCGCTGGCGGGTGCAATTTCAGAGCAGTTTATCTGTGAGCGAATGCGGGCCGGCGATGACCAGCAGCGGATTCCGCTGAAAAACCGCATCGGTGCCAGTCAGCCTAAGCTGATCGAGGCGGTCAGTCTGATGGAAGCGAATCTTGAAGAGCCGCTGAGCAGTGAGGATCTGGCTGAACTGGTCGGCATTTCACGGCGGCATCTGGAGCGTCTCTTTAAACAGCATCTGCAAACGGTGCCTTCGAAGCATTACCTTGAGTTGCGTCTGGAGCGTGCCCGGCAGTTATTACGCCAGAGTGATAAACCGGCAGCAGAGATTGGCAATGAGTGCGGTTTTTCCAGCGCATCTTACTTCAGCACGGCATACAGGAACCATTACGGCGTTTCCCCCCGGGAAGAGCGTAACCGGGTTGAAGTGACCGAGGGGATAATGCCCAGTGGCATTGGCCGGTCACGTAATTCTTTCTGAAGGTTTATCTTTCGGCGACCTGACATATTGACGGTTTGTGGGGGTAGACTAACGGGAGTTATTGGTCCTGTTGCCAGGTGATATCTATCTTGCGCTGCTGATTTACACAGTCTTGCAGGTACAGATTGATAAGGCTCTGATACGGGATGCCTGTATCGGAAGACATCGTCTTAAAATAGCTGATGATTTCTTCATCCAGCCGGATCGTCACCGGTTTTTTTAATCGCGCAGCATAAGAGTTGCTTCGTGATTTCATATTGGCGAAATCATATTCTTCTTTCATCCCCGTTGCTCCATATAAAAGTTGTGCTCTTTTTTAGTTGCTTTGCATGCTGAGATGACCCGGATAACATTACCTTTGTCCCGTTCACAGCGGCATACCACCAGAACACGGGTGTGAGCGCTTCTGCCGAGCATAATAAAGCGGTCTTCTTCTGAAGAATACTCTGTATCGAAGAACTGCAGCGCCTGTTCATCCATGAACACTGTTTGGGCTTCTGTAAAAGATATCCCGTGTTTCAGTAAATTCGATTTAGCTTTAATTGAGTTCCATTCAAAAATAAGCATACATACAGTGTATGTACGCTTGTCCGTATGTCAAATAACCTCGTATTGTTTGATGGTTTCCCGCAGCCAGAGCAGCCCGGGATCATTGTCGAACAGTGGATGGTGCAGGATCTGCATGTCGATAACCGGCATGTTGGCCGGCGGGGCCACGATCCGTACCGGCAGCAGTTCGCTGAAGAGCCGGGCCATCTGGTAAGGCAGGGTGGCAATGGCGCCGGTCTGAGCGACGATCCGTGCGGCGGCCATATAGTTGGTGGTACGGACACTGTGGTGCCGGCTGAGTTGCTGGTTCTGAAGCCAGCTGTCTACGGGGTTGGTGGTGTCGCCGACCTGATCAAAAAATACTACGTGACTGATATCCAGATACGCCTGAAGGCTGAGCTGTTCACCGATGCGGGTGTTTTGCTTGCCGGCCAGGCACACCAGATGTTCGCTGATCCAGTCTTCTGTTACCAGATGTTTGGGGTAGCGGTGACTGGCATCGACACCGACGACTAAGTCGACGCTACGGTTTTCCAGCTTTTCCCGGCTGCTGGCGTCGGTAATCATTTCGACGTTGATTCTGACTCCCGGGGCGGTTTGCTGTAAGCAGGCGAATAGCCCCGGGAAAATAACCGCTTCAAAGTAATCCGTACAGGCAATCGTAAAGACGCGGTTGCTGCGGCTGGCATCAAAGGCTTTTGGTTTCGCCAGGGTTCGGTCTATCAGTTGCAGGGCACGACGTACTTCGGGGAGCATTTCCAGTGCTCTTGGGGTGGCCTGCAGGCCGTTGGCGGTGCGGACCAGTAAGGGGTCGTCACAGTATTCCCGCAGGCGGTTGAGGGCGTGGCTCATGGCGGACTGACTGAGGAATACCTTTTCTGCCGCCCGGCTGACGTGGCATTCGCTGATCAGGGCTTCAAAGATGATCAGCAGGTTGAGGTCGAATTGTCGCAGGGCCTGCATCCTGAATCTCAATTATTAATATCATGCATAGTTGTATTTAAACTATGCGCTTCACTAATTATAACCCTGACGTTACCTTAGTTAGCAATAACAATAAACCGGGCAGCAAACGGCTGCCTGTATCGAGGTGAGTGATGTCAGCTTCTACGAATATTGCCGATGCGGATATGCCAATTTATGGCGGCCTTGGCATGACCTTTATGGAGTTCCCGCAGGTGGCGAACCTGCAGGCCAGCAGTGCCGATGTTGTGGTTACCGGTGTGCCGTTTGATATGGCAACTTCCGGCCGTCCGGGTGCCCGTTTTGGGCCGACCGGTGTGCGTCAGGCGTCTGCACAGCTGGTATGGGAAGGTGCCCGCTGGCCCTGGAGCTTTGCGCTGGATAATCACCTGAAGGTTGAGGATTCCGGCAATGTGTCATTCAAGCACGGTGAGCCGCAGACGCTGGTCGATAATCTGGAAGCGCACATCAGTCAGATTCTTGAGAGCGATAAGTCTGCGCTGACCTTTGGTGGCGATCACTTTATTACTCTGCCGGTGTTGCGGGCTTATGCTAAAAAACATGGCCCGGTGGCACTGATTCATTTTGATGCCCATACCGATACTTATGACGGTGGCAGTAAGTACGATCACGGCACTCTGTTCCATCACGCGGTCGTTGAAGGGTTGGTGGACACTGAGCATTCTCTGCAGATTGGTATCCGTACGTCATATAACCGTAAAGATCATCCGTTTGAGGTGCTGGATGCTGCCTGGGTGGGTGATAACGGTCCGCAGGAAACACTGACGCGGATCCGTCAGCGGGTGGGTGATAAGAAAGTTTATGTCAGCTTTGATATTGACGGTCTGGATCCTGCCTTTGCGCCGGGCACCGGTACACCGGTTGCTGCCGGTATCAGCATTGACTGTGCCCTGAAAGTCATTCGTGGTTTGCAGGGGCTGAATCTGGTCGGTATGGATGTGGTTGAGGTTGCGCCGGCTTATGATCATGCTGAAATCACTTCACTGGCAGGCGCGACCCTTGCGCTTGAGTATCTGTATGTACTGGCCGCCAATGGCGGTGCTGTTTAGGCATCTCGCCTGACGTGTCTGCTCCCGGGCTCTCCGGGTGGCAGGCAGGTATTCTCTGAAAATCTGATTAACCGCTGTCAGCTATGCGCGTATGCGCAGGGTGAGTTGTGGCTGAAGCATCGGTTCTGACAATAAAAATAACCGGGAGATCTGTGATGCGTGTAATAAATCAATTTAAATCAAAACCTTTGGCGAACCGTATATGTGCGACGGTTCTGGCGCTGGGGTGCAGTGCCGCTGTGATGGCGGATCAGCAGGTACTGAACGTGTATAACTGGTCCGATTATATTGATCCGGTGGTGTTGGAAAACTTCCAGAAAGAAACCGGCATTAAGCTCAACTACGACGTCTATGATTCTAATGAGGTGCTGGAAGCCAAGCTGATGGCCGGCGGCAGTGGCTATGATGTGGTTGTACCGACGGCGGCGTTTCTGGAACGTCAGGCAAAGGCAGGAATTTATGCGCCGATAGATACCGGTTTGCTGAGCAATGTCGGTAACCTGGATGAAGACATGCGGGCCAAGGTTGCCAGGCATGATCCCGGTAATCAGTACAACGTGCCGTATACCTGGGGGACGATTGGCCTGGGCTATAACGTGACAGCCCTGAAAGAGCGGTTGGGTGACGGGCCGTTTAACAGCCTGGATCTGCTGTTTAAACCGGAAGTGGTCAGCAAGCTTCAGGGTTGCGGGGTCAGTGTGCTGGACTCGCCTGCGGAAGTGGTTTCAATGGCGCTGCATTATCTGGGATTAGATCCGAATTCAGAGAAAAAATCTGACCTTAAGAAGGCGACAGAGTTGTTGAAGTCGGTGCGGCCTTATTACACCAAATTTGTGTCTTCGCAGTATATTTCAGATCTGGCAAATGGCGAGTTGTGTCTGGCAATGGGCTATAACGGTGACGTGCTGCAGGCTCAGGGCCGGGCGGCTGAGGCCGGTCAGGGAATCGAGATTGAATATCAGATTCCTAAAGAGGGTTCACTGGTCTGGTTTGATCTGATGGCCATTCCGGCAGATGCGCCGCACAAAGAGGCTGCGCATACATTTATCGACTATATCCTTAAACCTGAGAATGCGGCAGCAGTTTCAAACTTCGCCTATTTTGCAGTGGCAAATAATAAAGTTGAACCGTATTTGCTGGATGAGGTGAAAAACGATAAAGGCATCTATCCGGATGAGGACGTCAAAGCCAGTCTGTTTACTCAGAACACGCATACTGCGAAGTTTGACCGTTTGCTGACCCGTGCCTGGACCATGATTAAGGCAAACCGCCAGTAAGGTTGTAACCTCCGTCCTGCCGGTTTAGCTGAAGCGGATAAGCCGGTGAGGCGGAGGTATTTTCTGTAAATTCTTTTGAGTAGAGCTTTTCGGTAAAGCTTAGTAAGTCGTGTTTTCTGTCTGCGCGTTTCCGGTTTTCTTTTCCTGTGTCATATTTCCTATCCGCCAAAGAATAATGCCCGTTATCCGGAGGTGAGTGTGACCTCCACCAGGCAGGCAGAATTACAGATGAGGGTGGATAGCAGGGCGCAGCTATAAATTACGGCGCCCTGCGGTGTAGCTACACACCGAATAAAGGATACAAAAATGACAAAATGGGTAATCACCTTTTGTAATCTAAATAAAAATCATTATCATTAAGGGTGTGTGTTGCCGTCGACGGTAACAGGGCATTCTGATGTTCAGCCTGCTGCACAGGCTTTGCCTGTGTGATCTGAGAGATAGTGATTGCGTGAAAAAGCGTTTGGTTTCTCCGCTCATAATGGTGGTTGTGGCCGCCTGTATTCTGTTGCCCAGCAGCTGGGCTGCTTACCGTGTAACCGCCAGCCTGGAGCAGCGTGAATATGAGCGTACTCTGGAGGAGCGGGCGGCGGGGCAGTTCAGTGTGGTGCGTGCCGCATTAAATGAATTGGTAGGGGTGTTATCGTCCCTGCGCAGTTTCATTGAAATTAAAGGCCCGGTACAGCGCTGGGAGTTTGAGCACTTTATTGTTGCGCAGAATATTTCCGACTACGGCATTGCTTCATTTGAGTGGCTACCGAAGGTGGCGGTGAATGAGGCAGATGATCTTACCCGGCAGCTGCGTGCTGAGGGCCAGTTTGATTTCACTGTCCGGCAGCCGGATGTTCAGCCAAAAATCCCTCTCTCTGATGTATTTCCATTGCTCTACAGCTCATCATCTGACATGGATGGCATTGTTCCCGGAACTAACCTGGCGGCTTTTCCTGAGTATAACGGTGCCTTTGTGGCGGCGGCCCAGAGTGCCGGTTTACAGATTGCGATTGTTGAGCCGACCGGTGAGAGTGAGCATCTCTCGCGGCTGATATTTGGTGTATTTGATCCTCAGGAAGAGGTGTCCGGATACCCTTCGCTGTTTGGGTATGTCTCTGTGGCGATTGATATCGGTAATGCACTGGAGGTCTTGTTTGGCCAGCAGGCGCTTAAGTCCGGGCTGTGTGTTCAAGCGACGGATATAACTGCCGCTGAGGCCAGTGGGCTTTTTCGCAGCAGCCACTTGTCCGGCAGCCGGTGTCGCTATGATGTTGCCCCTGAGGCAGTGAAATCAATGGCGTATTCCCTGGGTGGGCGGCAGTTACGTTTTACGTTTTACGACCAGGCCAGGCCGGGTTATCTGCGCTGGTTTTCCCTGTCGAATCTGGTGGGGTTGGCGTTGCTTGGGGTGAGCATCATCGTGCTGATGTACATTTATACATCACGGCGCTATGCCCTGAAAATTGAGCGTCTGTTTACCAACCGTACTCTGCGTTTGCGGGCGGTGAAACATGAATACAGCCAGTTGTTTATGTTGTCAGTGGATGGCATTTACCGGGCATCTGTTTCCGGCCGTTTGCTGAAAGCGAACCCTGCCTTTGCCGCTGCGTTTGGCTTTCGTTCTCAGGATATTCTGCAAAAAAAGGTGCAGAGTGTGCCGGGTCAGTTACACCATGATCCTGAGGTATTCAGGGCATTAATCGCTGAGCTGAAAACCCGTGGCAGGGTGGTGAATTTCGAATGGCAGGGAATGGATTCTGCCGGACAGCCTGTCTGGCTGGTGGAGAATGCGTATATCGTTGATGACGGTCAGGGAGACAGTTATTACGAAGGGTCTATCAGTGTTATTACAGAGCGTAAGCTGGCACAGCTTAAGCTACAGCATCAGGCGGAGCGGGATGCGCTGACGGGGCTTTATAACCGGCCGGCATTTGTGGCCAGGATTGATCAGCATATTGAGGCCCGGGGCGCGCCGGGTACCGGGTTGTTTTTCATTGATCTCGACCGTTTTAAAGCGGTTAACGATACCTATGGGCATGCGATTGGTGATGAGCTTTTACAGCAGTTTTCGGCGCGTCTGACGGAGTGCTTCCGGGAGTCTGATCCGGTGGCTCGCTTTGGCGGTGATGAGTTTGCTGTATTTGTGACGGATGTTGCCGACAGTGACCAGTTGCAGTTGCTGGCATCACGGGTGCTGGCGACGATGCAGAGGCCTTTCAGGTTCAGTGACGGTAACCGTTTTCAGACCACCGCCAGCCTGGGGCTGAGTTTGCTGGATAAGACCTGCCAGAGTGCTGAAGACGGCCTGCGTCAGGCGGATCTTGCGATGTATGAGGTGAAGCGTAACGGCCGTGACAGTCAGGTGCTTTACGATGACCGTCTTAACGCCCGTGCTCAGCGCCGAATCTGTATGGAGCTGTGCCTGCGTGACGCTATTGAGAACCATGAGTTTGTACTGTTTCATCAGCCGGTCGTCGCCTTACGGGATTCCCGGATCGAGGGCAGTGAGGCGCTGCTTCGCTGGTTCAGCCCGCAACTGGGGAGTGTATCTCCGGTAGAGTTCATTCCTCTGGCTGAAGAGCTGAATTTGATCCAGGCCATTGGTGACTGGGTGCTTCAGCAGGCGGTAGCTGATCTGGCCGGTCTGATCAGGCGAACCGGCAATCAGCAACTGTTTGTTAACGTCAATGTCTCGCCTAAGCAATTGCTCAGTAATTCAATTGTTCTGCAGGTCAGTGAGTTGCTGAGCCGTTATCAGTTGCAGCCCCATAACCTGCGCCTGGAAGTGACAGAAAGTGCCCTGTATAGCCATGAAGAGCTGGCGATTAAGCAGTTGCAGGCATTACAGAATATGGGGGTCGGAATTTATATTGACGATTTTGGCACCGGGCACAGTTCGCTGGAACGGCTGGTGACTTACCCGCTGAGCGGTTTGAAGATTGACCGGTCATTTGTCAGCAAGCTGGCACCGGATAATACGCAGGCAATTATTCTTCAGGCGACGGTCAGAATGGCTGAGTTACTGGGGCTGACTGTAGCAGCAGAAGGGATAGAGTCGTTTCAGCAACAACAGTTTTTTGCTGATCTGGATTGCCAGTACGGTCAGGGTTTTCTGTTTTACAAACCTCTGCAGCTCGCGGCCTATGCCCGGGCGCTGGGGGATGATTCTTCCGATGAGGATGTGTCCACGCTGGCGCATCCCTTTCCTGTTTAATGATAGGGGTATTTAAGCCAATGAAGATGGGTGTTTGCACAGATATCCGGTTGCTGTGTGGCGGCTTGTGTCTGATGCTGAGCAGTGTCGTGCATGCTTCGGAAATTAATATTTATTCCTACCGTCAGCCGTTTCTGATTAAACCGATACTGGATGCGTTTGAGCAGCAGTCAGGTATTCAGGTGAATGTTGTGTATGTCAGAAAGGCGCTGGTCAGGCGTCTTGAAGTTGAAGGGGATCAGTCTGTTGCGGATCTGGTGCTGACGGCGGATATTGGTCCGCTTTATGCGCTTAAACAGGCGCGGCTGATTCAGCCTGTTAAAAGCCCTGTGTTACGCCGGAATATACCGGTGAAGTATCGGGATGCGGATTCCCAGTGGTTTGGCCTGACGTCCCGTTCACGGATCATTTACACATCGACGCTGCGGTTGGCGGCAGATGCCGTGGGGCGTTATGAAGAGCTGGCTGACAGGCGGTGGCAGGGACGGGTGTGCAGCCGAAGTGGAAAACATAAGTATATGTTGTCACTGATCAGCAGTCTGATACTGGCGAATGGTGAAACAGCAACAGAGCAGTGGCTCAGGGATGTTAAGGCGAACCTGGCACGGCGTCCGGGCGGGAATGACCGGGCGCAGATAAAAGCGATCAGTGACGGCGTGTGTGATATTGCACTGGCGAACTCTTATTATTTTGGCAAGATCCTCACCAATGAGCGTAAGCCTGAGCAACAGGTATGGGCCAAAGCTGTCCGGTTAGTATTTCCAAACCAGGATGACCGGGGAGCGCATATGAATATCAGTGGCATTGCGCTGAGCCGGTATGCCCCTCACAAAGACGCGGCGATTCAGTTAATGGAATATCTCAGTTCAGAGCAGGCGCAGTTCATGTACGCGCAGAGTAACTTTGAATTTCCGGTACGGGAAGGTACACCCAGAGCGGAATTAATTGAAACCTATATGGGGGAGTTTAAAGAAGACGAGCGTCCGCTGGGGCAGATTGCAGCGCGGCGACAGCAGGCGCTGGCGTTGGTTGAAAAGGTGGGGTTTGATGATTGATTTCCCGGTTTGCAGATAAAAAAATATTGCAGACTTCAGAATGGCCGATACAATGTGCCCAGCAGTAAAATAGCCCTGTGATCTAAACGTAACGTTATGAATGTTTAGTTTTAATTGTATTTCATAACTTCATGATATTTATAGTTAAAATCATTATTAATGAAAATAAATATCAAACGCATTTAAGGGTGTTTTCTGTATAGGCCTGTCAGGTTGATAAATAGCTGGCCGGTTCGGTTAAGTATTATAGTGTATCTGCGCCCAGGGATGGTATGGCGATGTTATGGTGATCCCTGATGAGTCTGAGCCCGTCCTTTCTGGCTGAAACAATCAAGCGACGTTTAAGTCTTGCTTCAGTAACCCTGTTGATCAGTTTTGCAGTGATCTGGTGGCAGGCGTCTTACTGGTTTGAATCTTACCTTGTAGAAGAGCGTTCCCAGCAGTTTGATCAGCAGGTAGATGGTTATGCGCAGAACCTGGCGAACATTCTGAATAAGCGGTTCGCGCTGTTGCAGGGCCTCACTTCTTATGTTGAAACGGATTTGCTGTCAGCCGGGAGCGGTGAGCAGGATGCGGGTCGGCGTCTGGACACCTTTATTAAAGGTTTGCTGAGTTCATCCCGTGGCATCAGAAATTTTGCGGTTGCGCCGGATGGCATTATCAACAAAGTTGTACCTTTGCAGGGTAATGAATCTGCGCTGGGCCATAACCTGTTAAGTGATACCCGTCTGGAAAGCCGTCACGCAACGCTTCGCGCCATGCGCCAGTCTGATATTGCCCTGACATCCCCCATGAAGTTATTACAGGGCGGGGATGGCGTGGTGGCCCGTCAGGCGGTGAGCGTTGATGGGCATTTCTGGGGGCTGGTTTCCATGGCGCTGGATATGGCGCCGTTACTGCAGGAGTCAGGATTACTGAATCCGGAAATTAATCTGCAGATTGGTATCCGGGATAGTCAGGGCGTTGTGTTTTATGGCGACAACAGTGTTTTCAGTCATAAGCGTCTGGTGCACAGCGTTGATCTGATTGATGGTCAGTGGGAGCTGGCGGCGGTATCCGCCGGTCGGGCAGACAGTGATATACGTCAGTCAGTGATGATCTTCGAAGGCGTGCTGGCTGCATTCTTCTTGCTGGTTACCGGTGTGGTTACTCAGCAGCGACGGCAGTACGGCAGGTACGCTGCGGAGTGGCAGAACCCGGGTGCCGGTACTTCCCGTCAGGCAGGGCCGCCGACCTGGGCTGCACCTTTACTGACATTTTGTGCCCTGTTTATGGCGACAGTTGCTTTGTACTGGTTTATGCAGCGCAACGATACTGCCAGTCAGCAGCTGGCGCTGAATAATGCCGCTGCAACCCTTGAGCGCGATATTCGTCGCCGGCTCAGTTCTCATCAGGAATATTTTGAGTTGTTGGCTGAACAGATCAGCCAGGGGCAGTTGTCCCGGGCGTCTTATCAGCAGCGGGTATCCCGTTATGTTTACGACCATCCGGGGTTAGTGAATGTGACCTGGGCGGATGCGGATTTCGTGATTCGCGACACAGCACCGTATGAAGAGAATAAGCATGTTGTAGGGCTGAAACTGCTGTTACCTGAACCTAAACGGGCATCTTATGAGGCGTTTTTAACCCGTCAGCCGGTGTACACCAATCCTTTTGTGGTGATTCAGGGGCATCCGGCATTTGAATTATATGTACCGATATTCAGCGGTGACCGTTTTCTGGGCACGCTGGGTGCGGTGTATAAAATTGAATATTTGCTGGAAGGGCTGGTGCCTGAAGAGGTGCGTGACCGCTATAGGGTTGATTTTGTTGATCGCGAAAGCCAGGTCATTTATGGCGGGGCTGAGCAGGTGCCCCTGACAGGGCTGGTGCGTATGTTGCCGGTCAGTCAGCTAAACGAAACCATCTGGTTACGGCTCAGCGCGTATGATGATCAGCCTGAGCAGAGTAGCCGTTTGTTACTGGTTCTGTTGCTGTTACTGGCGACCGGTATTGGCATCAGTTTATGGCTGCAGTACCGGGAAAGCCGGCTGAACTGGCGGGTGGGGGAAGATCTGCGGGAAAGTCAGCGGCATTTTCAGGCCATTGCTCAGTCGTCGCCGATGGCGATTATTATCAGTCTTCCGGATGACGGCACAATCGTGTACGGAAATGCCCAGGCTGAAAAACTGTTGAATTGCGGTATTCATCTTCTGCAAGGCGGCAAGCTGGAAAATTATTTTAATGCCGCAGAAGATTATGAACGGTTCAGCGCGAAGATAAACGAACAGCGGCATCTGGATAATTTCGAATCTCTGATGGCTACACAGGGGGCCGGAAAGCGGTTCTGGGCATCCCTGTCATCGCAGATTGCATTGTATGGCAGCCATGATGCGGTCATTACCAGTGTCATTGATTTATCCGAGCGTAAACATCATGAAGATAAGCTCTTTGAACAGGCGAACTATGATGCGCTGACCGGCTTGCCAAACCGTGGACTTGCTTTTGACCGGTTGCAGGCCGCGATGGCACGGGCGAAGCGTCAGGGTAGCCGGATTGCCCTGATGATGCTGGATCTGGATCACTTTAAAACCGTGAACGATAACCTGGGGCATAACGCGGGTGATTTGCTGCTGAAGGAAGTGTCCGGACGGCTAACGGCCTGTGTCAGGGAGGGGGATACCGTGGCCCGTTTAGGGGGCGATGAGTTTACCCTGATTTTGCCGGAGCTGAAGGCGCCAATGGAAGCTGAGCTCATTGCTGAGAAGATTATTAAGGCTTGCTGTGAACCGGTCTTTATCCGTGGTCACGAGGTATCAGTCAGTGCAAGCATCGGCATTACGGTGTTCCCGGATGACGGTGAAGATCAGGAGACCTTGCTGAAGAATGCTGATACGGCGATGTATAAATGCAAGGATGATGGCCGTAACCATTTCCATTTCTATACGGAAGAAATGAACCGCCATGCACAGGCACTTTTGAAAATGGAGCTGGAGCTGCGCCGTGCTTTACAGCGGGAAGAATTTGTCCTGCATTACCAGCCGCTGATCTGTACGCAAAGTGGCGAAGTGATGGGGGTGGAAGCGCTGCTGCGCTGGAAGAACGAAGCGCTTGGCTGCGTTGCGCCGGATGTATTTATTCCTCTGGCAGAAAGTATTGGCGTGATCACTGAGCTGGGTGAGTGGGTGTTATATGAGGCTGCTACGCAGATCAGAACCTGGCGTCAGCAGTCGGGGATGCCTCAGTACGTGGCGGTGAATGTCTCGGTTCAGCAATTACGCCAGGGGCGCTTTGCTGAACGGGTAGGGAAGGTATTGCAGGAAGTGGGCATTCCGCCTCAGGCGCTGGAACTGGAAATTACCGAAACGGTGTTGCTGGATAATACCGAACGTAACCACAGCATTTTGAATGTCATTGATGGTATGGGCGTGCGGTTATCCATTGATGATTTTGGAACCGGTTATTCCTCGCTGAGTTATCTGGGGCGCTTTCCGTTTGATACCCTGAAGATTGACCGTTCATTCATTAATGATGTGGATGAGCGGGATGAAGCGGCGCAACTGACGAGCGCGATTATATCCATGGCGGATATTCTGGGGTTGCGGGTCGTTGCTGAAGGGGTAGAGACACAGGCGCAACTGGACTTTCTGGGGTCGCTGAGTTGTGACCTTACTCAGGGCTTTTACCTGGCAAGGCCTATGCCTGCCGCAGAGCTTGAAGCTTTTATGGCTGCGTATCAGCCGGTGTGCAGTCAGGTTGTTCCGGCATAAACCGGGCGGTGTACTGCCGCCCGGGCTGTTCAGGTACTGAATACAGGTTGATTTATGCGCTGGCTGATAACGCCGCTAACCGGTACGCAACGATGTCTTCGACACTCAGTACCGGCATATTGTGCTTTTCCCCGAAATGCACGATCTCCGGTAACTTGGCCATGCTGCCGTCCGGATTGGTCAGTTCGCACAGTACGCCGCAGGGTTGCAGGCCAGCCAGTTTCATCAGATCAATTGTTGCTTCGGTATGGCCCCGGCGGGTCAGTACCCCGCCTTCCCGTGCCCGTAACGGGTACACATGTCCGGGCCGGGCAAGATCCGCGGGGATGGCACCTTCAGCAATCGCAGCTTTAATGGTTGTCACCCGGTCGGCGGCAGAAACGCCGGTGGTTACGCCTTTGCTGGCTTCAATACTGACTGTGAATGCTGTGCCGTACTGGCTGTTGTTATCAGCCACCATTGGCGGCAGGTCCAGCTGATGGATCCGGTCTTCGTCCAGACACAGGCAGACGATGCCGCTGCATTCCCGGATCAGCATTGCCATTTGCGGGACGGTCAGGCTTTCGGCAGCAAAGATAATATCGCCTTCGTTTTCACGGTCTTCATCATCGACGACAAGCACACCCATGCCATTACGAAGCGCATCAAGCGCCAGATGCATCCGTTCAGCAGAGCTGCTGTTGGTGAATGGGTTATTAAAAGTTTCAGACTGATTCATGGTTATACCTTAATGAGTAAGTTTTCCAGAATCAGGGCATACGGAACGACAGCAAAAGCCTGGCTGTTCACACAGCATGGCCTGCCATCAGACATGACATACATAGCTGCACTCAGTGGATATTTACCGGCTGGTGCAGGGGATGTTGTTCATTCTCTTCCATCCGGACTCAGCAGTGCGTGACTGACTGCACTGACATTACCGTCGGCTCTGGAATTTTTCTGTGAAAGCACCAGATCTGCTGACCCTGAAACCGTTGTGGTTATGTGATTGACCGTCACGGTGTATCAGGCGCTCGCGGGCTGAAAAAGACACATGGTCTCTTATCACCGCCGGTGGGGAGTTACACCCCGCCCTGAGAATTACCCGGTTTTGCCGGGCAGGGGGATAGTCGTCTAAATTTAAACCGGAGTCCAGTGCTATTGGTGTGTTGGTCGTTATTGTGCTTCAGAGCCGGTGTTACAGTGAACTAAGTGTAAAAACCCCTGAAAAACCATGGATTTAAATATGCTTTAGAGCAGAGAAAACAGGTTTACCTGTCGCTTGATGTAAAATATAATGCGAACAATTATCGTTTGTATTAATTGGTTTGTGCCACATTGCTCCGTGCCAATGGACAAACGTTTAGCAGTTTTAGTCAGATGCCACTGTGTGTCAGCTAAGGAGACCGGCGTGAGCCAACCGATTATTGACCAGCTTTCAGTACACCTTCCGGGCGGACAGAATATTCGTTTAGGCCTGAGTCCGGACCGGCCTGAGCTGGTTAAGGCATACCTTGATGAAGCCGACAGGCTGGTTTATCAGTCATCGCGGCCGGTACAGCGTCAGGCACATATGCTGTGTTATCAGCTGTTACTTGAAACAATCTGCGACAGTTGTGTACCGGTGCACTGGCGCCGGTTATGTCTGGATCATATCTACCGGCCATTGCTTGCGCTGGGCCGGTTGGCGAAATCAAATCATCAGCGTCTGGCAGTCAGGCGTTGTTACCGGGAAGTCTCGGTGTTGAGTCATTATTTCCTGTAAACAGTCCGGGCCTGAGGAGTCACTATGAAAACACGTATCGAAAAAGACAGTATGGGCAGCCTGGAAGTACCTGAAGGTGCCTTGTATGGCGCACAGACGCAACGGGCAATCAATAACTTTCCCGTTAGCGGGGACGCGATGCCAAGGCCCTTCATTGAAGCGCTTTTGCTGATAAAAAATGCCGCTGCGCAGGCGAATCAGGCGCTGGGGTGTGTATCTCCGGCGATTGCCGGTGCTATCAGTGACAGCTGCGCTTTGCTGATGAATGATCCGCTACTGATGGATAACTTCCCGGTGGATGTTTTCCAGACCGGTTCCGCCACCAGTTCGAATATGAACGCGAACGAAGTGATCGCGACCCTGGCCAGCAAGGCGCTGGGGGATGAGGTTAATCCAAATGATCACGTCAATTTTGGCCAGAGCAGTAATGATGTTGTGCCAAGCGCGATTCATATCAGTGCGGCGTTGCAGATTCAGAATGAGTTGTTGCCAGCCCTCGGGTATTTGCAAACCGCTATCGAAACTAAAGCGGAAGCCGTTGCCGGTTATTGTAAGACCGGCAGGACTCACCTGATGGATGCCATGCCTGTTCGGATGGATCAGCAATTACTGGGGTGGGCCAGCCAGATCCGGCAGAACCGGGAACATTTGGAGGCGTTGCTACCGGCTTTACAGCAGCTGGCGCAGGGCGGTACTGCCGTTGGTACCGGGGTCAATACCCACGCAGATTTTGCCCGGTTATTTGCTGAGCGCTTAAGCCGTCTCACCGGTTACAGTTTTGCCCCCTGTGCGAATACTTTTGCCGCCATCGGATCGCAGGATACTTCAGTGGCTGTTTCCGGCCAGCTGAAAACCACCGCTGTCAGTATTATGAAAATCGCCAACGATCTGCGCTGGATGAATTCCGGTCCGCTGGCCGGTCTGGGGGAAATCTCCCTTGAAGCGTTACAGCCAGGGTCTTCAATCATGCCGGGCAAGGTGAATCCGGTCATACCTGAGGCCGCAGCAATGGCGGCGGCTCAGGTGATGGGGAATGATGCAGCCATCAGTATTGGTGGTCAGTCCGGTAATTTTGAACTGAATGTTATGTTGCCGATGATTGCTGCTAACTTGCTGAAGAGCATTGGTTTGCTAACCAGCGTCAGCCGTTTACTGGCTGATAAAGCCATCAGCAGTTTCAGTGTTAACGAAGATAAGCTGAATGAAGCGCTGCACCGTAATCCTATTCTGGTGACGGCACTTAATCCTGTGATCGGATACGCCCGGGCGGCTGAAATTGCCAAGCAGGCGTACCGTGAGGGCCGGCCAATTCTGGATGTGGCGGCTGAAGGTACTGATTTGCCCCGTGAAGAGCTGGCTTTATTACTGGATCCTCAAAAGCTGACAGAAGGTGGACTATAGGTGACCTATGAGTAACCAGGTACTGAGAATGAAGCGCTGGCAGCAACAGGTTCAGGCGGGTAATGAGTGCTTTAATGCGCATCAGTTGTTTTCAGCGGTGGCGCATTACCAGTCTGCCAAGCAGCTGGCCTGGCATCTGTTCCGGCACTGGGAAGATCCGGCAGAGGCTGTCGCGGTGGTGATCATCAGCTATCACAATCTGGCTGATCTTTACTTGCGCCGCATGCAAACAGATATGGCCGGTAGCGAACTGGAAAGGGTGCATGACAGCTTGCTGAGTGAGATTGCCAGGGAGAGCGATTCTGCCCGTTACCAGGCGCTGTTATCAGGCATTCGGCGCACCTACCAGGCATTAATGGAATTCAGTCAGACTCACCGGCCGGAACAGGCGGCCGCATTGCAGACCCGGTATGAAACTGAGCTCTTGGCCGGTTAGGTTGGCAACGGGTAATTGAGATAAGACTGTTTTCGCACGGAAATAACCTCTGCATACAGCAGGCCGGCTGAAAAGGTAGGTAAAGCTGTATGCACTTTTATGATAGGAGTACACAATGATTCACAGTATTTTTAAGCAGCTTGACGCCATTTGTCAGTTTTCAGCCGCTGAGGCCCACTGCGACATTCCATGCAAAATTTATGATCCGCAGATTGCTCAGATTGCTGCACTGAGTGTTATCCGTTTCATGGATCTTATTCAGGAGCTGGCTGATAAAGACAATCTGACTGTACAGGAGCAGGCGCAGCTGGGCCGTCTGATGCAGGAAAAAGAAACCCATGCTGCAAAGGTTAAGGATGAAGTGCGGGTTATCTGGGGGGATTACTTTAAACAGCCGCAATTTGATCAGTTCCCGAATACCAATGAGCTGGTACACAGCATTATGCTGACCGGGTCTGCCTGTAAGCAAAATATCGGCCGTGAACACGGTGAAAAGTTACTGGTACTGGTGAATGAGTTTGCTGCCAGTTTCTGGGCTACCAAAGGTGTTGAAACCTTCACGGCGGAATGCCCGTACCCGCCTGCTATGCAGGTGACGTACCCTAAGCTTGGATAAGGGGTGGTCAGTTCCGGTCAGGTAAAGAAATAGGAAAGCTGAATTCATGATAACTATTCACAGAGTGCGTGGGCAGAGTATGTTACCTGCGTTTGCTGACGGGGATTATGTCGTCTGTATCCGGTCTTTGCGTTTCTTTCCACTGAAGCGTGGGGATGTTGCCGTTGTGCAGCATCCCCGTCTGGGGCGTATTATTAAGCGTATTGCTAAACTCAGTGCAAAATCCGATATGTGGCTGTGCGGCGATAATCCGGGAAGCACTTCAAGCGAAGTAATGGGCTGGCAGCCACCTCCAACCCTGGTAGGCCGTGTTATCTGGCATATTGCTAAGCCTGTTACTGGTTGAGCCTGGCTGTATTTCTTGCCGTTTTTTGCTTCAGACTTGCTATCATATTCAGGTCTCTTTCTGTAAATCTGAATGGTTCTTCTGATGTCTGACCTGTATCCCCGTAATCTTCATCCTGCTTATCATGCCCATGTATATTTTGATGCTTCTACGCTGATGTTTGCCAGAGAGTTGTGCGACCGGGCAGGGGAGCAGCTGAATGTGCAGGTCGGCCGTGTGCATGAACGATTGATCGGCCCGCATCCCTGCTGGAGCTGTCAGCTGAGTTTTGCAGCAGCTGATTTTGATAATGTTGTCCCGTGGCTGGATACTCACCGCAATGGCCTTAATGTTCTGGTGCACGGTTTAACCGGAGATAATCTGAAGGATCATACTGAATATGCGTACTGGCTGGGTGAGGCCGTGCCGCTTAATCTGGAAATGTTTCGCTAAACTGAGGTTATACGTCAGTCTTACTGGTGTTATGAGATAGCCTGCTGTAAGCTTCGCGCCGGTTCATAACGCCTGCTTAATCCCATTGCCGGCGAAGAGCAGCCTCCTCCTTATTGCCAACCAAGAGATACTTTTTTTATGAGTTTTGCCGATTTAGGCTTATCCGCGCCTTTGCTTGATGCCGTTAGCGAACAGGGCTATTCAGAGCCGTCTGCTATTCAGGCGGAGGCGATACCTGCCGTTATCCATGGTAAGGATGTGATGGCCGCCGCCCAGACCGGTACTGGCAAAACCGCGGGTTTTACGCTGCCTATTCTTGAGCGCCTGAAAGACGGCCCGCGGGCAAAGCCTAATCAGGCCCGGGCGCTGATTCTCACGCCGACACGGGAGCTGGCTGCTCAGGTGGGTGAAAGTGTTGTCGATTATGGTAAATATCTGAGCCTGCGTTCTGCAGTGGTATTTGGCGGGGTAAAAATTAACCCGCAAATGCAGAAGCTGTGTAAAGGGACTGATGTGCTGGTGGCAACGCCGGGCCGGCTACTGGATCTTTATAATCAGAATGCGGTGAAGTTTGATCAGCTGGAAGTGCTGGTGCTGGATGAAGCTGACCGGATGCTGGATATGGGCTTTATCCACGATATTCGCAAGATCCTGCGGCTCTTGCCTACGCGCCGACAGAATCTGTTATTTTCTGCCACCTTCTCTGATGAAATCCGTCAGCTGGCGAAAGGGCTGGTGAATGATCCCGTTGAGATCTCGGTAACGCCGCGTAATGCCGCCGCCACAACGGTAAAACAGTGGCTCAGCCCGGTTGATAAAAACCGCAAAGCCCCGTTGCTGATTAAACTTATTAAGGATAATGACTGGCAGCAGCTGATTGTCTTTACCCGTACTAAGCACGGTGCTAACCGTCTGGCAAAGCAGCTTGAAGCGAAAAACATCACGGCAGCGGCGATCCACGGTAACAAGAGTCAGGGCGCGCGTACCCGTGCGCTGGCTAACTTTAAGGCCGGTGAGGTACGTGCGCTGGTTGCGACAGATATTGCTGCCCGGGGCCTGGATATTGAACAATTGCCCCAGGTGGTGAACTATGATCTGCCGAATGTCGCAGAGGATTATGTTCACCGGATTGGCCGTACCGGCCGGGCCGGTGCCAGCGGTGAGGCCGTGTCTTTGGTGTGCGCTGAAGAGCTGGAGCAGCTGGTGGGCATTGAAAGCCTGACCGGTAAGCTGATTGAGCGGGTATCGGTAGAGGGGTTTGAGCCGACTGAGCCCTTACCGGAAAAGCCGTTAAAAGTGCTTAAAAAGAAAAAGCCCAAAAAGCCGAAGAAACAAGCTGGTGGTGATCGCCCGGCTGTCGAGCATAAAGACGGTCAGCGCTCAGCTGATAATGCCCGGGGACATAAGCCGGCAGGTAAGAATAAACGTCATCGCGGTGACAGCCAGGCAGCATCCGGAAACCGTAGCGAACAACGTACCGGTCAGCAGCGTGACGGACAAAATCCGGATCCTGCTAAACCGGCTAACCGTCGCCGCCGCTCCGGGCCGAAGCCCGCCTCGAATGGCAACCGTGCTGAACAGGGGCAGCGATCTTCGGGCAATGGTCAGGGCCGCAGTGCTGATAATACTGCCCGGCGGAGAGATCAGTCCGGTTCGCAACGGCCGGCCGGTAATGCGCCCCGTAAGCGTAATGCGCCTTCAAACCGTGCGGTATAAAACTGAAGGGTGGATGAGATGAAAATTGCCGTTTTTGCTGATGTGCAGAATCTCTATTACACCACCCGCCAGGCCTACAATCGTCAGTTCAATTATCGCAGGCTGTGGCAAAGGCTCAGTGCAGAAGGGGATATTGTTCTGGCGAATGCCTACGCCATTCACCGTGGTGATGATAAGCAGATGGGCTTTCAGAAAGCGTTACGCCATATCGGCTTTGATGTAAAACTTAAACCTTATATTCAGCGCAGCGACGGCACCGCAAAAGGTGACTGGGATGTCGGTATCACTATCGATGTTATGCAGGCTGCCAGTGCTGTCGACCGGGTGGTTCTGCTGTCCGGTGACGGCGATTTTGATCTGCTCATGCAACATATCCAGCAACATCATCAGGTTGTGGCAGATGCCTATGGTGTGCCTGATCTTACCGCTAACTCCCTGATTAACAGTGTAAATACGTTCTTTCCTATTCAGGGCGAGCTGTTGCTGTAAGCCTTCCTGACTTTCCTGTTCTTCGACTGAATTTAATTCAGCAGTGAAAAAATATGAACTTTTTTGCTTGTCATGAAGTGCGCATTCTTTATAATCGACGAATCGTCATTAAAGATTCATGTGGCTGACATCTGCATCCGGTAAATTAAGAACCTAAGTAAAGAGAGTTGAATGAGTCCTCGCCAGGTTGATGAACGTACCCTCCATGATCGTGAACAGCAAATGCTGGATGCGGCAGTATTGCTGCTCGAGAATATCGGCGTGGAAGGTCTGACCATGGATAAGCTGGTAAAGGAAGTGCCGTTTTCGAAAGGTACGGTTTACAGCCATTTTACCGGTAAAGAGGATGTGCTTCTGGCGCTTTGTAACCGGGGAATGGGCTTGCTGGGTGGTTATTTTCGCCGGGCGTATCTGTTCAACGGCAGTACCCGGGAGCGGATGCTGGCGCTGATGTTTGCGTATCTTATTTATTCGCAGATATATCCGATGCTGTTTATGCTGGTCATCAGTGCCAAAGCACCGGGTGTTATCGAAAAAGCTTCAGAGAAGCGTCGGAATGAACACCATGATCTTGAGCAGACATTGTTTGCCAGTGTCGGCGGGATTATTCAGGATGCGCTGGATTGCGGTGACTGTCAGAATCCGAACGGACTGACACTGGAAGAAATCGCCTACACCGGTTGGGCATCTTCTTTTGGCGCCATTACCCTGATGGCTAAAGGTGCTGAAGATTGCGTAGTACGGGGTGAGTTGTGCCCACAACGGGTGGTACTTACGTCAGTTCATACGCATCTTGATGGGCTGCAGTGGCTTCCCCTGCTGCGGGATTACAATTTTGAACAGACGGTTGAGCGGCTGAAACGTGAAGATTTTGCAACAGAAGTACAGTTGCTAATGACGCGTTGTGGCCAGTAACTCTTTGATTTAAAAGTTATATAACAAAAACAGGCGCGGCAGAAATGCCGTTTTTTTAAACCTTTATAATGACGATTCGTCAAAAAGGCAGAGAAATGAAAGACAAACTTTTCTCAACGGTGATTAAGCATCCTGTATGGGTCGCTTTATTGTCAATTCTGTTGATAGTGGGTGCTGCTTACGGGGCAAAAAATCTTGTATTTAAGAGTGATTACCGGGTGTTTTTCAGTGAAGACAACCCGCAATTACTCGCGTATGAGGCGATGCAGAACATATATAACAAAAGTGACAATGTCTCTTTCGTTATAGCTCCGGCTGAAGGGGATGTGTTTACCCCTGAGCGGCTGGAGACGATTCGTCAGATGACAGAAGATGCCTGGCAGATTCCGTATTCCACCCGGGTTGATTCGATTACTAACTTCCAGCATACCTGGGCGGAAGAAGACGACATGATCGTTGAAGACCTGGTTCTGGAAGAGGCTGTACTGGATCAGGCTGCGCTTGACCGGGTACGTGAGGTCGCTGTTAACGAGCCATTATTGCTCAATAATCAGATTTCCAAGACGGGGCATGTTGCGGTTGTGAATGTTACCGTGCGCCTGCCTGGCATCGATCCGGTCACTGAAGTGCCGGAGGTTGTGACTAAGGTTCGTGAAATTCAGCAGAAGTATATGCAGGCAAATCCTGATCTCAGTATTCAGTTGTCTGGCATTGTGATGATGAATAACAGCTTTGCTGAGTCTTCTTTGAAGGATAATGCCACTCTTGTACCGGGCATGTTCCTTGTTGTTATTATCGCAATGATTTTATTGCTGCGCAGCTTTACCGGTACGCTTTCGACAGTGCTGATTGTTGCGACCAGTATTGCGGGTGCGATGGGGCTGGCAGGATGGGCCGGTTTATTCCTGACGGGGCCTTCAGCCAGTGCGCCAACTATGATTCTGACGCTGGCGGTTGCTGACTGCATTCATATTCTGAGTACGATGAAATATGAGATGCGCCTGGGTGTCGCTAAGCGTGAAGCGATACTGGACAGCCTGCGGGTTAACTTTCAGCCAATTTTGCTGACCAGTGTGACCACCGCGATCGGTTTCTTAAGCATGAACTTCTCCGATTCACCGCCGTTCCGTGATCTGGGTAATATTGTTGCGGTCGGCGTGATGCTGGCGTTCATTCTGTCTGTGACCCTGTTCCCGGCTCTGCTGATGATTTTGCCGGTTCGGGTGAAGGTACGTAAGGAAGAAGAGCGTGACTCTATGCGTTCACTGGCGGCGTTTGTGACGAATAACCGCCGTGTGCTGTTGCCGGTTATGACTGTCATTATGGCCAGTCTGATCGTATTCTTGCCGCAAAATAAGCTGAACGATGACTTTGTTAAGTATTTCGATGAGTCTGTGCCGTTCCGTCAGGCAACTGATTTCATGCAGGATAATCTGTCCGGTATGACGCAGCTTGAAATTTCTCTGGGCAGCGGTGAGTCCAGTGGTATTAACGATCCGGGTTATCTGAAAGTCCTGGGCGAGTTCAGTGCATGGTTGCGTGAGCAGCCGGAAACAGACCACGTGAATACGCTGTCTGACACCCTGATGCGGCTTAACAAAAACATGCACGCGGATGATCAGAGTTACTACCGTTTGCCGGATGACCGTGAGCTGTCAGCGCAGTATCTGTTGTTGTATGAAATGTCCCTGCCATACGGTCTGGACTTGAATAACCAGCTTAACGTCGATAAGTCTGCGACGCGTATTATTGCTACCATGACGAATATGACCAGTAACGAGCTGATACAGGTTGAAAAGCGTATTCAGGGTTGGTTTATTGCTAATGCACCGGATATTGAAATTGAAGTGACCGGGCCTAACCTGATGTTCGCTCATATCGGCCAGCGTAATATTCAGAGCATGTTGTCCGGTATTGCCATGGCGCTGGTGCTGATTTCAGTACTGCTGGGCTTTGCTCTACGCTCTGTACGGTTCGGTCTGATCAGTCTTATTCCTAACCTGGCGCCTGCCGCGATGGGCTTTGGTGTCTGGTTCCTGATTGATGGTCAGGTGGGGCTTGGCCTGTCGGTCGTGGCGGGTATGACGCTGGGTATCGTCGTGGATGATACCGTCCACTTCCTGAGTAAGTATCTGCATGCCCGCCGTAATAAGCAGGCAGACCCTGAAGCCGCCGTTCGCTATGCATTTGGCAGTGTTGGCCGGGCGTTATGGATCACTACATTTGTACTGGTTGCGGGCTTTTTAGTGTTGTCCTTATCCAGCTTCAAGCTTAATGCTGATATGGGATTACTGACGGCGGTAACTATCCTGATTGCGCTGATTGTTGACTTCTTCTTCCTGCCGCCGCTGCTGATGAAGTTAGATGCCGGCCGGGTTGAAGCGCCGGTTGACGCGACTGAAACAAAATCTGAAACTCAAACTGCTAATGTGACTGCTGGAGAGCAACATGCAAGTAACTAAGTCTTTTAATTTTGTACTGGGTGCCGGGTTACTGGCATCTGGTATGCTGATGAGTTCTCTGACGCTGGCACAGACCGCTGAAGAACGTGGCCTTGAAATCTCTCAGGAAGCGAAGCAGCGCGACCTTGGCTGGGGAGATATGAAGGCGGAGATGCTGATGGTGCTGCGTAATAAGCAGGGCGAGGAAAGTGTCCGGGAAATCCGCATTAAGAATCTGGAGCAGGAAAACGACGGTGATAAGAGCCTGACGGTTTTTGATAAACCACGGGATGTTAAAGGTACCGCGTTCCTGAGCTTCTCTCACCCGGTTGGTGCGGATGATCAGTGGTTGTATTTGCCAGCACTGAAGCGGGTTAAGCGAATTGCGTCCCGTAACAAGTCAGGTCCTTTCATGGGCTCTGAATTTGCGTTTGAGGATTTAAGCTCGTTTGAAATTGAAAAATATACATATAAGTATCTGCGTGATGAGGCTTGTGGCCTTGGTCAGTGTTTCGTGGTTGAGCAGTATCCGGTCGATAAAAACTCCGGTTATACACGCCGTGTTGTGTGGCTGGATCAGGCTGAATACCGTACTGAAAAGGTTGAATTTTATGACCGTAAGGACAGCCTGCTGAAAACCCTGACATTTGACGGCTATCAGCAGTATCTGGGTCAGTACTGGCGTGCTGATGTGCAGACAATGATTAACCATCAGAATGGTAAGGGGACTGATCTGCAGTGGTCTGGTTATACCTTCCGTACGGGTCTGAAGGATTCTGACTTCAATAAAAATACCCTGAAGCGGGCGCGTTAATCATGGCGTTCAGGCATATGGCTCTGGCAGCACTGGCGATCACGCCGGTGACTGCCAGTGCAGAGGATGTGTTTTTTGAGGTGTCAGGTAAAGTTGCCGGGCAGCTGCAGGGGTTTACTGAAGATGCGCAGTTTGCCGGGCAGGACTATGATACGAATTTATCGTTCAGCATTGAGCCTGAGTTTTACTGGGAGTGGAATGATGGGGAAGACTCGGTGGTATTCGAGCCTTTTTACCGTTATGACGAGCAGGACAGTGAGCGTACTCATGGGGATATCCGTGAGCTGAACTGGCTCAGAGTTGGCGACGGTTGGGAGTTTCGTGCCGGTTTGGGCAAGGTTTTCTGGGGGGTGACTGAGTTTCAGCACCTGACAGATATCATCAACCAGACTGATGGTGTGGAAAGCTTTGACGGTGAAGAGAAGTTAGGGCAACCAATGCTGAATCTCTCGCTGGTGTATGACTGGGGTATCATTGATGCCTTTATTTTGCCGGGGTTCCGGGAGCGGACATTTGCCGGTCAGGACGGACGTTTGCGTTCAGGTCTGGTGGTGAATACCGACGCGGCGGAGTATGAGTCATCTGCGGAAGATAAGCATGTGGATCTGGCGTTGCGCTGGAGTCACAGCGTTGATGTGTTTGATCTGGGTGTTTACTGGTTCCGGGGGACTAACCGTGAACCGTTGCTTCAGACCCGCACTCTCGGTGGAAAAACAGAGTTGGTACCTGTGTATCAGCAGATTGATCAGCTTGGCTTTGACGGGCAGGCGACGGTTGATTCCTGGCTCTGGAAAGTTGAAACCATTGTCCGTGACAGTGAAGATGACCGTTATGCGGCGCTTCAGGGCGGGGTTGAATATACTTTTTACGGTATCAGTGAAACCAATACAGATTTAGGTTTACTGCTGGAATATGGTTGGGATGAACGGGGTAAAGATGCAACGTCTGCTGCGCAGAATGATATCTTTGTCGGTACCCGTTTTACCCTGAATGATGAAGCGAGTACCGAAGTTCTGCTGGGGGGCGGTATCGATGCCGATTACGGTAGCCGCAGCTTCTTTGTTGAGGCAAGCCGGCGGGTGGGTGAAGACTGGAAAGTCAGCCTGGACGGGCGCTTTTTCAGTACAGATAAAGCCAGCGATCCTGCCGTGGCACTGGCTGAAGATGACCGTATACAGCTAACGGTTGAACGGTATTTCTGATTCCTGGATTTAAAACGATGAAACCGGAGCTTGCTCCGGTTTTTTTTGGTTATAACTCTTTGGTTCAGGTTCTTACGCCATTCGGCTAATGACGCTAAAGATGCTTTAAATCAATAAGTTGGTAACGATTACCCAAATTGACAGATACGGTTGTTATTTTTATTGCAAATGAATCTCATTTCTATAGAGTCCTCTGCTCATGAATACAGTGGGTTGTGCTGTAACGGAATCACAAAACGGCTCAGCAGTGAGGCGTTCAAAGCGTAGTAGTGAGGACAGAATGACAATTAATCGTTGGCCCCTGACCCGGCAGTTAAGCCTTGGGGTTTTTGTACTGGTAGGGGTAATAATGGCTGTTTTAATCGGTGTGGTGGGGTATGAAACCCGTGCTGTACTGGTGAGTCAGGCTGAACAGTCACAGGATCGGCAAGTGGAAGTGCTAGCCTCTCAGCTGGATACGGCATATGGCACCATTATTGATAATACGGAGCGTTTGGCAGCGACCTTTAAAGGGCTTTATCCGCATGCGCTGGTGGCTGACCGGCAGCAAAAGGTTCAGGTTGGTGATTATGCCAGCCCGCTGGTGACGCATAACGGTGATGTGGTGAATCTGAATTTTGCTGAGGTGGATCGTTTTGCCCGTATGACCGGCGGTAATGCGACGGTCTTTATCCGTTATCAGGATGACTTTTTACGGGTCACCACCTCGCTTAAAAATCTTCAGGGAAAGCGCGCCGTTGGCACCCTGTTGGGAAAGAATCATCCGGGTTATAAGCAGCTGATGCAGGGCGAGGTTTACCTGGGTGAAGCCCGGTTGTTCGGGACAGATTATATGACCAAGTACACCCCGGTTGTCGTAAAGGGGGAGGTGATTGCCATTCTTTATGTCGGTTTTCCAACGTCTGATCTGCTGAAGCAGTTACGCAATAACTTGCTGATGACTAAGTTTGGTATTACCGGCCATGCAGGCCTTGTCTATAACGGCCAGAGTAAGCTGGCGGGTAAGTTAATTGCTGATCGGCAGCGTCAGGGGGATTTACTGACATCGGCTTACAGTAACAGTGGTTTCGGTGATGTGCTTACACGTGCCAGCGGAGCGTTTGAGTATAGCGATAAAGGGCACGAAGAAGGTATCCGGGTCAGTTACCGGCAGGCAGGTAACAGCCCCTGGACGGTATTTGCGGTGAGCTTTAAGGATGAGTATACCCGCCAGGTCGAGCCGTTATTGTGGCTGCTGATTGGCATGGCGTGTATTGCTGTGGTGATACTTGCAGGGTTGCTCTCCGTATTTTTACGCCGTGCACTGGGGCCACTGAAAGACGTTGGCCGGGTGTTGGCGCAGGTAAGTCAGGGGGATCTGACTGCCAGTTTCAGCCAGGTACCGGATCCGCACAGTGAAAATGAACTCGTGCGTCTGCAGCTGCGGGACAGCCGGATGCTGGAAGCATTTTCCGGTGTGATTGCCAGTGTGCGTGTTTCAGGTGACGGTGTGGCAAATGTTGCCGGAGAAATTTATGCCGGCAGCGGTCAGTTACAGGAAGCCGCGCAGGCCAGCAGTGAAGAAATTGTGCAGGTATCAGCAGCAATTACTCAGGTCGCTGACTCGATTCATCACGTGGCTGAAAATGTCAGCTCTGTATCCAGTGAAGCTGATACAACGTCACAGCTGGCAATGGATGGTCAGCAGGCGGTATCAGAGGTCGAACAATCCATTAATCTGCTGAACGAAGAGTTTGCTCAGGTGGTCGGCTCAATCAGTAAGCTTGAGCAGGACAGTGCGGATATTGGTAGCGTCGTTGAAGTCATTAATGCCGTTGCTGAACAGACTAATCTGCTGGCGTTAAATGCGGCGATTGAAGCGGCCCGTGCCGGTGAGCAGGGGCGTGGTTTTGCAGTAGTTGCCGATGAGGTGCGTACACTGGCGCAGCGGGTGCAGGATTCCACAAAAGAGATCCAGCAGGTGGTTGCTAAGTTACAATTAAACGCCAAGCAGGCGTCTGAGCGTATGCGGACCGGTGAATCCCGGGTGTCTGAAAGTGTTACCAAGGCCGGTGTTGCTGAGGCTCTGCTGGGACAGATTCAGGAGGCCACCCAGCGGGTACGCGAACGGATGCTGGATGTTGCCAGTGCGACTGAAGAGCAAAGTTGTGCATCAGAGCAGATCAGTCAGAGCAGTCAGTCACTTCAGGTCCGGTCACGTCAGGCGGCGGAACAGGCCTGTGCAAGTTCGGATGCAAGCCAGCAGATGCGGGTGTCTGCGCGGGAGTTGCAGGCGCAGGTGAGTCAGTTCCGTATCTGATTCCCCCTTTGTTATTAAGCAGGCAGGCTGGCGATCGCGGGTCTGCCTTTTTTATTTTTGAGTTGACCCGGTGCCAGTCTCCCGCTAGCTTTATTCTATGTTTACGTGCTGCAAATTATACCAGCAGCATATTCCTGTGAATGACAGAAGGAAAAAGCAACGGTATGGCAAATGCAGCATATAGCTTGTTGTTATGGGTTAGCATCGTTTTGAGCGGGTTTTCCTTTACGGCTCAGGCTGAGGAAACGTCGCCTCTTAAGATAATTGCACTGACAGATTTTAAACCTTTTATCTGGTGCGAGCAGGATGTGGCTGAAGGCATTGATGTTGAGCTTGTAGAAGAGTTATTCGGCCGGCTGGAGCTGGATTATCAGATCGAGTGCGTTCCCTGGAAGCGTGCGCTGCACTACATTAAAAGTGGTACGGCAGATGTATTGCTGACCGCTTATAAAAATGCTGAGCGGGAAGTGTTTGCGACGTATCCGAAAGCCCCTTTGCACCGCACGGTATTCAGTGTATTTGTGCGTAAAGGAGAGGGGTTTAAGCTGGATTCTGTTGCCGATCTTGAAGGTAAGCGGATCAGCGTACCGGCGGGCTTTAGCATTAATCCTGAATTCGACGCTGCTAAACAGCGGGGTGATTTTACTGCTTACGAAACTAATACTCTGGCCGGCGGTTTTCAGATGTTACTGAGCGGACGGGTTGATGGTTATGTGAATGAGCGCCATGTGGGTCTGTATGCACTCTATGAGATGGGAATCAGTAACGAGATAATGCCGCTTAAGAATCCTCTGCATCAACCCCGCCCTGCATATATGGTCTTTTCGAAAAAGTCCCCGCTGAATCAGAGGTTACTGATCGATGCCGTGAACGGTACGTTACAGGCTATGTGGAATGAAGGTACCGTACTTGAAATCACTGATAACTTCACCAGCCGTTTATTGCCAATTGCTATTTCAGAGTAGATTAGCAACTGCTCATTTGTTGCAGTCGCAGTTTTTTGCGTAATCTTCCCGCCAGATAATCCACCAGAATATTCAGCAACGCTGCGCTGATAATCAGTAACAGGGCGACATCAAAACGTATTTCCTGAATGGCGCTGTCGACAAAAAATCCCAGTGTGTGAATGCCGAGAATGCCAAGTATGGCGGTTTCACGCATGATGACTTCCCATCGATAAAACAGGATTGCCATAAAAGGGTTATAGAGACGGGGTAATACTTCATAACCGTAACGGTTAACCCCTGAGGGTGTGTCTTTTCTCAATGGCATGTGTTCACTGCGTTTTGCCAGTAAATGTGCGATAAGCGCACCATTATGCAATGCCAGTGCGACAATGGCTGGCAGCATGGAAGGCCCCCAGAGTTGCAGCAGCATATATGCCAGCAGGTATTCCGGGGTTGAACGGGCAATGATCAGTAGCAGTTTTCCGCCGCTTCGTCCTGTGTTGTTGACGAACAGCTTGGACGCCAGTGGAAATAACAGCAGGGCCAGAATACCGGTGGCGACCAGTGCGATCTGGGTCAGAATCAGCGTGTTCCAGAGACCGGGCAGAATCTGTCCGGTGAGTATTTTTTCGCACCACTGAAACAGCGCAATGAAAGAGTCGTACTCCCAGAAGGATGCTGCATGACGCAGTGGTGCCGGGATGATGTCTGAGGTAAAGAACCGTTCAATGTTTTGCCACTGAATGTTTGCCTGACCGGCCGGGTTAAAATAATCAGACAGGATTAACCAGGGGCTGCTCAGCAGCCAGATGGGCATTAGCCGTTTATGGCACCAGATCCGAATGGTAGCGATGAGAACGAAGAATAAGAGCAGGAGGCTGGCGACTTCAGAGTAGTAACCCTGGCTGAAGGAGGCTTCCAGATAGTAACCAAGGGTTGGCAGACCAATAAAACCCAGAATGGCGCTGGAGCGGATGCCGCATTCAAAGCGGTACCGGGTATAGCTCACCAGATGGGGCCATGCCTGGGCAATCTGACTGTAACACAGGTTTGTTATGCGGCTGTTGTTGGTGGCGATGACCCGGGATGGTCCTGGCGAGACGTCTTCCAGAATTTCAGCATACACTTTAGCAAACACACCGCTGTACGGTAATGCAATCGCCAGCAGCCCTGTCAGTGGGTGAAGGCCGAAACATTGTAAAAAAATAAGTGCCCAGAATATTTCATGTACAGAGCGCAGACCCGCACACAGCATACGTAACCAGCGGTGCTGGAACTGGGTGGCAATTAATAGGCCACCGATGGCAGCCAGTGCGACGCCCAGCAGGGCAAATGCGGCTGTTATCAGAAGAGCTTCGGCGGCTATACCGATAATGTCGGTGTCAGGCTTTAGCCAGGCCGCGAAAAAACGCTGCATTTCCAGCATTGGATTGATACTGGTAACGGAGATATCCGCGATCAGCAGGCAGGTTGCTGCAACCAGCAGAAAGTACAGGCTGATCCGCAAGCGGGGGCTCTGGCTGATCAGGCCCGGTTGTTGGCTGCTGTTCATAACTGTTTCAGTAAAAATCCAGCAGGCTTTGAGGTGAAAGACGCTCTGCTGGCTGATCCAGCGCGACAGTGCCGTCGGCAATGCCAATGATACGGGTGCCGTATTGCAGGGCGAGATCCAGATCGTGCAGGGCGATCATCGCACCGGGATAATGTCTGTGCAGTAATTGCATTGTCTGGCTGGCACGCGGGCCGTCCAGGGCTGATACCGGTTCGTCGGCGATCAGTAAATCAGCGTGCTGGTAAAGTGCCCGGGCAATGGCAACCCGTTGCTGCTGACCGCCGGACAGTTCGCCGACGGGTTGCCAGCATTTGTCGGCAAGGTCCAGTTGATTCAGTTGCTGTGTAACTGCATCGATATCGACCTGGCGTGGCCGGATCAGATTTGTCAGATTATAAAATGTTGAATGGTCTTTCAGTCTGCCCATATAGACGTTCTGGTAGGCGGAAAGTGATTCAACAAGCCCTAAGTCCTGAGGAATGAGGGCGACCTGTCTGTCAGGTGAGAGCAGGTCGTATATGCGATTGAGCAGCGATGATTTACCACCGCCGCTCTTGCCGATGAAGACCGTAAACTGTTCTGCACTCAGGTGGAGTGAGACCGGTCCGATAACCTGTTGTTTACCGTAACGGACGCTCAGGTCTTTAAGGGCAATGGCTGACATCAGTCGATTAGCCCAACCTGTTTACCTACTTCAAGGATAGGTTTGAAGTCGGCATTGGTGGCAGGAATAAATCCTTTGCGGGGAAAGCTGTTAAGCAAGTCAGGGTCTTTCATATCCAGCAACGCCTGTTTTACTTTGGCTGTAAAGCCTTCACCGAACTGGCTGTCCAGGTCTCCGCGAACGGTCCACTGATAATCCGGATATGCCGGCGTTTCGCCAATGACTTTCACTTTTGAGGTATCAACGGTACCGGCAGCAACACTGCTGTCCCACACTTTGTAGTTAACGGCGCCTAACTGATAAGCACCGGTTTCTACCAGCGCAATGGTACGGGAATGGTTACCGCTGAAGCCAACGCGGCTGAAGGTTTCATCCGGCGCCTGATTAAACTGTTGACGCAGATAAAATTCCGGCATCAGACGTCCTGAGGTGGAGCCTTTTGAGCCAAATGTAAAGGTTTTGCCCTGAATATCGGCTGGCAACGTGGTGCTCGTCGCATCAGCGTTATCGGTCAGGCCTGTGCTGTTGTGTGCGATGAAATACGATTTGAAGTTTGGGTCTTCCACGCCCTGGGCGATTGCCTGCGCGCCGGGGACTAGCTGACGGGCTTTTACGCCGGACAGACCGCCGAACCAGGCCAGCTGAACCTGATTATTACGGAATGCGGTAATTGCCGCAGCATAGGATTTAACCGGCACGAAACGTACGTCTGTCTTCAGCTGTGTTTCAAGGTATGCAGAGACTTTGGCGAAGCGTTCTTTAAGGCGGGTTTCATCCTGATCAGGAATGGCTGTAAATACAAATGTCGGTGAAGCATGAACAAGGCTGCCGGACAGTGCCGCCAGGCAGGCTACTAATGTTTTTTTAAGTGTCATCACGAACTCATTATTAAACAGAATCTCAGGCGTCTGAAACATCAGTTTGACTGTTTCAGGGGCGCGCATTTTTACACATCTGTTAGGTAAGCTCGAGAGGTATAGGATGTTTTTGTAAAAAATACAGGTGCAGTAAAGCGCTCCGGCCACCGGGCCGGAGCAGCGGGCTCATGAAGAGAGGTTAGTCTGCCAGTTGGTTGCGTAGCACTTCGGCGGTGCTGCGCAGGCTGTCAATGTCGGCATAGCAGCCCTGGAGGTGGCGGGCACCAATGGCCTGGACTTCACGGCCGTGCAGCACCCGTTCATTGTTAAACAGGATCAGGTCGCCGGATTGCAGCTTCAGTGTGCGTTTACAGCGATCGCCCTGAACAATGCGCATGAAGGTCTGATAAGCATCATAAAAAGCAGGCATGGTGTCGAAGTCTACCTGGAATGGCGCAGATGAACGGTTGTTGATCCGCACCTTGATGATTTCACCCTGGCTGTTTGTTGTAATCATTGTGTCGCGGTGCTCAAGGACTGCATCGGCACTGGCAAAGCGGAAGCGAACAATCTGTTCATTCAGCAGTGCAAATTTTTCAGGATATTCTTCGCGCAGAATCCGGGCAGCTTCAAACCCGTCTGTCAGGGCAGTAACACCACCTTCTTCGGCCTGAATAAGGCAATGCAGCAGCTGCAGTGTCGGTACCGGGTCCCGGTATGGGTTGTCGGTATGCAGGCTCAGGGGCATGGGTGTATAAGCAAGGTTTTGCGGCTTTTCTTCAGTTTTAACTTCAAACAGCGTGCCATAGTTAGTCTGGCGCACGAAGCCAAACAGGTCGACGGCTTTGAGAATCATGCCTGCCTGAGCAGGTACACCGCTTAGCTTAGTAATGCCGTGGCTGATCAGTGCATCCAGCCAGGCCAGTTTAATGCGGTCATCGCTGATGACATCGGCATAGTCAAAGCTGATGCTGTCCAGGTTCAGCTTGCTGTCCCAGAGGCGGGTTGTTTCAGGTCTGGTAACGGGTTGGTCATAAGCATGCTCAGACAGGTAAGCATCTGTGAATTCAGATTCATGGCTGTGTGGTTCGGCAAAACGTACCCAGAGACCTGTGTCGGTTTCCCGGCTTTCAGCGATTTTGATATCAGCAGGGAGTTGCCAGGTTTCGTGAAGGCGCTGGCCGTTTTCATGGCGGCATTCAGGGCACTGACAGTTGTCCCGTAGCCACAGACTGTGAAAGCGCTGATTTTTATAAGTAAGTATGTCTTGCATAACAGAGTCTCTTAAAAAGTTTATCCGACTGACCGGTGTATACACACAGACCGTTGCTTGACGGTACTGAAGATTGGTTGTTATGGTATGTCGATTTTATGACTATTGATATGGATTTTATAGACTTAAATATGGATTATTTTGATATGGCTGTGAAGTTTTTATGACGTTTGACGGTGTGGACTATGCAACTGACTGATGCGAATTTAAGCTTGTCTCTGGTGCGCTCCTACTGGCAAAAAGCCGATCTTGACTGGGCATATCCGAGTTATCAGCGGCCTTACAACTGGCTGATTTATACCCGTAAGGGCAGAGGGTATGTTGAGCTGGAAGATCGTCGGTTGAAGTTGTTGCCCGGCAGTATGGTGGTCGTGCCCCTTAACCGTGAGTGTCATTATCACTGTACTGAACCTATGGAAATCGGTGCCTGCGCATTTACATTACAGATGTCACCGGGTGTCGATGTATTCGATCTGTACCGGGTGCCTGATAATCCTGTTGCAGTCAGTGAAACAGATTTGTTCCGGGATGTTATTGAAGCTGAGCAGCGCCCGGGGGGTACCTTGCTGGCGATGGGCGCCGTGCTGAGGCTGCTGGCTCCGATCCTGGATGCTGCGACTACCCGCGGTGAGTCGGGGCAGGATGAGGTAAGAATGGAGAAGGTGCTGAGTTATATTGACCGGCATCTGGCGAGTCTTGATATGACGGAGCTGGCGGCGCAGCTGGAGTTTAGCGAAGGGCATTTCAGCCGTTGGTTCAGCAACGCTATGGGCGTTTCCCCAAAGCGTTATGTAATACAGAAGCGGGTTGAAGCTGCAACCCGGTTATTACTGTTTGGCGGACAGAACATTGAAGCGGTTGCCCGGCATTGTGGCTATGAAGATGCGCTGTATTTTTCCCGGATCTTCAAAAAATATACCGGGTTGTCTCCCAGGGAATACCGGAAAATTAAACAGTTTGATTTGGGCAGTCGTGAGTAATGGCTGGTCCCGGAATTATTGTCCATGTTGTGGGCAAGGTTGAAGGTGGTGAGGAATATGATTAATAAAAGTGATGTAACCCGCGACAATATTGTTGACTATTTGCTGGAGGTTTTTGCGGTCCGGGGACCGGAATCTTATCTTGGTGAGCCTGTATCAATGGCTGATCATATGGAGCAGTCAGCTGCCTGTGCAGTCGAAGACGGTGCGCCGGATTCTCTGGTAATTGCGGCTTTGTTGCACGATATCGGGCATTTTATCGGTGATTTTCCGTTGGATGCGCTGGAAAATGGGACTGATAACCTGCACGAAGATGCTGGCGGAGCCATTCTGGAAATGTTTTATCCGCCGGAAGTCAGTGAGCCTGTTCGCCTTCATGTAGCGGCTAAGCGTTACCTGTGTACGGTTGATGATACTTATTACGACCGGCTTTCACCGGCATCGATTAATTCACTCAATTTGCAGGGCGGCAAAATGTCTGCCGGGGAAGTGGCGGAATTTGAAGCCAATCCACATCATAAAGATGCTGTTCGCTTACGCTACTATGATGATGACGGTAAAGTTGCTGGCCGGACAATTCACAAGGTTGCTTATTACCGGCCAATGCTGGAATCTTTACGTCTGCAGTAATTTTTAATTTTGTGTAGATAAAAGCCGCTCAGAGCGGCTTTTTTGTTGCCCGAACGCCGGCGTTTCATTAGCAGGGAATATTTTGCTTAAAAAGCAGTGATTTGTTGGAGTGCTTTAGCTGTTGTTAAGCGTTACTGAGGTAAAACACTGCATCCGGACGGCAGGCGTCTGGTGATCGTACAGCCCTCTCAGGGAAGAGAAACAGATCCGTAATTTCAGGTTTATCCGGTATGAGTGTTTTAGGGGTTAAATAGCCGGTCAGTTCGTTGTAAAACGTAATATATGTACGGCAAATCAATAATTTATAAGCTGAATGGTACAAATGTAGCATTTTTACTGACCATTATGGTGCCAGATGCTTCTGAGTTGTTGATTAAACACTGGTTTTAATGAATACTCTGCTGTGATGGTCTGCTTTGTAACTTTCTGAATATATAAGGTTTTCGCTCAGGTATTTTGAGTGGGAATATAAGGAAGCAAAATATGCTGCGTAAATTGGCTCTTAGCCTGGCAATCGCCGGAGCAATGAGTAGCACTACAGCCCAGGCATTGGGACTGGGTGAAATCCAAATTAAGTCGGCGTTGAACGAGCCGTTAAGGGCTGAGATACAACTTCTCCAGGCTCGGCAGTTAAACCCCCAGCAAGTACAGCCAAGAATGGCGGGTATAGACGAGTTCGCACTGGCGGGTATCGAGAAACTGCGTTTTCTGACGGATGTTCAGTTTAATGTGCAGATCCGTCCGGACGGTAACGGCGTTATTTATCTTTCTTCTGCCGTACCGGTGAAAGAACCCTTTCTGAATTTTCTGGTTGAAGTAAACTGGCCAAGTGGTCGTCTGGTACGGGAATACACTGTACTGCTTGATCCGCCTATTTATGATCCGACTCCCGCAACCGTTGCAGCACAGCCGCCTAAAATCCGTTCTGAAGCTATGGCCGCAGCCCCGCAGCCAGCAGCCCCATCAAAACCGGTTTCGAATATTCAGACCCGTGCTGACGGTAAATCTGAAGTATATGTCGATGTGAATGACACCCTGTGGCATATCGCAAAGCAAAACCGGCCATCGGGCAGTATTTCTGAAGCACAGATGATGCTGGCAATTCAGCGTAAAAATCCAGATGCATTTACTGATGGAAACGTAAACCGGCTTAAAGCCGGTGTTGTGTTAAAGATGCCAACGCTGGAGGAAGCACAAAAGCTGACACCTCAGCAGGCTAAAGAAGAGTTTTGGCGCCAAACAGCTGTGTGGAAGCAAAGTTCTGGTAAGCCAGCAAAAAAGCAACAGCTGGACAGCTCTGACAAAGGTGATGTCAGCGTTAAAAGCGCAGCGCCAGCAGAACCTGTCGCTGAGTCGGGCCAGCTTAAAATAGTTGCTTCAGCCGCCGAGAAAGATTCAGCAGCCATGGCAGACGGTCAGTCTGATGATGCTATGAAGGCTGAAGATTCTGAGCTGGTTGCAAAAAATACCCAGCTGGAAACCGATTTGTCCGCCGCACTGGAAACAGTTGATCAGATTCAACGTGAAAACCAGGAGTTGTCTGGCCGGGTGGATGCGCTGGCGCAGCAGATGGAAAGTTTGCAGCGATTGCTTGAACTCAAAGATCAGCAGCTGGCTGCCTTGCAGGCTGAGCTTGATGCAGCCAAGAAACAGCAGTTAGATGCTGAACTTGCCGCTCAACAGGCTGCTGAAAGTGGTGTAGTACCGACCATCATGAAAGCGTTAAAAGACTTTGGTCTTTATATTGCTGCTGGTGTTGCCGGATTACTTGCCCTGATTGGTTTACTTATTTTCTTCCTCAGACGTCGTAATAATAAAGACGAGGAAGACGCTGGCGAGCTGGAACAGGCAGTCGCCAATGCAGAAGCGGATATCGGCGAAGTTGAAGATGTTGCAGACGGTGCCGCAGTTGCTGATGCTGAAGCTGACAGCGATGTAAATGTTGAGGCGGACGCAGAAGAGGTTGTTGCAGTATCTGAGGATGTTGATCTTGATGATCTGGAAGATCTGACGGAGCTGGATCTGGAAATGGATCTGGATGACAGTTTTGCTGAAAACCCGCTGGAAGAGGCTGAGTCTGACCCTCTGGATGAAACAATTGATGATCAGGAGTTTGATCTTGGGTTGGGCGATGATGATCTGGATGCTGACCTTGCTGAGCTGGACATCGCGGATGTTGAAGAGGCTGTTGAGCCAGCTGCGGTAGCCGCTGATTCAGTCGAAGATGAGTTCGACCTGGATCTGGATATGGACATTGATGAGCCATTTGCAGCGGCCACTGAAGACTCAGTTGTTAATGATTCTTTAGACGACGAGCAGTCTGACGGGCTGGCAGGTATGGAAGTTGATGATGCTCTGGATTCCATTCTTGATGAGGCTGATGATGCTTCCATTGATGATGTGCTGGCTGAAATTGATGATGACGATCTGGAGTTTACCGCTGAGCCGATTGCCGAAGATGACTCTGATGAATTAACCGCTGATCTGGACGATGTCCTGGCGGAAGCTGAAGAAGATGGGCTGGATTTTACTCCCCAGGCAATTTCGGAAGACGAGCCTGAGGCTGTTGCTGAAGCGGTCGCCGACGAGATGGATGAACTTGAGTTTGATCTGTCTGCTTCTGAAGAAGATGAAGATCTGGTTGATCTTGATTCGCTGCTTAATGACGCTCCGCCGGAGCCGCCTGTGGCAGCCTCTGCCGATGATTCGGTTGATATCGATGATCTGATGGCTGACCTGCAATCTGCAGAAGAACTGCCTGAAGAGGCTGGTGATGACGGCGATATGGTTTCACTGGATGAGCTGCTGGGTGAGTCTGCCGAGCCTGAAGTACAGTCTCCGGTGCCTGAACATGTAGCAGTTCATCCTGAAGTTGAAAGTCTGTTGGAAGAGGCTGTTGCTGAAAATGATGAAGTTGTGCTTGACGAAAAAGCCTTTGCCGGTGGTTCGGCAGCTGATGAGCTTGAAGCGACTTTCTCTCAGGATCTGGATGCAGATCTTGATTCGGAACTGGAAGCTTTGTTAAGCGGTGACGACGGCGCTTCGTCTTCAGCAAGTGATGATAGTCTTGAGGGTATCAGTTTGCTGGACGGTGCAGATGAAGTTGAAACCAAGCTTGATCTGGCGCGTGCTTATATCGATATGGAAGATGTCGATGGTGCGAAAGATATATTGGCTGAAATTCTGCAGGAAGGCAGTGATAATCAAAAGCAGGAAGCTAACTCTCTGCTTGAATCGCTTGTCTGATGACAGGGGTTTAAGCACTCTGGAATTTAAGTAAGAAGCTATGTCACAACGGGATAACACCCATTCAGAAGGGGCGACGCAAGTCGCCCCTTATCGTTTTGCGTTATGTGTTGAATATGCCGGTGGAAATTACCGGGGCTGGCAAACTCAGCCTGAGCATAACGTCCCGACTATTCAGGCTGAAGTTGAGGCTGCACTGAGTAAGATTGCTAATGAACCTGTTAGCGTTGTATGTGCAGGCAGAACCGATGCCGGGGTGAGCGGTACCTATCAGATCATCCATTTTGAAACATTTGCGCAGCGTGATGTCCGTGGCTGGGTGATGGGCACTAATACCAAGTTGCCGGATGATATTGCTATTAAATGGGCGAAGCCGGTTGATAGTACTTTTCATGCGAGATTTTCGGCGCTGGAGCGTCGTTACCGGTACTTGATTTATAGTGCAAAAGTTAAACCAGCGGTTTTAAATAAAGGCGTCACCTGGACATATAAATCCCTGGATATTGAGGCGATGCGTGAAGCTGCTCAGCACCTGATCGGTAAGCATGATTTTACGTCTTATCGCGCGGTTGGTTGTCAGGCCAAAAGTCCTGTTCGGGAAGTGCGTGAGTTTAATGTATACCGGGAAGGGGATCTGATTGTATTAGATGTGCGTGCGAATGCTTTTCTGCATCATATGATCCGTAATTTTGCAGGTGTGCTGATGACAGTCGGTGCGGGTGAAGCAAAGTCTGTATGGGCAAAAGAGGTGTTAGAGGCGCGGGACCGCCGTCTTGGAGGGGTGACGGCACCTCCGTTTGGTCTGTATTTTGTAGATGTTAAGTATCCGGCTGAATATGATCTGCCTGCTTCGGATCTGGGGCCGTATTTTCTCTCCTGCTAGCAGGTGTAAGCCAGGTTTTCAGAATTCGGCTTTTCTGGAGCGAAACGCCTGTTGGGGCTGTGCTTAATTAATCAATCTGGTAGTATGTTCGGCTTTATAAACAGATATTCACTTTTTGTGGGGGCTTAGTTTATATGCCGCACAATTTGTATGAAAAACGTTATTCAGGCCTGTCTGGCAGGCCGTAAACAGAGAAGCAGGAGAGCTGCAGTTGGCGGTTGAAACGGCTACTGGTCATTCAGAACTAAAGAAGCCTGAATCCGGTAAGATTGTGCGGGTTAAAATCTGTGGTATTACCTGTATTGAAGACGCGCTTTTAGCGGTAAATGCAGGTGCTGATGCGCTTGGATTTGTGTTTTACGCTCCCAGTCCCCGTTATGTAAGTCCAGATGTGGCGGCGGATATCATTCGTCAGCTTCCTCCTTTTGTTACGACTGTTGCACTGTTTGTGGATGCGCCCGCTGAAGACGTGTCAGCCATCACAGAACAAACGCAAATTGATCTTCTGCAATTTCATGGTAAAGAAACAGCCGCGTATTGCGAGCAGTTTAACCGCCCTTATTTTAAAGCCCTGCGTATGTCTGCTGATATTGATGTTAATCAGGCTGCGGCTGAATATTCTTCAGCGCGGGCAATTCTGCTGGATGCTTATCGCAAAGGTGTGCCCGGCGGCACTGGCGAAAGCTTTGACTGGCAACGCATTCCTTCTGATCTGCCTAAACCGTTGATTTTGGCAGGTGGTCTGGATGAAACCAATATTTATCGCGCTATTACCCAGGTCAGCCCGTTTGCGGTTGATGTCAGTGGCGGAGTAGAGCGAGTCAGAGGGCGTAAATCCTCTGAGAAAATTAATACCTTTATGAGTGAGGTGGCACGTGCCAACTACAGCTGAACTTGCAATCGCAAAACAGATGCCTGATCAGGGAGGTCACTTTGGTGATTTCGGTGGTCGTTATGTATCTGAAACACTGATGGCTGCTCTGCAGCATCTTGAACAAACCTATGAAACCCTGTGGGCAGACCCTAAGTTTCAGGAAGAATTTGACCGCGATCTGGCTCACTATGTTGGGCGTCCGTCGCCGCTGTATCATGCTGAACGTTTATCCCGTGAGCTGGGTGGTGCACAGATTTATCTGAAGCGTGAAGACCTGAACCATACCGGCGCACACAAGGTGAATAATACAATTGGTCAGGCGTTACTGGCCAAGCATACCGGTAAGCCACGCATCATCGCGGAAACCGGCGCCGGTATGCACGGTGTTGCCAGTGCGACAGTTGCTGCCCGTCTGGGTCTTCAGTGTCAGGTATACATGGGTGAGGAAGATGTTCGTCGCCAGGTGATGAATGTGTACCGTATGAAGTTGCTGGGAGCGGAGGTCATTTCTGTAAGCTCCGGCACCAAGACACTTAAAGATGCTATGAACGAAGCGATGCGCGACTGGGTGACCAATGTCGATAATACGTTCTATATCATCGGTACTGCTGCAGGCCCGCATCCTTATCCAAAGCTGGTACGTGATTTTCAGTCGATTATTGGCCGTGAAGCCCGTGCGCAGTGTCTGGATCAGGCCGGTAAATTACCCGATGCGCTGATTGCCTGCGTCGGCGGTGGCTCAAATGCGATTGGATTGTTCCATCCGTTCATTGAAGATGCTGATGTTCGCATGGTGGGTGTTGAGGCCGGCGGTAATGGTCTGGAAACCGGTGAGCACGCGGCACCGCTGACGGCGGGTCGTCCTGGTGTGTTACACGGTAACCGTACTTACCTGATGGAAGATGATGCGGGTCAGATTCTGGGAACGCATTCGGTGTCAGCCGGTCTTGATTACCCGGGAGTAGGGCCTGAACACTCTTACCTGAAGGATATTGGCCGGGCTGAATATACGGCTATTAATGATGATGAAGCCCTGGATGCTTTCCGTCGCCTGACGCTGGTTGAAGGCATTATGCCGGCACTGGAGTCCAGTCATGCTATTGCTCAGGCAATGAAAATGGCGCCGACTATGGGTAAAGATCAGATTCTGCTGGTTAACCTGTCCGGCCGGGGTGATAAAGATATGCATACCGTTGCTGCGATTGATGGTATTAAGGTTTAACAGCGGTTTACGCAGACAGCGCAAGAGTACTGAATATTATGAGTCGTATAAGTTCCTGTTTTGAAAAGTTACAGGCCGAAGGGCGTAAGGCACTGATTCCTTACGTGACTGCCGGCGATCCTGCTCCGGGTGTTACGCTGCCGTTAATGCATGCGATGGTAGAGTCCGGCGCAGACATTATTGAGCTGGGTGTGCCGTTCTCTGATCCGATGGCAGATGGCCCGGTAATTCAGCTGGCCTGCGAGCGGGCGCTGAGTCACAACACCCGTTTGGTGGATGTGCTGTCTGTGGTGGCTGAATTTCGTCAGACCAACCAGACCACGCCGGTCGTGCTGATGGGCTACCTGAACCCGATTGAAGTAATGGGGTATGGAGCATTCGCACAGGCGGCATCTGATGCCGGTGTTGATGGTGTGTTGACGGTCGATTTGCCACCGGAAGAAGCGGTGGAGTTTGGTGCGCTGATGAAAGCGAAACAGATCGATGTTATTTATCTGTTAGCGCCGACCACTGTTGAGTCCCGTATCGAGAAGATCTGTGCTGCGGGCAGCGGCTATGTGTACTACGTATCCGTCAAGGGTGTGACCGGTTCAGCCAGCCTGGACGTCAATGAAGTGGCCAGCCGGCTGGATATCATTCGCAAGCACACTGATATGCCTGTGGGTGTTGGCTTTGGTATTCGTGATGATGCTTCTGCCCGTGCAATTTCTGAAGTTGCTGACGGTGTAATCGTGGGCAGCGTACTGGTTAATAAGATCGCCGAACTGGCTGATCAGCAAGATAAGATTCCTGAGGCAGTGGCTGCGATTACCGGTAGCATGCGTCAGGCCATGGATAAATAAGCCCGCTGAAGAAATGCGGTTAGTGGAGTCATAATGAGTAACTGGCTGGAAAAAATTGTACCCTCTCTGGCGCGTTCTTCAGAGAAGAAGCGCACCAATATTCCTGAGGGCCTGTGGAAGAAGTGTGCCAAATGTGAATCGGTACTGTATCGTCCGGAATTAGAGAAAAACCTCAGCGTTTGCCCTAAATGTGATCATCACATGCGGATTGGTGCGCGTCCTCGTCTGGAAATGTTCCTGGATGAAGACGGACGTCAGGAGATCGGTGCAGAAGTGACACCGGTTGACCGTCTGAAGTTTAAGGATTCTAAAAAATACAAAGACCGCCTTGCGGCTGCGCAGAAAGATACCGGTGAAAAAGATGCACTGATTGCTATGCGCGGTGAAGTGAATGGTCTGCCGGTGGTTGCGGTTGCCTTTGAGTTCCGTTTCATGGGCGGCTCTATGGGAGCGGTAGTAGGTGAGCGTTTCGTTCAGGCAGCCAATGTTGCGCTGGAGGAAGGTATTCCACTTATCTGTTTTGCTGCCAGTGGTGGTGCCCGTATGCAGGAAGCATTGTTCTCCCTGATGCAAATGGCGAAGACCAGTGCGGCTCTGGAAAAACTGAAAAATGCGGGCGTGCCGTATATTTCTGTTCTGACTGATCCGGTTTATGGCGGTGTATCTGCCAGTCTGGCGATGCTGGGTGACCTGAACGTCGGTGAACCCCGTGCCCTGGTTGGTTTTGCCGGACCACGGGTTATTGAGCAAACGGTACGGGAAAAGCTGCCTGAAGGTTTCCAGCGCAGTGAGTTTCTGTTGGAGCACGGTCAGGTTGATATGATTATTAACCGTGGTGAAATGCGTGACCGTTTGTCCTCTATTCTGCGTATGATGCAGGGTAAGCCTGCAGCATAAGTCGCATGAACTGATATTTCGAAAGCCGATTTTGCCTTGCAAATCGGCTTTCTTGTTTCTGATAGTTTTTTAGCATTGCTGACCGCCACCCGGTCGCAACTTTTGGCAGTGATTATGTCTGAGCAAACAGCGAATAAAAAAGATCTGGCACAGTGGCTGAGCTGGATTGAACAGTCTCATCCCAGTGAAATTGAATTGGGTTTAGAGCGTCTGAATGAAGTGTATCAGCGCCTGAATCTGGATCTCTCAGTCTCTCAGGTTGTCATTATTGGCGGTACTAATGGTAAAGGTTCAACGGTTGCTATGCTGGATCAGGCGCTGCGGGATGCCGGTAAAACCGTAGGCTGTTTCACGTCGCCGCATTTTTTGCGTTATAACGAGCGTATAAAACTCAACGGTAAGCAGGCATCGGATGATGTGTTGGTGCAGGCATTTGAGCGGATTTATGCTGCCTGTGGTGATACTTCATTAACCTACTTCGAATACAATGCGCTGGCGGCGCTGATCGTGTTTGCTGATGCCATGCCTGATGTTATGTTGCTGGAGGTGGGGCTTGGTGGCCGCCTGGATGCTATCAATATTGTAGATGCTGATATTTCTGTTGTGACAACCGTCGCTGTCGATCATATTGACTGGCTGGGGGATGACCGGGAAAAGATCGGTTATGAAAAGGCAGGCATTTATCGCGCGGGACGTCCGGCAGTTTGCGGGGATCCGGATGCACCTAAAATGCTGCTGGATTATGCCGCTGAAATCAGTGCCCGGCTTTGTGCCCGGGGCGATGATTTTCAGTTGACTGAGCACGCTGATGGTAGCTGGGACTGGCAGGGCACATCAGCCCATGGAGATGTTGTCAGCTACACCGGCCTGCCGGATATAAATTTACCGAAACCAAATGCGGCTGTTGTGATCCAAGTATTGCAGTTGCTGGGTGTGGTGCCTGATCAGGAAGCGCTTGGAAAGAGTTTGGCTGATGCAACCCTGACAGGGCGTTTGCAGCGGGTTGAGCGTCATGGCTGTCAGTATACACTTGATGTTGCGCATAATCCGCAGGCTGCTGAGTACGTTGCCCGACGCCTGAAGGCAGAAGGGTGCGAAGGCCGGACCTGGATGGTGCTTGGGATGTTGGCAGACAAAGATATTGCCGAGGTGCTTGTGCACCTTAAAGATCTGGCTGACCACTGGTTGCTGGTCACGCTGGATGTGTCCCGTGGGCAAACCAGTGCAGCGTTGGCAGGTATGCTGCAACAGCAGGGGGTCGCCAGCGACCGTCAAACTGCTTATGATAATGTGGCACAGGCGCTGGAAGGGCTTGTGCCTCAGCTGAGCGCCGGTGATCGGGTTGTGATTGCCGGATCATTCTTTACCGTCAGTGGTGCGCTGGCGGCACTTGAACTGGAAGGCTAGTGTGACAGACGTGCTCAAACAACGTGTGGTAGGTGCAGTAATCGTAATTTTGGCAGCAGTTGTTCTGCTGCCTGTTCTGTTTGATGGTGCCGGTTATAAAGAGCGTCATATTGATAGCCGTATTCCTGTTGAGCCAGAGCTTGCAGATGTCGTCATTAATGAACCGGTTAATGAGCGTTTGCCGGATACGGATGAGCCTGCAGAGCCGCAGCCGGCGGTAACCATTAAAGCCAAGCCTGCTGTGCTGGCAGAGGCGGTTGAAAAGGTTGCTCCGGAAATTGATCTGAGTACTGATACGCCAACGCTTGACGCTGAAGGTGTCACTGTTGCCTGGACCCTGCAACTGGCCAGCTTTAAAGACGAAGATAACGCTAAAGGGTTGCGCCGTCAGTTAATAAAGGCCGGTTATAAAGTTTACACCCGGAAGAATGGCAGTCTGATTAAAGTGTTTGTTGGTCCGGATGTGCAGAAAACCCGGTTGGAGTCGCTGCAGGGCGGGATCAAGGAACAGTTTGGTCTTGATGGCATAATCGTGCGTTTTACCACGCGTTAGGCATTGGGTAATGCGGTTCGCTCTGGTAGAATCCGCGGCATTGCAGATAACAGGCTGTTTCAGCCTACTGACAGTCCCTGAATCAGGGCTTGGGTAACTGATTGTTATGACACTGAACTGGGCCGACTGGGCAATCGTCGGTATCGTTGTTTTGTCGGGTCTATATAGCTTGCGCGGTGGCTTCGTGAAGGAAGCTCTGTCGCTGGTTACCTGGGTCGCAGCCTTTGTTGTCGCGCGTCTTTTTGCTCCTTCTATGAGCACCTTGCTGGATGACTTTATCAGTACGCCTTCAGTGCGTATCGGCGGGGCCTTTATTCTCTTATTTGTCGCTACTCTGATGGTAGGGGCTATCCTTAATAATCTGATCGGAATGCTAGTAGAAGCGACCGGTCTGAGTGGCACGGACCGTATTCTGGGCGTAGGCTTTGGAGTGGTGCGTGGCGGATTAATCGTTGTCGTGCTGGCGGCATTACTGGTGCGTTCACCGGTCGTCAGTGATCAGTGGTGGAATGAGTCCCAGCTAATTCCCCACTTCCTGTTGCTTGAAACCTGGACCCGGGATACAGCTACCGATATCGGCTCGCTGATCTGGAATATAGGTGTCGACGGGATCAATAATAATTAACTTTGCTGTAATTGCTTAGCTGAGGTGTCTTAAATGTGCGGTATTGTTGGCGTGGTTGCCAAGTCCTATGTAAACCAGACGATTTTTGATGCACTGACAGTGCTCCAGCACCGGGGGCAGGATGCTGCAGGTATGGTGACCTGCGATGAAGATCGTTTTTTTCTGCGTAAGGATAATGGTTTAGTCAATGAGGTTTTCCGTACCCGGCACATGAAGCGCCTGGTAGGTAATCAGGGTATTGGGCATGTCCGCTACCCAACAGCCGGCAGTTCCAGCTCGGCTGAAGCGCAGCCGTTTTATGTGAACTCTCCTTACGGCATTGCTCTGGCGCATAACGGTAACCTCACTAATGCTGAGCAGCTGGCTGAGCAGATGCGTAATGAGAACCTGCGTCACATCAACACCACCTCTGACTCCGAAATCCTGTTAAATATTTTTGCTCATGAGTTGCAGCAGATTGGCAAGCTGGTGCCTACCGCTGATGACATCTTTACAGCCGTAAAGGCTGTGCACGAGCGCTGCACCGGCGGTTATGCGGTTGTAGCCGTCATTACCGGCTACGGCATTGTTGCTTTCCGTGATCCTAACGGTATCCGCCCACTGGTATACGGCAAACGTGAAACCCCTAAAGGCACCGAGTTTATGGTGGCTTCTGAGTCTGTGGCACTGGATATTTCCGGGTATACCCTGGTCCGTGATATTGCCCCGGGTGAAGCGATTTATATTTCTCAGGAAGGTGATGTCAGCACGTTACAGTGTGCGCCAAAAGCTGAGTTTGCTCCCTGTCTGTTTGAATACGTTTACCTGGCACGTCCTGATTCTATTATGGATGAAGTGAACGTCTATAAATCCCGTATGCGTATGGGGGAGAAGCTGGCCGAAAAGGTTATGCGTGAACGTCCGGATCATGATATTGATGTGGTCATTCCTATTCCGGATACCAGCCGTACATCCGCACTTGAAATGGCACATCATCTGAACGTGAATTTCCGTGAAGGTTTTATTAAGAACCGTTACATTGGCCGTACGTTCATCATGCCGGGTCAGGAAATGCGTGAGAAGTCTGTTCGTCGTAAACTGAACCCGATTGAGCTGGAGTTTAAAGATAAGGTTGTCATGCTGGTTGATGACTCGATTGTACGGGGCACCACGTCTCGCCAGATCGTTGAAATGGCGCGCGATATGGGGGCGAAGAAGGTTTACTTTGCATCTGCTGCGCCGGCTGTTCGTTATCCGAATGTTTATGGCATCGATATGCCGTCAGTTGATGAGCTGATTGCGCATGACCGTACTGATGATGAAGTGGGCGAACTGATCGGTTGTGACTGGATGCTGTATCAGGATCTTGACGATCTGAAGGAGTGTGTCCGTGCCGGTAACGAAGCAATTAACAGCTTTGACAGCTCCGTGTTTAATGGTGAATATATTACCGGTGATATCGATCAGGCTTATCTGGACCGTATTGAAGCTAAGCGTAATGACGCGGCTAAAGCGGGTGAAGATACAAAAGATGGCGATGATTCAACTGACCTGTTAACCAAGATCAGTTAAGCCGTGTTGGCCGGTTTTTGCCGGCAGAGCATTCAGAAGGAGTGGCTGGGAAACCGGGCGCTCCTTTTTGTTTTCAGTGGCCATTGTGTGTGTGCCGGTGTTGTAACCTCAGCGATTAAGTTTCCTTTTATGAAAATTGTTTTAGCGCCGATGGAAGGCGTTGTTGATGCAACGATGCGTCATATGCTGACGGATATCGGTGGTATTGATCATTGTGTGACTGAGTTCGTACGGATTTCTGACCGTTTGCTGCCGCGTAAGGTATTTCACCGTTTGTCGCCTGAGCTGTTAAATGGCGGCAAAACGGCCAGTGGTGTGCCGGTAATTGTTCAGCTGTTGGGTAATCATCCTGAGATGATGGCAATGAATGCCTGCAGGGCGGCAAAGCTCGGTGCGCCAGGGATTGACCTGAATTTTGGATGTCCGGCCAAAACGGTCAATAAAAACCGCGGCGGGGCAGTGTTACTTCAGTTCCCGGATGAGATTCACAGCATTGTTAAGAAAGTTCGGGAGGAGGTGCCGGCAAGTGTGCCGGTGACTGCTAAAATGCGTCTGGGCTTTGCTGATAAGTCTTTGGCGCTGGAAAATGCGCATGCTATTGCCGATGCCGGTGCTGATGGGTTAGCAGTACATGCCAGAACCAAAGTTGAAGGTTACAAACCGCCGGCACATTGGGAATGGATTGCCCGTATCAGAGAGGCAATTGATATTCCGGTGACTGCCAATGGCGAAGTTTGGAATTATGAAGATTATCTGCAGTGCCGTGACGTCAGTGGTTGTGATGATGTGATGATTGGCCGTGGTCTGATTGCTTCTCCGGATCTGGGGCTGATGATTAACAGTTTGAACCGTGGTCTGGATTTTGATCCGATGAGCTGGCCGGTAATGTTATCGGTTCTGGAGGATTATCTGGAACGGGTCGTGGTTCAAATGGCTCCCAAGTACGTTCACGGGCGTCTCAAGCAGTGGCTTAAAATGATGCAGCGCCGTTATCCTCAGGCTGAGCAGATGCTGCAGGAAATGCGAACCTTAAAAGACGTGGCTGAGGTACGTGATTTTTTACAGACATACAGAAAAAAGGTTAGCTGATATTTCAGGCCGCTGAGTACCTGCTGGCTTTCATACATGCCGTTTTGCGACGGCTGTTTTTTTCATACAAAAGTATGATTCTTAGGCGTTTTTAAGCGGCAAATTTTATTGATTCAGCTCTATAGACAGCATTTTTAGCGGGCAGCAGTACCCAATCTGTGATGTAAGTAGATTGTTCGTGTTACGCGACAAAAGTAGTATTCGCTTAATACCCATTTGTCTGATTACGACAAAAAGAATTAGTTCCGGCTAGGGTAATTTTTTCGCTGACATGAGTAGCATAAAGAGGTTCTATGAAAGTCTCCCATAAAATTGCAGTAATAGCCTCCGCTGTGGTTGCAGTTATTTTTACAATATTTTCCTGGTTTCAGTATTCATCCGTGCGGGATTCACTGTATAGCACCGCTGCGAGTAATACCCAGGAAGCCACTCAGGCGTTGTCATCACAAATCACTAACTGGCTGAACGGTAAGTTGGCACTGATTGATATGACCGCTCAGGTGATTGATTCTGAATTTACGCCTGAAGCTATTCAGCAGGCATTTGATACGCCAATCCTTAAGCGTGAGTTTGAGCTCATTTTTGGTGGTTTGGCAACTGACGGTAAGCGTATTACTAATGATCCGAGCTGGAATCCGACCGGTTGGGATGCCCGTAAGCGTCCGTGGTACCCATATGCTCAGGAGCATAACCGTGCAGTGCTGACTGCACCGTATAATGATGCGGCTTCCGGTCTGTTGCTTGTATCAGCTGTGACTAAGTTCACTGATAATGGCGCTTTTAAAGGGGCTTTTGGTGGTGATCTCAGCCTGCAGGTAATCTCTGATGCTGTAAATACTCTGAATTTTAACGGTGCAGGGCATGCTTTCCTGTTAGATAGCAGCGGTAATATTATCAGCTATCCGGGCGGTGAGTTTGACGGTAAGCAGCTGGCTGATATGTTTGCCGGTGGTGTGCCGCAACTGACGAATCAGTTACAGGAGCTTAGCTTCAAAGATGAAACCGTGCTGACATCATTCACTAAGCTTGAAGGTCTGTACGGCAGTGACTGGCTGATCGGCGTCATTCTTGAGAAAGATATCGTGATGGCTGAAGCAACTGCGCTGGGTACCCGTGCTCTGATCGTGACTGTGCTGAGTGTTCTGATCTGTTCAGTTGTTCTGTATCTGACGACTACCCGTTTGCTGACACCTTTGCAGAGCCTTCGTGAGTCTCTGATCGATATCAACTCCGGTGAAGGTGATCTGAGACACCGTCTGTCCGTTGACAGTAAAGATGAGTTTGGTCAGGTGTCGTTGGATTTCAATGAGTTTGTATCGCACTTGCAGGCGCTCATTCTGGATGTGAAAACCACATCAACGGATATTCTTACTAATACTGAGCTGACGGCCGGTTCAGCGAATGAATCTGTATCCCGTCTGACTCAGCAGCTGAGTGAGCTTGATCAGTTGGCGGCTGCTATGCACCAAATGTCTGCCACCGCGCAGGATGTTGCTCAGCACGCTCAGCATACTGCTGACGCGGCCAATCAGGCTGACCGTGCTGCAGAACAGGGGGCGGGCATTGTTTCCCAGACCACAACGTCGATTGAGAAGTTGGTGGTTGATATGGATAACGCCGTGAATACCATTAATGAACTGGCTGATTTCAGTAATAATATTGCATCTATCCTGACTGTTATTACCGGTATTTCGCAGCAGACTAACCTGCTGGCTCTGAATGCGGCGATTGAGGCGGCACGGGCCGGTGAGGCAGGGCGCGGTTTTGCGGTGGTTGCTGATGAAGTGCGTGCACTGGCATCCCGGACGCAGCAGTCTACTGAAGAAATTCAGGAAATGATCGATCAGTTGCAGAACGGTGTGACGAATGCTGAGCAAACCATTAGCCAGGGACGCAACATGGCTAGCGAGACCAGCGAGCTGGCCAGCGAAGCGAACGGTGCATTGCTGAACATCCGTGACAGCATCCGCAGCATCAGTGAAATGACGATTCATATCGCGACAGCGGCGGAAGAGCAGAGTGCGACGGCTGAAGAGATTAACCGCAATACGACTAACATCCGCGATATCAGTCAGACAGTGTCTGACAGTGCAAATGAGCAGTCGCAGTTATGCTCCGGCATGGTTGAGCTGACTCAAAAGCAGGATACGGGCCTTAATCAGTTCAAGGTGTAAGCCTGTTGCTCATAAAAAAAGCGCCATATGGCGCTTTTTTTATGTCTGATATTCCGGCTGTTCAGATATCCAGATCTTCTTCTTTCACACTGAAACGTTCAAGGTTATTGGTGATTTCAACATCGGGGCTTTGAGTCGGAATTTTAAAATCATACACCCGTTGCCATTCGGTGGAGTCAGGGGTGCGTTCCCAAACGGTGCCGGCATTATATTCCAGCAACGGGGCCAGTGACGGATCCAGACGGGTAATTTTTTCCATTGGTACAGTGGCCATGTTGGCGATATTGTCTTCAAGATATTCAGGGGTTTCATACCCCGTATAAAGACGCCAGCCGGTATCGTTCAGATGCTCAGGCACGGTTTTATATATAAACCGAACGGGGAGCTTTTCGTCAAAGACCATGCGTGAGGCCAGTACCAGATACCCGTTTTTAGTTTGATTCGTTTCTGGGTTTTGCGTGTCGCTGGTTGTCATGACGAAGGTCCTGTCAGTTAGAAAGGTGCGCATTATAGCCTGTCCTTAACGGTGAGTTTAGCCCTGCTGTCCAGGTGTAAGAGGCCAAATAGTCTGATACCGGAAATAAATAACGGTTATGAGTATTTACAGCTTGGTTTGTGCTGATCATGCAATTAAGCTGTTTGGTTATGAGTCCGATAAAAGATCCTTCAGGCGTTCGTCATGAGTCATCTGTGCTACCAGAAGAGGTTGTTCCTGTTTCTTCGTTTTGGCGGCCGTTGTTATTGTTAGCTGGATGGCTGTCTCTGATATTAGGGGTTATCGGCATATTTTTGCCATTGCTGCCTACGACTCCTTTTCTGCTGTTGACGGCGACCTGCTTTGCTAAGTCCTCACCCAGGTTTCATGGATGGCTGATGAACCACCCTAAACTGGGGCCGCCTATCCGTGACTGGCAACAGTACCGTTGCATTGTTCCTGCGACCAAGCGGCTTGCCACAGTGCTGATTGTGCTCAGCTTCAGTGTCTCAGCTTTCATTGTTAAGTATCTGATTCTGAAAGTGATGCTGTTGACGATGATGTGCGGTTTACTGATCTTCATCTGGCGCACTGCTGACGGGCCATCTGACTGATTGTTTTGGTAACTTTCTTGCCCTGAATCATGTGTTCAGGTTTGTAACAGGCAGGTCGCAGGGTATAATCCCGGCTCGCTAAATTTCAGTTGGATTACGACATGTCTGCTCTGGACGAAATTAAAGAATTCCTTGCCTGTGAAACCCCTGATAGCTGGATTCAGGCAGCGCTTGAACAGCAGGATTTGCTGCTGATAGATCATGCTCACTGTGAAAAGAAAGCGGCATCTACCGCCATGACACTGATGTTCCGTTACGTTGATAACAGTGATCTGCTGAATAAGATGTCCCGTCTGGCCCGCGAAGAGCTGATACATTTTGAGCAGGTACTGGCCCTGATGGAAGACCGTGGAATTCAGTATTGTCATCTCAGTTCAGCCCGTTATGCCGGAGGTATGCGTGAACATGTCCGGACCAGTGAACCCGGGCGGCTGATTGATATTTCGATAATCGGTGCGTTTATTGAAGCCCGTTCCTGTGAGCGTTTTGCCAAGCTGGCGCCGTTTCTGGATGATGAACTCGCGAAGTTTTACCGTTCGTTACTGAAGTCGGAAGGGCGGCACTATCAGGATTATCTGAAGCTGGCTGAAGATGCTGCCGGGGGGGATATCACTGATCGGGTGGCTATGTTCCGTGAAGTTGAGCGGAATCTGATTGAATCGCCGGATACTGAGTTTCGTTTTCACAGCGGTGTGCCCGCAGCAGCCTGAACAGGACAGAATGAAACGTAATAAAAAACCGGCCATGTGCCGGTTTTTTTGTTATTGCTGATCGGTAATGGGGAAGCTGATGAGTGATTCACCTGCTTCTGAACATTCCAGATACCAGCCCTGCGTATCCCAGTCTCCCAGTACAATGCGACGCTGCCCTTCCGCTTCATGAACAGCCGGTCGGTGAGTATGGCCGTGGATCAGCAGGCTGACGTCTGCATCTGTCATCGCCTGTGTCACCGTCTGTGGGTTGACATCCATGATGGTCATGGACTTCTCTGCATTCTTGCTCTGGCTGGCTGCGCGTAGCTGACGGGCTATCTCAAGCCGTTCAGCAATGCTTTTGCTCAGAAAATCTGCCTGCCACTGAGGGTTGCGCAGCAGTGTACGTAATTCCATGTATTCATGGTCATCTGTACAAAGCTGATCGCCATGCATCAGCAGGGCGGTGCCGGCAGGAATATTAACGGTGACCGCTTCGGGCAGCAAGGTACAGCCGGTCAGCCCGGCGAAGGTGTGCTGAACCAGGAAGTCCCGGTTGCCATGCTGGAAGAACAGCTCTACGCCCTGGTCATGTAGCGCTTTTAAAGCGTCAATGACCGGTTGTACATCGGGTGGAATTGCATCGTCACCGATCCAGGCTTCGAACAGATCACCCAGAATGTAAAGCTGCTGGCACTGACTTGCCTGTTCGTTCAGGAAATTCAGCAACGCCCGGGTAAGGTCCGGGCGTGATGCCTGCAGGTGCAGGTCAGAGATAAACAGGCTGCGCATGTTATTCGTCGACGTCGATCTCTTCCAGATCTGGCAGGTCAGCAACCGACGCTGACTTAATAATTACATCTTCCGTTGGCACATCCTGGTGACCCGCACGGAATGTGGTCGTGACTGCTTTAATTTTGTCTACCGCATCAAAACCGTCAACAACTTCAGCAAATACTGTGTAGCCCCAGCCTTCCATTGTTTTGGCAGTGTGATCCAGGAAAGTGTTGTCGCTCACATTAATGAAGAACTGAGCAGATGCGCTGTGCGGATCCATGGTACGTGCCATTGCAACGGTGTATTTCTTGTTGCTCAGGCCGTTGTCTGCTTCGTTTTCGATGCTATCAGCGGTTTCTTTGCTGACCATACCCGGTTCAAAGCCGCCGCCCTGAATCATGAAGCCATCAATCACACGGTGGAAGATTACACCGTCATAGAAGCCTTCTTTGACATATTTCTCAAAGTTGGCGGCTGTCTTTGGTGCTTTCTCATGGTTCAGTTCCAGAGAAATGTCCCCGAAGTTAGTTTGCAGAACGATCATGGCTTTAATTACCTTTAAACCTAATAAAACAAAGCAGGGATTATACGTCAGGCAATGTGTCGCGTCAGGTGAAAATTAATGCAGGTGGATACTGAGTGTAGTAGCAGTTGCCCGGAGGCTGATTTATAATGCTGCTCACTTTTGAACTTGGCTGCAGCTAAGTGAATATAATAACGGAATCAAAGACGTACTATGAGTAATAACGACGCTTCGACAACAAACACACCGCCGACAAACTTTATCCATCAGATCATTGAGCAGGATATCCAGGAGGGTCGTAATGGTGGCAAGGTTGTTACGCGTTTCCCGCCTGAGCCAAATGGCTATCTGCATATTGGTCACGCCAAGTCGATCTGTCTGAACTTTGGTACAGCTGAAAAATATAATGGCGAGTGTAATCTGCGTTTCGACGATACCAATCCTTCCAAGGAAGATCAGGAATACGTAGATGCCATTAAAGAAGATGTGCAGTGGCTGGGCTTTAAATGGGCCGGTGAAGTACGTTATGCGTCTGATTACTTTGATCAGTTTTACGCCTGGGCACAGCACCTGATCCGCAATGGCAATGCTTATGTCTGTGACCTTTCTCCGGAAGAGGCCAGCGAATACCGTGGCTGGGCAACCAAGCCGGGTAAGAACAGCCCGTTCCGTGAACGTAGCGCTGAAGAGAGCCTGGATCTGCTGGAGCGGATGAAGCAGGGTGAGTTTGAAGAAGGTAGCCGTGTACTGCGTGCCAAAATCGACATGACGTCTTCTAATATGAACTTGCGTGATCCGATTCTGTACCGCATTCGCAAGCAGTCTCATCACCAGACCGGCGATAAATGGTGTATCTATCCTAACTATGACTTCGCCCATGGTCAGGAAGATGCGATCGAAGGCGTGACTCACTCTATCTGTACACTTGAGTTCGCTGATCACCGTCCTTTGTATGAATGGTTTATTGAAAACCTGCCGGTACCAAGTAAGCCGCGTCAGTACGAATTTGGCCGTCTGAACATTAACTACACAGTCACCAGTAAGCGTAAGCTGAAACAACTGGTTGATGAAGGTGTGGTAAATGGCTGGAATGATCCGCGGATGCCGACCATTTCCGGAATGCGTCGCCGTGGTTATTCAGCGCAGGCCGTCCGTAATTTCTGTGACAGCCTGGCTGTCGCCAAGACTGACGGTGTGGTGGATATGGCGCAGTTTGAGTTCTTCGTCCGTGAAGACCTTAATGAGAATTCTGCCCGTGCAATGTGTGTGCTGAATCCGCTGAAGGTGGTTATTACCAACTTCCCGGAAGGTGAAGTGGAAATGATGACTGCACCTGCACATCCGCAAAAAGAAATGGGTAGCCGCAGCCTTCCATTCACCCGCGAAATCTACATCGACCGTAATGACTTCAATGAAGACAGCACCTTGTCCCGCAAGAAGTTTAAGAAGCTGGTGCCGGGTGACTTTATGCGCCTGCGCAGCGCCTATGTTATTAAAGCGGAAGAAGTGATTAAAGATGACAGCGGTGAAGTGACTGAAATCAGAGCAACGCTGGTGCCAGGTACCGTCGGTGAAAACCCACCGGCTGAAATGAAGCCTCGGGGTGTGATGCACTGGGTGTCTGCGACACACGGCAAGCAGGTTAAAGTGCGGGTTTACGATCGTCTGTTCAGTGTTGAAAAACCAAACGATGATGACTTCCTGGCGGACATTAATCCTGATTCCTATGTAGAGCTGAATAATTGCTGGGCTGAGCCTGAGCTTGTTAATGCGGAACCTGAAACTGTGTTCCAGTTTGAGCGTGAAGGGTATTTTGTGGCTGACCGTTACGACCACGATGTCACGACACCGACATTTAATAAGACCATTGGCTTGAAAGACAGCTGGGTGAAGAAGTAATCTAGACTTTGCTAAAAAACGGCTTTTTAGCCGTTTTTTTATGCCTGTAACGCCGGCTGCCCGTGCCGGCGCTGAATACGTTGTTTTGAGTCAGGAGTACGTTTTGACCGATCCTATGATGCATCAGACCGATGATGGTTTTACTGAGCAACAGTTAGAAGGTCTTTATAAAGCTATTTATACCCGCAGGGATGTTCGGGGGCAGTTTAAGCCTGATGTTATTCCCGCAGATGTGCTGGGGCGAATCCTGGATGCTGCGCATCATGCGCCGTCAGTTGGCTTCATGCAGCCCTGGAATTTTATGCTGATCCGTTCTGAAGACGTAAAGCGGGGCGTTCAGCAATTATTTGCTAAAGCCAATGAAGAGGCTGCGCAGCTGTTCGAGTCTGATAAAGCCAGGCTTTATCAGCAGTTAAAGCTGGAAGGTATTATGGCTTCACCGCTGAATATCTGTATTACCTGTGATTCGGAAAAGGCCGGGCCTGTTGTGTTGGGGCGTACCCATGATAAAGCCATGGATCTCTACAGCACTGTATGTGCGGTTCAGAACCTGATGCTGGCTGCCCGTGCAGAAGGTGTCGGCACCGGTTGGGTCAGTATTTTTGAAAAACAAGCCCTTAAAGAGCTGCTTAATTTGCCGGATCATGTCACACCGGTTGCATACCTTTGTCTGGGCTATGTCGATTTCTTCTATCAGAAGCCTGAGTTGGAAAGTGTTGGCTGGCGTAAGCGACTGGCGGTAGAGGAACAGGTTATGTTTGATCGCTGGGATAATCTTCACTCAGATGATGAAGAGAACCAGGCGTTAATGACAGAGCTTGCGCGGCGCAGTGAGAGTGAGTGACGATTGAATCAGCAGCCGCGTGCCTGATGTGGCATAGTTATATATCTGTCTCAGATTAACCACTCTATTCGGAAGTCATTGTGTCGAACCAATCAAATAATGCGAATACGCAGAAACAGAATACCTCAGTAACAGATAAAACCCGTGGCCGTCTGACAACCCGGACAATCGCCATGCCGAATGATACTAACCCCGCAGGGGATATTTTTGGTGGCTGGGTACTGTCTCAGATGGATATGGCGGCAGGTATCTGTGCCGGGCAGCGGGCCCAGACACGGGTGGTTACCGTCGCGCTGGACAGCATGAGTTTTATCCGGCCGGTTAAGGTGGGTGATATCCTGGGAGTGTATACCGAAACACTCTCTGTTGGCCGGACATCAATGCAGATCCATGTGGAAGCCTGGGTACGCCGGGGGCGTATCGGATTGCGGGAAAAAGTAACCGAAGCAATCTTTAAGTTTGTCGCTATCGATGATGAGGGCAACCCGGTGCCCGTGCCGGCCGAAGATGAATTGCCGGAATATGTATTAGGGGATAATGAATTCTGAGCATAAAAAAACGCCTGTGATCAGCACAGGCGTTTTTTGTTTACCGTGGCGGGTAGCGTGAATTACGCCTGAGCGTCTGCTTCCATGATGCTGCCACCGGCTTCGCCATTCGCCATCTGGCCAATTTCTTTATCGATGAAGAACAGGCCTTTACCGTCTTCTCCGATGATTTCGATTTTATCCAGAATGCCTTTGAAGAGTTTTTCTTCTTCGTGCTGTTCTGCGACGTACCACTGCAGGAAGTTAAAAGTAGAGTAGTCCTGATTGCTGAATGCGGTGTGAGCCAGTTCATTAATCTTGCGGGTGATCAGGCACTCATGCTCATAGACCTTCTCGAACAGATCTTTGATGGATTTAAATTCTTCGACGGGTGCGTCAATCGCGCCAACTTTGGCCATCGCGCCGGTTTCATTTACATAGGTGAACAGGCGTTTCATGTGCTGCATTTCTTCGTCAGCATGAAGCATCAGGAAAGCTGCGCAGCCATCAAAGCCTTTTGATTCAGCCCATGAACTCATCTGCAGGTACATATTGGACGAGTAAAATTCGAGATTGATCTGGCTGTTGAGTTTCTCAAGCATAGATGGGCTGAGCATTGTTATGTCCTTGATACAGAATTAAAAAATGATTATATCGCAATTGGCTTGCAGAGCCATTTTTTTGCATTGGCTGAACGGGCACACTTCTGACACAGGTACTCACTGTTACGGGTAACTGCAGCCAGCTCATCCAGATGTTTGGCTATGTTGTCTTTGCTGAGTTTACAAAGACTTTTCGGCTTAAGTGTTGATGACAAGGTTTTGACCTGCTGGGTAAGCGGGATGTGCGAAAGCCGGGATTATATTTGTAATTGAGAACGTTTTGCAATTGAGATTATTTCAGTATCAGTGATGGGGGTGAATATACGCTACATAAAGGCCGCAAGTGTTTGATCTGCGTGTAAACAAATATCTTTAAGCAGGTGCATGGCGGTCAATTTTCTTTATAATGTTTAGCTCAATTTGAACTGTATAGTTATAAGCGAAATCAAATGCTACAAATCTATAACACCCTGACGAAAGAGAAAGCACCTTTTCAACCGATAGAAGCAGGCAAGATCAAGATGTACGTCTGTGGTATGACAGTGTATGACTACTGTCACATCGGTCACGCCCGGGTGATGGTGTCATTTGATTTGATTACCCGTTACCTGCGTTCACGTGGCTGGGAAGTGGAGTATGTGCGCAACATTACTGATGTTGATGACAAGATTATCAACCGGGCTGCTGAGAACGGTGAAGCGGCTATCGATCTTTCGGAGCGAATGATTGCGGCGATGCATGAAGACGAAGCGAAGCTGAATGTGCTGCGCCCGTCTCAGGAACCTAAAGCTACCGCGCATATCGACAGCATTCAGGCGCTGATTCAAACCCTTATTGAAAAAGGCTTTGCATACCCTGCGGCCAATGGTGATGTGTATTATCGTGTCGAAAAGTTTGCTACCTATGGTCAGCTGACGAACAAGAATGTTGATGAGCTGCGTGCCGGTGCCCGTATCGAAGTTAACGAAGCGAAAGAAAGCCCGCTGGATTTTGTGCTCTGGAAAGGGGCTAAAGAAGGTGAGGTTAGCTGGGAATCTCCGTGGGGCGCAGGGCGTCCGGGATGGCATATTGAATGCTCGGCCATGTCTAAATGCTGTCTGGGTGCGACCTTTGATATTCACGGAGGCGGTCCGGATTTACCATTCCCGCATCACGAGAATGAAATTGCCCAGTCTGAAGCGGCAAACGGTGTTAAGTATGTCAATACCTGGATGCATGCCGGTGCGGTGCGGGTGAATTCTGAGAAGATGTCCAAATCATTAGGCAATTTCTTCACCATTCGCGATGTGCTGGAAAAATACGATGCTGAAGTGGTGCGTATGTTCCTGTCCTCAGTCCATTACCGCAGCTATATCGATTATTCAGAAGAAAGCCTTAAAGAAGCCCGCAGTAAGCTGGACCGCTTCTATCAGGCACTGAATGATATTGAGGTAAGTGAACCGGATACAGATAACGATTACCAGCAGCGCTTTGATGCTGCAATGGATGATGACTTCAATACGCCTCAGGCGTTTGCAGTGATGTTTGAGCTGGTGAATGAACTGAACACCGCTAAGCGGGACAATTCGGTTAAGGCGGCTTCTCTGGCTGCGCAGCTGAAGCACCTTGGTGGCGTACTGGGTCTGTTACAGCAGCATCCTGCTGATTTCCTTCAGGGTGAAGCGAAGGAAGGCGGTCTGAGTAACGATGCCATTGAAACGCTTATACAACAGCGTGCCGATGCTAAGGCCAATAAAGACTATGCCGAATCTGACCGGATTCGTGATGAGCTGGCTGCTCAGGGCGTGATTCTGAAAGATTCCCGTGAAGGTACCAGTTGGTACCGTGAAAGTTAAAATAACCCTGTAATCTTAAAAAGGCAGAGCTAACCCCTCTGCCTTTTGTGCATCTGGAGTATCGCTTGTTCGCAAAGGATATTAGCTTAGTCATTTTTTGTAAGCGCCCGGCGCTTGGTCAGGGCAAACAACGGCTGGCTGCCAGTGTTGGGAAACCTGCTGCATTACAGGTAGCTGAAGCCTTGCTGGATTGCGTGCTGGAAGATGCTGCCCGGTGGCCCGGGCCGGTTGTGTTATCCCCCGCCACTGAGTTGGATGCAGATTGGGCAGCGGAGCTGGGGAATAGAAACTATCAGGTAATACCACAGTCTGATGGTAATCTGGGTAACCGCATTCTGGCGGTGGACGCGCAGCTGCGTGCGCAGGGGCATCGTAAGCTGATATATATCGGCAGCGATGCTCCGGAGCATGATCAGGGGCTCTATGATAGCCTGATTGCTGTAATGGAAAGTCATGATGTGGTGTTAACGCCTGCTGCTGATGGCGGTGTTACAGCGATGGGCACAGCGGTGGGCTGGGGCGCGCTGGATGCATTGCCCTGGAGTACTGATCAGTTGGGGAAAGCGTTATGTCAGCAAACAGAAGATGCCGGCTTGTCAGTGGGATTCACCATTGGCTGTTACGACATTGATCAGCTGGCTGATTTGCAACGTATACAGGAAACTTTACGAAATGATCCGCGGCCGGCGCGCCAAATGCTGCTGCGGATTACCGATCAATTGCTGGAGGGGCATGACGGATGGAGGTAATTCGCAGTCGTAGTTGGTATCAGACTGAAGATGGCAGTTCGCGGGGATATATATCGCCCCATGAGCTGAAAGAGCTTTGGTTTCATACCGGTACAGCCTGTAATTTAAGTTGTGACTTTTGTCTTGAAGGCTCAGGTCCCGGCAATAACCGGCTAGAGCTGATTAAGCTGGTGGATGCAGAGCCTTACATACGGCAGGCTGTGGTGCTGGGGGTTCAGCAGTTTTCCTTTACCGGGGGGGAGCCGTTTCTGGCTAAAGATCTGGTTAAAATCCTGCAGGCGGCGGCAAAGCATGCGCCTTGCCTGGTGCTGACGAACGGTACTGATGCATTACAGAAACGGATTAAGCAGCTGGACGTATTACAGGATACTGAATATCCGGTAAGCTTTCGGGTCAGCATTGATTCCCCTGATGAGTCTGTTCATGATCAGGGCCGTGGTGAAGGGATGTTTGCCAGTGCGTTAACCGGCATGAAGATGTTGCATGAGCGTGGCTTTAGTGTATCACTGGCACGGCATATGGCTGACGGTGAAGATACTGCTGCAGTGGAGCAGGCGTACCGGAATGTGCTGAATGATTTTGGACTGCCTGCAGACATTAAATTCGTTGCATTTCCGGATTTTCTGCCGCCGGGCAGCATGGGGCATGGCCCGGACATTACCACTAACTGTATGACGCAATATCATACAGAAGAGTCACGGCGCAGCTTTATGTGTGCCTTCAGTAAGATGCTGGTTAAGCAGAAGGGCCGTATGCGTGTATATGCCTGTACGCTGGTAGACGATGATACAGAATATGATCTGGGTGATGATCTGGCAGCAGCATTAGAGCAACGGATCAGTATGCGGCATCACCGTTGTTTCAGTTGTTTTAAGTATGGGTCTTCATGCAGTGAAACCTGATGTAAGACAACCGGAGATCATCAGTGTCTAGTCTGTCGGTGGTAATACCTGTGGGACCTGCAGAAACTGAGTTGGGCGAGCTGCCTGAGCGTTTGCTGCATATCTTCCGCTATGACGAAAAGCTTGCCTTGCAGCTGCGGCACTGGGAAATCATTCTGGTGTGCTGTGAGGCTTCCCGGCACTTGTGTCGCCATCTTCAGGATACCCGTGGTGTAACGGTTCTGTGCGCCGAAGCGGGCAGGGCAAAGCAGATGAATGCCGGTGCAGCAGTAGCAAGTGGCGGGTTTATCTGGTTTTTACATCTGGATTCTGATATTGAGGCGCTGCATTGCCAGCAGCTGAGTGAGCGGATGATGCATAACTCTGATGCTCTGCATTATTTTCCACTGGCATTCCGACATGACGGTGCCGGTCCTGTGTTGCTGAACCAGTGGGGGGCGAACCTGCGTTCCGGCTTGTTGGGTGTGCCATTCGGTGATCAGGCCTTTTGCCTGTCCGCCCGGTCTTTTGCACGTCTGGGGGGGTATTCAGAAGACGCATCATACGGTGAGGATCATTTACTGGTTTGGCATGCCCGGCAGACGGGTTTACCGTTGTGTTCAGTGGGTATCCCTTTGCCGACCAGTGCCCGAAAATATGCTGCCCATGGCTGGCTGAAACTGACCTTTAAATATCAGTATTTATGGCTGAAGCAGGCGTGGCCTGAATGGCTGTATTTACTGAAGTTGCGTTTCCTGCAGCGAAACTGATGCATCATAGGATTGTTGCAGTCTTATATAGGCTTGTAGGGCTGAGGGGCTCAGTACTTCGCTCAGGCAGTCCTGAACAATGGTTTCGTAGCTACCATCCTGTTTCATCTCTCTGATTGCGTTTGCCTCCCTGGGGAGCAGATCTTCGTGTTTACGGTGCAGGTAAATATATATCGGTTCAATTGTCAGCGCGGGCTGCAAGGCATGTATGTTGCTGTTGTTCTGCTGCTGGCTGAGTAATCCATAACCCATCTTCTTTTCATATAAAGCTAACTCTGCGCGGTCCATTTTCAGCATTTTAAACAGGGCTTCAGGGGTGACGACCTTGTCAACCATCGGAGTATCAGGAAGGTTGTTTTCAAATACCACCCAGCCCCGGATGTAGGATGTCCGGTATTTTTCCAGGCTTTTCCAGTCCGGCGTTGTTATCTGGCTGTTTTTACTGAAGGCGACAATTTCGGCAACCCAGGTGATTTCCGGTACGGGGAGCAGGTCAGGGTACGTGCGAGTGACACCGGCAATGCGTGCAAGGTCTCCGTCATGCAGCCCTGCGTTGGCATCTCTTAATGCCCGTCGGGCAGGTACTTTCCTGATGATTGCCCGGATGCCGATACGGCGAAAGGCCTCTGTCGCTATCCGGTCAGCGAGGCCTGTTTGCAGGTCATTTGATATTGGCAGACGCTGTATCGTGCTGAGAATGATTGTGGAATCGGCATATGCCGGTGCCGGAGATACCAATGAGATAAAGATTAACAGCCCACTTAAGATCATTGCTTTCATAATCATCCCTTTGTCGTGATAGCAAAAGGTGAGCAGGAAAAATGATTGTCGCAGCGCTGCCGGTTGATCGTTAACAGCGGCGTTATAAATTGCTTATTTTTTCGAGCTCGCTTTCCTGGTACTGAATGCTTTTTCTCAGGTCGCCCTGAGGTTTCTGATACAGATATCCCTGTGCTTTACCACAGCCCAGTTGTCGCAGATGCTGGGCCTGCAGTTCGGTTTCAACGCCTTCGGCTATTAAGTCCAGCTTTAAGGTTTTCGCCATGGAGATAATGGTTGCCACGATTGCCGAGTCTTCAGGATCAGTCAGCATATCGCGGACAAAACTCTGGTCAATTTTAAGTTTATCAACCGGCAGAATCTTCAGATAGGAGAGGGATGAATAGCCGGTACCGAAATCATCGAGTGCGATTTTAACCCCCATTTTACTGAGCCGGTTGAGGCGTTCGATTGCCCATCCTTTATCCTGAATGATCAGGTCTTCAGTGACCTCTATCACCAGCATCTGAGGGGGCAGGCCGGTTTCTTCCAGCACATGTTCGATGTGTGTGATAATTGCATCGGATTCTAACTGGCAGGGGCTGACATTGACGGCGATCGGAACCTGTTCGTCAAGTTGTGCCATGGTACTGCAGGCTTCTTCTATTACCCAGGCACCCACATCCAGAATCAGGCCACTGGATACCAGTTCAGGAATAAACTCGGCCGGTGAGATCATGTTCCCGTCCGGTGTTTTCCAGCGTAACAGGCACTCAACGGAGACTGTCTGGCGTGTGCTCAGGTCAATAATAGGCTGATAGAACAGAACAAACTCTTTGGCTTTGAGGGCGCGGTGCAGGGCGGTTTTCAGGATCAGTTTCTGATTGGCCTCTGCGTCCATACCGGGGCTGAAGAATACGACCCGGTCACGGCCGTCTGCTTTAGCTTTGCACAATGCCAGGTCAGTGTGGCGTAGCAGCTCATCGAAGCTGTTGCCATCGTCTTCGAGCATGGCGCAGCCGATACTTACCGATACCTTAATCAGTGAACCCGCAACCAGCATGGTTTCATCAAATGCCTGTCGGATCTGCTCTGCCAGTTTTGCTGTTATCTTCCGGGCAATGGTGCTATCTGATTCCGGTAATTCTGCCAGTAGCAGGAACTCATCGGAACTGAGCCGGCCCAGAGAGTCACTTTTGGGGACAATAGACTGAATGATATTGGCAGTGGCTTTAATCAGCAGATCACCGTTGCCCTGACCCAGTGTGTCGTTAATGCTCTTGAAATTATCGATGTCGACAATCATCACTGCATAACGGTTAGGGGATGTCTGATTGCGAATAATTGTCTGGGTTATCCGGTCCCGCATCAAAACCCGGTTAGGCAGTGACGTCAGCTGATCGAAGTTAGTGATTTTATCAATCTTAGCTTCCTGCTGTTTACGCTCACGGATATCCCTGCAGATGGTAAGTAAGTGGGGCTGGTCGTTGATCTCGATAATAGATGCGGATGTTTCAGTCGGGATCAGATTGCCAAGCCTGGATTTGAACGTCAGTTCCTGAATGTTCCAGCCGGTACGCTGGGTTTCATCCAGGAAATTACGGATATGGTTATGGGCGCCGCTGTACAGGGCATAGAAAGACAGATCTCTGAGCTGCTCAGCAGTAAAGTTCAGCATGTCACAGGCTTTACCGTTGAAATCGATAATGCTGTTGTTAGTCAGGTCGATAATCAGGATGGCGTCATGAGAACCTTCAAAAATACTGCTGAGTTTTCGGCGTTGCTCATCACTTTGAAGGTAAAGTTGGCGCACTTTTCCATGCATTGAGTCAATCGTTTGTGCCAGCTCATCCAGTTCATCATGGGGTCGGTTAGGGCGCGCAATGGCTTTATGAACTGACAGCTCCAGCTGGTTTTTCTGATCATCAGATAGATCAATGCTGCCGACTAATTGCGAAATCCGTGATACCCGGCTGGTGATGATTTTAAAAATGATCAGCAGGATAAGGAAGGATACCAGGAATGTTTTTACCCCCTGGCCCAGCAGGATAACGGCGAGGCGGTTGCGCAGGCTGGCATAAATATTATCCAGTGTTGCCCAGACTTCTATGTGCCCCAGCTGATTAATGGTTCCCTGCTGCTCACGCACGATAGGGTACGTCTGGGAAATAATGTGCTTGGCTTGCTTGTCGCCGATAGCGTTCACGATGGTATTGGTTTCGTCGACAATGCTGACGTAGATGACGTCATTGAGGTTATAAATACCGCGGATCTGAGACTCTACAACGTCGGTATTAAACAGCCAGATATTTTCGCTCAGGCTGGGCAGATAGCTGACTTCAATAGACTTGAAGCGCTGCTCGAGCAGATTTACATCGATGCGGTATTCGAAATACAGTTCAAGCAGCGTCAGAATCAGGGTGACTGAGGAGCTGCAGATCAGAATGTAGAACAGTATTCTTTTACTCAGCCCAGTAACGCCGGACATCTGAGACTTTTTTGAAATCACAAAATATACCTACTCAGTATCAATGAACCGAGTTCTGTGCCGGGAAAAGAAAACAGTGGCGGGTACCTGAACTCAATCTTGAACCAAAACTAAGACTAATTGGGTATTAGTTTGCGTCCATGCGTTTATAGCATATTGGCTTAATGGTAGTTCAGAAACAACCAAATAATGCTAAGCAGCTACTCATTATGTTGAAGAGATAGCGGTACAGATGTTTTTTTTGTCTCATCTGTTTATAAGCGTATGAGCTATCAGTCCGTCTGGGTGCAAGGAAAGAGAAGAGAGCAGGGTGACCGCCCCTTTATGATTAAACAGGGGCGGGATAAGCGATGTGCGTTACGTTTAGTTACGCATCCAGCGGTGGAATTTTTCCAGCCAGGCCAGTGCTTTTTTCGGTGCATGGCGTTTTTTCCAAACGCCGGCTGCAAAGCGGTTCGCTTCATTAATGGTTGGATACGCGTGTAAGGTGCCGAGAATTTTGTTCAGCCCCAGTTTATGCTTCATTGCGAGTGCGAATTCCGGCAGCATTTCTGCCGCATGTTCACCCACAAGCGTAACGCCCAGAATCTTATCGCTGCCAGGCTTAAGCAGTACTTTTACAAAGCCATAAGCTGCTTCGTCGGTGATCGCTCTGTCCAGATCGTCCAGATCATACTTCACCACTTCGTGAGGAATGCCTTTATCGATCGCCTGTTTTTCATTCAGGCCAATGCGTGCAACTTCCGGGCTGGTGTAAGTCGTAAACGGTATGAAACTGTAATCCACTTTAAAGCGTTTGAATTGGCCAAACAGGCCGTTAACTGCGGCGTACCATGCCTGATGTGACGCAGCATGTGTAAAGCGGTAAGGGCCAATGACGTCGCCACAAGCGAAAACGTTAGGCAGCTCCGTTCGCAGATAGTCATCCACTTCAAGATGTTTATCGCCACTGTTAACCAGGCCGATATTTTCCAGACCAAACCCGTGCAGGTTTGGCGTTCTGCCCGTGGCAACGAGCAGTTGGTCAAAATCGATGCGCCGTTCAGTGCCCATGTGTGTGCAGATCAGGGTGTGTTGGCTGCCGTAGCTTTCAAACCTGACCGGAGTATGTTCAGCGCACAGGTTAATACCGTCTTCAAGGAGTTTACTTTCGACGACTTTAGCAGCGTCCAGATCTTCATTGGTCAGCACTTGTGGCTTACGGTAGACCAGAGATACCTGGCTGCCTAAACGTGCAAAGCACTGTCCCAGTTCGCAGCCGATAGCACCGGCACCGAGAACCAGCAGGCGTTCAGGGCGTTGCTGTAAATCCCAGACAGTGTCTGAGGTCAGAGGTGTCAGGTTTTCAATACCCGGGATGTTGGGAATGGCAGGGCGTGCACCGGTAGCTATGACGATATTGCGGGTCGTGATTACTTTGCCGTTCACTTCGACTTCCCAGGGGGAGCGTATGGTCGCCTCGCCGGTCTCGCAGTCTACCCCTAAGGATTCATAGCGTTCCACAGAGTCGTGAGGTTCTATGGTTGTTATGACACGTCTGATCCGGGCCATGATGTCGGCAAAATCAAATTCAACTTCAGCTTTTTTAATACCAAGTTTGTTTGCGTCACGGACATCTGCCAGAAAATGCGTGCTGCGTATCAGCGCTTTGGATGGGACGCAGCCGGTATTCAGGCAGTCACCGCCCATCTTATGTTTCTCTATCAGTGTTACTTTCGCTTTCGTGGCGGCAGCAATATATGAAGTGATCAGTCCGCCGGCGCCAGCGCCGATGACGACCATATTGGTGTCAAAGGAGGCTGGCTTACTGAACGCCTGGTATTTATGACGCGCCTTAATGCCGCTAACAATGGCTTTGGCAATCCACGGGAAAATACCCAGTAAACAGAAAGACAGTAAAAGTCCGGGGGAAACAATGTCTCCTGCTTGTTCGATTGCGCCTAACTGTGTCCCCGCATTTACATAGACTGCAGTGCCCGGCAGCATGCCAAGCTGACTTACCCAGTAAAAGGTTTTGGCCCGCATGGTTGTCAGGCCCATAACAGGATTAATAACAAAGAAAGGTACCAGTGGCACCAGTCGCAGGGTAAACAGGTAGAACATGCCGTCTTTAGCAATACCCGCATTAATAGGATCAATATGAGACTGGAATTTATTGGTCAGTGGCTCACGCAGCAGGTAGCGGGCAATCAGGAATGAGCACGTAGCGCCAATAGTACTGGCGAATGAAACCAGAATCAGGCCGGATAACAGGCCGAAAACTGCACCGGCTACCAGCGTCATAACGGCTGCGCCTGGAAGGGAGAGGGCAGTTACCGCTATATAAACAGCCATAAAAGCCAGGCCTGAAAACAGTAAATTGCTGTCTACCCAGGTTTGCAGGGAGGCTTGCTGAGATTTTATATAACCAAGGTTGAGATAACTGCCTAAGTCGAAAATAAAGAATGCAATTACTACCAGTGCAATGATTGCAACCAGCAGACCTTTCTTCCAGTTCATGACGGTATCCTTAAAGTACGAAAGCAGTATGTGCTTTACAGGGAATGTGGCAACAGCCTGTTTTGCTATGGTATTGATTTTTAAACCGGGCCACAAATATCAGCCAATGCTGAAGGTGAGGGATGAAATTAACCTGAAAAAGCATCGCTTTTATATCGCCGTGCAGTTTTTAACCGTTTTAATGTGCGGTTGGTGAAGAATTAAACACGTACCATGAGAAAATCTGCCTAACTGACTTATTTCTTTAAAAAAATAAAAAAGGGTGTTGACGCCAAAGGGGCTCATATATAATATGCGCACCACCTTGAGGCGAGGCAATCAACGCAGTAATGCAGAGCGCTGAAGATTCAGGGGTTCGGGAATTAAAACGCCTGAAGCTCAATGAAAAGAGAGCCTGCTTTAGGCAAGTATCTGATTCATAGAGTAAGCTTTCCAATATGGGCCAATAGCTCAGCTGGATAGAGCACCGCCCTTCTAAGGCGGTGGTCGAGGGTTCGAATCCTTCTTGGCCCGCCAGTTTGGAAAAGCGATGTATATGTAGTGGTGGGCGTAGCTCAGTTGGTAGAGCTCCGGATTGTGATTCCGGCGGTCGTGGGTTCAAGCCCCATCGTCCACCCCAATTTCCTTTATCGTTATATTTAATGCTTCCAAACCTGATTATATGATGCTGCCTTTTGGCGGTTTTTTTTGTATCTGCGCTTTGCTGTCTATTTAAGAGCTTTTCACTTGACTAATCCGGCTGCTTGCCGGAAAATTCCCGCCTTTAGATATTCTGGCCCTGCTTGCGTAAGAGTGTTTTAGCTTCAATGGCATGCAGGTTGTAAGTGTTTTGATTTGTAACGATACAAATAATTTTTTGCGAGGAATTCCATGCAAGTTTCTGTAGAAACGACTACTGGTCTAGAACGTCAGGTGACTGTTGTTGTACCGGCCGAGCGTGTAGACAATGATGTTGCTCAGCGCGTGCAGCAAACTGCCCGTACTGTTCGTATTGACGGTTTCCGTCCTGGTAAGGTTCCGGCCAAAGTAGTTAAGAAGCGCTACGGCAAAGGAATTCGTCAGGAAGTCATCGGTGAAGTGATTCAGGAAAGCTTTTACCAGGCTACTCAGCAGGAAAACCTGACACCTGCAGGTGGTCCGAACATCGAATTCAAGAACGACAAAGAAGGTGAAGATTTCTCTTACACCGCTACTTTTGAAGTTTACCCGGAAATCGCTCTGGCTGATTTCTCTGCGGCTGAAATCGAAAAGAACAGCGCTGAAGTAAAAGACGAAGATCTGGATCAGATGATCGAAACTCTGCGTAAGCAGCAAGCTGACTGGGTTGCTGTAGAGCGCGCTGCTGCTGATGGCGATCAGGTTAAGATCGATTTTGAAGGTTTCATCGACGGTGAAGCATTCGAAGGCGGTAAAGGCGAAGGTATGGACCTGGTACTGGGTTCTAACACCATGATCCCTGGCTTCGAAGACGGTCTGGCGGGTGCTGAGACCGGTGCAGACGTTGAGCTGAATGTTGCTTTCCCTGAAGATTACCACTCTGAAGATCTGAAAGGTAAAGCGGCTGTATTCAAGGTTAAGGTTCAGTCAGTATCTGAACAGCAGCTGCCTGAACTGAACGAAGAGTTCTTTGCTAAGTTCGGTCTGGAAGAAAACAATGCAGACAGCTTCAAAGTTGAAGTTCGCAAGAACATGGAGCGTGAAGTTAAGCAAGCGCTGAAAACTAAGCTGAAAGAAGCTGTTTTCGGTCAGCTGGTAGAGCTGAACGCAATTGATGTTCCTGCCGCGCTGATCGACAGCGAAATTGATGCAATGCGTCGTCAGGCTATTCAGCAGTTTGGTGGTGCGGAAGCAAACATCGATCCTGAAATGCTGCCGAAAGAAATGTTCCAGGAGCAGTCTGAGAAGCGTGTTAAAGTGGGTCTGCTGGTAAACGAAGTTATCAAGGCAAACGAACTGCAGGTTGATGAAGATCGCGTTAAGACAACCATTGATGAACTGGCTGCTACTTACCAGGATCCTCAGCAGGTTATCGACTGGTACAACAGCAATGAAGAAATGCTGGGTCAGGTTAAGAGCCTGGTGATGGAAGATCAGGTACTGGATCTGCTGCTGGAATCCGCTAAGGTTACTGAAGTGGCGCTGAGCTACGAAGACGCTATCAAGCCTGCTGAGCCAAAAGCACAGGAAGAAGACGCAGAGGCTGAAGCAGAAGCATAATTGCCAACTGCTTGATTTGCGTTTATAAAATAACGGCTGTCGGCGTAAAGTCGGCCGCCGTTTTTGCTTTTCAGGGTGCTTTTATTGGTTGTGTAGGGCACCGAGTTCAGGATCAAAGGAGAGATTAGGTATGTCGCAAACTTATAACGGCCCAACAATGATCACCAGCAGTGGCCTGGTACCTATGGTTGTTGAGCAAACTGCTCGCGGCGAGCGTTCTTATGACATTTACTCCCGGTTGCTTAAAGAACGCGTTATTTTTATGGTTGGCCAGGTCGAAGATCATATGGCTAATCTGGTGGTAGCTCAGCTGTTGTTCCTGGAGTCTGAAAATCCTGATAAGGATATTCACCTGTATATCAATTCTCCGGGTGGTTCTGTGACTGCGGGCCTGTCTATTTACGACACTATGCAGTTTATTAAGCCGGACGTCAGTACGATGTGTATTGGTCAGGCTGCCAGCATGGGTGCGCTGTTACTGACCGGTGGTGCTGCAGGTAAGCGTTACTGTCTGCCTAACTCCCGGATGATGATTCATCAGCCGCTGGGGGGCTATCAGGGCCAGGCGACTGATATTGAGATCCATACTAAAGAAATTCTGTCTATCCGTGAGCGTCTCAATGGTATTATGGCGCATCACACAAATCAGGATCTGGAAGTGATTTCCCGCGATACCGACCGGGATAACTTCATGTCACCGCAGGCTGCGGTGGATTACGGTCTGATTGATGCGGTGATGGAACGTCGCTAAACTTCAGGGTAGTAATGTTTGCCGTATGCTACAGTTGTAGCGCTTATAATGCGGCATTAAGAACTGCTCCGGAGTGATGAACCGCTATAATTATCAGCATGGCGGTAGATTTTGATTAGATGGTAGCCGGGTTCAGCACTGGTTGCCTGAGGAAAGAGGTAGTTGAATGTCAGACGATATCAACGGCAAAGACAGCGGCGATGACAGCAAAACGCTGTATTGCTCGTTCTGCGGTAAAGGTCAGGACGAAGTTAAAAAGCTGATTGCAGGCCCATCTGTATTCATCTGTGATGAGTGTGTGGATCTGTGTAACGACATTATCACCGAAGAAACACAGCAGGTCAGTGAAGATGTTGAGCAAAGTGATGATCTGCCAACACCTGCTGAAATCAAGCATAACCTTGACGAGTACGTTATCGGTCAGGAACGTGCTAAAAAGGTGTTGTCGGTCGCGGTATATAACCACTACAAGCGGTTGCGCTTTCAGCAGAACAGTAATGCTGAAGTAGAGCTGGGTAAAAGTAACATTCTGCTGATTGGTCCGACCGGTAGCGGTAAGACTTTGCTGGCTCAGACGCTGGCGCGGATGCTCAATGTTCCATTCACTATTGCTGATGCGACGACGCTGACTGAAGCTGGTTATGTTGGTGAAGATGTCGAAAACATCATTCAGAAGTTGCTGCAAAAGTGTGATTATGATGTAGAGAAGGCTCAGCTGGGCATTGTTTACATTGATGAGATTGATAAGATTTCCCGTAAGTCAGATAACCCTTCCATTACCCGGGATGTTTCCGGTGAAGGTGTTCAGCAGGCGCTGTTGAAGCTGATTGAGGGGACGGTTGCTTCTGTGCCTCCGCAAGGTGGTCGTAAGCATCCGCAGCAGGAGTTTTTGCAGGTAGATACCTCAAACATCCTGTTTATCTGTGGTGGTGCATTTGCCGGTCTTGATCAGGTCATCCGTAACCGCAGTGAAAAGAGCTCAATCGGTTTCAATGCAACTGTCAGCAGCAAAGACGATTCTAAGAACGTTACTGATGTGCTGCGTGATCTGGAAGCGGAAGATCTGGTTAAATACGGTCTGATTCCTGAGTTTGTTGGTCGTTTGCCAATGCTGGCAACGCTGGCCGAGCTGGATGAAGGTGCGCTGATTCAGATTCTGACTGAACCGAAAAACTCTCTGACCAAGCAATACGGTGCGTTGTTTGAAATGGAAGGTGCCGAACTGGACTTCCGTGAATCTGCACTGCATGCGGTTGCTCAGAAGGCGCTGGCACGTAAGACGGGTGCCCGTGGCTTACGCTCAATTCTTGAAGAAACGCTGCTGGATACCATGTATTCACTGCCATCTCAGGAAAATGTCAGTAAGGTTGTGATTGATGAAGGTGTCATTACTGGCGAATCTGAGCCAATGATGATCTACGAGAACACCGAGCAGCCAAAAGCGGCAGCTGAAGAATAAGTAGCATTTATGTTGACAGAAAAGGTAGCTCAGGCTGCCTTTTTTTATGCCTGTTATTTCGGGGCTGGCCGGGTCACCAGGGCGCACTATACTGAGTTTTTATCTGTGAGGCGCTGCTGCCTGTGGGTGTGAGCGGCGAGGCTGCTATGAAAACGATTGTTTTTGCTGTGTTTCGGATGATGCTGTTAGTCTGGCTGGCAGGAGGTGTTCAGGCGTCCGGGCACCAGTATCTGTGTAAGCTTGCCGGCAGTGATGATTATTTCGTGCTTTTTGATCATCAGGTCAGTTACGAGGGGGCAATGTTTCGTCACTATGCAATGCTGAATGGTCTGACGGTTATCGTCCTGAACAAGCAAACGCTGGATTTTAACCGGCTATCAAATCTGGCGTTATTGCCGGTATCAACTCTGGATATAAATCTGCCTGCTGAAGCGAATCAGCTAATGTCTGGTAATTGTCGCCCGGTTAACTGAGCTATCCAGTCATGGGTATAGCGGCGGACTATGCTTTCGTCTATTGTATGTCCCGCAGGTATTTTTTACTGAATATCTGTAGCAGGTAGTATTATCTGCCTCCGAATAAGGTGAGCTTAAGTCATTGTTTTAAAAGCAGTGGCTTAAGCTGACTTTATTTTGAGGATGTATCATGCAAACAATTGTAATCGTAGGGGGAGGGGCCGGTGGCCTTGAGCTGGCAGCCAGTTTAGGTAGCCGGTTAGGCAAAAATAAACGGGCAAAAATCATTCTTGTAGACCGTAATCCAAATCATATCTGGAAGCCTTTGCTGCATGAAGTCGCTACGGGCTCGCTTGATATGAGTATTGATGGGGTTTCGTACCGGGCGCACAGTGGGCAGCATTATTATCAGTTCCAGCTGGGGACGATGACTGGGTTAAACGGGGCTGAAAAGCAGATTCATCTGGCGGCGGTGGATGATGAGTATGGCGTGCAGGTCTTGCCTGAACGTGTTGTCAGTTATGACACGCTGGTTATGGCGGTCGGCAGTGTCAGTAATGATTTCGGCACTCCTGGTGTAGCTGAACACAGTTATTTCCTGGATTCCCATCAGCAGGCTGAACGCTTTCAGCGGGGTTTGCTGAACAGTTTTATGCGCATTAATCAGCAGGCGCCGGATAAAAAGCTACGGTTAGCCATCGTTGGTGGTGGAGCTACCGGCGTTGAGCTTGCGGCTGAGCTTACCCATGTGGCTAATTTGCTGAAACAATACGGGATGCCTGAAATGTCCGCCAGCCGTTTACAGGTAGATTTGCTTGAGGCTGGGCCGAGTATTTTACCGGCGCTACCTGCACGCATTTCTTCTGCGGCGCGGCGGGAGCTTCAGCGTCTGGGTGTGATTGTGCACGAGAATACCCGCGTAACCCGTGCGGATGAGAATGGGTATGTTGACCAGAATGGCGATTTAATTGCGGCCGATCTGATGGTGTGGGCTGCAGGGGTTAAAGCCCCGGATTTTATCCGCGAGCTGGAATATTTTGAGCTTGGGCGTGGCGGTCAGATTGTTGTCCGGCCCGGTTTGCAGTCCAGCGTTGATGATAATATCTGGGTGTTGGGGGATTGTGCGGCCTGTCAGCAGCCTGATGGTTCGTGGGTACCGCCCCGAGCACAGTCCGCTCACCAGATGGCCAGTCATATTGCCGCCAGCATCAGGCGTCAGATGAAAGGCCGGCCGGTTAAGCCTTATTTATATAAGGATCATGGTTCACTGGTGAATCTGAGCCGCTACAGTACCGTTGGCAGTCTGATGGGGAACCTGAGTGGGGGAACAATGTTTGTTGAGGGTAAGATTGCCCGGCTGATGTATATGTCCCTTTACCGGATGCACCAGTTAAGCATCCATGGCTGGCTAAAAGGTATGTGCCTGATTCTTGCCCAGAAAGTTGGCCATATGGTACAGCCAAAAATAAAACTTCACTGAACGAAGGCCGGCATTATTGCCGGCCTTTTTGTTTGCGCGCAGTATAGCTGACTGTCCTGGTCAAAGTCTGAACACCCCGTGTGGCGGGGGTTACGTGAAACACAAAGTGAGATGTTTTTTACGTAAAAATGTACTTTCTGCAACAAGTCACGGGTCAATAATACTGTATATTCAGGTCAGAATTAATCGGGCTTCAGATGAATCCCGGGTGAATAAATTTGCTGTAAAGGCAAAATCTGAATGGATTTTTGGTACTCAGGAGGCGTGTGTGTCAGTGACAGGTATGAAGTCAGGAATGACTGCCGGTGGTTATGTGGGCTGCTTTTTGGGGCTTGCTCTTTCGCTCCCTGTGATGGCAATCGAGCTGGAGGTTCAGGTCCTTAGCGCTTCCGGTGAACCGTTAGAAAATATGGTGGTGTATGCAGTGCCGCTGGACGACCAGCAGCTGCCGGCAACCGATAAAGTTATCAGTGTTGGTCAGAAGGGTAAGTCATTTGCGCCATATGTCAGCGTTTCCCAGGCAGGAAATTCTGTGCTGTTTGATAACCAGGATGACATTACCCATCACATATATTCTGTAGACAGTGACGCCCGTTTCTCATTTAAGATCAAAGCCGGTGAGAAGCGTTTGCAAAATGGGCTCAACCAGCCGGGTGAAGTGGCAATGGGCTGTAACATTCATGACTGGATGTCCGGGTATCTCCTGCTGGTAGATACTCCGGTGTTTGGTAAAACTTCAGCGGCAGGGACTCTTAGCCTGGAAACACCTGAGCCCGGACGTTATCAGGTGACGGTCTGGCATCCGCAGCTGAAGGCAGATAATAACCGTGAATCACAGGTAGTCAATTTACAGGCTGATGCGACGGTAACGGCGCGGTTAGTGGGTGGTATGGATGCAGCACCTTCGCAGGAGAGCGATGACGATTTTGATTTCTTATCTGACTATTAAGTGAGTTTATACGCGTGAAGAGCTTACAAAGTAAAATTTTTATCTTCTTTGTACTGCTGCTGTTATTTGTGCAGGGGGTGGCTTTCTGGACTCTGTATGTCGGTAATCAGAATCAGCAGAAGCAGGAGGTGAATAACCGCCTGACGACGGCTAAAACAGTATTTACTGAGTTATTTTCCAGCCGTATTGAATATCTGGCTGCGTTCGCAGAGACCGTTTCTAAAGACTATGGCATTAAACAGGTTTTCAACGAGGATCAGCGCAGTTTACTGGTTGCTCTGAATAATCACCGCAAGCGGATTCATGCCGATCTGGCGATGACGGTTTCTTCTGACGGGATTGTGAATGCGCAGCTGGTCAGTGTCGCGCAGCAAGAAGGTGAGCGAAAGGTCCGCCGGGGTGATGAGGTTGGTACTGAGTTCCGTTTTCCTGACTGGCTGATGAATGCCGATCAGGGGTATCTGTACGCAATGGGTCAGGATGTATACCAGATCAGTCTTTCACCGGTAAAAGTGGGTGCTAAAACGATTGGTTGGGTGGTATTTGGTTTTCAGGTGGATGCCCGTCTGGCAACTGAGTTTATGGGGATCACGGGGCTCGAAACAGATTTTGTTGTAGAAGGTGAAGCGGGTTGGTGGCTGGTGGCTTCGTCCTCACCGACCGCGGATGTCAGCTTTTCTGAAAAAATCATCAGTTATCAGCCGGTTGATGATCAGTTCATTGCTATCAGTCATCAGATTTCGGAAGATCAGCACCTGCGTTTCGGCGTTGCGATGTATGGTTTGCGGGCGAATTTTGTAGAGGTTTTGCAGCAGCAGTGGTGGAAGCTACTGATTCTTGCCGTGGGTACGCTGGTGCTTTCACTGGCGGGTGCATACTGGATTTCAGCTTCAATTACCCGGCCGGTAAAACGTTTGGTTGAACAGGCAAAGATTGTTGCCAGCGGTGATTACAATCAGACTGTTCATCTTAATGATCAGAGTGAACTGGGTCAGCTAGCCGATGAGATTAACCTGATGCAGGAAGCGGTATTAAGCCGTGAGCAGGCTTTGTCGCACCGTGCTAATCATGATCCGTTAACAGATTTGCCGAACCGGAACTTCCTTAAGATTATTCTCGATTCTTTATGTCAGCAGCAAAATGAAGGTTTTGGTGTTATTCAGCTGAATCTCAGCAGGTTAAAGGATGTTAATGACACGCTGGGGCATCAGGTAGGAGATTGTGTTATTCAGGCGCTGGCAGAGCGATTAGCCCGCGTTGAAGGTTTTCAGCTGGTATGTCACCTGGGTGCAGACGAGTTTGTTGCGCTGACGGATAATTGTCCGGTGTCTGAGGCGGACAGTTGTGTGCGACGGTGTCTGGATAATCTTGATGCGGCACTGGAGCCGGTATTTGACTATGAAGGCCTTGGATTCCAGTTACAGGTGAGAAGCGGCGTGTCTCTGTATCCGCAACACAGTGGGCATCCGGAGAGTCTGTTGCGAATGTCGGATATCGCATTACATCATACCCGGACAACCAGTCAGCAGGTGCAGTGGTTTGCCCCTGATCTTGACGTAAACAGCGTCGAACGGCTAAATCTAATCAATGATTTGAAGCAGGCAATCAGCGGTGATCAGCTGGTGTTGTTTTACCAGCCGAAGCTGAATCTGAAGACCCGTATCGTGACGCATACAGAAGCACTGGTGCGCTGGATTCATCCAACGCTGGGTATGGTTCCACCGGATAATTTTATTCATATAGCTGAGCAGACCGGGCAAATTAATGCGCTTACCCGCTGGGTTATTATGACAGCACTCAGGCAATATAATGATTGGCGTTCCGCAGGTTTGGACCTTGGAATAGCGATTAATATTTCGGCGGCTAACCTGAAAGATCCGGATTTTTACAGTTTTCTCTGCGGTGCTGTCGGGGAGCTGGCTGTACCTGCCGGAAAAATTACCCTTGAAGTAACTGAAAGTGCTGTGGTTGAGGACCCTGAGTCAGCGATCAAGCTGCTCAGCCGTTTTAAGGACGTAGGAATGAGGATTTCTATTGATGATTACGGCACCGGTTATTCATCACTTGCGCAGCTCAAGCAGTTGCCGGTTCATGAGTTGAAAATTGATAAATCATTTATACAGAGGCTCAGTGATGATCAGTCTGATCAGATTATTGTTAAGTCGACCATTGAGCTGGCTCACAGTATGGGGCTGAGTGTGGTGGCTGAAGGTATCGAAGATGAGTTTGCCCTGGATTGGCTGACGTCTAATAATTGTGAACTGGCGCAGGGCTATCATATCAGCCGGCCTCAGTCTGTGGATGTGCTGACACCATGGCTAAAGGAACACGCCGAACTGAGTTCCCGGGAGGAGGCGTGCTGAAAAAGGGCACTGTGTTTGCGGCGGTTGTCAGTGCCGCACTGGTTACTCAGGCTAATGCGTTAGAAAGTAAACTGAACGGTGTTATTGATTACCGGCTGGCCCATAGCAAGACTTCTGACAGCTATCGTCAGGGGGGAGTAGGTAAGTTTGGCACGGATAACGGTGGGCAGGCATATCTGGGACAGGCGGGTGTGCAGCTGGTACTGGAGTGGGATTCAGGTCTGAGCTTTCACTCGGTGGCGAATGGCTATCTTGATGGTGAAGACAACGGTCTGGGCATTACTGAAACGTTTTTTAAGTACCGTGGCGTGCCGAACGAATCCGGTCACCGGATTCAGTCCCGTGTAGGGCTCTTCTATCCGGCGATTTCCCTGGAGAATAAAGCCTTTGCCTGGGCGGCTAAGAATACCCTTAACAGCTCTGTGCTGAATACCTGGATAGGTGAAGAAGTCCGGATGCTGGGGGCGGAGCTCAGCTGGACACGCCTGGGTAAGCTGAATGATGCCGGTTATGATCTTACCTTTACTGCCTCCGGCTTCTTTAATAATGATCCGACAGGAGCGTTGCTGGCCTGGCATGGCTGGACCAGCAGTTCCCGGCAAACCCTTTGGGGTGAAAAACGTAAAATTCCACCGCTGGAAGCAAGAAAAAGCGGCTATAAGCTCGAGCCTCAGGCGGCTGAATCTGATCCGTTTCTCGAGCTTGATGATCGTCCCGGTTATCACCTGCAAAGTCAGATTCGCTGGCGCCGTCAGGGTGAGCTGAATGTTGGGTATTATGATAATAATGCCAGAACTGACATTGTCGAAAATGGCCAGTATACCTGGCGTACCCGGTTTTATTACGCCGGTGCGCGCTGGTTGCTGGCGGATAGGCTTGAGCTGAGTGCTCAGTATATGACGGGCGATACCCTGATGAATGATGTTTACGGCAGGGCGGTGGTTGATAATGATTACAGCAGTGCCTACGTCATGCTGAGTAAGCGAATGGGGAAACACCGTGTTACCGGACGGGTTGAAGAATTTTCTGTGACGGACCGGGATCAGACGGTGGGGGACAATAATAATGAATACGGTAAGGCAGCGACGCTGAATTATACCTACCGGTATTCAAAGCCACTGTTTCTGTCGGTTGAGCATACCTGGATCAATTCTAACCGTCCGGGACGTGTCTATGCAGGTGAGCCGGCAGATCGCGAGGAGCGTCAGCTGTTACTGGCGATCAGGTATTTCTTTTAACGGTTGTTGCTGAGATGCGCTGATTTTTTATCTTTACTGAACCGTTCAGGCATAAAAAAAGCAGGGGTATACCCCTGCTTTTTTTATGCCTGCTGAATAGCTTCGCTAATCAGATTGCTTTGGCCTGAGCCGGAGCATTGCCGATATAGCTGTGTGGCGTCAGCTCTTTCAGTTCATCTTTGGCGCTCTGTGGCATTTCCAGAGTATCGATGAAGGCCTGAATAGTCTGCTTGTTCATATCCTGACCGCGGGTCAGGGCTTTCAGCTTTTCATACGGTTCTTCAATGCCGTAACGACGCATAACTGTCTGAATAGGTTCTGCCAGTACTTCCCAGGCATTTTCCAGATCGTCGTTCAGGCGGGCTGCATTCAGCTCCAGCTTGCTGATACCTTTCAGGCTGGCCTGATAAGCAATCATGCTGTAACCAAAGCCTACGCCCATGTTGCGCAGTACGGTCGAGTCGGTCAGGTCGCGCTGCCAGCGGGAAACAGGCAGTTTTGCGGCCAGGTGCTGCATGATTGCGTTCGCGATACCCAGATTGCCTTCAGAGTTTTCGAAGTCGATCGGGTTTACCTTGTGCGGCATAGTTGAGGAGCCTACTTCACCGGCAATGGTCTTCTGCTTGAAGTAGCCCTGAGAAATGTAACCCCATACATCGCGGTCGAAATCGATAATGATGGTGTTGAAGCGGCACACAGCGTCGAACATCTCTGCGATGTAGTCGTGCGGCTCGATCTGAGTCGTGTAGGGATTGAAGTTAATGCCGAGGCTTTCCACGAACTCTTGTGCATTCTGCGCCCAGTCTACTTCAGGGTAAGCAGACAGGTGAGCGTTGTAATTACCGACAGCGCCATTAATTTTGCCCAGCAGTTCTGCGTTTTGCAGCTGCTTGATCTGGCGTTGCAGACGGTAAGCAACGTTAGCCATTTCTTTACCAACGGTGGTTGGTGAGGCTGTCTGACCGTGGGTACGGGACAGCATTGGCTGTTCAGCAAAGTCACGGCCCAGTTTGGCAATCTCATCAGTTACCTGTTGCATCAGTGGCAGCATGACCGTCTGGCCCTGCTTCAGCATCAGTGCGTGAGACAGGTTGTTAATGTCTTCAGAGGTACAGGCAAAGTGAACGAATTCGCTGACAGCCGCCAGTTCGGCATTGTCCTGAATGCGTTCTTTAATCAGGTATTCAACCGCTTTTACGTCGTGGTTGGTAGTACGTTCAATTTCTTTAACACGGTTGGCTTCAGTTTCGCCAAAGTTATCGACCAGTTGGTTAAGCACGGCATTCGCTGCATCGCTCAGTGCCGGTACTTCAGTGATTTGTGGGTGAGAAGCCAGTTTTTGCAACCAGCGTACTTCCACTTCAACACGGGCTTTGATCAGACCGAATTCGCTGAATACCGGGCGCAGGTCAGCAGTTTTGCTGCCGTAGCGGCCGTCGACGGGGGAAATAGCAGTTAAAGAAGAGAGATCCATAACGAGGCATTACCTGATGAATTAAATTTTGAGCGCGAATTATAGCGAAAACGCCGGACGAGGAAAATCCGCCCGGCGTCTTTTTACACATTCATAAGTTGCAGATGTGCATTTTCAGGGGGGGGGGGTCAGCGTCCGGTGATATCGGTAATGGCGGGCCGTATGCGGGATTTAAAAAATAACAGCTGCCAGCGCTTGCCCCCACTTTGTCGCCACAGAACGGCTGCACGGATGCCTGCCAGCAGGAGTGCACGAATTTTATCTGCATTTTCAGTGTTTTGAAGATGGCGGGGATCGCCGGTAACCTGAATGCGGAATTTGAATGTGCTCAGGGTATCCTGATAAAGGCTGGACAGATTTGCAATAATGGTCGGGTGGGTCAGAGTAGCGGCATTGTCCACCAGAGCTTCTTCGTCGTTGAAGTACTTCGCCTGCTGTTCAATTTTCAGTAAGCGCTCGGCGATTGTGTTGAGCAATTCCGGCTGCTTGTTGAGTTTCTTTTCAAGGTGCAGGAGGCTTAGTGCGTAGCGAATTACATCCTGATTTTGTTTTGAGCGGTCCTTATCTATCAGCTCTTGCAAGTGGCGAAATCCCTGGCCCAGATTAACGGGCAGGTCGCGTTCGCCGCCATAGATCTCAGCAGTGCTCTCAGGGTTGGTAATAAAGATGCTGCGAATACAGGTTTCCAGGTTGCTTTGCTGCACCATGCCGCGGGTTGCGATCTGCTCAACTAAGCTGGCTGCCTGAAACAGGCCTGCCAGCGCGATTGCCTGATTATGAGTTGCCTGTGACATGGTTTGGTTAGCCCTTCTTACCGGTAGTTTCAATTACACCGCCGCCCAGACAAATCTCAGCATTATAAAATACCACTGACTGTCCGGGGGTGACGGCGCGCTGAGGCGCATCGAAGCGGATGATATAGCCACCATTATCGCCTGCTTCAATAGTGCAGGCCTGATCATCCTGACGGTAGCGGACTTTAGCGTGACAGCGCATTGGCAATTCTGCTGGAGGTTCGGTAATCCAGAAGATATCGCTGGCGGTGAGCCAGTCACTGAACAGCAGTTCATGAGCAGTGCCCTGAACCGCAATAAGAATATTACGGTCCAGATCTTTTTCAGCGACAAACCAGGGGATTTCCGGATAATCTTTCAGGCCACCAATGCCTAATCCCTGTCGCTGGCCGATGGTGTGGTACATCAGGCCCTGATGGGTGCCAATTACATCACCGTCGGGGGTTTCGATGTTGCCGGGCTGTGCAGGCAGATATTGCTTAAGGAAATCGCTGAATCGACGTTCACCGATGAAACAAATACCGGTACTGTCCTTTTTGTTATGGGTGATGAGGTCGTGTTCTTCAGCCAGGCGGCGAACTTCCGGCTTCTCCAGTTCGCCAACAGGAAACAGTGTCATCGCCAGCTCTTCACTGCCCACCTGATGCAGAAAGTAGCTCTGGTCTTTATTGTTATCCAGACCTTTAAGCAGGCAGGCTGCGCCATCTATATCGCTGCGGCGGACATAGTGGCCAGTGGCAATTTTGTCAGCGCCCAGAGTTTGGGCATATTCCAGAAATGCTTTGAATTTGATTTCCCGGTTGCAAAGGATGTCGGGGTTCGGTGTACGCCCGGCTTTATATTCTTCCAGGAAGTGCTCAAAGACGTTGTCCCAGTACTCGGCGGCGAAGTTTGCAGTATGTAATGTCAGCCCCAGTTTGTCGCAGACTGCCTGAGCATCTGCAAGATCGTCCATAGCGGTGCAATATTCGGTACCGTCATCTTCGTCCCAGTTTTTCATGAACAGGCCTTCAACCTGATAGCCCTGTTGTTGCAGTAGCAGGGCGGAAACAGATGAATCAACACCGCCGGACATGCCGACAATGACTTTGGTATTGGCGTTATTACTCATAAAAAATACTGGCTCGTAATGGCTGTGTGCAAAATTCTAATATGGGGATGCGGAAAGCAATATTAAAGCTTATTCATGGATAAAGTTAAGCGGAAACCGTTGTCCCCGCAGATAGTCGTCCAGGCATTTCAAAACAATCGGGCTGCGCAGGTCTTCCTTGCGGGCAAGCAGCTCATCATAAGTAAGCCAGAGTGCCCGTTCTATGCCGGTATCCAGCTCCGCTCCGGGCTGTTCAGAAATAACCCGTGCGATGAAGCAAAAACGGTGATAAACCGTATCATTAGCCGGTGCGGTGTAAACATACATGCCCAGCAGCAATTCCGGTTCGACGTGCCAGCCGGTTTCTTCCAGTGTTTCCCGGCGGGCGGCTTCAATAAAGCTCTCATTGGCTTCAAGGTGCCCGGCTGGCTGGTTGATCACCAGTTTGTTGAGGGAGGGGGAGTGTTCTTCTACAAACAGAAAGCGCCCCTGATCCTCAACAATGGTTGCAACGGTGGCATGTGGAGTCCAGCGCATAGGTGTAAAATATCCGTATCGGTTATGACTTTTTAGGTGGACAACCTTAGCATTTCTGGTCATGCTTTTCCTGAGTTTTAAATAGTCATTTTTGTGTTTGTAGTACGGAGTTTCAGGTGGTCAGCAATATCATCAAAGTTCAGCAGGAAGATTTCGATATCAGTGGTTTGAATGCCTTAATTCGGGACGATGATGGTGCTCATGGTGCAATTATTACCTTTACGGGAATCGTGCGTGAAATGGCATCGGGTCCCGGGTTGCTGGCGATGGAGCTTGAGCATTATCCCGGGATGACCGAAAAGTCACTTGAGAAGATTGCCCAGCAGGCCCGCGAGCGCTGGGATTTGGGCGCAATTGTGATTGTTCACCGTGTCGGTAAACTGTCTCTGAATGATAATATTGTATTTGTGGGTGTCGCCAGTCCGCACCGGGTGGCGGGATTCGCTGCGGCGCAATTCATAATGGATTATCTGAAGCGTGATGCGCCGTTCTGGAAGAAAGAAATTACCGAGCAGGGTGAAGCCTGGGTGGCAGCGAAAGACAGTGATCTTGAGCGGGCGGGTGCCTGGGATAAGTAGCCGTTGCTTTCGCTTACTTCCTGGGTTTAAAGCCTGATTTCTTTTTTGTGTAGGCTGTCGGTTTTTTTCGGTTGGCACTCTGTTTGCTCTGAGGCCGGCGGGCGGTATTGCCGGTTTTGTTGTCTGGCAGAAAGATGGTCTCAGTACGGCTGTCTCCCGGTTTCAGGGTATCCAGTTTCCATTCGCCGATGCTGGCTCTGATAAGCCGTAACGTAGGAAACCCGACGGCAGCAGTCATGCGTCTGACCTGGCGGTTTTTACCTTCACTGATTGTAAGTTCAACCCAGCTTGTGGGTTTGTTTTTACGTTCCCGGATTGGCGGGGTGCGTATCCATATGTCCGGTTCACTGATTTTTCTGGCTTTAGCCGGCCGGGTTTTTCCGTCTTTCAGCTCAATACCGTCAGACAGTGCTTTCAGCGCTGTTTCATCAATGTCACCTTCAACCTGAGCCCAGTAGGTTTTTGCCATTTTGAATTTGGGGTTGGCCAGCTGGTGCTGCAGCTGACCGTCGTCCGTCAGAATAAGTAAGCCTTCGGAGTCATAGTCCAGCCGGCCGGCGGCGTATACGCCGGGTTCTTTTATAAAGTCAGCAAGGGTGGCACGGCCTTCGTTATCAGTGAACTGGGTTAAAACCTGAAAGGGTTTATTAAAAAGTATGACGCGTGACATTTGTAGGACGGTATCCTGAAAACTATATTTAAAACTGACTGTGACGGAAGCTGGATTCCGTATTCTTCTGTGCCGAAGCGTATGGATTGACGGCTCTGACCGGATTCAGAATTTTCTGGGCGTAAGTATACGTGGAGAAAGCTATGGCATACCAACATATTCGTGTTCCTGAGGGTGAGAAAATAACATTTACCGGTGGCGACTTAATACAGGTGCCAGACCGTCCGGTAATTCCGTTTATTGAAGGCGATGGTATCGGTGCGGATGTGACGCCCGTGATGATGGATGTGGTTGATGCCGCGGTTAAGCGTGCATACGGCGGTGGCCGGCAAATCGCCTGGATGGAGGTGTACGCCGGAGAGAAGGCAACGCAGATCTATGATCAGGATACCTGGTTGCCGGATGAAACCTTGCAGGCTTTTAACGATTTTGCTGTTGGTATTAAAGGGCCTCTGACGACCCCTGTCGGTGGTGGGATACGTTCTCTGAATGTGGCACTGCGTCAGGAGCTTGATTTATATGTTTGTCAGCGTCCGGTACGCTGGTTCCGCGGGGTTCCCAGCCCGGTGGTGAATCCCGGAGACGTTGATATGGTTATTTACCGGGAAAACTCAGAGGATATTTATGCCGGGGTCGAATGGCAGGCCGGAACGGCTGAAGCACAGAAGGTGATTGATTTCCTCCAGAATGAGATGGGTGTGACAAAGATCCGCTTTGATCAGATGTGCGGTATTGGTGTGAAGCCAGTGTCAGAGGAAGGTACTAAGCGTCTGGTACGCAAAGCATTGCAGTACTGCGTTGATAACGACCGCCGCTCGCTGACGCTGGTGCACAAAGGCAATATCATGAAGTTTACTGAAGGTGCTTTTAAGGAATGGGGCTATGAGTTGGCGCAGCATGAGTTTGGTGCGCAAATGATGGATGGCGGTCCGTGGATGAGTTTCAAGAATCCGGACAGCGGGCGGGAAATCGTTGTTAAGGATGTTATCGCAGATGCGATGCTGCAACAGATACTGTTACGCCCCGCAGAGTATGATGTGGTGGCAACCCTGAATCTTAACGGTGATTACCTTTCTGATGCGCTGGCTGCCGAAGTCGGGGGGATAGGGATTGCGCCCGGGGCCAATTTATCTGACCGTGTGGCCATTTTTGAGGCAACCCATGGCACCGCGCCGAAATATGCGGGTAAGGATATGGTCAATCCGGGCTCGATTATTCTTTCTGCTGAGATGATGTTGCGTCATCTGGGCTGGCTGGAAGCTGCTGATCTGATCATTAAAGGCATGGACGGTGCAATTGCGGCAAAAACTGTCACCTATGATTTTGAGCGTTTAATGGAAGGGGCTACCCGGGTTTCAAGTTCCGGCTTCGGTGCGGCAATCATCAGTCATATGCACGCATAAACGCGGCCATAAAAAAAGGCAGCTTAAGCTGCCTTTTATCGTTTGAAGTGTTCAGGAGTTGCTTATGAGTTTTCAGCTTCTTCCAGTGCCTTAACTTCAATAGGTTTGATGTTGATCGCGTGGATACCCTTAGGTCCCGGTGTCGTCTCAAAACTCACTTCCTGTCCGGCTTTCAGGCTCTTATAGCCGTCAACAAGGATTACTGAATAGTGAGCAAATAAGTCTTCATCATGTTCTTGCGATATAATAAATCCAAAGCCTTTGGCGTTATTGAACCACTTGACTTTCCCTGTGTACATTGGTGTCCCCCAATTTCCGATTAAAACTGCGACCCTGAGTTCCCTGGGTCTGTTAACTGAACGACCTCTGTTGATACAATGTACTACAGCTGAGGTACTTCCTTGTTACTGAAAATGTCTCGCAGGGACTACCGATACAACAAATTTATTATTCCTCCTGCTAAAAAAATTATAACATTCTTCGGAGTTAGACGAGCATTACAAGACTCCCCATTATGAGATGCAAAAATTGGTAAATATTGTGAAATGTGATATGCGTCATTTACAAGCGGCAATTCGTTGCTCTGGCGACGACCAGGATCCGCATGATCATGGAATTGGCGTTGTCGAAGAAGTCGCAAAGCCTGAACTAAAACGTCCGTCAATGTACCAAGTACTATTGATGAATGATGACTATACCCCGATGGACTTTGTGGTGGAAATATTAATGGTTTTTTTCTCAATGAATCAAGAAAAAGCCACACAAGTGATGTTAACAGTCCATACTAAGGGTAAAGCTGTGTGCGGTGTGTATACACGGGATGTCGCAGAAACAAAAGCAACTCAGGTGAATCAGTACGCTAAGGAGAGTAAGCACCCGTTGCTGTGTGAAGTCGAGCAAGCGTAGCGGAGCGATAATTATGTTGAATAAAGAATTAGAAGATACGCTAAGTGTGGCTTTTAATAGTGCTCGTGCAAAACGTCATGAATTTATGACGGTTGAGCATCTGTTGCTGGCTTTGTTAGATAACTCAGAAGCCCATTCTGTTTTGCAGGCATGTGGCGTAGATGTTGATAAGTTAAGAATTTCCCTGTCATCTTTTATTGAAGATACCACCCCTTTACTGCCGGATAACATTCCGGATCTTGAAACGCAGCCAACTCTTGGGTTTCAGCGGGTTCTGCAGCGGGCAGTGTTTCATGTGCAGTCCTCCGGTAAATCTGAAGTAACTGGCGCCAATGTGCTGGTGGCTATTTTCAGCGAGCAGGAAAGCCAGGCTGTGTATGTGCTCCAGCAGCAAGGTGTAGAGCGTATTGATATTGTTAATTATATCTCCCACGGTATTTCCAAAGTTTCAGATTCAGAAGAGCCGGCTGCGCTGGATGATCTGAGCGAAACCAGTGCACCGGCTGAGAAAGATAAGAGCCCGCTGGCAAACTATGCGGTCAATCTTAACAAAGAGGCTGAGGCGGGTAATATTGATCCGCTGGTGGGCCGGGATGATGAGGTTGAGCGGGTGGTGCAGATTCTGTCGCGTCGCCGTAAGAATAATCCGCTGCTGGTGGGAGAGGCCGGGGTCGGTAAAACGGCCATTGCTGAAGGTCTGGCAAAGCTGATTATTGAAGGTTCAGTGCCTGAGGTGATATCTGAGAGTACTGTCTATTCTCTGGATCTTGGGGCATTGCTGGCCGGTACCAAATACCGGGGTGACTTTGAGAAACGCCTTAAAGGTCTGTTGAATGAAATCCGTAAACTGGATCATGCCATCCTGTTTATTGATGAAATTCACACCATTATCGGTGCCGGTGCTGCGTCCGGTGGTTCTATGGATGCGTCTAACTTGCTCAAGCCATTGCTGAGTTCGGGTCAGTTACGCTGTATCGGTTCTACTACCTTCCAGGAGTTCCGCGGTATTTTTGAAAAAGACCGTGCCCTGGCGCGCCGTTTCCAGAAAGTGGATGTGCTTGAGCCCTCTGTTGACGATACTTACCGTATCCTGCAGGGGTTGCGCAGCCGTTTCGAGGAGCATCATGAAATTACTTACACGGATAACGCTTTGCGGGTAGCGTCTGAGCTGGCTGATCGCTATATCAATGATAAGCACATGCCGGATAAAGCAATTGATGTTATTGATGAGGCAGGGGCGTACCAGCGTCTGGTGCCTGAAGAACAGCGTGCTGAGCTGATTGATGTGGCTGAGGTGGAAAGTGTCGTCGCTAAGATAGCCCGTATTCCTGTCAATAATGTGACGGCTTCAGATAAGGAACAGTTGAAGAAGCTGGATAAGAATCTGAAGATGGTGGTGCTGGGTCAGGACGAGGCAATTGATACGCTGTCTGCCGCGATCAAGCTATCCCGTGCCGGCCTTAAAGAACCGAATAAACCAGTGGGTTCATTCCTGTTCTCGGGGCCTACCGGTGTCGGTAAAACAGAAGTAACAAACCAGTTGGCCCGGATTATGGGCATCGAGCTGATTCGCTTTGATATGTCTGAGTACATGGAGCGTCATACGGTATCCCGTCTGATCGGTGCACCGCCGGGCTATGTGGGTTATGACCAGGGCGGTCTTCTGACCGAAGCTGTTACCAAGTCGCCTCATTCAGTATTGCTGCTGGATGAGATTGAAAAAGCCCATCCGGAAGTCTTTAATCTGCTTCTGCAGGTAATGGATAACGGTACGCTGACGGATAACAATGGCCGTAAGGCTGATTTCCGTAATGTGATCCTGGTGATGACCACCAATGCGGGGGTTGAGCAGATGAGCCGGGCTTCTATCGGGTTTACCCATCAGGACCATACCACTGATGGTATGGAAGCGATTAAGAAGATGTTCACGCCTGAGTTCCGTAACCGTCTGGATGGTATTATCCAGTTCAAAGCGCTGCCAATGGATGTTATCAAAGGTGTGGTTGATAAGTTCCTGACTGAGTTGCAGGTGCAGCTTGATGATAAGGGCGTTCAGCTGAACATTGATGAAGCAGCCCGGACATGGCTGGCGGAAAAAGGCTATGACGAAACGATGGGTGCGCGTCCGATGCAACGTCTGATTCAGGAGCAGCTGAAGAAACCGCTGGCTGAAATGATTCTCTTTGGTGAATTGTCTGAAGAGGGCGGTGAGGTTGAAATCAGCGTGGATGAAAATAATGAACTGGTGCTGGATGTCGTTGCGGCAATGGCCTGATATCTAAAACCGGTGCATAAAAAAACCGCTTGTGAGAACAAGCGGTTTTTTTTATTAAGGTCGGCGCTGGCGGACAGCTATGGATGCTTCATTAGTCAGCAGTTAGCTAATAAGTTGCAGAGCCGGAAAACCGTAATTAGCGGGCGCGGTAGGTGATGCGGCCTTTGGTCAGATCGTAAGGTGTCAGCTCAACTTTTACCTTATCGCCAGTCAGGATGCGGATGTAGTTTTTACGCATTTTGCCGGAGATATGTGCAGTCACAACGTGACCGTTTTCAAGTTCTACGCGAAACATGGTGTTAGGCAGTGTGTCGGTGACAACGCCTTCCATTTCAATACTATCTTCTTTGGACATTCAGTACCTACCTAGGTTGCTAATATTTGAAGCGCCGTATTTTGCCTTATTTGTTTGCTATATCAAAGAGATTTCTCTGCATATTCGCCGCATATGTCGATTTGGGTCATACATCTACGTTTAACCACTCACCCTGTAACAGCATTTCCAGTGGGCGGAAGCTGGTTTTGTAAGACATTTTCTGGCAATCCCGCACCCAGTAGCCCAGATAAAGGTAGTCTTTATCCTGGCGAAGTACCTCCTCAATCTGCCATAAAATAGCGTAGCTGCCGAGGCTGCGGCGGGTGTGTGCCGGGTCAAAAAAGGTATAGATAGCCGATAATCCCTGTAAGAGCTCGTCGATAACAGCAATGCCGATTAACTGTTTGTCGGGCAGGCGGAATTCAATGAAACAGCCCTGTTGCTGGCTTTCAACCAGGAAAGTGCTGAACTGGCTCTGGCTGGGAGGGTACATATCACCATCGGCATGACGTGCTTCGATATAGCGGGCGTACAGCTGGTAGTACTCATCGGTAAATTTGGGGGCGATCTGGCTGACCAGTAAGTCTTTGTTGCGGTTCCAGATGCGTTGCTGGCTTTTGCTGCGATGAAATTCTCTGACCGGAATACGTACGGATATACAGGCCTGGCAATGGTTACAGTAAGGGCGGTAAATATGTTTGCCGCTCCGCCTGAAGCCAAGATCAGACAGTTGGCTGTAAGCGTCCGTCGCAATAATTTCGTGGGGATCCACAAACAGGGTTTTTGCCTGTACGCCGTCCAGATAACTGCATTCATGTTCCGGCGTAGTATAGAAGTGTAACGTTTTGAGATTCGTCACCGGCTGCTCACTATGTCGTCTGTTGCTATATCAAATTGCCAGGAATGTGTGCAGGGGGTATCCAGATAGCGATCAAGGTAATGTTGAAACTCCGTTCTGGGGATGACCTCTGCTCCCAGGCTGGCCAGGTGATCGTTATAAACCTGACAGTCAATTAAAGCATAGCCCCATTTTTGCAGTTGTTTAGCAAAAAAAACGTAAGCAATTTTAGACGCGTCGGTGCTGCGGCTGAACATCGATTCACCAAAAAACAGTTTGCCGATGGCGATACCGTAAAGCCCGCCAACCAGTTGACCACCTTCTCTGACTTCTACTGAATGGGCGTGCCCCAGGCGGTGCAGGCGTATATACGCCTGCTGGATATCTTCTGTGATCCAGGTTTCCGGCTGGCCGGGCCGGGGCTCTGCGCAGGCTTTAATGACCGCTGCAAAATCCCCGTCAAAGCTGACACTGAACCCACCACGCCGAATCTGCTTACGCAGGCTTTTTGAGATGTGAATGGCGTCCGGGCGCATCACGCAACGGGGGTGGGGAGACCACCACAGAATAGGTTCATCATCTGCAAACCAGGGGAATATTCCCTGTTTATAGGCGCTTAGCAGCCGTTCCGGGCTGAGGTCTGCACCGGCGGCGAGCAAACCGTTTGGTTCATCCAGCGCTTCTTCAATGGGTGGAAAGCTGCACTCAGGGGTTAGCCAGGGAATCATGGTGACGGGTTTCAGTCCTGTTTAAAAAGTAACGGCGTCCTGAATGACGCCGTTTATGTATAGCAAAATGTCTGATAAATATCAGTTATCCAGGAATGTTTCCGCGTCCAGTGCTGCCATGCAGCCGAAACCGGCAGAAGTAATTGCCTGGCGGTAAACGTGGTCCGCCACATCGCCGGCGGCGAAAACGCCCGGAATGGATGTTTGTGTCGCGTTACCACTGGTGCCGGAGTTGATGGTCAGGTAACCATCTTTCATATCCAGCTGGCCGTCAAAAATACCGGTGTTTGGCTGGTGGCCAATAGCGATGAATACGCCTTCCAGTTCCAGATCCTGTGTGCTGTCGTCCAACTTGTTTTTAATGCGGATACCGGTCACACCCATGTCGTCGCCCAGCACTTCATCCAGTGTATTGTTCCAGATAATATTGATGTTGCCGTTTTCTGCCCGGTCCATAATTTTATCCTGCAGAATTTTTTCAGCACTGAAGCTGTCGCGACGGTGGATCAGGGTAACTTCAGCCGCAATGTTCGACAGATATAACGCTTCTTCAACTGCCGTGTTACCGCCGCCAACCACTGCCACTTTTTTACCCCGGTAAAAGAAACCGTCGCAGGTAGCGCAGGCGCTGACGCCTTTGCCCATGAAGGCTTCCTCAGACGGCAGGCCTAAGTATTTGGCCGATGCGCCGGTAGCAATAATCAGTGCGTCACAGGTGTATTCACCCATATCGCCAATCAGACGGAAAGGGCGCTGGGTCAGTTCAGTGGTGTGGATGTGGTCGAACAGTACCTGAGTGTCAAAGCGTTCCGCGTGGGCTTGCATGCGCTGCATCAGTTCAGGGCCCTGAACACCGTCTACATCACCGGGCCAGTTATCGACGTCTGTTGTGGTGGTAAGCTGACCGCCGGCCTGCATGCCGGTGATAACAACGGGGTTAAGATTAGCACGTGCTGCATAAACGGCTGCGGTGTATCCCGCCGGGCCGGAGCCAAGAATAATAAGGCGGTGATGTTGTACTTCACTCATAAGATGTGTCCACTTCGATCGCTGGGTAAAAGCCAGTATGTGTTCAGGCAGATAACGTGGTGCTCAGGGTGCCTGATGCCGGGTTGTCAACGGTGCACATGGGGAACCGGGCGGTTAATCTGGCATAAAATCAGTGGCCTATTATGCCTGTTTTAGGTTTGGAGACAAATTCTCCGTTGTCAATTGTTTCAGTGGACATAAAACATCTGTTTAAGGGGCAATTAATTACCGCTGGCGGTGGGGCTGAGAGCGCAATTATGCTATTTTTCGGGTATATGTTTTATGTTTGTGTGTGAGGGCATTTCGTTGAGTCAAAACAATCAGTTAAGCACCGAATCTTTTACAGATCTTGTTGCCCGGGTGATGAAAGAAGGCGGCATCATACTATGGATCGGTTTAGCTGTTTTTATGCAGTTAGCGATGTTTGGCTACGACAGGCGCGATTCCGGCTGGTCACATCTGGGGTATCAGCCTGAAGCCCGTAACTTTACCGGGCAAACAGGGGCCTGGCTGGCCGACCTGCTGTTTTCCATGGTGGGTGTGGCTGCGTGGGTAGTACCGGCATTGCTGGTGTACCCGGCGGTAAAGTTTTTCTTCCGCAAACAGTCAACACTGGTGGATGCAATTCCGTTCGTGATGGTACGGATGGTAGGTCTGGTGTTATTACTTTGCTGTCTGGCGACACTGGCTGCAACGCATCTTTCCAATGCCGGGGATGCTCTGCCGTTCAGTATGGGGGGCGTCATTGGTCAGGCGATTTCTGATTTAACCGTCAGCCTGTTCAGCCTGGTGGGTGGCACAGTGGTGCTCTGGACGCTGCTGTTATTTGCACTGACATTGTTTCTTGAAGTGTCCTGGGTTGCAGTGCTTGAAGGGATGGGGCGGTTTGCGCTTAACCTGATCGATAAAATAACCGGTAAAGATGTTGAGTATGACAGTGATGATGCTCAGGCATCCGTCGAGTCAGACATTGCTTATGAACCAGGCATGGTCGCCAAACCGCTTCCAATCGTTGAAGAACCGCCGGCGGAACCGGCTCCTGCTCCCGAATCTGAGTATGCAATTCCTGAGCGTCCGTCCCCACTGGATAGACTTAAATCACTGTTTTCCCGTCAACAGCCAGATACACATGACGATGATGATTTTATTGCTGAAGAACAGGCGTTATCGCCGGATAGCCGCCGTGAACCCAGCTTTAATCTGGAACAGACTCAGACCCATGACAGTCATGATCCGCTGTTTGCACCGCTGGAGCCTCAGCGCCGGGCAGAGCAGCAACAGGATCTGAACCTTCGGCCTGACCCTGCTGTGACAGCACGACGTCCGGCGGATGCGCGGCCGCCATCACAGCGGCAGGCACAGGCTCCACAGCCGGTAGATGATATTTTGCAGCGGGCTGTACCGGCACGTCCGGCTCCGGCCGCTCAGGTAGCAGGTGTTCAGAATACGCAGCCTCAGCCGGCTATGAATCAGGATGCACCCGTTCAGGCGAGGCGGGAGCAACCCGCGGTACCGGCTCAGCGGCAGGTTGAGCAACCGGCGCCGCCTTCCCGTCAGGTAGCGGTGAATGAGGCCGATATCGATCCCGACACAGTGCCAATTGTGGGCATGGAAACTGCTTCAGCCGGTCAGCCGGAACATGTAGACAGTGAACAGCGCAAGGGCGTTAAAATCGTTCCTTTATCTGAAACCCATGTGCCGATGAAAGACAATGAGCTGGGGCTGGATAAGGCAGCTATGACCAAACGTCGCCAGCCGCGCCGCAAAATCCCTTCGATGGATCTGATGGATCCGCCTGAGCTGAAGCAGGACCATTGTTATAGCGATGAACAACTGGAACAGATGTCGCGCCTGCTGGAAAGTAAGCTGAAAGACTTTGGCATTGTGGCTGAAGTGGTTGAAGTTAACCCTGGCCCGGTTATTACCCGGTTTGAGCTGCAACCTGCACCGGGTGTAAAAGCCAGCCGTATTACCAACCTGGCTAAAGATCTGGCCCGTTCTATGGCTGTGATGAGCGTGCGGGTTGTTGAAGTGATTGCCGGTAAGTCTGTAATCGGTATCGAAATTCCTAACGAGGAGCGCCAGATGGTGCGACTCAGCGAAGTACTTAACTCTAAGCCTTATATTGAAGCGTCCTCTAAACTGACCCTTGGCCTGGGTAATGACATTGCCGGTAATCCGGTGGTGGCAAACCTCGCCAAAATGCCTCACTTGCTGGTGGCCGGTACAACCGGCTCGGGTAAGTCAGTAGGGGTTAATGCCATGTTGCTTAGTCTTTTATATAAAGCGACCCCGGAAGAAGTCCGGCTGATGCTGGTTGACCCGAAGATGCTAGAGCTTTCAATCTATGAAGGCATTCCGCACCTGCTGGCCCCGGTTATTACCGACATGAAAGAAGCTGCCGGAGGCCTGCGCTGGTGTGTGGCTGAAATGGAACGCCGTTACCGGATTATGGCTAAGATGGGCGTGCGTAATATTGCCGGCTTTAATGACAAGCTTCAGGAAGCCCGGGATCGGGGTGAGCCTCTTCTGGACCCATTATGGAACCCGGAAGAAGAAGGGTTGCCGGCGGATTCACCGGCACCGTATCTGGAATCTTTCCCTTACATCGTGGTCTGTATCGATGAGTTTGCTGACATGATGATGGTTGTGGGTAAGAAGGTTGAAGAGCTGATTGCCCGGATTGCCCAAAAAGCACGGGCGGCGGGTATTCACCTGATTCTGGCGACCCAGCGGCCATCGGTTGATGTTATAACCGGCCTGATCAAAGCGAACGTACCGACCCGGATTGGCTTCCAGGTGTCATCGAAAATTGATTCTCGGACGATCCTTGATCAAAGCGGTGCAGAGCACTTGCTGGGTAACGGTGACATGCTGTATCTGCCCGCTGGCAGTAGCCTGCCCAACCGGGTGCACGGTGCCTTTGTCAGTGATGATGAAGTTCACCGGGTCGTTGAAGCCTGGAAGAAGATTGGCAGCCCTGAGTACCTGATCCATGACCTGTCGGAAATGGTTGAGGGTGGCGGTAGCAGCGGCGGCAGTTTTGGTGGCGATGATGAACAGGATGCGCTGTACGATGAAGCGGTGGCTTTTGTGACCGAAACCCGTAAAGCCTCGATCTCCTCGGTACAGCGCCGGCTGAAGATCGGTTATAACCGGGCAGCAAGAATGATTGAAACTATGGAAGCGGCAGGCGTGATTTCCAGCGCCGGCAGTAACGGTGCCCGTGAGGTACTGGCGCCGCCTCCACCTAAGGATTAATGCATGTTAAATACCTTTGTAAAACGCGGAATACAGCTGGCAGGTGCGATGGCACTGACCGGTTGGGTAGGGTTTGCTTCAGCACAGGCAGATCTTAATAAAGATGCCAGTGCTGAGCTGCAGGGGCTGCTGAGCAGTTTTGACAGTCTGAGTGCGGAATTCGAACAGGTGTCCGTCGCCGGTGACAGCCGCCGTACAGAGCAGTCCCGTGGCGAACTTGTAGTAGCTAAGCCTGACCGTTTCAGCTGGCTGGCGAAAGAACCCTTCCCGCAGGAAATTATCAGTGACGGGGAATACATCTGGATTTATGACCCTGACCTGGAACAGGCCACCCGTAAGAAAGCTGATCAGCAGAATGCCGGTGTACCGGCACTGATTCTCAACGGCCAGGTTGATGAGTTAAAGGAAACCTATAAGATCCGTCTGATTCATGAAGAAGGGAGCAATAAGCTCTTTGAGCTTTTGCCAAAAAGTGATCAGGAAGTGTTCACCCGGGTTCGTTTACTGTTTACAGACGGTGTGATTGCGGAGTTACAGCTTGAAGACTCATTAGGGCAGCGCAGCTCAGTGCAGTTTTTTGAGCAGCAGCTGAATCCGGTTATCAGTGAGTCTCAGTTTACGTTTGATGTTCCGGAAGGCACTGACGTGATGTACGATCACGGCACAGAAAACGGTCTCGACGGAGCAAATTAATGGCAGATCTGTTCAGCGATCTGGAAAATGATGCTTATCAGCCACTGGCCGCAAGAATGCGACCGGTAAAGCTGACAGATTACTGCGGCCAGCAGCACCTGCTGGCTGAAGATAAGCCCCTGCGTAAGGCGTTAGAGCAGGGGGCTGTACACTCAATGATCCTCTGGGGGCCGCCCGGTGTGGGTAAAACAACGCTGGCTAAGTTACTGGCACACCATGTGGATGCCCATTTTATTATTTTGTCAGCGGTGCTCAGTGGCGTTAAGGATATCCGTGCTGCCGTTGATCAGGCTCAGCAAGTTAAAGCGCAGTCTGGCCGCAAGACGATTCTGTTCGTTGATGAGGTGCACCGTTTTAATAAATCGCAGCAGGATGCTTTTCTGCCGTACATTGAAGACGGTACGTTTATTTTTGTGGGCGCGACCACTGAAAATCCTTCCTTTGAATTAAATAACGCTTTGCTATCGCGGGCGCGGGTGTATTTGCTGCGCAGCCTTAACGACACTGACATACTGCAGTTGCTTGAACGGGCCATTCATGACCCGGACAAAGGGGTACCGCAGCAGCCACTGATTTTTGGTGAAGGGGCTCTGAACAAACTTGCTCAGGCCGCGGATGGTGACGGTCGCCGTGGATTAAACCTGCTGGAAATAGCCGCTGACCTGGCGGAGCATAAGTCCGACGGTTATCACGTCGATCAGGCGGTAATTGAAGAAGTGCTGAAGTCCAGTGCCCGCCGCTATGATAAGCAGGGAGATCTGTTTTATGACATGATCTCAGCGTTTCATAAATCGGTCCGGGGCTCATCGCCGGATGGCGCGCTGTACTGGTACTGCCGGATGCTCGACGGCGGTTGCGATCCTTTATATGTCGCCCGCCGGCTGGTGGCGATTGCCTCTGAAGATATCGGTAACGCTGACCCCCGGGCAATGCAGGTTGCTCTGTCGGCCTGGGATGCTTTCGAACGGGTTGGCCCCGCAGAAGGAGAGCGGGCGATTGCCCAGGCAGCTATTTACTGCGCCAGTGCACCAAAGAGTAATGCAGTGTATATGGCATTCAATCAGGCCAAGGCAGATGTTCGCGAAGATCCGGGTTATGAAGTGCCGGAACATTTACGTAATGCGCCTACCAGCCTGATGGCAGACCTGGGGTACGGCGCGGAATACCGCTATGCCCACAATGAGCCAGATGCTTACGCAGCCGGTGAAAATTATTTACCTGAAGCGATTGCCGAACGGCGTTATTATCAGCCGGAGCCCCGTGGGCTGGAAATTAAAATTGCCGATAAACTTGAGTATTTACGCGCACTGGATGCTGCCAGTGACAAACAGCGCTACCGTTAAGGAGACAGTATGCTGCAGTTGATGTTTGTTGCGTTTGGCGGGGCTTTCGGGGCGCTTGCCCGTTACTGGGTGAGCAATCATATTGTCAATAATGCCCGTTACGAACTGCCGTATGGCACCTTGCTATGTAACGTGCTTGGCTCATTCCTGATGGGCGTCTGCTTTGTGCTCGTGCTGGAAAAAGCCCGTCTCAGTCCGGAGATGCGCCCCTTGCTGATGGTAGGTTTTATGGGCGCATTTACAACTTTTTCTACCTTCTCTTTAGAGGCCGTGACGCTGTTGCAAGAAGGGCATATAATGTCTGCCGCAGTGTATGTGTTACTTAGTATTTTACTGTGCCTGCTGGCGTTGTACGCCGGCCTATGGTTTACCCGCTTATTCTGATTAAGGTTATATCTGACATCATGCTAGATCCTAAATACATTCGTTCAAATCCTGAGGAAGTCGCACAGTTACTGGTGAAGAAAGGCTACCAGTTTCCTGTTGATGAGTTTAACGCACTGGAAGCGCAGCGCCGTGAAGTACAGGTACAGGCTGAGCAGTTGCAGAGTGAGCGAAACACACGATCGAAAAATATCGGTAAGGCTATTGCAGCGGGTGAAGATGCTGAAGCGCTGAAAGCTGAAGTGCGTGAGCTGGGCGAAAAGCTGGACAGCAGTAAAGAATCCCTGCGTGATATTCAGGAAAAAATGGATGCGATCCTGATGGGCGTGCCTAACATTCCTCACGAAGACGTACCTGAAGGTGCGGATGAAGATGATAACGTTCTGATACGTACCTGGGGTGAACCGACTGAACTGGGTTTTGAAGCCCGCGACCATGTTGATCTGGGTGAGATGAGTGGCGGTCTGGACTTCGGCACGGCAGCAAAGATTACCGGTGCGCGTTTTGCCGTTCTGCGTGGCGGTATTGCCCGTATGCACCGTGCACTGATTCAGTTCATGCTGGACACTCACAGTGGCGACCACGGCTATCAGGAAACTTATGTGCCTTATATGGTGAACGCGGACTCCCTTCGCGGTACCGGGCAGCTGCCTAAATTTGAAGAAGACCTGTTTAAGGTGCCAGGCGAGCGTGACTACTATCTGATTCCTACCGCTGAAGTACCGGTCACCAATATCGTCCGTGATGAAATTGTCGATGCTGATCAGCTGCCGATGAAGTTTGTCTGCCATACGCCGTGTTTCCGCAGTGAAGCGGGCAGCCATGGTCGCGATACCCGTGGCATGATCCGTCAGCACCAGTTTGAAAAGGTTGAGCTGGTTCACGTGGTTGAGCCGTCCAAGTCCTGGGATGCTCTGGAAGAGCTGATCGGCAATGCAGAAACCATTCTTAAGAAGCTGAACCTGCCTTACCGGGTTGTTACTCTGTGTGGCGGCGATCTGGGCTTCAGCGCGGCAAAAACCTACGACATTGAAGTATGGTTACCGGGTCAGCAGAAGTACCGTGAGATCTCTTCCTGCAGCAACATGGCTGATTTCCAGGCCCGCCGTATGATGGCTCGCTGGCGTAACCCGGAAACCGGTAAGCCGGAACTGCTACACACTCTGAACGGTTCGGGTCTTGCAGTCGGCCGTACACTGGTTGCGATTCTGGAGAACTACCAGACTGCTGCAGGCAAAGTCACCATACCAGACGCATTACTCCCTTATATGCGTGGTCAAACCGAGCTGTAGTCAATCAAATTTAGTGAGTGGGTTTTTAGTTAATGGAATTTTTGCCATTATTTTATCAGCTTCAGAATAAACCTTGCCTGCTGGTCGGTGGCGGTGAAATTGCCCACCGCAAAGCCTCCCTTCTGGCTAAAGCAGGCGCGCAGTTGCACTGTGTGTCACACCAAATACTGCCTGAGCTGCTA
>CAKZPE010000023.1 GCA_937138495.1 uncultured Oceanospirillaceae bacterium
TAATAGTTTAGGGTACAAAGATTTATACCATAAATTTGAGATAACTCAGTGCCAGACTTTATAAGCCTGGCACCTGAGTTAACAGCGACGATGTAATTATACAGCGACGATGTTTTCAGCCTGAGGACCTTTCTGGCCTTGAGTTACAGTAAACTCAACAGACTGACCTTCAGTCAGTGTTTTAAAGCCTGAGCTTACAATTGCGCTGAAGTGTGCGAAAACGTCTGGGCTGGACTGCTGTTCAATAAAACCCAAACCTTTAGTTTCGTTAAACCATTTTACGGTGCCAGTAGTTGTATTAGACATAGTGTATGTATCCTGTAGATAGATATAAGTGTGCCTTCATGAGGCATGAATAGCGGAAATGAAAATATAAGATTTAAAAACTACAGGACGAAGAACTACTTAGGTACGACGAGATGAAGAGTGTAAAAATGAGACTTCCTTTTAAGCTGCAGTCAGGCTATAGACTTCTACAAACGAAGTCAATGAATATTCAGGATACATGCTAGTTCCCCCTGTTTTACTAGAAACAGTTAAGGGGTGTGGATGGGATTTGTCCCTGCTTACCTTCATGTGTAGCAAGCTAGTAGCGATTCAGCCGGCACGTAATTGATAATCCACTATCACTGATAGAGTATGAGGGCCGATACGAGGAACAGCAGGTAAGTGGCTAAAGCATTAGTATCCACTCACCGTGTAATGCCTTCTTTTTGGCCGGAATATCCGAACACATTTTTAAGGTAAACGAGCCAATCTAAATCAGACTTCTAACAAGCCGGGCTAAAGTAATAGCGTATCTATTCTTTATCAAAACTATCAACGATGATCGCGCCCATAGAAGCAGGCATTGTTATAACCAGCAAACGGGAAAGAGAGGTAGAGGGATCTGATTGTAATGGGAATTTCCCCAGAGATGTCAGTACAAGCGCAACAACTAATCCGGCAATCAGATACGCGATTACGATACGAAAAACAAACACGGGCAACCGTCGACGAATATCACCCTGGAATACACTCTGATATGCAAAAAAACCCAGAAAAAAAGTTGATAACAAAAACAACATAACAAGGTTCTGTACAGGTAGCGTTTCACCAAGACGCCATGCCTCTTCAGAGAATGAAATAGGCACAGCCATAGCAAAAGCACCAATTGCTACTTGGCTGGCATCTTCTGCATTGAAGCTAAACTTCATAATAAGATACCTTTAAAAATATGAATATCATCAGATCATTCTGAAGTTTGCGTCTTTCGAATCATTGCTTCTTTTAACATTACTGCCGCTAATGCGTACCCACCATCATGACCATCAACAAAGTGCAAATGTCCACCATCCCGCACTGTTTGAACATAACAAGTCATCTGAGCTGCATCAGACTGATGAATACCAAACACAATCTGCTCTCTGTCAGCATGATACTGGAGTAACTGCACAATTTGATTGTACTCATGTGCAGAACAGTCCAAAACCATTCTGAGAGTATCGTCGAACTTTTGAAAATCACAATGTTGAGGCAATTGTTCAACATAGTTATTCATTGTCTTAGAAAAACGAAACAATCGTAGGTTAAATAAAGGAACAGTTAGAAGCAGCTCTATAATTTCCGCCAAAAATTGTTTGCTTAACCTGAAATCAGAAATCTGAATCTGTCTCCTTAAATTTGAGAAAAAAGACAGGTATCTCGCGTCTCTCATTCTAATAGGGTTCGCCTGATCGAGAGAACCTCCCAAAATTTCTTCAAGTTTGGTCACAACAGTTTGCAAACTCTTTGTACCGGACTCTAATGGACTAATTAACAGCGAAAGTGTAATTCCCTTTGCGGTGGGAACAGGCTGCCAACGGCATGTCAGGCCTTCAAAAATAACCATTTTATCCAGAACCGGTTCAGGTAACACTCTCCGTGAGGGATCATCCTTTATTATCTGTTCAGCCAGAGACAAACCTCCGCCAGTAAACATCGGTTGAACCATTCCATGAGCGAGCCGGTACTTTGCGATCCATACATCAGCACCTTTATTTCTCAATTCAGTCATTGAAACAATACCGGCGTGTAGCTCGAGATCGAAGCATTCGTCAGCCCAATAACATAATGATTTTAATAATGCTTCAGACTGACTGATCATACTTCTGTGAATGAGCAATGTAGCGCCGTCACCACCGAAGCAAAAAGGAACTTCCGACGAAATATGAATCAGGAAAGACGTAATATTTGCCGCACCAATAAAATTCACATCTTTATAACGCCCTTGCCGAATAGCAGATGTAGAACCTCTTACATCTGCAGCCACAACAAACCATTCATCCGGCACAGCCTGATAATTCTCTGCAACGAATACTTCATTGATATCCTGATAAATCGGTAAAGACCGGTAGAATGAATCCATTTCGTCCCTTCACATGGTTATCTTACACATCTCAGACAAACCAGTTATTTACTGTTAGCGCCGGAAGTTCATATTACGTTGTTAATCAGAGCAGTATCTGGATGTTTTGTAGCAATTCCAATAACCGGATACCCTACGCTTCGGGAACGCCTAACCACTCATCCGGTTAAACTGTATTCATTTCTTTCAGCCCCAAAACCTGAAACAATATCCACGGATATTCAAACAAAATGCACATAATTTTGACTTAACACAACATCATTCGCCTGACTCAACCCTCTCTGTTGAATAGTTACTTTGCATAACGTAACCTGAGTTCAATTGGATTTAAGATATGACCTATGTTTGCAGTATCCGTATTTGGGACATTACTCTTTATTCTGCTGGCTCCGGTAACAGCTTTTGCCGCACCAGACTTCAATGAATTCTTTCAAAAGCACAGTGCAGTTATGCTTCTGATAGATCCCAATAACGGACAAATAGTATCTGCAAACACTTCTGCAGCCAATTTCTATGGCTACTCACAAAATGAACTTGAAACAAAAACAGTTCAGGACTTAAACACGTTCTCCAAAGAAGAGGTCGCGAAAGAAAGGCAGTTAGCACTAAGCCAAAACCGGAACTTCTTTATCTTTCGTCACCGTCTGGCCAGCGGAGAACTGAGAACTGTAGAAGTATTTTCAGTTCCATTTACCTTTCAAGACAAGGCACTCCTGCATTCCATCATTACCGATGTAACACCGTTCCGAACTTCTGAAGACAGCGTCTTTCACTATCAAGGCCGTTTAGAGAAAACGATTGATGATCAGGCATCTGAGCTGAATGCAAAAGATCAGCGAATGATACTTATCCTATCTGTAAGTATCCTGGTGTTAGTCATTACAATCATATTTCTTATCAAAGGCAGACATGCTCAAGCACTCGTTGAGAAGCGACTGTTGTATGAACGAAAACGCTTCGAGGAAATTATCCGGGGAACCAATGTCGGTACCTGGGAATGGGAAATTCAACTTGATCAGATCATTTGTAATGATCGATGGGCTAACATCATTGGCTATCAACCCGCAGAGTGTGCATCTTTACATTTAAAGGACTGGATGAAACTTATTCATCCTGATGACGAACAACAAATCAGACAGGCATTGAAAACAGTCCTTGATAAGCAGCATGAATACTTCAGTGCTGAATATCGTATGCGAAGTAAGACCGGTTGTTGGGTCTGGGTTCAATCGAAAGGGAAGGTAGTTATATGGTCTGAAGATGGTAGTCCTGAGAAAATGTCTGGTACACAGCAAGACATAACTCAGCGGAAAAATGCTGAACAGGCAATGCACCGTAAAGCACAGCATGACTCTTTAACCAGCTTACCTACTCGTTCTTTACTGTTCGATCACTGTAATTTTTCCATCGCATATGCAAAAAGACACAAAACAAGCTTTGCAATACTTTTCATAGACTTAGATAAGTTCAAACCCATTAATGATGCATTTGGACATGAAGCTGGCGATGAAGTTCTGAAGGAAATTGCTACAAGACTTACAACTTGTGTAAGAGAAACTGATACCGTTTGCAGATACGGTGGCGATGAGTTCATTATCTTGCTGAACAGCATAATCAGTTATGACGATGCAGCACTGATTGCTGAAAAAGTTTCCCGTAAAGTTAACCAGTCATTTCAATTAAGTTCTGGGAAGACTGTCTATTTAAGCTGCAGTATCGGACTGGCAAGATACCCTGATGATGGGGCTTCAATAGAAGCTTTAATTCACACTGCTGATGATCGTATGTATAAGGTGAAAAAGAATAAATCAGCCGCCTTCGCAGTAGCAGAACTATGATTACCAGCCGTTTAAGTTATTGTCTGGCTTCCTATTTCTGAAAACAACTGACTGGAACGCACACTCTGGATGAATTGCCACTAGTTTGCTAGGGAACCTGCGATTAAGTCCCAGTTTTTTAGCCGTGTTGCTGATCAGACAGCATTTGCGGCGTAATCACCCGCTATATGACCGTTTAATATCGTCTGTATGCAAGTTTCTCGGCACCCAGACGGATTTCTCCTACGCCCGCAGCATCTGATCCACACGTACGACGTTCGCTAAGGCGAACAGCATGGCCAGTTTGCTGTCGTTTTTCATCAAACCACGGTAGCGAGCCTTGGTAAAACCGAATTGGCATTTGATGATCCGGAACGGATGTTCAACCTTGGCCCGAATGCTGGCTTTTAGGTACTCAGCTTTCAACGGAACCTTATTGATGCGCGGATGTTTCTTTAGCGCTTTGACCTTGCTGGGGATTTCAGCAATGTGCCAGTCGGCCTCCACGGTTTCCAGCTCCTCACGATTCTCAGCGCCACGATAACCACTGTCGGCGAAGATAAATGCTTCTTTGCCATGGAGAAGGTGCTCGGCTTGGTTGAGGTCATGCTCATTAGCAGCGGTAGTTGTAAAGCTATGCGTCAACCCGGTTCTGGCATCAACACCGATATGGGCTTTCATGCCAAAGTGCCATTGATTGCCCTTTTTGGTCTGGTGCATCTCAGGATCGCGCTCACCCGCTTTATTCTTAGTAGAGCCAGGGGCTTCAATGATCGTTGCATCCAACAATGTGCCTTCTTTTATCAGCACACCAGCTTCGCTCAGCCAGGTGCTAACTTCGTCAAAGATCTTGCGTGCCAAACCATGCCGTTTCAACAGGTGACGGAAGTTCATGATGGTGGTGTGATCAGGTATTGCACTATCCAACGAGAGGCCAGCAAACAAGCGCATGGATGCTATCTCATAAAGCACATCCTCCATGGCTGGATCACTCATGCTATACCACTGCTGCATGCAGTGGATGCGTAGCATGGTCGATAGAGGATAAGGCCTGCGGCCGTTACCGGCCTTTGGATAGTAAGGCGTAATTACAGATTCGAGTCGCTGCCAGGGAATCAGCTTTTCCATACGGCCTAGAAACTTCTCTTTTCGGGTTTGGCGGCGCTTGTTGTTGAATTCGCTGTCAGCGAAGGAGAGTTGGTGATCCATGGATAGCCCTCAGCACATCAGAGCGCTCATTGTCTCATGTTGAGGGACTTAATCGCAGGTTCCCTAGCGCTAATACTCTATCGTAAGTTTACATAGAGCCTAATTGGTAAACACAAAATTACAAATTTAGAGAATAAAATCTTAAAAATTAATCATTCTATATGGTTTTAATCTTTATTATCAAGAGAATAGAGGATATTCTCAATTTCACCATTACGCTTCATTATTTTTATCACTTCATTAGCTTTATAAACTAAATCGCCCAACTTCTTTTTTTTCGAAAATGCAAAATAAAGCTTATCTTCCGCTAAAGGTTTATTCATTTCTTTCAATTCATTCCAATTATTTTGCCTTATTCTATTCTTAGCGATTATCTGGGGTATAGCGGCTACATCTATTCTTCCAGCAAGTAACATTTTGTAGAGTTGAAGTTCATGGGAAGTTTCAATGATATCTAAAGGAAATCCATTGCTCTTAGCAAACTCAAACTCTTTGCCATTAGTCGAACCTCTAATTTTACCAATTTTCAACCCAACAAAGTCATTCATATTTTCCCATTCTAAACCTGAAGGAAACTTCTTTGATGAATACCAGACACTAACTCGACTAGATATAATCCAATCTACATAATCCAGGTATTGCTCACGATCAGGATTCTTACCTAATAAAATTATCCCACTGATTTCACCTTTTTTCGCATTTTGAAGTACTCTTGCCCAAGGAGTCATTGTACACTTCACTTTAAAGCCATCAATTTGCTCAAATATTCTATCAATCACATTAATCCAAAGCCCACGCCCACAACTATCATTATTATTGCTCCCCATGATAAGTGGAGGCCAAGGGGCAGAAAACTGCATTAATAAAACCTTATCGCTATTAGAGCAGGCATAAAAAGGTAATAACAAGAGAAGAGAGGTTAAGATAATTTCATTCAACTTCATAATCATCACCTAAAATAAAAAGTTATTAAGCTGATAATAAACTTAAAATCAACTAACGCAGTTACTGAGTAGAGGCCTGACTATTTTGCAAATAGTATTTAAAACTAGAAATGTCTAATAGTGGGGAAAAGTATTCTCCTTGAATTGAATAAATAGAATTGTCACTTAAAGATTCAATACAGTGCTCTGTTAGGATATTCTTTACTGATAAATCAATATTTAAGCTTGTAGAAACATCTGAAAAATACTGGAGAATATCATAATCCTCATCACAGATAAAAGACGAGCAAACCATAACTCTGTTGACCTTCATCTTTAACAAATAATTTATTGAAGAGTATTCAGCTCCAAAGTTATCAAATGTTATTTTAATACCTAAGTCACTAAAAAAATTAGATAAGTTTTTCAAGTGATCATAGTATTTTACTACTTCAGATTCATTCAAAATAAAAAAAATATTACCGCTAATAGCAGGATTTTCTTTTACAATAGAACCTAATTGCTTTATGAAAGATGAAGATAAAAAACTGCTAACAGATACTTCTATTGACAATGGTAATACCGAATCACTGAGCTTGTTAACTTCCAAGAAAGCATCAACTGACCGTTGCAGTATAATCAAATCTAAGCGCCATAAAAGGTCGTCACTTCCAGCAAGTATCGCAAGCTCATCATAACTAATAGAGTTAGATTCAGACTGCCAGACACCTGTAGTTTGGAAGCCAACCACACTTCTAGTTGTAAATGAAAGCTGAGGTTGAATCAAAATTTTTAGATGATCTATTCTAGATTTAAAACTCAAGAACTCATATAAATCACTTTTCTGATTCGCTGACGAACTGACAAATTCGCTATAAATACTATAACTATTCTTGCCATTATTTTTTGAGAAATATAGAGCTATATCAGCTAATTTTAGTATCTCTGAAGGCCTACCATTTTTAGTATCAGCCCAAGATGCAACACCCATAGAGCATTTGGAAAATAGTGTATAACCTTCATATAAGGTTTTCTTAGAAAGTTCATTTAATAAGCTTTCACAGAAATCATTTATTTTAAATTTCGCATCTGTATTTAACCACACAAAAGCAAATTCATCGCCGCCAAGACGGGCAACAATTCCATTAATTTTCTTAAAGTAAGAATCCAGTCTATAAGCAATTCTTTCTAATAAAATATCTCCTACTGCATGACCCATCGTATCATTGATCTTTTTAAAATCATCTAAATCAACAATACCAACAATAATTGAGTATTTATCTTTGCTAAGAGTCGCTGATGACAAATAATCATTAAATAATTTCCTGTTAGGCAGGCTTGTAAGGTTATCGTGACTTAATAAAAAGCTTTCTCTCTGCTTTGCCTTGAGCTTTACATCTTTAATTTTTATACGTGTTTGAAGTTTAACAAGCTCCATCGATCGACTCTTTTCTCTAACAAGAAAAAAATAAATACATAAAGCTAATACTGTAAATAAGAGCAAGATATAAAATAAACTCATCCAATTCAGATAGGTAATATCACGTTCAACAACATAAATCCCTAACATGTCACCTTCTTTATAAAAATCACTATCAAATATTTTATTGTGGCATTTCACACAGCTAATATCATTTGCAACTGAAGGAACAATAGTACGAGATATTAGTTTATTACGTTCAAAACTAACTTTGTGGGTGGGAGTAAAATCTTGAGAAGTTAAATAGTCGTCGTGAATTCTAACTAATTTAGGGTTATTATTTTTACCGCTCAACTCAATTCCTATACGACCTATCCCTAATACACGAATAAGGTTTTCTGCAGAAGAATAAGATTGATTTGTATTAAAATCCTCAAAAGCTAATCTAGTGAAAGTTGCTGGTATTTCCATTTCTAGATTTCTAAGTTTTGAGTATGTATGTGTGAAGCTATCAGACATTTTTAAAATCTGCATATCTTCTTTATTTATTAGGGCTAGATAATCAATATAACTTAAAAAAGAGTAGGTTAAAGTAACTACAAAAGAAAAAATTGAAGCTAAATATAATACACGAGGATTTTTTATCAATTTTAACGACTCCAATTTTTAAAAAAGCACCTATATTCCGAAATAATGAAAGCTATAAAATACTGACCTCCATATAAAAACACACAAAACTTAATTTAAAATATGATTATAGACACACACCTATAAACACAAAATATCACTTCAATTTAATAAAAACCCTTAAACCCTAGAGAGCATATTTAAATATTATTTATCAAGTAACTATTGAGTCCAATAAGGTCTTCCTGATTCAAATCCCCAATTAAACGCTGATACTCTAAGTAGCCTAATATATACTCGTAAACAGAGTTATTTAAACGTTGTTGGGACTGCAATAAATCTTGCTGTGCTTGTAATACATCACTATAACGGCGAGTGCGAATCTCATATCCTCGTTGCATTGCAGTTAAAACATTCTCACTGGAGTCCAGAGCTGTTTGATTAGCCTGAATCCGGATAGTATTCGATTCCAATAACATGTATTGAGCAGTAACATCTCTTTGTAATTGGCGGTAAGCTTCTTGATATACAGCTCGAACTTCTCCAAGCGTAAATTCAGCCTGCCTGATTTCCGAAGACGTACGCCCACCGCTGTATACTGGAATAGTTAACTGTAAACCATAAAACTGTGTTTCCACGTCTCCACCGATAAAACTGACACCGCCATTGAATTCCCTTCCGAGCCTAACAACGGCATCTAATGTTGGTAAGTGATCAGACCGTAAGCTCTCCAGTGTTTTACTTTGAACTTCCATATCTAATCTTAAGCTTTCCAGGCTACTGTTATTTTTTCTTGCAAGGTTAACTGAATCCTGAAGAGCTTCCTGCAGTAAAAATGAGGGTTTTTTATCTCCCAGTCTGCTTAAAACCGTAACGGGCTCATTAAGCTGGTTAGCGAGTGTTTGCTGGGCGTTAGTCAGCACCTGCTGTGCTGAAATTTCCTCAGCAATAGCCTGATCCAAAGATGCACGTGCCTGATGCACTTCTATAACCGTATTTAATCCTGCTTTTAAGCCATTTTGAGCTTGCTTAAGCTGTTCTGAAAACGCTTCCTGCTGACGTACCTGGAAGGTAACTGCATCTTCAGCCTGCAATACCTCAAAATATGCTTGAGATACCCGGAGAATCAAGTCCTGATGCTGATCAAATAGATCAGCTTCTGCTTTTAGCTGGCGTAACTTAGCTCCGGAAAGTTCCTGCCACAAACTTCGATTATAGATGGGTTGATTAATACTCAGCTCATATCCGTTGCTATTAAAGCGCTCATCAAAACCTGCCTGACCTGAAGGCCGGTCAGCCACAGATCTTTCCGTTATACTGGTGTTAGCATTAATATTAATCTGTGGTAGCAAGTTAGCTTCTGCCTGGTAATAACCTTCTTTATCAGACTCGCTTCTATACTTTGCGGCAATAAAGGCTTGATCCTCATCTTTAGCGAGCTGATAAGCCTCTATTAAGTCAAGGCTATATACCGGAAAAGCAATGGTTAAACTCAACGACAATAAAAATGATCGAAACATTTTATACCTCTAACTACTACACGTATTCTGAAAGCCATCAAAAAATATTTTTACATGTTAAAAATTACGACTCTCGCAATGCTCTATTAATTTGCTTCAGTAAAGGCTTGGTTAGATAATTCAATGGAGAGCGGGCTCCTGTCTGAAGATGCACTTCAACAGGCATACCTGATACCAGGCTTACTTTGAGATTTTGTAGCTCCACAAATGCTTCGCGTGTTAACTGAACTTCTGTATGGTAAAAGCTTTCGCTACCGTTCTCCGTTAAGAGTCTATCAGCCGATACATTGATGACTGTGCCAGGCAGTTCTGGATTATTACTTTCGTTGAGTGAACTCAAAAAAACTTTAACTAATTGTCCCTCATAAACTTCATCAACCATATCCGGGGTGACTTTCGCTTCTATCACAAGACTTTCATTGATAGGCGCTAAGGTCATAAGCACTTCTCCTGGCGTTACTACACCACCTACAGTGTGCACGCTTAACGCAGTGACCACGCCATCAGCAGGCGCTTTAATCAGTGTTCGCTCAAGTTGCTTCGAATTTAATCTCAACGTATCAGCCAGCTCAATCCGTGTCAGCTCCTGCTCACGAAGCTGTTCGATTGCCGCTTCCTGCCTTTCACTGATCAAGCGTAATTTCTCTTGTTTTAAACCTGCTGATTCCCCTTTAGTTAATGCAAGTAATGCTTCCATTTGCGCCAGTTCTGATGCTAAGCGAACAGATTCGCTTTCGGAATCCGTCACACGGCTCTTTTCTATATGCCCGGCTTTTACTAACTGCTTGATTTCATTGAATTCTTTTCGAATTATATCGCCTTGTTTACGTTTGGTCTTTATCTGCCTGCCGATAGCTGCAAGCTGCTCCTGTTTTGCCTGAATGTTAATATCCAGCTGTTCAAGTTGTGCCTGAAAAATAGACTGTCGCGAGTTAAACAACTTTATTTGTGCGGCCACGTAAGGATTACGGTTAATTTCGTCCACCAGGAGAGGATGAATCGTGAAGAACTCCGGAGGCAATTTTCCAAATACAGGATGCTCAGTTGTATCTTCCATACTATCCTGACCATCACGTTCGCTGGATAAGCGGGCAATAATTGCGTCAGTCTGCAGCAAACGGTTAACATGTACAGAACGTTCAATTTTCAGATCAGTTGAATCAAGGCTCATTAATACCTGTTCGCGATCAACAACATCACCGTTGCTTACGAAAATCTCACTAACTGTCCCGCCTTTTACATGCTGTACCAGTTGACGATTGTTAACCGAACGAAATTCTCCCGGAGCTATAACCGCGCCATGTATCTTGGTAAAGACAGACCATCCGCCAAAACCACCAACTAGTAACAGTAATAAAACTCCTATAGCCCAAAGGTGTCTTCTGGCACTGTAACGCTGGGTATCATCCCCCTCAGTATCACCGGCCTTTACTGACGGATCATTCTCGGTTGGGTTAACGACTTGCGCAGTATTTTCCGTTTGTATATTACTTCTATTCATATTCACTATATTCATCACTATGCCTCCTGACTTGTGGGCATAGCCTGATGGTTCTGTACAGTTTGTTGTAACACACTGTCTCTTGGCCCAAACGCCACCTGGTTTCCCTGATCAATCACAAGTAACTTGTCACATACAGGGAGAATGCTAGTTCTGTGTGCTGTAACAATTACAGTCGCACCGCTTTCTTTAATTGCCTGAATTGCCTGGGTAATAATTTTTTCGCCTTCATGGTCAAGATGTGAATTTGGCTCATCAAGAATGACAAAGCGAGGGCTGCCATAAAATGCCCGTGCTAAAGCAATCAACTGCCCCTGACCTCCAGAAAGATGTTCTCCTCTGGGGCCTATAGGCGTGTTATATCCTTCAGGAAAGCTCAGTATCATCTCATGCACACAGGCCAGCTGAGCAGCCGCTATAACTTGCTCATCGCTATACTCAGGTTGCATCCGGGCAATATTCTCTGCTATGGATCCCTCAAATAACGCGACATTTTGAGGTAAGTAACCAACATACTGACCAAGCTCATCATCCAGCCACTGATCTCTGGTTGCACCGTCATAACGTATTTCACCTGCAACCATCGGTGAAACACCGGCAACCACTTTACATAAAGTCGACTTGCCCGAACCCGTTGCTCCCAGAACCCCCATAACTTCTCCGGAATGTAGTTCCAGGTTAATACTTTGCAGGTTTGGTTTAGCATCACGTTTGTAACGGACTGACACGTTACTGACTGTAAGATTACCTTCGGGAGCCGGCAGCATAACTTTCTTCACAGGCTCAGGAATATTTTGCAGTAATACATTCAGAGATTTATATGCCTGAGAGGTTTCGATAACTGTTTGCCACTGATTAACCAGTTGCTCCAGCGGAGAGAGAGCCCGCCCCATGATGATGGATGCCGTAATCATTGAACCGGGAGAAGCAGCTCCCTGAAGGACTAAATAAGCCCCAAGTGCTAACATAGCAGACTGTAGCCAGAGTCTCAGGGTTTTAATCGTGATAGAAAAAGCACCCGAGCGATCTGACAGGTTCATTTCACTATCCAACAGGTTATCGCTGCGCTGGCGCCATCGGCTCAGCATATGCTGCTGCATACCTAATCCTTTGATCGCATCCTGGTCCGCCAGAATAGACTGCTGAAAGCTACCTTCTTCTGCTTTCATCTTCTGAACATCTTGCTGATCATCACGGGAGCTTTTCTGATTAAGAATGGCAAGAAAAAGTAATATTACAGCGCCTATAACAGCCAGAATTCCAAACCACGTATGCATTAAAAACAGCACAGCGAAAAATACTATTGACCAGGGTGCATCAGCGAAGGCAAAGGGTAACGGCGAACCAAGAAAACGGCGGATGATCTGTAAATTCATCAGGGCAGATTGGCGCTGCTGGGCAAGCTGATGAATCCCGGCACTTTGCAACATTGCTAAAAAAGTGCGTCTGCCAATACCTTCTTGCAACCAGCACCCAATACGTGCCGTAATCCGTCCGCGGAGGTAATCCAGCCCCCCCATAAATAAAAACAGGCCACACACTAAGCCAAACAAAACAATAAGGGTAGGCAGAGAGCTGCTGGCCAGAACCCGGTCATATACCTGCATCATAAACAGCGGGCCGGTAAGGAATAAAATGTTCACTCCAGCACTGGCAACAACGGCCATTGTTATTGCACGTTTATCCGCAAACAGCAATTGGCGTAATTCAGGAACAGATTGTTTACTTGCCTGAGGCAGTTTTTTCATTAGATAAGCCTTTTACATAACTCATAAAATCATCATGAATTAATTAAGCATATGGAACATGTGAATTTTCATCTGACTAAATATAAATCGATATTTTTAATGTCAATTATTTATTATCAGCCAGTGAAAAGTCTTTTCCAAGATCAGGATGTTGACGCAGTGAATTAGCAATATCGGTAAAATATTCATGTCGAAGTGCGTTACTTTGATCTTTGGTGAGTTTCTCTCCTGAAAAAACAGCCACTCTTGCGTCTTTCTGTTTATGTTTTACCCGAATTGCACGGGCAACCTTATCAGGGAACCTTTGTTTCATAGCTCTGTGAAGCAACCAGGTATATTTTGAGGAAAATGGAGAAATCCAGTCGCAAAACCATAACCGGTCACCACATTTCCATGATTCCGGACGAATTCCGCCGGGATCAAGAATATACTTTTCTTCGGTTTCTTTATCGAGAAGTGCCCAGCTACAATAGGCAACTGGCGTATTATTATGTTCTATTATGCAATATTGACCCAGTGAAATAGGGGGGAGAACAAACTGTGACATTACCCTGAGAGGCCATTCTTTATGCAGATCAGAGTTTGACCAAAGCCAGGCAATTTTACCGTAATCAAGCATTTCTTGCGATTCAACCATATAACAATACCTACGTAATTAAAATTAAATATTAATTATTTTAATTTACAAAAAGTTCTGGCCTATAAAATACAGGCCAGAACAATTACTTCAATTGTTAAACGAAGACAAAATTTTCCTCTGTCAGTTGACTAATATTAACCCCTTCCAGAACAACACTTTGGTATACATTATTGAAGTTGATGTCAATACGCGCCTCATCGGAGGCATATTGACGAATCGATATATCATCAAAGTCTTGATTACCATAACCTTCAAAGACAAGCTTATCATTACGAGAAAAATCTCGAATAATATCTTCTTCATAACCAAATTTTTACATCCATTCCCAAGCAGAATGGTAGGCATTTATTTTTTCAATATAAAGCTTTAATGTTTTTAACTCTGGATCACCTAAAAAAGAGGCTGGTCCAGTGGCTGCAACTAAGGCACCTATTTTTATACTATCTTTAGCATGAGCAGTTGTTGCTAAACCTAAGATTGACAATCCTAAAACTATACTTGTAATTTTTTTCATAACTTTGATCCTTAATTTGTAGCTTCAGCAGAATAGATTAAAACTTAAACCATCCTGATATGAAATATTCTATTACAAGAAAACTTAAAATCAACATAAAAATGTAATATAAATTATGTAAAGATTAATATTTATGACGTTTTTATTCTATTATTTAATAAATTTGTATCATAATGATATAAAAGTAGCTATAGTAGCATTAAAATAGCATGTATTTAACAAAGATTATAGGATATAACTTTATAGTTAAATCTTATAATTAAGAAAGAGATTTTATTTAAATTTTTTTTGAATGTAATGCATAGATAATTTTTAGCTAATAAGGCAAGGATATCATATAGTTTGATAGCTAGTAGAATATCAATGGCACTGTTATAAGCATCTAGATCAATTAAAATACCTTTATTTGATATATTATTCTTTATACGTTTTTTTCTTTTTATCACATTTGAAATATTTTTTGCAGTTTATTTAGCTTCCATTCTAGCATTTTGTGTAGTTGGTGCTTGAAAAGAATTTGTACGAATATCGATTTTTATATCTTTTGTATACTCTAATACATTTTCAATCTGGCGGCCAATTTGCGCGTTTAAGCCCGGCACCGGCTCGTGAATACCCGCTAGCGGCAGACCGATTTTTTCCTGCAGGTACCAGCTACTCGGTGCACATAACGATGCGGCGATCAGCACGTGGCGTCCGGCTCGCTGCTCCAGTAAACAGATATCATCCTGCAGCCAAAAACCGGCGCGCATCAGTGGCGGCGCATCGCCTGCCAACGATAGCCCATCCGCTAGCCCTTCAATATGCAGCTCATGTTCGTCGCGTCGGTATAGCTGGCCGTGCTGCTCGCACAGATAGACCAGCAGCCGCTCGGCACACTCTTCCTGCGCGAGCCGCGAGCCCTGCGTCTCGGCAAAACAGGCCTGTGCATCGTGGGCAAATAGCCGGCATTTATTGTCAAAGTACTGTGGAAACAACGCATCGGGTTCCACCCATGCCTTGGTATCGAGTGGCTTGAGGCCCATACTGATGAATTGTGGCGAATCGCGGTTGGTGCGACCAAGCATGGGATCGTGGCTGACATACGGGCTGGGCACGGACAACCAGAATCTGCCGGCGTTCGTGTCGATGTGTCCGGGCGGCTACCCGATACAGGAATCGCAAAACTGGCAAGCCGGTTTTCTGCCCGGCGTCTATCAGGGAACGTACGTCGACACGAAGAATACTCAAATTGAAAAGCTGATCGCCAACATTCGCAACGACCGCATTCTGCCTCAACAGCAGGCGTCGCAGCTTGACTTGCTGAGGCAACTGAACGCGCAGCACCTGAAAACGCGAGAAGGAGACGCTCAACTGGAATCACGCATTCAGTCATTCGAGCTGGCGTATCGCATGCAGACGAGTGTGCCGGAGCTGATGGATATCGCTTCGGAACCGGAGGCGGTGCGGGAGAATTATGGCGTGGAACCGGGCAAGACTTCGTTCGCGAACAATTGCCTGCTCGCCCGTCGGCTCGTCGAACAGGGCGTGCGATTCGTGCAACTGTACGACTGGGGCTGGGACCACCACGGTTCATCCCGCGGCGAGTCCATCGACGAGACACTCCCCATCAAGTGCCAACAGATCGACCGGGCGATCGCAGGGCTTCTGACGGACCTCGACCAGCGGGGGCTGTTGGACGAAACGCTCGTCGTCTGGGGCGGCGAGTTCGGCCGCACGCCGATGTTCCAGGGCAAGGGCGGCGCGGGCCGCGACCACCACATCAAGGGCTTCTCCATGTTCATGGCCGGCGGCGGCGTCAAGCCCGGCATCAGCTACGGCCAGACCGACGAGCTGGGCTACAACGCCATCGAAGACGTCGTCCACGTCCGCGACCTCCACGCGACGATGCTCCACCTCCTGGGCATCGACCACCAACGCATGACCTACAAACACCAGGGCCTCGACGCCAAACTCACCGGAGGCCGAACCAGAGAGGTTCAGGTGCAGGTCGACCCGGTCCGTCTCAACCACTTCGGCCTCGCGCTCGGGGCGATAGAAATCCGAACGCCCCTGCGCCTGCTTGATATGGGCAACGTCCATGGCCACACCCGCCCGCTCCGAGATCAGGCGCTGTATCTCGGCGTCGAGTGCATCGATACGCCGGCGAGCGTCGGCCAGCAGTTCGTCGTCGGAACCCGCAGGCCTCGTCGCTCGCCCGAAGTCCCGCAACAGTGCATCGACAGGATCTGCGTCGAGAGGGTCAGAGTCGCGAGGGTCAGAGTCGACGGGATCTGAATTGACAGAGTCCGA
>CAKZPE010000024.1 GCA_937138495.1 uncultured Oceanospirillaceae bacterium
GACTTCTTGATAGCAGTCCTGGTGGTCTTTCACGTTATAAAGGTAAACTGTCTTTTCAACACCCTCCTTTATGCCGCGCACAACACAGCCAATGCAGGTTTTGCCCTTGGTGCGCGGACCCAGCGTGGAAGGGTCGGGCAGCAGGTGGGCGAGGAACTGGATGGGTACGATGGACTGTCCCTGGTACTCAATCGGTTCGATGCCGGTCATGCCCACATTACCCAGTACTTCCAGGTGCTTCAGGTAGTTTTCAGAAAAGCTCATCCAGAACTGGGCGCGCTTCAGGGTTGGGTAGTGCTTGGTCAGTGATTCAAGTTCTTCGTGGTACATACGGTAGATGTTGTAGGTACCGACTTCTTCCGGACAGGTGAAGCTGGCTTTTTTAGACATGGCGTCGGTGGTCACGAATTCGCCATTTTCCCAGTGACGGCATTCAGCGGTGACTTCACGAATGTTGATTTCCGGGTTGAAGTTGGTGGCGAACGGGTAGCCGTGGTCACCGCCGTTCACGTCGATGATGTCCAGTTCATGGATTTCATCAAAGTAGTGCTTGGCAACGTAAGCGGTGAATACGTTGGTAGCACCCGGGTCAAAGCCGCTGCCCAGCAGTGCAGTCAGGCCGGCTTTTTCGAAGCGTTCCTGATAGGCCCACTGCCACTTGTATTCAAATTTTGCAGTATCCAGTGGCTCGTAGTTAGCGGTATCCATGTAGTGAACGCCGGCTTCCAGGCAGGCGTCCATGATGGTCAGATCCTGATAGGGCAAAGCCACGTTGATCACCAGTTCCGGCTTTTCAGCTTTTAGCAGAGCAGCCAACTCAGGTACGTTGTCGGCATCTACCTGTGCGGTACGGATGGTCTGACCGGTTTTTTCTTTAACCTGTTCGGCAATGGTAACGCACTTGGATTCGGTCCGGCTGGCCAGAATGATGTCGTCAAAGATTTCTGCGACCTGAGCGCATTTCTGAGCAACTACACCGCCGACACCGCCGGCACCAATGATCATGACTTTTGACATATTTATGATCCTTTACTGTGAGTCCTGTCGGACGTTCTTTGCCGGGATCTGTCCGGCACTGTCAATGAATATTCAGCCAGCCTTGTCAGCCGGTTGCTTTTAATGGTGTTCGCGTTCGAAGTAGGTGTAGCCCTGCAGGCTTTCCCGGAACGCTTTGAGCATCTGTTGTCGCTGGGCAACACTGATGCGTGTATCCCGCACCGCCTGTTCGGCGGTCCGGCGAAACTGTTCGAGCATATGTTTGGGATCGTATTCAACATAGCTGAGGACATCGGCAATGCTGTCGCCCTGGAATTCACGGGCGAAGTCGAAGCTGCCGTCGCTGTTTATCTTCACGCTGACAACGTTAGTATCGCCAAACAGGTTATGCAAATCCCCGAGGGTTTCCTGATAGGCACCGACCAGGAAGATGCTCAGGTAGTATTCTTCTCCGTCCCGCAGGGGGTGCAGGGGCAGGGTATTGCGAATGCCGTCGGGGGTGGTGAAGTTGTCGATCTTGCCGTCGCAGTCACAGGTGATGTCTGCCAGGATGGCTTCACGTGTCGGTTTTTCATCCAGCCGGTGGATCGGCATGACCGGGAAGACCTGATCAATGGCCCAGATGTCCGGCAGGGACTGGAACAGGCTAAAGTTGCCGTAGTAAATATCGGACAGCAGCTCGGGCAGTTTTTCCAGCTCAGGCGGGACTCTGTCTACCTGACTGAGCAGTTTGGCGATCTTTTCCAGCACGGCCAGGGTGATGTTTTCGGCCATGGCACGGGCGCGCAGGTCGGTTTGTCCGCGGCGGAAGAGTTCGCGGATTTCGTCCCGGTAGTAGAGTGCATCGTTGTAGCATTCCTGAAACTTCTGTACATCTACCGCCTGCAGAACAGCAAACAGGTTGTGCAGCAGTTCGTGGGCATCTTCCGGTAATTGCGCCGGCAACGGAGAGGGTTCGTGGTTGCGCACATCCAGTATGTTAAATAACAGCATGGATGAGTAAGCAACTGTCGCGCGGCCTGATTCTGAAACAATTACCGGGTGGCTGATGTTCAGCGGGTCAAGGCTTTCACGGATGGTCTCAACGATATTGACGCAGTATTCATCCAGCTGGTAGTTCATGCTGTGGGTGCTATTGGTACGGGCACCTTCGTAGTCCACCGCCAGGCCACCGCCCAGATCCAGATAGCCCATCGGGGCGCCTTCAGCGATCAGCCCGGTATAAAACCGGCAGGCTTCCAGCACGCCACTGCGGATATTGCGGATATTGGGAATCTGTGAGCCCAGGTGGCAGTGCAGCAGCTGCAGGCAGTGCAGCATGTTGGCCGATTTTAATTCGTCGATTACATCCAGTAGTCCACCGGTGGATAAACCAAAGATGGAGCGGTCGCCGCTGTCTTCGTTCCAGTGGCCTTCTACTACCACAGACGACTTGATACGCACGCCAATCAGTGGATCAATATTCAGCGCTTTACTGCGTTCCAGAATGATCGGTAATTCGGTAGGGGTTTCCAGCACGAAGAAGCAGGGAATGCCCATCTGACGGGCATACAGGCCCAGTTCAACGAATTCGGCATCTTTGTAACCGTTACAGATAATCAGGCTGCGGTGATCTTTGAGTTGCGACAGGGCAATGATCAGTTCTGCTTTACTGCCGGCTTCCAGCCCGTGGTGGTAATGGCTGCCAAAGTCGGCAATTTCTTCAATAACATGGCATTGCTGATTGACCTTGATGGGGAAAACACCGCGGTATTCATTCTGGTAGTCAGCGTTTTTAATGGCCCGGGAAAAGGCTTCATTCAGCTCTTTAATGCGCTGATCGAGCACGTTTTCAATGCGCAGAACCGCTGGCATTTCCAGCCCGCGTTCCTTCATGCCTTCAACAATGTCCAGCAGGGATACTTCAGTGCGTTTGCCGTTGGTCACGGTGACGACTGCTTCTCCGTTGTCTGCGATGTCAAAATAGCCAGCGCCCCAGTTGCGCACACCATAGAGGTTGGCACTGTCATCGGTACTCCAGCGGTTTTCGGTATCAGCCGGTACGGAGTCAGGGGTCTGGGAGTAGGAAGAAGGTGTCGCCATAATTAATCTGCAAATACCTGAAGTGTGGCACATAAACGAGGTATTGAACGGCAAATTTGAGCCTGCTGTTCAAGCTGGCATTTTCTCCGTAATTGGCCCGGTGTCAAACTTTTTCTGTGGGATTTTTAAATGAAAAATATACGCTAAAACAATAAGTTGAATAATGTTTCGGGTTGGTTTTGTCGTGTTGTTCCGGGATGTGCTGAATTTACAGTGGGTTAGTGTTCGTGGCTGTCGTCATTTGCAATGGTTTGATTAACCGGGGAGAAAAAAAGGGAAAGTCTTCGACTCTCCCTTTCAGTGTGTAACCGGATCAGTAAACGGCTTTAGCTTTCCGCTTTCGGGATCAGGTAAGGACCGTTTAACAGGCCATTGTTACTGTTGGATACCGTGTTATGGTTAACTTGCCCGGAGAGAATAGGGGTGTTATCCGATACCGAGCCGGCAATCTGATTAATAACCGCGCCGATCACCATGCCCAGTAAGCCATTCTGGTTATTGTCATTGGAGCTGTATTGCCCTTTAGCGGTACCGTCCCAGATCTGCTGACCGGTTTTGGCATCGATAAGGCGCCAGCTTGAATCTACAATGGTACGGGAGTCGAACACTTCGTATTTTTGCCCCCAGTTTTCAATGCTGACATACAGAATGGCATCAGGGCCGATATGTTCATTGATCTTATCCAGAGAAATATTGTTCATTTCTGCCGGGTCCTGCAGACCATTGTTGCGCATAAACTGCTCGATCACGGCAACAGGAAATACGTAGTAGCCTTTTTCTGCCAGAGGCCGGGAGATGGTCGACAGGAAAATATACGAGGCATTGACTTCGATGCTGTTGTTGACCGGCGGAATGACCAGTATCGACCGGGGACGGCTGTTTTCGAAGGCTGAGTAATCATACTTAACCTGTTGCTGATTACAGCCGGACAGGATCATTGCGGCAACGGCCATTAGAAAGAGTTTTATATAGCAGCGCATTATTGGCTTCCTTGCTGGTTTTTCAACAGGGTATCGATCAGAACGGTTGATTCAGGGTAAAGCTGTTTTTCTTTCAGCAATGCTTCCTGTGCCTGTGCGGCTTGCCCTTCCGCTGCATACATCATACCGAGATGCGCGTATAAACCCGGAGCAACCCGTTTACCCTGAGCCTGGCTTTCCTGAATGTCCTGAGTGATTTTATCAATCTGGGTTTGTGCAGGGGCTTCCCCGGGTTTGAGATACATATCGTGAACAACGTTTTCGTAGTTGCCCCAGTGATACAGGCTGGTATTTTTAGGTGCGCATCCTGCTGCCAGTAATGCGGCAGCGAGAACGACAAGTGTGCGTGTATACATGTTTACGTCCCTGTTACTTTTCAACGGTCCATACGCCGTTTTGCAAATCTCTTGTCATGTTATTGACCGCTTCCGTGATCGCCAGGTTAAGCACTTTGCCGTTAAGGGTGGCATCGTAGCCTGCAGTGCCGCCAAATCCGATGACTTCGCGGTTGCTCAGTTCATATTCGCCGGCGCCCTGAACGGCATAGATGATTTCGGATGTGACCACATCAACGATGTTGAGTGAGACTTTTGCATAGGCACTTTGTTTTTTGGCTGATCCCAGAATGCCGAATAGCTGACGGTCACCGGTTACTTTGCGGCCGAATTCAGTGACGTCGCCGGTAACGACATAGCGGGCACCCTTAAGCTGCTGTTTAACACCGCTTATTTCTGCTTCCTGAGCAATGTTTTGCATGTTTGTACGGTCAACGACTTTGTAACGGTTAGTCTGCTGAAGGTGGGTCTTGAGGATGGTTTTTGCCTGATTGCCCAGACGGTCCACTTCGGACGAGAACATGCCCTGCAGGTAATTTGAACGGTTTTCAAACTGACCGACGGCAAGGGTGGTTTTGACGCCCTGATAAGGTGTTTGGTAAGTGGCAACCGGTTCCGGGGCAATTGTTCGCCTGGTTTCGGTTGCACATCCTGAAAGGACTGCTGTACTGAGTGCTGTAACGATAACCAGAGATTTGACGAAGGTTTTGGATGCGGATTGTACGTGGAGTGCTTCGGTGAGAGACATGACTACTTCCTTGCATGCATTTTGAAAGTGCGAAGGATGACAAAGGCATTTCAGGCGGTCAAATATTATTGTGATCAGAAGTGTATTTGTATGACCGACGTCGTAATTGACCATGATGAGACACAAAATATAACAGCCAGTCAGGGGGATCTTTTGTATGCTTGATGCACAATAGTGGCTGAACCTTTCTGGATTTTGCTTATTTACGACTTGCTGATACAGACATTTTTTCCGCTGTTTAAGGCAGTTCGCTGCAGGTTAAAGCCTGATAAATACTGCTGGCATCATATTGCTCCAGCATCTGGTTCTAACTGATTTTACCGTGGTGCCAGTAATTTATGGGGTATAGAGAAGCACCGTGCGATGTCGTTTTGAGTGCTTTGACATGTTGTACGCGGTAGTTTTACCGATTGCGTGACAGGCCTGAATGTAATTTTACAGCCTGTCTGATCCGGCACTGCAGCAAACAAACAATAATAATGAGTTTCCTCAGAGGAGGTGAGCATGACCTTTAATGCTAATGAATTTGACGCCAAAGAAGTAGTAAGCAAAGACCGTAAGAATGTATGGCACCACCTGTCACAGCATAAGCCTTATGAAGAAAACGATCCGCTGATGATCGTTAAAGGCGAAGGTATGCGCGTTTGGGACGCGAAGGGTAATGAATACCTGGATGCTGTTTCAGGTGCAGTCTGGACTGTAAACGTTGGCTATGGCCGTACAGAAATTGCTGATGCGGTTCGTGACCAGCTGGTTACTATGAACTACTTCGCTCAGACTGCAGGTAACGTTCCGGCTGCTCAGTTCGCTGAAAAACTGCTTGATAAAATGCCTGGTATGAGCCGTGTGTATTATTCTAACTCCGGTTCTGAAGCAAACGAGAAGTGCTTCAAAATGGTTCGCCAGATCGCTGAACGTAAGTACGGCGGTAAGAAGCACAAGATTCTGTTCCGTGAACGTGATTACCACGGTACTACTATTACTGCACTGAGTGCGACTGGCCAGTTCGAGCGTAAGAACCAGTATGGTCCTTTCACGCCAGGCTTTGTTGAAGTACCTCATTGCTGCGAATACCGTGCGCAGGAAGGTGCTGATCTGGAAAACTACGGCGTTTGGGCTGCTAACCAGATCGAAAAAGTAATTCTGGAAGAAGGTCCTGAAACTGTAGGCGCGCTGTGTCTGGAGCCAATCACTGCCGGCGGCGGTGTCATTGAGCCACCAGCGGGTTACTGGGACCGCGTTCAGGAAATCTGCAAGAAGTACGACATTCTGCTGCACATTGATGAAGTAGTATGTGGTCTGGGCCGTACCGGTACCTGGTTCGGTTACCAGCATTACGGTATCAAGCCAGACATGGTGACCATGGCGAAAGGTGTTGCTTCCGGTTACGCAGCAATTTCCTGCACCGTGACCACTGAAGAAGTCTTTAACATGTTTAAAGATCCGGAAGATGGTCGCATGGATTACTTCCGTGATATCTCTACTTTCGGTGGTTGTACTGCGGGTCCTGCGGCAGCGCTGGTTAACATGCAGATCATCGAAGATGAGAACCTGCTGGATAACGTTAAGATTCAGGGTGAATATCTGCTGGGTCGTCTGAATGAACTGAAAGACAAGTACGATGTGATCGGTGACGTACGTGGTAAAGGTTTATTCTGCGGTTTCGAAATGGTTAAAGACCGTGAAACTAAAGAGCCTGTTGATGAAAGCATTTCGACTGCTATCGGTGCACACTGCATGGCAAATGGCGTAATCATGGGCCGTACTAACCGTTCTTTCCGTGAATTCAACAATACTATCTGCATGAGCCCTGCACTGATTGCGACTCAGGCCGATATCGATGCAATTGTTGAAGCACTGGATAACGCTCTGGCTGAAGTAGCACCTAACGCTTAATTCAGCTTATCCGCAGGGCTCTTCTGGGCCTTGCGGTCATATCCCGAAAATACCAGTCTGGTTTGGTTGTTCATTCCTTAGTCTTAAGAGGCTAAGTGTTTGATGGCTAAACAAGACTGGTATTTTGTCTTGAGAACTCCGCCTCTGTCTTAGCGAACTGAGTAAGGCGTGTTATGCTTCTCATATACGCTGTTTTTACAAAAAATATAAATTAAAGAATATCTTAGCGGCCAGGCCTGAGAGCAACCAAGAAGTGCTCCGTATCGTCTGGACGGCAGAAAGGATATTGCTTAGGCGTTCCGGTGCAGGTCCGTCGGCGTAACGCTTTCTGACGGATCGCAAAGAAGTGCATGTAATTGGCGAATATAAGGCAAGATGAATGTTCCAGCTTTTTCATTTGACTCCAGGTAAGGGCGGCAGCTTACAGCAGCAGTTACGGGAGCAGATTGCAACAGCGATACTTAACGGTAATATCCCGGTGGAGTCGCCGTTGCCATCCAGCCGTAAACTGGCGCAACAGCTGAATGTCGCACGTAATACCGTGGTGCTGGCTTATGAGCATTTACTGGATGACGGTTATCTGCTGGCGCGTGAGCGCAGTGGATATTATGTGAATCCGGATATCCTGAATGGTCAGGTTAAGCTTGATGTGCCGAATCGTCAGGACGTCGACATTCCGGCAACACAGATAGACTGGGCGAATCGTTTTAAGCTCCGGCCCAGTGAGCAGAGTAATATTGTTAAGCCCCGGGACTGGCAGAGTTACGATTATCCGTTTATCTACGGACAGTTTGATACGTCTCTGTTTCCGACGGTTAACTGGCGTGAGTGTTGCCGTGATGCGGTCAGTGGTCCTGCGATTGGCGACTGGGCAGCAGACCGTTTTGATAACGATGACCCTTTACTGGTTGAGCAGATTCGTACCCGGTTACTGCCGCGCAGAGGTGTTTGGGCATCGGCGGACCAGATTCTGGTAACGGTGGGAGCGCAGCAAGCACTGTATATGCTGGCTAAGTTATTGCTGGATGAGAAAAGCGTCATTGGTCTGGAAGATCCCGGTTATGTGGATATCCGGAACATTGCCAGCCTGAATCCGTCGCAGGTGCGGCCGATTCCGGTCGATAAAGACGGTATGCAGGTGGATGAAAAACTGACCGGCTGTGACCTCGTATATACGACGCCGAGTCATCAGTGTCCGACAACAGTGACAATGCCTATTGAGCGCCGCTATGAGTTACTGAGGCGCGCAGAAGAAGATAATTTCCTCATCATTGAGGATGATTATGAAAGTGAAACCAATTTCAAATCTAACCCGATCCCGGCACTGAAGAGTCTGGATAAGAACGACCGGGTGCTGTATATCGGCAGTTTGTCGAAAACCCTGGCACCGGGGTTGCGGGTGGGTTATATGGTGGGGTCGGCGGAATTTATCGAGGAAGCCCGTGCCCTGCGCCGTTTGATGGTACGCCATCCTGCTGCGAATAATCAGCGTTCGGTCGCTTTATTTCTTGAGCGGGGTTATCACGATTCGCTCATTATGAACATTATGCGGAATTACCAGACCCGCTGGCGGGCGATGGATGAGGCGCTGACGGAGTATTTACCGGAGTCTCATGATCAGCCTACCTTTGGTGGATCCTGTTACTGGGTCCGGGGGCCGGAGGGGCTGGATACGCTGGCGTTGCAGAAGCGGGCCATGGAAGAGGGTATTCTGATTGAGTCCGGGGCGATTCATTTCCTCCGGGAACCGATGCCGAAGAATTATTTCCGTCTGGCTTACTCGTCAATTTCAACGGATAAGATAGAGCCAGGAATTAAAAAACTGGCTGAACTGATCCATTCGATGGTTGAGTAAAATTAAATAAAGCCGCTCTGGACGAGCGGCTTTTTCTTTTTTGGCACCAATATAAGTAATTGATTTATTGGTTTTTTGAGCTGTTTTTGCTGCTGGTACCATGCTGGCGCAACTTGTAGCTTAAATCTGGTTCTACTGTGTTTTGCCCTTCAATCCTAATCTGTATTGCATCTTAGCTGTACTGGTAGAAGCTTCTCTGCTCAGTCAGAACGAGCAAAGTCTACTACCTTGTAATGAATAAAAAGAGCTAACGGAAGGAGTGGTACGATGTTGATAGGTGTCCCTAAAGAGATAAAGAATCACGAATACCGCATCGGTATGGTACCTGCCAGTGTGCAGGAACTGACCAGCCGCGGGCATCAGGTGGTTGTAGAAACTCAGGGCGGTGCAGGTATCGGTTTTAGCGACGATGATTATCGTGCCGCCGGTGCAACCATCGCAAACAGCCCTGAAGAGATCTTTGCCAGCGCTGATATGATCGTGAAAGTGAAGGAGCCGCAAGCCGTTGAACGGAAAATGCTGCGTCCGGATCAGTTACTTTTCACTTATCTTCATCTTGCCCCGGATCCGGAGCAAACCGACGATCTGCAAGCGAGCGGGGCAACCTGCATTGCATATGAGACGGTAACCTCTGATCGCGGTGGTCTTCCGTTACTTGCACCGATGTCTGAAGTGGCCGGACGGATGTCTATCCAGGCCGGTGCTGCGTGCCTTGAGAAGTCTAAGCAGGGCCGTGGTGTGTTGCTTGGGGGTGTACCGGGTGTAGAACCGGCAAAAGTGACTATTATTGGTGGTGGCGTTGTCGGTTCTAACGCGGCCCGTATGGCAGTCGGTATGGGTGCCCAGGTTGTGGTACTGGACCGTTCTGTTGATGTATTGCGCCGGATCGTGTCTGAGTTTGGCACGGCGGTGCAGACTGTATATTCCAGCAAGGCAGCACTTGAAGAACATGTGTTGTCTGCTGATCTGGTAATCGGCGGTGTGCTGATTCCAGGTGCGGCGGCACCTAAGCTGGTAACAGCTGAAATGGTGTCCCGAATGAAACCGGGTTCTGCAGTTGTGGATGTTGCGATTGATCAGGGTGGTTGTTTTGAAACGTCCCATGCAACGACTCACCAGGACCCAACATATATTGTCGATGATGTGGTGCATTACTGTGTGGCAAATATGCCAGGCGCTGTTGCCCGCACGTCGACTCTGGCTCTGAACAACGCCACTTTGCCATTTATTGTGGCACTGGCGGATCTGGGCTGGCAGGAAGCCATTCGCCGGGACAAGCACCTGGCAAATGGCCTCAACGTTCATGCTGGTAAGATCACCAGTGAAGAAGTCGCAGTGGCGTTAGGGCGTGAATATTCGCCTTTCAGCGCTTAATTGTTAACTGATGCGGCGCTGACTCCGGTTGGCGTCTTTTAATATAATAAGGAATTCTAATTATGGCTCGTATGACTCCTAGTGAAGCATTTGTAGAAACCCTTGTTGCCAACGGTGTTACTGACTGTTTTGGTATCATGGGTTCTGCATTTATGGATGCAATGGATATTTTCACCCCGGCAGGTATCCGTTTGATCCCTGTAGTGCATGAGCAAGGTGCTGGCCATATGGCTGACGGTTACGCTCGTGTATCTGGTCGTCACGGTGTTTGTATCGCTCAGAACGGTCCTGGTATCACTAACTTCGTTACTGCGATTGCTGCTGCATACTGGGCTCACTCTCCAGTTGTTTGTATCACGCCTGAAACCGGTACTAACTCTCAGGGTCTGGGTGGTTTCCAGGAAGCTGAACAGCTGCCATTCTTCGAAACTATCACTAAGTATCAGGTAAGTGTTGTAAACAACACCCGTATGGCTGAACTGACTGCTCGCTGCTTCGACCGCGCGATGCTGGAAAACGGTCCTACTCAGCTGAACATCCCTCGTGATAACTTCTACGGCGACATCGACTGTGAAATTCCACAGCCAATCCGTATCGAACGTTCTGCTGGTGGCCCTGAGTCCCTGAAAGAAGCGGCTGAACTGCTGGCTAACGCTGAGTTCCCGGTAATGGTTGCCGGTGGCGGTGTTGTAATGGGCGACGCTTACGAGCAGGCTATTGCTATCGCTGAACAGCTGGAAATGCCAGTTGTAAGCAGCTACCTGCACAATGACTCTTTCCCTGCGTCTCACCGTCTGGGTACGGGTTCTCTGGGTTACCAGGGTTCTAAAGCAGCGATGCGCGTTATCTCTAAGGCTGACGTTGTACTGGCTCTGGGTACCCGTCTGGGACCATTCGGTACTCTGCCACAGCACGGCATGGATTACTGGCCGAAAGACGCTAAGATCATCCAGGTTGATTGCAACCCTAAGATGCTGGGTCTGGTTAAGAAGATCTCTGTTGGTATCCACGGCGACGCGAAAGCTACTGCTAACGCACTGATGGATCTGCTGAAAGGCAAGTCTCCTAAGTGTCTGGACAACAAAGAAGAGCGTCTGAAGCTGGTTGCTGCTGAGAAAGAATCTTGGGAAACTGAGCTGACTGAGTGGATCCACGAGAAAGATGATTACTCTCTGGACATGATCGCTGAACAGGCTGACGAAGAAGGTAACTACCTGCACCCACGTCAGGTTCTGCGTGCGCTGGAAGAAGCTATGCCTGCAGACGTAATGGTGTCTACCGATATCGGTAACATCAACTCTGTTGCTAACAGCTACCTGCGTTTCGAACGTCCACGTTCTTTCTTCGCGCCAATGTCTTTCGGTAACTGTGGTTACGCACTGCCGACTATCATGGGTGCTAAAGTTGCTGCGCCTGAGCGTCCAGCTGTATCTTACGCCGGTGACGGCGCATGGGGCATGTCCATGATGGAAATCATGACTTGTGTACGTGAAGATATCCCTGTAACTGCTGTTGTATTCCACAACCGTCAATGGGGCGCTGAGAAGAAGAACCAGGTTGAATTCTACAACCGTCGTTTCGTTGCTGGCGAACTGGAAAACCAGAGCTTCGCAGGCATCGCACAGGCTATGGGTTCTGAAGGCGTTGTTGTAGACAAGCTGGAAGACGTAGGTCCTGCTCTGAAAGAAGCTATCCGTAAGCAGATGGAAGAGCGTGTTACTACTGTAATCGAGATTATGTGTACCCGCGAACTGGGCGACCCGTTCCGCCGTGACGCACTGGCTAAGCCTACCCGTCACCTGGATAAGTACAAAGACTTCGTATAAGTCTTAGTTTTTTATCGACAGCAAACCGAAGGCCTTTGGCCTTCGGTTTTTTTATCTGGGCTGTATGATACTGTCCTGATACCCCTGTAAGGCTTTTGTGAATAACTTACCGGATGGTGATGTATTCACAGCAGTTTTCATTAAGAATATGCGCGGATACCGTGACTGACGGTTGTCGGCGAGAAGGAGTCTTTTATGACCGCATTAGAGAAAATATTCCAACGGGCGAGTGCCGATCCGCGTTCAATTGTGCTGGCAGAGGGTAATGATCCGCGAATTCTTGAAGCGGCTGTAAGTGCGGCTGCGCAGGGCATTGCTGACATTACCGTGTTAGGGAATGTTGATGAAGTGAAAGCGCTGGCGGTGGATAATGCTTTGGATCTGACGTCTATTGCGGTACTTGATCCTACAACCTCTGATGCCGCTGAGCGCTATGCACAGGCGCTGTTTGAGAAGCGTAAAGCTAAGGGTATGACCGAAGAAAAAGCTGCTGAGCTGATCCGTGATCCGCTGTATTACGCGCAGATGATGGTGCACCTGGGTGATGCGGACGGTTCGGTTGCCGGTGCAGTGTATACCACCGGTGATGTTGTCCGGGGAGCGATTCAGATTATCGGTATGTCTGAAAGCAGTTCAATGGTTTCCAGCTTTTTCCTGATGATGATGTCTCAGCCGCACCATGATGTGCAGGGTGGAATTGTGTTCTCTGACTGCGGTCTGGTGATCGATCCTGATGCGCAGCAGTTATCTCAGATTGCAATGTCTGCGGCAGCCAGTGCTCAGACCATGCTGGGTGAAGAGCCACGGGTAGCGATGCTGTCGTTCTCAACCCATGGCAGTGCGAACCACCCGGCGGTGGATAAAGTGGCTGAGGCGACCCGTCTGGTTCGTGAACAGATGCCTGATCTTAAGCTGGACGGCGAAGTGCAGTTTGATGCGGCCATTGTGCCGGCAATTGCTGAGCGTAAGGTAAAAGATTCTCAGGTAAACGGTCAGGCCAATGTACTTGTCTTCCCGAGCCTGGAAGCCGGTAATATCGGTTATAAGATTGCTGAGCGTATCGGTAAGGCTGAGGCTATTGGTCCGGTTTTACAGGGACTGAAGAAGCCTGCAAATGATCTTTCCCGCGGTTGCAGTGCGAAAGATGTGGTGAATGTGATTGCGATCACTGTGCTGCAGGCACAAAATCTGTAATCAGTTAATCCCCTGACAAACTTGTCTGAAAACGTCGTTGCAGATGCGAATCTGCAGCGACGTTTTTGTTTCTGGTCCTGAAAAAAGTGCCTTTGTTCTTTGACCTTAGATTGAAAAAAATTTTCCTGTTTGTTCTGAATATCTAGTTAAGTCTGTTATAACTTGATGTTTTAAAAGGGTTTATTTTATCTTTTTTCTGGTTCTAAATTTTAAAATTTTTTGGCCCTAACTTAAAGTCTGGAACACGTTTCTAATAGCGTCATCCTGAGTCGTAGTTTGGCAATTGTTGATTTGACTACAAGTTGAAAGCTTCAGACATGACTGGTCGAAAACAATAACAAAGGGGGTCGCAATGGCTTTACAGAAATATGGTTTCATCGTTAAAAGTGCTGACTTGGACATGTTCAAGCACCAGGGGCACATGGCGAGCGATAACTTTAATATGTCGATCGCTGGCGTACAGGACGCCGGACAGGCCTGCTTTGTAGCACAAGAGATGCTTACTAAGGGTGTACAGCTGATTGAGCTGTGTGGTGCGTTTTCCGGTGAGGAAGCGCAGCAAATTCGCGATGCTGTCGAAGACAGAATTCCGGTGGGCTATGTACAGTACACCGAAGAAGAACGCGAACGCTTAACGCGCGAGCTGAGTTAAGTCAGAGTCCGGGCGCGGTAAGAAGTTGAAGCATTGAGGGCTGGCAGGCTACTGAATTAATAACGGGATTTAATACCAGGCATTATTCTCACTGCCAGTGCTTTAACTCGGCTACCGAATCCGGGCGCAATCATCATAGGTGCCCATATGAAGATCATACTTGCTGATCGCTCGCCGCTGTTCCGTCTTGGTTTAGGCCTTGCGTTAGAGCAGGCCGGGATTATCGTCGATACATTTGAAGTGAACAGTATCGAGTCGATGACTGCCCGCCTGAACAAAACCAGCGGTTCGGTTGTTGTTATCGTTGATGCGCTGTTGCCGGGCTTGCAAAGCCTGAGTCAGCTGAAAGTCGCAGCCGGTAACGCAGATGTACGTTTCCTGATTATGACCAATAATCTGGACATTGTAGTGTCCCGCTGGGCGGTGCTGAACGGTTTTCACGGAGTGATTGCCAAGACATCAGGTATGGAAGAGTTTGGTAATGCAATTCGTAATGTGCTGGAAGGCCAGATCTGGCGTTATGATGAAACGGCTGATCCTGATCAGCTGAGCGGTCAGCAAACCCGAATCGGTTATGCGCTGCGCCGTTTGTCAGAGCAGGAAAACAACGTTTTGAGCCTGGTACGCTGTGGTTTACGTAATAAGCAGATTGCCCATCAGATGTCGCTGACAGAGCACACAATCAAATCACATATGTCGAATATCCTTCGCAAACTTGAGATTGAAAACCGTACGCAGTTAGTGATCGCGGTACAAAAGATCGATCTTAGTCAGGCCCGTTTGCTGACCGCCTGATCATTCCTGATAGCTCCCCCTGTGATTTCAGTTCACGAAGGGGGCTGTTAGCCTTTCTATCCCGGATAGATTTCATTTTTCAGTAAATATGCATCATGCCTGACCCGGGCAAATTCTGTATCGCTCTGATTCACCGGACAGTGCGTGTCTCTGCTGTTCAGCAGCAGGCTGCGGGTATTTTTCCGCGACGCGATGACGGTGATTTTATGCTGCTGTAACGGTTGGGACGATTGCTTGTGATACATGCTGATGCTCCCTTTGTCTGTCTTATCTTCGGTGGTCACAAAAACTTCATACAGTTAAAGCTCAGATACAGCATAGACGGTATTTATGACTTGGCTATGACAGTTTTGCTGTGACATATAACCGTTGGATATGTTGCCCGCAGAAGGGGGTATGGCCGTTGGCTGTTACGGATGCGACAGGGTTTAAAGGGCAGGGGAAAATCTGCGAGGGTCCGCAGACCCTCGTATGATGCCGGAGGCGGGCTTTATTTAAGCAGGGCGCTTAATTGTGTTTCCAGAGTGACCTGGTCCTTGGTGAAGTTGCGGATACCTTCAGCCAGCTTCTCAGTGGCCATCGCATCTTCATTCATATTCCAGCGGAACGCCGCTTCGCTGTTAGCCGTGAGTTCGTCAGCGCCTGCCGGATTTTCAGCAAACAGCTTACGGTCCAGGGGTAGCTGGGTATTGGCCAGTTCAGTGATCAGGCCCGGGCTGATGGTCAGGCGGTCACAGCCAGCCAATTGGCGAATTTCTTCGGCATTACGGAAGCTGGCACCCATAACAACCGTATTGAAATTGTGCTGCTTGTAGTAATTGAAGATGCGGCTTACGGATATCACACCCGGGTCGTTTGCACCGGACAGGTCAGTTCCTTCCGGGCTGTTGGCTTTATACCAGTCAAGAATACGGCCAACAAAGGGGGAGATAAGGTAAGCCCCTGCATCGGCACAGGCAACTGCCTGCGCAAAACCGAACAGCAGTGTCAGGTTACAGTTGATGCCTTCTTTTTCCAGCTGGCGGGCCGCTTCAATGCCTTCCCAGGTGGATGCGATTTTGATCAGCACACGGTCGTTACTGATGCCGGCTTCGTTGTACAGGCCCATCAGTTTACGGGCTTTATCAACAGTTGCCTGGGTATCAAAGGACAGGCGGGCGTCTACCTCTGTGGAGATACGGCCAGGAATGTACTTCAGAATCTCACAGCCGGCGAGAACAGCCAGTTTATCGCTTGTATTGGCCAGCAATTCAGCAGAGCTGCCGCCCTGGCTCAATGCCCACTGGCTAGCCTGCTGGATAAACGGACGATAACTTTCATCCTGGCTGGCCTTGAGCAGCAGGGAAGGGTTAGTGGTTGCGTCCTGCGGCTGTAATTGTTCAATCGCTTTGATATCACCGGTGTCTGCGACAATGGTGGTGAACTGTTTCAACTGATCCAGCTGGTTTTGCATATTAATAACTACCTGTCATTCTTATTGTGCTGAGGCGCGTTTACTTAACAAATTCCGCTGCCTGTTTAAGTACTTCTATGCCGGCACCGCTGCGGTGGGCGTTTTCACTGATATGGCGACGGAACTGACGGCCGCCTCGCTGACCGTGAAATAAACCGAGAATATGGCGGGTCATATGACCCAGATAAGCACCCTGAGCTAACTGTTCTTCAATGTAGAGGTAAAACTGCTCCAGGACCTCGGTACGGCTGGGTATCTGTGAGTTCTGACCATAACAGACTTGGTCTGCTTCAGCCATCATATAAGGGTTCTGATAGGCCTCACGGCCCAGCATAACGCCGTCTACGTGCTGAAGGTGTTCTTGGCTGGCCTCAAGGGTTTTAATGCCACCGTTAATCAGAATCTCCAGTTCCGGAAACACCTGTTTAATCCGGTATACCCATTCGTATTTCAGCGGCGGGATATCACGGTTTTCCTTAGGGCTTAAACCTTGCAGGATAGCTTTGCGGGCATGGATGATGAACGTCTTGCAGCCGGAAGCTTTTACCGTAGAAATAAAATGGTGCAGCTGTTCATAGCTGTCCATGTCATCAATCCCCAAACGGTGCTTAACTGTGACCGGAATCGAGACGGCATTTTGCATCGTGTGCAGACATTCGGCCACCAGTTCCGGGTGGGCCATCAGACAGGCGCCAATCATGTTATTTTGCACCCGGTCGCTTGGGCAGCCAACATTGAGATTGACCTCATCATAACCAAAGTCTTCAGCCATTTTAGAGCACTGAGCGAGATCCTGGGGATTACTGCCGCCCAGCTGCAACGCCAATGGATGTTCCTGCGGGCTGAATTTTAAGAAGCGTTCGGTATCACCGTGAATCAGTGCTCCGGTCGTAACCATCTCGGTGTACAGCACGGCCTGCGAGGAAATCAACCGGTGAAAATACCGGCAATGACGGTCGGTCCAGTCCATCATAGGGGCCACGGTGAAGCGGCGATTGACGGTATCTGTGATGGTTGCTGGGCTGGAGGGCATATTCAGGGCGTTATTCACTATGGGTTCTACTATGATTCGGGCTGCTTTTGGGAGCTTGGTTATTAGCCGTTGAAGTTATTCAGATTATATTACTGAGTTTCAGGCTGGTTGCTCGCTCATTCAGAAAGCAGATTCCGGTGTTGGTCGTATCCGGGGATTATACCTTGTGCCTGAAGCAGTTTCGATACAAAGGGAGGATCAGTGCAAAGGGATATTTGAAGACGGCGTGGGGGACACCAGCACCGCCTTCTGGCTATCAACGGAGAGAAGAACTGCAGCCAGCACATTGCGAGTGTGCGTGTGCATTATAAGGTGTATTGTCTGAGTGAGCAATGCTGTTCACTTCGGTAAAGATTAGCATTTGATTTGATTGCAACAGACTGAGAGGGAAATACAGCAGGGGATAAGCCGCCAGCTTTAACCTGTAATGGCTGGGCAGCTTCAGAACAAGCGTTTCGAATGGTATGTCTTTAGAGTGAGCTATCGCTACTTTTGTACTTACTGTTGGTGAAAGGCGACCCGACTCGGGGGGAACTGGGCCGCCTTTCAGGCAGCGCTCGTGGAGAGAGGATCTGCTGCCTGCACTGCTTTCGCACTGCAGCATCAGTATATGGATGTTTTTGTCTGATCAAGCAAACGATCGTTTTAATTATTTGATTTTTATGGATAAATCAGGGGATTTACTTAGTCGTTTGTGTCTTTCAGTTGTAAAAGATGGTTTTTTAGTTGATTTCAGGGTTGGGCTTGGATGTTTATTTAGGTTTAGGCAGGCAGATGTGCGAAGAGTGGTTTGAAAAGTCATTGGCTAATGAAGAAGGAAGGCTGGCCTGTAATTAAGATGAACAGGCCAGAAGTTATAATTAAAATATTGTTACTTAATAAGTTTGTTATAGGCAAACAACAAAATGACGGCTCCGGCTGTTGCTGTGATAATGGTCGCAATATTGAATCCGCTGACGGAACCCAGGCCCAGAAATGAGCCAATAAAACCACCGGCAAACGCCCCTGCAATACCCAGAATCATTGTCATGATCCAGCCCATTTTATCTTCCCCAGGCATTAGCCAGCGTGCAAGTGCACCAGCAACTAATCCCAAAATAATCCAGCTTAAAATTCCCATAACCGTCAGCCTCTTTAAGTAAGTGGTAGTCAGGATATGATCTGGTTTATGGACTGAATCATTGCTTAATTCTCAGTTGTGGCGATTTTGCGCGGCGTGTAAAGAGGCGTTATGGAAAATATGATCTTTCAGCTTCGATCGCTGAGTTATGTAGGGGATCAGGCTAGTCAGGTTTTAATCAGGGTTAACAGGGCTTTGTCCTGCTTTTTGGTTGTGCTGATTCTGGGTTGAACGATGGTGTTAGGAGCCGCTTCTTTCTTTGCCTGTTCAGAACTGATGGCGTAGGCCATGAAATGAGGCTGAAGTTCTCCGTGTTCTTCCTGATAGCAAAATTCTCCGAGTCGGAAGTGTGTATGTCCGTCGGCTCTGTGAGCCAGTTTTGGCAGGTGTAGAATTTTACCAACTTTGGGCAAGTGTCCAATGCGCTTGGCCGAGCCTATAAAGGTAAAGCTTTCCGTGAAGAAGTTTATGGTGTAAATCGTTTCCATGATGTCGTCCATACAGAGATCCTTTGCCGGACTGTTCAGATATTGAACAGTTTATCCTGTGATGCTCTGGAAGATAATGTTGGTTCTTAGATGTGCTGCCCAACTTGGGTAATATCTTACTCGTTTTGTGGATTTTCGGAGGGCAGACCAGCTCACTGAATAGCTGCCTGAGGCCGTTATCAATGAGTGGCGGCTGGTTCCATCAGTCTTTGGTGTGGAAGTGGAATGCTGCTAGTTTTCAGGTTGAAAGACGGCTCGGGGGACGGTGAGCCGTCTCTCTGGCAATCTGCGGAGAGAACATCTGCCAGCACGTTACTGCTGTGCGAGGCGCATTATACGAAAGGATAATGCGTAATCAAGCAAACAATCGTTTCAATTTGTCTATTCTTTAAGCTTTTTATTCATAATTTGTATCAGATTAGAGACAGTGCGGTTTGTTGCATATGTTTCGGATATTTTGTGTGTGAGTGCCGACAACTTGTATTTCGCATAATACCGGCCATAGTGAAAGTGTATGAATTGAGGAAGGTAAGCTGTCAGACAGTCTGATTTCATATATTTTGCAGGCTGGACAGGCGGGGAGGGCGTGTGAGATTTGCCTGTGTATTAGCAATCGTGATGATGTCCGGTTGTACGGCGGTTGATACCGATACATCTGAAGTGGATTCCGCGGCAAAGACTGATGATATTCCGGTATCTGAGCTCCCGGTTGAGGATTCACCGGCGGCCAGATATGTCCATCTTTTTGATGTGTTACAGAGATATCCAAAATCAGGTTTAGGCATTTTTGAAGACTGGGTGATTGTCAGAGTCAATACAGCTGAAGAGAAGCTAATCTGGTCATTCCCGCCGGTGAATCATCCGGCATATCCAGCGGCAGTCAGGCGAGAAATTCTTATGGATGCTGATTCGGTTCAAATCCGGACACGTATGAACTGCACGTCATCAAAGGTTGTCTGTGAGCAGCTGTTTCAGGATTTCATCGCAATGAGTGAGAAAGTATTGTCCGGTTCTTGATTAGTCAGAGGGTGATGCTTAAGGCTATCAATATTTACCCTGGGTCAGAGCGTTTCTGGCCATTTACCCAGAGTGCCTGTTTAAAAGAGCCGCAATGAGATTGCAGCTCTGCTTACCTATGGGCCTGGGGGACATTCCTGACTCATAGTAATACAAGCGTTTGAATTATAAGGTGCTTTTGAAGGGCTGCGCAAGTCCTTAGGGAGTGTGGGTGAAAGGCAGCTCTAGGGGGACTGTGAGCTGCCCTTCTGGCTAATTCTTTTAGGATCATCAGCCAACACGAAAAGCTTCCGTGCAGATTAATTATACGTCTTTGCTCAAATATTAATCAAGGAAGTGTTTTTTTTAATCCATTGTTTTTAATAGCTCATATGTAAACGGTATTCGCTTATCGAAATAGTAAGTACTTTTTAACATGACGAATTTAAAAGGTGTTTCAAGCAGGTTTTATCGTTTTTTAAAAAAGGAGGGGGAGCGAAAAAGAGATGTATATATCCTGATCGCATTTGTAAGAATTTGCGACTTCTCTCCTAAGCGTAAATTATGTCAGCCTTTATGAAGAGTAATTGAGCCAAAGGCTTTGCCTGACCCGGGTAAAAACAGCCAGGCAGGTAACGTTCTCACAAGCTTGTGATAAAAAGATTTCAGCGTGGAGTCTTTGGTAATGTAAGGGATTACCGTTTAGATATTTCCCTCATCAGGCTGCTCAGGTCTAATCCCTGGTGAGATGCAAGTTGTTCCAAATCTGATTGGCTACGGGGTGGCGCGGAGCTTAAGCGTTGAGAGCGGGCTTTTTTATCGGCGATCTTTTGCTCGATCTTTTGATGCAATTTATTCAACTGCTCAATACTGAGTGATGCGAGGCTTTCAAAAATGTCGGTCTTTTTCATGAAAAGGCAGTAAACCTGAAATTTATCTGTGAGATTTCCTTACTGGCTTGGGACTCAAACGGTATAGTCATACTTCTTCCGTGTAGAAGGTTGCAATGCATAGAATTTTTTTAGCAACCTGAAACAAATTTTAGCACCAAAATTCGGAGTGTTTAAGTTTTTAGCCGATAAACTGGTTTATTGTGAAGAATCTTAGGTTAAAAATCGGCTGTAACCATTTCCTGATAAGCTTATACTTGCTCCGTTACAACAGATGACATTCTTTCATTCATATTTCAATAAGTCGCTATCACATGAAACCTAGCCATAACCGTGGATTCAGACGCTTTTATTACGCCACCAAATATTCAATGCAGGGGATTCGTGCTGCCTATAAGGAAGAACAGGCTTTTCGTTATGAGCTTGCCGCGATGGTTGTGTTGGGGCCCGCTGCTGTCTGGATAGCGCAAAGTGGTGTACAGCTTGCTCTGCTTTGGGGCAGTTGTTTGCTTGTGCTGGCATTTGAGATTATTAACTCTGCTATAGAGGCGGTAGTTGATCGCTGGGGGCCTGAATATCATGAGCTGGCAGGACGTGCCAAAGATATGGGCTCTGCGGGGGTGTTTTTTATGATAATGCTGACCGCTGTGATGTGGGGAGGTGTCTTGTATGACAACGGTGTTTTCAACTGATTAATAAGCGAATCATGCCACATTTATCCGATCAGGATTTTAGAGTGTTTCAGAATTTGTAGCAGGTGTTTAAGTAATAGTCCTAACACCGAATATGACACGTGTTCCTGTTTATTCGCTGGTTAGGGCAGAGTGAGGGCTTAAAGCAGGCTAGCGATGCTGCCCGATATTACCGGAGAGCTATTTTGCAGAGATTGCTTTAATGAGGAGATGTTGTTCATTAAAGATTCAAAATCCGGATAGGTTTTAGGCTGACTTTCCGGTAAGTAGATAGTTTTATCTAAACGGCTGCTCAGCTCTTCTCCGTAATTGAAAAGTTGATGGTTTAGGGTTTCTTTTGTGTTTGCTGAAACCATTTTCGCACTCACACGAATCCAGAGTTTATAGTCGGGCTCCCATGCCGAAGATATGTACCCTGATATAAAGTGCTGAACATCCGGCATAGCGTTTGCATCAATGTCAATTTTCGAATAATCCGGCTGATCATTAGTGTATTCCGGCCGTATTCCTTCAAACACGATCTAGGCGTATAGGTTTTAATGATGAAACAGAGGATTTTCCGTTCAGTATCGGAGATGCGAAAGAGTGTGTCTGAAAGCAGGGTTTGCAGGTCAGGTATGAAGGAATATTTGAAGGAATATACGAAGGGTTAATAGTAGCGTGTAGTAAATTTCAGGCACAAAAAAACCAGCTCATGGCTGGTTAATTTAGTATCTGGTGATTAATTTCTACAGAGAAATTGGTGGAGCCTAGCGGGATCGAACCGCTGACCTCAACACTGCCAGTGTTGCGCTCTCCCAGCTGAGCTAAGGCCCCTTCACAAGATGGCGGCTATATTAATGACGACTCTGCGGACTGTCAAGCACTGGGCAGTACTAATCTTCAGAATTTTCAGTTAAAGGCCAAGTATTTAATTTATAAATAAAAAAGCCCGGGCAGTTTCCCCCGGGCTTGTCGTCAGATCCGTGGATATCTAGCCTAGAGACTTAGCCAGTTCACGGTATTCTTTTTCCCAGCGCTTAGCTTCTTTTTTAGACGGGCCGCCGACGGTATTCAGTGCATGGCGGATTCGTGCCCGGCTCATGTCTGGCCCAAGGATTTGCATGGAATCCACGACCGAAACACTGGCACTGGTACCGGCAATTGCAATAAACAGTGGATAGAGGAAGTCACGGACTTTGAAGCCCATGGCATCACCCAGTGCTTTGCACTGGCTGAATAAGCGGTCTTTATTCCACTGTTGTTCGGTGTCCAGCATCCAGGAGGCGTATTGCAGAATCTTTCGGGTGTCGTCACGTTCCAGTGATTTATGCGCGAAACTTTCTTCAGTGACTGGCAGCATGCCTGACATCAGGAAGCCGGCAACCGGTGCTACGTCAGTGAATTTTTCGACCCGTGGTTTGATCAGCGGAATAATCTGCATCAGATATTCAGGGTTGAGGGCCCATTGCTGGAATTGCTGTGCAAATTGTTCGTCGCTCAGATCTTCACGAATCCACAGACCGTTCAGCCAGCTGAGTTTTTCCTGATCAAAAATAGGGCCGCCCAGAGAGACACGGCTGATATCAAAGTTGGCGATCATTTCGTCCAGGCTGAATTTTTCGCGTTCGTCCGGCATAGACCACCCCATACGGGCAAGGTAGTTAAGCAGGGCGTCTGCCAGATAGCCCATGCGCTGATAGTAGATGATGCTGGTTGGGTTTTTACGCTTGGACAGCTTGGATTTATCCGGGTTACGCAGCAGCGGCATGTGACACAGTTTTGGCATGTCCCAGCCAAAATATTTGTACAGTAACTGATGCTTAGGTGCAGAGCTGATCCATTCTTCACCCCGCAGTACGTGGGTGATTTCCATCAGGTGATCATCCACGACGTTTGCCAGGTGGTAGGTTGGCATGCCGTCAGATTTCATCAGGATCTGGCAATCTACCTGTGACCATTCAACTTCGATAGCGCCGCGCAGCATGTCATCAAAGACACAAACGCCTTCTTCCGGAACCTGCATACGGACAACATAGGGAGCGTTTGCTGCTTCACGGGCGGCAACTTCTTCAGCAGGCAGGGCCAGGTCACTTTGCTTGAGAGCTGTTTGCAAACCCTGTTCGCGACGCTGATTACGTAACTGGTCCAGTTCTTCTGCCGTACGGTAGCATTTAAATGCTTTGCCTTCGTCGAGAAGTTGCTGAGTATATTGCTGGTAGATTTCGCTTCGCTCACTCTGACGGTACGGGCCGTGTGGGCCAGGTTTGTCCGGACCTTCATCCCAGTCCATCCCCAGCCAGCGCAGTGAGTCGAGAATAGCCTGTTCGGATTCAGGTGTACTGCGGGTCTGGTCAGTATCTTCAATACGCAGGATGAATTCGCCGCCATGCTGACGGGCAAAAGCCAGATTAAACAGAGCGATATAGGCGGTACCTACATGAGGATCGCCGGTTGGAGAAGGTGCAATACGGGTGCGAACAGTCATCAGAATCCTGCTAACAAAATAGGGTTAAGTGAAATTGCGCGCATTATACTCCGTTGCTGATGTGGGGTACATCATGTTCATAGCGGTTTGCCCGGCGAGCGGGTGATGCAACATTGGTGCATCCGGGTGGATTATGCGCTGAGAGAGTGCAGAGCTCAGAGGAGCAACACAGGGCGACCGCTCTGCTGTGCATCCGGTGATGTCTGTCAGGCCTGATCTGGGGGCTTTGTCGGGAATGCAGGGGGGGGGGGGCCGTGAGAGATTCATTTTCTGGCATGTTTAGTGCTTTATCGTAAGTGCGGCTAATGATTAGCTGTGCTTTCTGTGGACTTTTGCGCCCGGCTTTCTGAGTCGGGCGTTTTTTTATGCCAGAGGTATCAGTGGATGGAGTCTGATCGGGTTCATCGTGGCTGTCAGGCATGTATATAATAATGGCTGGTTACTGCCTAAGGAGGCTGATAAGTTGCGACAGAGAAATGCCTGGATGGTAAGGGCCAGTAAAGGCGGCCGGCTGGCTGAGTTGTTCGTTGCACGGGGTTGCGTCGCGCTGGGGTGGAATTGTTTAGGTGATTTAGCCGAATATGATGACCTGTTGGCGCTTCAGCAGGCCTATGTAGCAGCTTACGGGAATGAGAAACCGGCTAAAGCAGGCAATGCGGCTGGTATGTTACATCGCTTTGCTCAGCAAATCTGCGAGGGAGACTGGGTGGTGACCTACATGCCTGATAAACGTTTGTACCTTATCGGAGAGGATCTTGGAGAGTACCGGCATGTACCAGAGTCGGAGTGGTTGGATCAGTATGCGAATATTCGGGCTGTTAACTGGCGATGGGCTGCATCCAGAGATCAGTTGAGTAAGGTTGTTCAGAACCGTTTGGGGGCAACACTGACACTTTTTGCTTTAAAGCCAGATGTGCTAAGCGAGTTGTTGGAGAATGCTCAGCCGGTTGTTTCTCAGCTATCACCTGAACCCGGGGGAGGGCAGTTGAGCTTCCCCGGTTATGAGATTTAGAACTGGAACAAACGGAATCGCTGAAAGACAATATGATTTTTGGGTGGTTCCGGATTGTGTTTTTTCCAATGTTTGGCCGCCAGACGGATGAAGGCTTCACTTTGCAGGTTGTGGACTAAAACGGTACCGGAGCACACCCAGGCTTTGTTCAGGGTGTCTCTGTAATATGAGCTGAATACCGGCCCGCGACGAATCAGCCGCAGTGTGCCAGTGGGGGAGTCATTACCGCCGTAACCGACATCGCGCCGGTATTTGTTGTACATGTTGACGGAGCTGGCTACCCAGTCGTCAATTTCCAGTTCACCGTCCTGTTGGCTGACGCTGCCAATCTTGGTGAGGTTAAAGCTGTTATTCCAGCCCATACGAAAGCCATCATCTTCATCCCGCTCGCTTGATGCGTATGGCGGTGCGCCGTGCACATCAAAGGTCAGGTTTACTTTTTTACCGTTCAGGTGGCGGTTGTCTATATTGAAATACCCCGGGTCGATGCCTATAGCAGCCATTTCAAATGTTGTGCCCTGATGGGGGGAGGTAACGTGAAAGTCCACTCTGGCGTCAAAATCTCCGTGATAGCTGTTGCAGGTAACTGCTGCGGCTCCTGAATATTCACCGCCCTGTCTGATTTCAATGTGCAGACCTTCTTCCTGGTAGATACGGGTATCCTGGTTGGTATGGCTGTAGCCTGCAGTCCAGAGGTCGCGATTAATGTCTTCACCCGAAAAATCATCTTGCACCACCTGCGCGGGTGGCAGGAGTTGTTCGCTGGTCGGCAGTGCCCCTTTGGCGATTAACCCGGCGATATGAGAGCTGGCTTGCCTGAGTGCTTTAACAGTGTCGGGGGTGGGGGCAAACGGACGCTGCGTGATGAGCAGCCATTGATTGCTGTTTATTGGGTGGTTTTGCTGCAGAAAGTAACTGACAAATTCTTCTGCCCATGCCAGTTGATAATTGGTATCAACACAGTTTGCCGCGTCGAGGGTTGCGGGGCTGAGCCCGTTCATCCGGGTCAGATCTGCTGCCAGTTCACCGTGGTAACTTTGCTGACGCAGTAACTGGCAGGTTGCAATTGGGGCGATGATACAGGTCCGTTGTTGCAGGCCAAACCGGCTTAGCAGCTCGGTTAGGGTAAGGGCCAGTTCTGACTGATGATCATATGTAATGTCTGGCAGCCGGATCAGTAGCTGGGTGCGACGTCCAAAGGTTCGGAGTACTTCTTCCAGTTTGCTGAGAACAACCGGGCGCTGGTTGCTGCCATCCCAGGGAGTGTCTTCGCCTTTGGCGCCGGTTGGCTGATAGTCCGCATCCAGTTCACTGGAGCGCCAGGTTTTGCCTGCATCCAGCGCCTGAATGGCTTGCAGGTCCATGCTCCCTACCTGTGCCGGTACGCCACAGCTGTGCTCAAGTGAGGCGTTGGCAGTGCAGATAATCTGCTTGTCTCTGGTTAGCAGTACATCCAGACACAGGCCGTTAGCGCCGCCTCCCAGCCCGGCCCAAAGGCTTTCCATGGTGCTTGGCGGCGTTACCCAGCAGTCACCGTTATGGGCAAAAAGGTTGATATTTTTAATGTCCATTTTTGTCCCCCGATAACTGCTGTGATTACTCAGCGCAATTACGCTTCCTGGAATTCAGGGTGCATATCCCTGAACCACTGAATGACGGTGTCTACGCGCCGGGGCTGGCTTATATCCCGACGGGTGGTGATATAGATGGTGTTCATCATGGGTGGTAAGTCGCCTTTATCGTATTCGACCAGTTCACCAGATTCCAGATAGGCTTCTACGCAGTGAAGTGGAAAAACACTGATCCCCAGGCCACCGATCACCATTTTAATTGCACCGACAATGTCGTTGATATCGCCGGTGTGATAAAGCGAGCGGGCGGTCAGTGTTTTTGCTTCAGACATGAAGTGACGGGCCCACAGGTCAAAACAAACGTCCATTCCCGGGTAATTGATAAAGCGGTGATCCATTACGGTATCGGGTTTGAGTTCGGCAAGTGTGTTGCGGGAACTGGATACCAGTACGTATTCTTCTTCACAAAACGGGATGTAGCGCAGTGACGGGTGCTCAATACGTTCGGTGACAAAGCCAAAGTCATAGCGGTCATCAATGACTGACTGTGTGACGGCTTCCGTTGGGCACAGTTCAACCTGCAGGGCAATGCCGGGAAAGTCCAGACGGCGTTGCAGTAACATTGGAAAGTGTGGGCTTTGCAGACAGGAAGGGGGCATGGCATAGCGCACCATTCCTTCCATTGATTCCTGCCCCTGATCCAGGCCATCATGGAATTCAGCGGTCACATCCATAATGCGTCGGATATACTGTTGCAGCATTTTGCCGGCGCTGGTGAGTTTATAGGTATCGCTGACTTTAATGACCACGTCGTGTCCCAGCGTTTCCCGTATCTTGATCATATGATCAGAAACAACGGAGGGGCTTTGGGCAGATTTTTTTGCGGCAGTGGCGTAGGAGCCATATTCGGCTACAGCCATGAAAGCTTTAAAAAGTTTAGGGTCTAGTTTGAGGTACTTCTGACTAGCGAAATTCATCTGTCGGATCCGTGATATCAGTTTTCTTCGTCACATCCCTTGCTGATTGTTATATCCCGATATAACAATGAAGAGCGATCCATGCTAAGAACTGGCGATTATATGCTAAAAATCCTCTTTGCGTACTTATCTTATTGAAAGTTAAGTGTCCACGTCCATGTGGGTGGAGAGATCCGTCGAAGCTGTGGTCTATAGAACATGCTTTCCTTTGCAGGCTTTCAGGTAAAACAGACTCCGCTGTTTACCGTTCCGTGATGGCTTTGTTCTATAGGGGCCAAGTCCGGTTTGGCGCTGTGCGTAGTATCATCCGTGTGGGCATCCCGGCCGCAATAATCATTCCCTGGTACGTCGTATCCATTTACGCACTTATGTAAAGCAATTTTCCCTGATAATTCCGTTTTACTGCTGTGCTGTCCCTGCTGTCTGAATCCGTTTAGACGTCTATAATTTTTGTTCCCTGGGAGGAAGTCCACTTCCCCAACAACCCTTCCACTGTGCGTATTATCCGTTTAGCGCACACTTCCCATATCCCTGTGGGGTGATCTGTCCCTGCCGTTCCCTGGTGCTTAAATTCCGTTTTCCCGCCAGCATCCCTGCGGCGTTATCCTTCCTGAATCTCTGTTATATCTGAACGCTTATACCGGGCTTACTAACAGTTGCCTCAGGCGTGATATTTCAAGCAGTTCTTCGTTATTTATGACCCGGTCAAACGCCGAATCCAGCAAATCAACCATTCCCTGATTGATGACTTTCGTTCCTTCAATGTTTGCTTCGAGCTTTACACCGTGTAAATAATTGTGACGGATGTCGCCAAAATTGACGTCGCTGATCTGTCCCGGTTCCAGCTCAACACTACGGGTACCGTAGGGCGTCTGGGTAACATCGCTATTTGATCTTCCTGAGACATACAGGGTGACCTGAATAGGGTGTTCGGTGTCATTGCATATCGTCTTTACGCGCATCTTGTCTCGGTTTGTTGCGGTTGCTCATTTAACGCTTCAAACTTTAGCGGCTCTCTTTAATAAAGGCCAACCGTAAGTTCAGGATTGCCAATCCGGGAAATCCGGCTGGTATTGGTCAATAGTATCGGATATAAGAAATATTACTTATAAATCAGGTGGATAGGAGTTTCTGATGGATAAGAAAGATAAGGCTGTTCAGGGCATTCATCCGGCCGGTGTGCGTGTCTGGCAAGGATTTCGCATTGCTTCGATGGTTGCTGACTGGCAGCGTTTCAGTGAACAGCTGGGTAAAGTTTTTATACCAGCGACTGTTCAGCAAATGCAGCCGCTTGGGCTTCATGCATATTTCCCTCTGATTTTACCTGACTCAGGTTTTACACTTCCGGATGAGTTAGCGCTGGTGGTGTATCCCACGCAGGACGTATATAAAGCAGCGACCCGTGAAACGGTTGCCGGAAGGGCTTATGGTGCGCTGCACGGTACCGTATTTAATTTCAGCCGTGAGGGTGATATCCCGCATAGCCGATCATATTTCCCGGTGGCATGGTCCGGTGATCTGGAAGATAACCGGCCGGTCTATCTGAAAGAAACAGCGATTGACTGGCATTCAGGTGTGATGCGCTGTCTTGTGCTGATAAGTCGTGATACCGGTGGTATGACGGAGCAACTGGAAAACATTTCTGTTGTTGTTAACGAATGGTTGTCAACCCCATCCGCAGGGACTGATAACGTGATCCTTCAGGTGGAATCCGATTATTTACTGTGTTGGGAGCACTATTCTCATACTGCTACAGCGGGGTTAACGGATCTTCTTACCGCTCAGATACAGGGAAGGGTGGTGATTGATACCTGTGCAGAGAAAGTGATGGTTAAACCTTTGTTCTCAGAACCGGATAACGGTGTTGCACCGACTGCCGGGCGGTTAATGGATGTGCGCCTGGAAGAATAAGTTGTTATTGCCGGTGTTGTTCCCGGGCGAAGGTGGGCGCCGTACCAAAATAATCTTTATAGCAGTTGCTGAAGTGGCTGGAGCTGACAAATCCGCAGGCCAGTGCGATATCAGTAATACTGTGGCTTGTTTGCAGTAACAGACGGCGAGCTTGGGTAATACGCAGTTCCAGATAATATTTACTGGGGGATGTTTCCAGATTATTTTGAAAAAGGCGTTCTGCCTGTCGGCGGGATACACCGACAAAATTGCACAGTTCTTCCACGCTTAGCGGTTCTTCAATATTGGCTGTCATCAGTTGAATCAGTTCACGCAGGCTTTCCGGTAAATTCGTTTTATCCGATAACTGGGTCAGGCGGTTCTGACTGTTTTCCGCTAGCTGATCGCAGCTCAGTATTTCCCGAATAGCCCGGACGATGTCTTTACCCTGCAAACGTTCGATAATTTTCAGCATCATTTCCAGTGCGCTGTTGGGGCCTGCACAGCTGATGCGGTTGTTGTCGGTGATGAATATCTGATCGCTGACCTGTACTTTTGGATATTTTTCTTTAATAAAAGCATGGTTTTCAGGATGGATTGCACACTGGGTGTTATCCATCAGGCCGGCCTGTGCCAGCGCAATGGCACCATTCCACAGTCCGCCAAAAATAATCTCCGATGAATTCTGTGATTTCAGATAGTCTGTCAGTACCGCATGAACGTTAATGCTGCAGCGGTACCCACCGCAAACAATCAGCATATCGTAAGAGTTGCCGCTTTCGCTCTGAAGCTGTGTAAGGCTGGTACCGGTGGATATTTCAATCCCCAGATCACTTTTGACCTGCGTACTGTCCAGGCCAATAGTCTGATAGCTAAACAGTGGTGCAGTCCGCACCAGATTTGCAGTTACCAGGGCATCAACGGCAGCTGTAAATGCCATCATTGAAAAATGTTCCAGCAACACAAATGCCACATGTAAGGGCTTATCAGGTGATGTTTCGCCCGGCAGAAAGCGGCGATTCGTCTCACGAAGCGGTGTACTGAACTGACGGGTGTCTTTGGTTGTGCTCATGGGGTCTGGTGTTCTCACAGGTTAAGGCGCAGTTATAACAGTTTTCGTTGGAAATTTGTATTTTTTGGGAGATGTCTATAGCAGTGGCTGTTATTTGATCAGAGAGTTAAATAAGAAATAGTTAACAGGGATAATTATTTTGTAAATAAAATGTAATAGTTTGTGGTTGTTTATATGAAAATAATGTTAGAAGTGTAAAAAAGTATTTATATATATGCAGCAAATATGAATCAAATATTGTTGAATCATGGGGTTAGTCAATTATTTTTACATCATGTTAATAACTGGAAGATTTAGACTAGGTTAGGTATGCGTTTGTGGAATTAGAAATAATTATTTTCTCTGTGTATAAACGTTTTAACTGTTTATTCAGCGCACACTGTGAAGTTGTCGTTAAGTAAATAGTTTTAACCGCGCGGATAAGTCATTTTTGCGCACTTAAATAAGAATAATATTTCTGGAGTTTCTCATGAGCAAAATGTCCAGCCTTAAAACCCTGATTGCCAGCAGCATGATGCTGGGGGCTGTTTTAACCACGTCTGCAGAAGCGGCCACAACACTGCGTATTGCCAGCCAGCATGCGCCTGATCAGTATGCCTCTGAAGTATTACGGCAGATTAAGGATGAGCTGGAAGGTGCCGGTGTTGATCTTAAAATCAAGTTATATCCTGCCGGCCAACTGGGCTCAGGTGAGCAACTGTTAGGTGAAGCGGCCCGCGGTACGATCGACATCGTCCATTCTTTTGTGTACAGCCATAAAGATCCGGTACTGGAAATTAACTCTCTGCCTTACCTGGTTTCTAATTATGATGAAATGGAAAAAGTCTTCAGCCCGGGATCCAATTTTTACACCCTTTTTGATCAGCGCATGGATAGGCTGAATCTGAAACTGCTGGGCATTACCGCGGAAGGGTTTATCGGTGTAATGTCATCCTCTGAGCCTGAAAACTACCGGACAACAGGGGCCAAAGGCCAGAATATCCGGGTGTGGAGTGCGCAGTCTGCGAAGCTTGCAACTCAGGATATGGGGTATAACACGACCACCATCGACTGGGGTGATGCTTTTCCAGCCATTCAGCAGGGTGTGGTTGACGGTATGATCGGTGCTACACCTGAGGCGACCTATACAACCTTTAAAGAAGCGATCAGCAACTATGTGCCGTATAACGCATTTGTTGAGAACTACGCTTACTACGCCAGCAAGAAAACCTGGGAAAAGAAGCTGAACGATGAGCAGCGTAAAGTCATCGCTGATGTGTTTGCCCGTGCGGCCGCCAAGTTTGTTGACTGGAGCCGTGAAAATGACGCCGCTAACCTGAAGAAACTGGAAGAGTTCGGTGTAAAGGTTCTGCCAATTACCGATGCTGAGCGCAGCGCGATTGCCGACGAAATCCGTGCGAAAACCTGGCCAAAACTGCAAGAGCGTCTGGGTAAAGATAATCTGGATAAAATCGTTGCTGATCTGTAACGGTTCCATTGTTTGAAAGGGAGGTTGCAGGTATAGGATCTATTATCTGCAGCTTTCTTTTTATATTCTCTGTTTTAATTAAGGCAGGTGCTTTATGTATTTAGATATACCGCGCCCGCTTAGAAGTCTGGTTAATTTCTTACTGCAGGTAAAACAATATTTTCTGGCGGCGGCAAGCCTGATGATGGCGTTTGTGTTTTTCTTTGTAGTTATTCTGCGTTACTGGTTTCAGACAGACCTGTTTGCGTATGAAGAGTGGGTATTAATGCTGGCCTTCTGGGTTTATTTTCTTGGCGGTGCCATGGGAAGTTATGAAAACACCCATGTAAAAGCCGACTTTCTGTTATCGGTGATGGATGATCCCCGAAAAAAATGGCTGGTGGTTAATTTCACAGTATTCCTCGAAGTGCTGATTGGATTGGTGCTGAGTTACTGGGGATGGCTGATGGTTGAGGAAGAGGTGGTTGCTTACCCTGACTGGCAACGCACTACCGGTCTGGAATTACCGTTTTTCATTCCAAAGCTGGGTATTTTCCTGGGATTTGTCTTTATGACTTTTTACACCGCCCTGCATCTCTACAGTGGGTTGCGTTCCGGGCCCAGTGATGTCTGGGAAGATAACGAAACCCCACCACACATATAACGGGCAGGCTTTATGTTAATTTTACTGACACTATTAGTGATCTGTGTCGCGCTGCTGATCGGTATTCCTGTACCGTTCGCCTTTGGCCTGGCACTGATCTATATGTCGCTGACCGGAGATCACAATCCGGCTGGCTTTTTAACTTCCGGACACTGGCGCATGAATGTGCTGGTGCTGTTAGCAATTCCATTGTTCATTATTGCCGGTACGATTATGGAGCGGGGCAAAATTGCTCAGCCTCTGGTCGAGTTGGCAGAACTTTTTGTGGGGCGTTTTAAGGGCGGTATTGCCTATACAGCGGTGGGGGCCAGTGCAGTATTTGGCTCTATTGCCGGCAGTGCGACGGCAACACTGACCTGTATTGGCAGCATTATGATGCCGCAGCTACGCAAAGCGAACTATCCGGAAGGTCTGTCAGCTGCGCTGATTACCAATGCGGCTCCGCTGGGGTTGCTGATTCCGCCCAGTGCGATTCAGATCATCTATGCCTGGGTAACCCGTCAGTCTGTACTGAAATGTTTTCTGGCGACCATTGTTCCGGGGCTGATTCTGGTAACACTGCTGTGTATCGTCAATTACTTTATGTTACGTAAGCATAATGACATTAAGACGTTACCGCCCAGTGATGATTTTGTGGGCGATGTCACTCGCAAAAGCCGCTTTGCCTTACCGGCGTTGCTGATGCCATTTATGATACTGGGCGGAATTTACGGCGGCATTATGACGCCAACAGAGGCTGCCGGTATTGCTGTGGTGTACGCTATTCCAGTGGGATTTTTCATCTATAAAGGCCTGAATAAAGATAACTTTAAAGAAGCGCTTGTTCAGTCAGCCACAACGACCGGCGTGGTGATGGTGATGTTCTTCATGGTCATGATCGTCAGCCGGTTGCTGATTTTTGAAGATATCCCGGGCCTGGCACAGGAGCTGATTTTCTCTGTGTCTGAAAATCCGATCGTGGTGCTGATCATGATTAACGTGGTGATGATCTTAATCGGCATGCTAATGGATGATGTCAGTGGGGTATTACTGGCTTCGCCTCTGTTGTTTCCGATTGTGGTTGAGTTGGGGGTTGATCCGATTCAGTTCGCTGCGATTGTCGGTGTGAATCTGGGGATGGGGAATATTACGCCACCAACAGCACCGCTGCTGTATCTGGGGTCGCGGGTAACGAATGTGCGGGTCAGTGCGATGCTGAAACCGACACTGATTATGATTGCATTTGCCTGGATACCCACCTTGATTATTACCACCTATGTTCCGCAGGTATCTCTGTTCCTGCCGGAGTTGTTGATGGGACGCTAGTCCGGCTATACGTTCACGGTTCAAAACCCCGGCTGTTTCGGCACTGGGGTTTTTTATGGATGTGTATTTGTGTTGTCGGGATGAATAATTTCAGGGTGAGCAAGGGGAGTGCCTTCATCATTAAAAAGTGCATGAGGGTGGCTATGTCCCCGTAGTTTCCAGTGCAGCAGGCGTAACATGATTTTCAGACCAATGGTCAGAGGCATGCCTGAATGTCGGACAGCGTTTATCCGGTTGCCGGTGGCATGTCTGGCATGTCTGGCATGTCTGGCATGAATGTAGCCCTGTACATTTCCCAGTACTTGTTGCCGTTCGGTATCGGTGAGTCGGATAAAACTGTGAATCAGGCCAATAAAGGGCACGTTTGCTGTCAGGGTGTTGCCGATGGGCGTTTGGCAGCATTTCGTATACCAGCGGTAAGTACCTTTGGGCGTGAGCCGCATACAGGCAATATGCTTATGTCCTGTGTCTATCTCCAGACAGGAAGGGGGGATTTGAAAAACTTCAGTGCCTCCGTCAGCATCCAGTATTGGTGGTCTGTCGGTTTGATTGTCTTGCCGGAGAATTCGGGCAAATGCCTGACAGCTGTTGCAGTAACAGACCAGCCGGTTACCGCTGTTCTGTGAAATCTTTTTAAGGGTGCCCGTGACGGCTCCGCAATGGCAGCCTGCAGGAATGTTGTGCATAGCTACTGCCTCACTGTTGGCTGTGTGGTCAGGATGTGCTGCCAATGCCCTGAGCCATCGTGACGGCCAGTAATGGCATCAGTAACAATAATAACAGTTCAGTCCGGATGATCCGGATAATACGGCGGGGTACGGGGATTCTGCTGGTTTGCGCACTTCGGTTTCGCAGATAAAACCACGTGGGAATGGTGGATAGCACAGCAATAATCGCAAACAGAAACAGCTTGATATGAAAAATAAAGTTACCGGAATAAAACGCTTCAGGTTTGCCAACGATAAACCATAAGAGTAACCCGCTGATCAGCATAAGCATTGCTCCGGCACCGTAAATGCCATCAATAATGGCTATTTTCCGAATGGCTGCGGGGGTCATTGTTTTGCGTAACAGCAGGTGCTGGCTAACCAGTGCTGCGGCAAGGATGATCAGGCCGGTAAAGTGCAGGTATCTGACAAGAAGCTCTTCCATCATAGGACTCTGTTGCCGGTATTAGCGGGTCAGTGTAGACCGAAACAGGCAGCAGAGGGTAGCTTTCTAGGGATTTGTTTCATGCGGCTTCCAATTGGCTGCAATCTTCCGGCTTTCGCAGATACTTGATTTTAGTTGTTGCAGGCTTGCCTCCGTATTCAGCGTTTCCCCCCCGGACTGTTCTGAGATTAACTGTTCACTGTTACGCAGAAGTGCTCCCGTGGCGCTGAAACCCAGGGTGTCGCATGCCCCTGCAAGTTTGTGAAGATGATGTTCCGCGTTGATCAGGTCGTGATTTTCCAGGCTATGCCGGATTATCGGCCAGAGTTCATCACAACTGTTAACAAATCCGGCCATCAGAGCTGCCAGTTTGGTTTCGCCCAGCATGTCCCGGTGCATCTGTATCAGGTTGTTATCAAGGGTTGGGGCTGTACTATCCGTAAGAGGAGTTTCATGAATTATCTCAGCGGTTGTATCGTTCCCGTAGGGTTCCAGCAGGGCATTCAGTAACTGTTCCCGGTTGACCGGTTTTGCGATGACAGAATGGATACCGAGAGTTCGGTAAGTATGCAGATCTTCCTGGCGCACGCTGGCGGTCAGGGCGATGATGCGGGTGTGCTGATGGTGGTATTTTGCTTCATGGCGAATAATCTGGCTGATTTCCAGCCCGCTGAGGCCGGGCAGGTGCATGTCCATCAGTATCAGGTCGAACTGTTGTTGTTCGCACAGTATAAGTGCCCGTTCGCCATCGCTGGCGATGCTGATGTGATGACCGGAAGGTGCCAGTAAACCGAGTACAACATCCTGGTTAATCTTTACGTCTTCGACCAGCAGGATGTTCAGACATTTCTGAGGCAGTGAAGGGGCAGCTCTGCCAGTTTTGTATTGAGATGAGCTTTCTGTAATGTGCTGAGTGTTGGCAAGGGGTAAGGTGACCTCCAGCCAGAAGCAGCTTCCCTGACCGGCTTGACTGTGCAGGCCTATCCCTGCATTCAGTTGCTGGGCAAGTTCTTTGCAGATTGCCAGCCCCAGTCCTGTTCCGCCAAAACGACGGGTAATGCTTTCATCTGCCTGGGTAAAGCGTTCAAATATTTTTGCCTGTAGCGGTTCAGGAATGCCGACTCCGGTATCGCGAATATTGAAACGCAGGGTGTGATTGTCCTGTGTATCGCAGAGGTGTTCGACAGTCAGGCTGATATGGCCATGGTGGGTGAATTTAATTGCATTTGCCAGCAGGTTGTTGAGGATTTGCCGAAGGCTGCTGTGTGCGGCGAAATAGGCGGGTGCAAGTGTATCCGGGTATCTGAGCTGCAGTGTCAGGCCTTTTTCCCGGGCGCCGGGTTCAAACAGACTGATCAGATTATCCAGCATGGATTGCAAACCAAAAGGTTTTTGAACCACTTTGTGCGCGCCTTCTACCAGTCTTCCGTATTCCAGTACCTGATTGAAGGTTTCCAGTAATGCATCGGTGGCATCGTGCAGAACCTGAACCTGTTTTTGTTGTCCGGTATTCAGTGTTGTGTTTTCCAGTAGCTGAATCATGCCGAGCATGCCGTTCATCGGTGTGCGTATTTCATGGCTGATGGTTGCCAGAAAGCGGGTTTTGGCAGCATTGGCTTCTTCAGCGGTTTTTTTTGCCCGCTGCAGGCTTTCAGTTCGCTGCTCGACCATGGTTTGCAACTGGTCACGGTTATACCTCAGTTCCTGCTGCTCCTGGTCCCGCCGCTGACGGTCCTGCCGGATAGCCTGACGCATGTCGTTCAGAGCGCTGACCAGCTGATCCAGTTCATCCCGGTGCTGTGGGCGATGCCTGTTCAGGGTGAGGCTTTCATCCAGCTGACCTGCACCTATATCATGGCTATAGGTGGCCATGGCTTCAAGGTGACGGGTGATTTGCCGGTTAAAAATAATCAGAATGACCAGTACGATGAGCAGTACCAAAAGGGTCTGGTTTAGCAGAATGGTAAAGCCCTTCGCGTAGATCCGGTTATAAATTCCCTGAATATCGATGTGTACATCCAGCTGTCCGAGGTTGCGTGTCTGGCCGCTGGCTGTGATGTGAACAAGTTCAAACTGCTTTATGTGCTTGCTGGTGGCGGTCTGAGGAACAGAGGTGTTGACGGAGGAGCTCAGTGCTACCTGGCTTATATCCGGAAGATTTTGGATACCCTGTAGCTGCAGTTCGATTTGTGCCTTGTCAATATCCCAGAGGCTCTTGGCCAGGCTGGCACGATAGCTATCGCGAATAACCTCAAGCTGCTGATTAAGTATCCGGAATTCCCGCTGGTAATCCAGTGTCAGCTGTACGGCGGTGGAGAGCAGGATGAAAACGAAGCTGCAGGCGCTGACGTATTGCATGATCCGGTAACCCAGAGGGTGGTCTTTCGGGTAGCGAAGCAGTTGGCGGATCAGGTCAGGAAGGGCTGGCATGATGTTATCTCTCAGAGAGGATTATGCAGGTATTCGAGGCTATTACTGCGAATCATATCCCGGATACGGTTGTTTTGATGAAGTTGTTCTAACCGCCGGTTAATGTAAGGCAGATGCTGGCTGAGTGCGCCGGTTTTACTCAGGGCCAGGTAATAGTATTCACTGGTTATCTTTTCCCGTAGCGGCATGATGGTATGTTCGAATCCAAGCTTGCGGGTTTGCAGCATGCCACTGCGCCAGCCGATAGGCATGAAATCAATGCGCTGGCTGGCAAGCTTGCTGAAGTTCTGCTGGTTCCGGGATACGTATTCTATATGGCTGTTGGTTTGGAGAAAGGCGTCAAAGCGATCGCCAAAGCTGTCACCCAGTAATAAGCCTACGGTCTTGCCGGGAAGGTCTTTGAGGCCGGTAATAGGGGCGTCTGAGTTCCTGTTTACAAAAATACGTACTTCATCAGCGATGATGTATTGATCACTGAATGCCAGATAGCTTTCCCGGCTTGCTATCCGGTAAGCCGCCACGACGATGTCTATATTCCCTAAACGGGCTTCCAGCAGGCAGCGTTTCCAGTTGGTGTCGGCAATTAGCCGGACATCATAGCCCAGTTCTGCGAAAAGCTGCTGTGTGAGTTGTGGGGCCAGGCCTTTCAGCTTTCCCCCGCTTACCCAGGAAACAGGCGGGTAAAAAGGATGGCCACAGGCAGTGAGTACGGGTCTTTGGGTATCTGCCTGACTGACCGGGGCCAGTATAAGTGCGGTTAGCAGCAGAGTAATCAGCGGGTATCTCACGATAACTCAGCAGGTTTGGGGGTGAACAGGTAACCCGCACCGTGAACCGTCAGTATGGTTTTCGGCTGGGCAGGATCATCGCCAAGCTTGCGCCGTAAACGGCCAATAAGTACATCAACCGTGCGGTCACTGGGGACCCATTCCCGGTTTCGGATCTGCTCAAGTATCTGTTCCCGGCTCATGATCTGGCCAGCATGATTCATCAGCGTGTTGAGCAGCTGGAATTCGCCTTCTGTCAGTTGGGTTGTCTGTTGCTGATCATCAACCAGCTGACGACGGTCAAGATTGAGCTTCCAGCGCTCAAAGGTTTTAAAACTGTTTGGCAAGGCGTCTGTGGGTTTTGCTTCTGTACAGTGACGGACACGGCGTACCAGGTTTTTGGTGCGGGCCAAAATTTCCCGGGGATTAAAGGGCTTGGTCACGTATTCGTCTGCGCCGCATTCCAGACCAATAATGCGGTCAACTTCGTCCTGTCTGCCAGTAACCAGAATTATCCCCACTTCTGTATGCACCCGCAGTTCCCGGGTGAGGGTCAGGCCGTCTTTGCCGGGCAGGCGAATGTCCAGCAATACAACATCAATGGTCTGTTCACTGAGAACGGATTCTGCCTGTTCGGCGGTTTCAGCTTCGAAGACCTGGAAGCCTTCAGTTTCAAAATAGCTTGTCAGGCATTCCCGGGTGACGGGTTCATCATCGACAACGAGGATACGGGCGTCTGAATTCATAAGTTACTTCGGTTATACGGCATAGCAGAGGCCGGATTTGTTGTTATTGTATATCAACATTAGTGCCTGAAGCTTAGTTCAGGCAAGGTTTGTTTACATTCCGTTTACAATGTTTTACAATGTTTTACAAGTTTATACGATTTAGTCGCACTGGCCGATAAAGCAGAAAACCCTGCGTGAGTCTCGTCAGGCCTGAAAAATATTCTTAACCAGAATCATTATTCGATTGGGTGTCTGCTGTTATCAGCACCAAGTCGCGAACATCACGACATCCATACTGATGTATGTGTCATGGGGATTCCGTCCGGTCTGCCTAAGTTGCAATATTGACTGTCTGACCCCGGCGTTTGCGCCAGGCACAGGTACTCCGGTCAGTGGTGGTTTATCTTCAGACCGTGCTTTGCAGATTATCCGGGGATTGTCCTGCGTAAATATTGTCGGTATGGATGTAGTGGAGGTGGCACCAGCCTATGATCATGCTGAAGTTACATCATTAGCAGCAGCGACCCTGGCCCTTGAAATGCTGTATCTTAAAGCCAGTCAGATGTGAATTGGGTATTGCGTGACGGGGTTTCCGTCACGCATTTCATGTTTTAGCTGTAGGTATCAAACAGACTGTTATGCAGCAGCCTGTTGAAGTTCGGCCAATTTTTCCTTTACGCCTTCCAGCCCGCTTCTGTTGTAAGCATTCAGAAAAGCAGACCCGATGATGGCGATATCTGCATAGTCAGTAAGTGCCCGAATATCTTCAGCGGATGAAATACCGAAGCCGACACCCAGCGGTAAATCAGTGTGTTGGCTGATGTGACCCAAATAATCACCCAGGGCCTGGTTTTTATCGGCGGATTCGCCAGTGACACCGGCGCGGCTCACACAATACAGCATTCCGCTTGCCTGTTGGCAGATATGGTTCAGGCGTGATTCCTGTGTGTCCGGAGTAATTATCCAGATTGGTTCAACACCGCTCTGGATGAGCGGATCAATCAGCTGTCGTTGCTCAACTGCAATATCCGGCACGATAATCCCGCTGACTCCCTCTGCCATAAGTGGAGCCAGTTTTGCCGGATTTGACTGTAATACCGGGTTCAGATAACTCATGAGTAACACCCGGCTATTTGGGTATTCACTGCCCAGTTGGCTAATATCACGGATACAGTCTTCCAGACAGGGCTTTTCTGACAGTGCCTGATGACAGGCATGTGTAATTGCCGGGCCATCCGCGACCGGGTCTGAAAATGGAAACTGTACTTCGAGTATTTCAACACCTTGTTCCAGCAATAACCGCATCATGGCCAGGCTATCAGCAATGGTCGGGTACCCATAGATAACATGGGTCATCAGCAATAGCTGTTTGTCTTTACGTTGCTGGCGAATATAGTGGGTCAGATCGCTCATCAGCTGTTCTCCTGCGCCAGATAAGACTGGATAAAGTCATTGAAGGGCTCATCCTTCAGGGCTTTGGCAATGTTAAAGATATCTTTGTCGCCGCGACCGGAAACGTTGATAACAATTTTTTGTGTCGGACCCATCTCTGCGGCTTCTCTTAAGCCAGCAGCGATTGCATGGGATGACTCCAGCGCGGCAATGATGCCCTCGTGGCTGGCCAGTTGCTGGAAAGCCTGAAGCACTTCAGTGTCTCTGGCCTGCGTCATGCGTACCTTGCCCTGTTCCTCCAGATCCGCAAGAATGGGAGATACGCCTACGTAATCCAGCCCGGCAGAAATTGAGTGGGTCGGTTGTAACTGTCCCTGTTCATCCTGCAGGAACTTTGTTGCAAACCCCTGCGCGATGCCGAACCGTGCCTGATCTGTGTTAAAGCGCATGGCATGGTCTCCGGGTGCATCGCTGCGGCCGCCAGCTTCTACCCCTACCAGTTCAACGCCGTTATCCAGAAATGGCAGAAATATACCGCAGGCGTTGCTGCCACCGCCGACACAGGCATAGATTCTATCTGGCAGAGCATCAAATTGGCTGAGCGCCTGTTCTTTCACTTCTTCGCCGATCACTGACTGAAATCCGCTGACCATTTCCGGATAAGGGACGCAGCCACAGCTGGTGCCAATGAGATAGTAAGTGTCGGCGTAATTTGATGACCAGTCCCGCAGGGCTTCATCAAGTGCATCTTTCAGTGTGGCGGAGCCTTCTTCAACGGGGATGACAGTAGCACCCAGCTGTTTCATCCAGAATACATTTGGATATTGCCGTTCGATATCATGGGCGCCCATGTAAATGGTGCAATCCAGTCCTAAGCGCGCAGAAACCAGCGCGCTGGCAATTCCATGCTGGCCGGCGCCGGTCTCTGCAATTACCCGCTGTTTGCCCATGCGTTTGGCCAGTAGCCCCTGACCAATGACATTGTTCATTTTGTGGGCGCCGCTGTGATTCAGATCTTCTCGCTTAAGATAGATTTGTGCGCCACCAATCGCTGCAGATAAACGACTGCAGTGTGTCAGGGGGGTGGGTCTGCCTGAATAATGCTGTAGCTGGTCTTTGACTTCTGCGATAAAGCCCGGGTCTGCCATGGCATCTTTGTAAGCTTTCAGCAGTTCTTGCTGGCTGTTGAAAAGAATCTCGGGAATATAGCTTCCCCCGTATTGACCGAATTGCCCATCCTGATTCATCATCTTGTCGCTCTTTTGTGACTAGTGTGCCGGAGAGTGATTGTCTTCGGCATACTGAAATTAATTATTTAACTAAACGGTATAGTAAAAATAATAAATATTTTTACTGCCGTCAATAGCCTTTTCACGTCTGTTGTCTGGCTAAAATGTGGAGTGTTTATGGCCCGGGGTCGTCCGTCTAAGAAACAACAGTTGCTGGATACTGCCCGATGGGTGTTTGCTGCCAATGGCTATCAGGGAACGTCTATTGACCTGGTGGTGCAGGAGGCGGGGGTCTCCAAGCCAACGGTATATAATAATTTTCCGACTAAGCAGGCGCTTTTGCAGGCCTTACTCGCTCAGCTGACTGATGAATTGGATGGGATAAGAGCAGATTTACTGGAGAATTCTGAAGCATCGGTGGATGCAGTGATCAGCGTGTATCTGAATGTGGCATCAAAGGCTGAGTATCTGATGATTTACCGGATACTGTGTGGCGAGCATTATAAGTTGGATGAAGTCACCCGGAACCAGATTCTGTTCTTTGATCAGGTGCAACACGATGACTGTTTATCTGCTTTATCGGCTGCGGGTGTGCCGGTGCCGGAATTGGTATTGATGTTTTGCAGGGATCAGGTAATAGGACGGGCGCTTAAAGCTTTACCGGGTGATGAATTACCCGGGGCTGATGAGTTGTCCTTTCAGCTTAAAACTCTGATAGCAGCATGATATACAGGGGGATTTGATATAACCCAGTCTTATGTGTAACTGATAGTGATATGAAACGGGTAATCATCGCTTTCCATACGGATGAAGAACAGCACTGGGTGGCTGAACTTGACTGTGGCCATAATCAGCATGTACGTCATGATCCACCTTGGACTAGCCGGCCGTGGGTGGTAACAGTTGCCGGGCGGGATTGTTTTACAGGGCATATTCTTGATTGCAAAAAATGTGACCGGGCGGAACCTGCGGATGATCCGTACTGGTCAGAAATTTACCGGAAGATATAAATTAAATTTATGTTGATTTGAAAAAATATCATTGGCTGGAATCTCTGTTCTGCTGCCACAATGAGCGGGCGATGTAAGAGCAGATATAACAACAATAAAGTAATGCCGGTTAATGAGGTGAGATCAGACCGGGGTTACAGAGACCAGGCAGCCTGATATGAGTCACACAGATCCATTGCTCCAACCGTTTCAGCTGAAACACCTCACGTTACGTAACCGTATTATCACAACTGCCCATGAGCCTGCTTACCCGGAAGCAGGTATGCCTAAGGACCGTTACCGGGCATACCATGTCGAGCGGGCTAAAGCGGGCGTGGCGTTAACGATGACCGCCGGCTCTGCGACAGTATCGAAGGACAGCCCCCCTGTATTCAATAATATTCTTGCCTATAAAGATGAGGTGGTACCTTATCTGAAAGATCTGGTGGATGAGTGTCACGAGCATGGCGCTGCTGTCATGATCCAGCTGACCCATCTGGGGCGCCGGACGGGCTGGTCAAAAGGTGACTGGTTGCCGGTTGTGTCACCTTCCCATGAACGTGAGGCTTCTCACCGCGCATTTCCCAAGCAAATGGAAGGCTGGGACATTGAGCGCATCATTAAAGACTTTGCTGATGCCGCTGAAAGAATGCAGTCTGCCGGAATGGACGGTATTGAAATCGAGGCTTACGGGCATTTACATGATCAGTTCTGGTCGCCATTAACGAACACTCTCGATGGCCCTTATGGAGGGAGTCTTGAAAACCGGGTGCGTTTTACGCTGGATGTGCTTGATGCCATTCGTGCCCGGGTTGGCAGTGAGTTTATTGTCGGGGTGCGATTCACTGCGGATCAGGCCCAAAAAGGCGGCTTTGGTTTTGAAGAAGGTGTGGAAATTGCCAAATTGCTTAAGGCCTCAGGTCATATAGACTTTCTCAATGTTATCCGGGGGCACATTGATACTGATCCGGGGCTTACGGATGTGATTCCTGTCATGGGCATGCGTAACTCACCGCATCTGGATTTTGCAGGAGAGTTTCGTTCATCTGTAGATATGCCGGTATTTCATGCGGCGAAAATTCCGGATGTTGCGACTGCCCGTCATGCCATTGCTGAAGGCAAGCTGGATATGGTGGGGATGACCCGTGCGCACCTTGCTGATCCGCATATTGTCCGGAAAATTATCGAAGGCCGGGAAGAGCAAATCCGCCCATGTGTGGGTGCTACTTACTGTCTGGACCGTATCTATCAGGCCGGCGATGCATTTTGTATCCACAATGCCGCAACCGGCCGTGAGCTGACAATGCCTCATGATATTCCTGAAGCAGAAATTAAGAAGAAAGTGGTCATTGTCGGTGCCGGACCTGCAGGTATGGAAGCTGCCCGGGTGGCAGGTGAGCGAGGGCACGAAGTAATTGTATTTGAGGCAGCACCGCAGGCGGGTGGCCAGCTGTTACTGACGGCACAGAGTCCTCGTCGTCAGGAGATGATTTCGATCATTGAGTGGCGGATGGCTGAATGTGAGAGGTTGGGCGTCGAGTTCCGTTTTAATACCTGGGCGGAAGCAGCAGATATTACAGCGCTGAATCCTGATACAGTCATTATTGCTACGGGGGGTTATCCGCATACTGAGATTCTGGAAGCGGGCAATGAGTTTGTGGTGTCTGCATGGGATATTTTATCCGGTGATGTCAAACCGAAAGGGCGGGTATTGTTATTTGATGATGCCGGAGATCATGCTGCGATGCAGGCTGCGGAAATCATTGCAGGCAGCGGTGCCGAGCTTGAAATTATGACGCCTGACAGAGCGTTTGCCCCGGAAGTGATGGCGATGAATCTTGTGCCATATATGCGGGCTATGCAACAAAAGGATGTCACGTTTACAGTAACTTATCGTCTCGAAGGTGTGCAGCGGGAAGGTACTGATCTGGTGGCCCGGGTGGGAAGTGATTATGGCGGTGTCGAAAAATATCGTCGTGTAGATCAGGTAGTGATTAACCATGGTACCCGGCCACTTGATGATATCTATTTTGATCTGAAAGCTACCTCCAGTAATGCGGGTGAAGTGGTGTATGAGGATTTAATTGTCGGTACACCGCAAACCAAGGTGAATAATCCTGACGGGGAATTTCAGCTATTCCGAATCGGTGATGCGGTTTCATCCCGCAATACCCATGCAGCTATCTATGATGCATTGCGTTTGGTGAAAGACATCTAGCCTTAATAACAATAAAACAGCTAATCCGCTCTGGCTTTGTCTGAGCGGGTAATTGCTTAGGTGAGGAAAAACCTAATGACAGATTTTGTATTCAGTTCATCAAACCGGAAAATTGATCCGACCCGCCGGCGGGCAGGGCAATTTAAACCTGATGGTTCGCCTAATGAAAATGACCGGGTTGAGATTGGTCCGACGGATCTGGCTTTTAATGAGTGGGATGAGCTGGGGCTGACAACGCCAAATCTGACCCGTATGCGGGAGTTTCGTTTACAGCGGATAGTTGAAGCGCTGAATAAGCAGGATCTGGCAGGTGTACTGCTATTTGATCCGCTGAATATTCGTTATGCCACTGATACGACCAACATGCAGTTGTGGATTACTCATAACCATGCCCGTGCCTGCTTTGTCGCTGCCAGTGGTCACATGATTCTGTGGGATTTTCATAATTGTGAGCATCTTTCTTCATACTTACCGCTCGTGAAAGAAGTACGTGGTGGAGCATCTTTCTTTTATTTTGAAACCGGTGACCGTACTCAGGAGCATGCCGCGCACTTCGCAAAAGAAATTGACACTATATTGCGTGAACACGGCGGTGATAACCGGCGCCTGGCAGTAGATAAAATAGAAATTGCCGGATTACGGGAGCTTGATAAATGTGGCATTGAGATCAGTGACGGGCAGGCGCTGATGGAGCATGCACGGGTGATTAAAGGAGAAGATGAAATTAATGCGATGCGCTGTTCAATCGCGTCTACTGAAATTTCAATGCAGTTAATGAAAGAAGCAACCGTGCCGGGCGTAACGGAAAATGATATCTGGTCGGTGTTGCATGCGGAAAATATTCGCCGTGGCGGAGAATGGATTGAATGTCGTCTGCTGGCGTCAGGTCCGCGTACAAATCCATGGTTTCAGGAGTGTGGTCCCCGGGTAGTGCAGGAAGGTGAATTGCTGGCTTTCGATACAGACCTTATTGGGCCTTATGGCATCTGTGCTGATTTATCCCGTACCTGGATGATTGGTGATGTGAAGCCCACTGATCAGCAAAAGCATTTGTACCGGGTTGCTTATGAGCATATACAATACAACATGGAGCTTTTGAAGCCAGGAATGAGTTTCCGTGAAGTGACGGAGGCCGGTTTGCGTTTGCCGCCGGAGTATCGGGATCTTAGATACGGTGTCATGATGCATGGCGTAGGTTTATGCGATGAATACCCGTCAATCCGTTACCCGGAAGATATCGAGGGTCACGGTTATGATGGTGTTCTTGAGCCGGGCATGGCTTTATGTGTTGAAGCTTATGTTGGCGCAGTGGGGGGGGGTGAAGGGGTTAAGCTGGAAGATCAGGTAATCATCACTGAAAACGGTTACGAAAACCTGACTAAATTTTCCTTCGAAGCTGACTTTCTTAACTGACATCCTTAACTGATTTCCAGATAAGGCATTCTGGCCATTACGTATGTTTTGGCCAGTAATCTGTGTATTCCTTCCTTTGTATTATCTCTCTTCTTTGGTCAGAGGCTTCCCGCCAATTGTGCTGCTTCTATCTAAAAAACCAGTAAAATCAGTGTGTAAAGAGTTAAGTAATTATTATGCCTGGCCGATATGTTGTTGAGGTTAAGTCGTATTAATTGGCCCTTTTATCTGCAAAATGGGTAGCTGCTTACAATTTGATACTAATTGATTAGGTAGGCTTTCAGTTAAGCTTGAAATCATATTCATAGGATTAGAATGTTAGCCTTTTGGTAACCGTTTGTTTGAATTCTGTTCTTTTAGCTGAACGCAGAATTAATGATAGGTTTGGGGATGGTGATTATGCCAGCCGAACTGTTCAGGTTGTTCTGAGGATTCGGGTATATAATGTGCCGGGTGTTTTTTTAAACGAATTACTTTGGTAAGATTGCAAAATAAAACAAGAGCTTATTAGGATTTTTCAAGCAGATTTGCTCTTGTAAATGAACAGCGGTTTTTGATAATTATTTGATTTTAAACGGCCTGGGCGGAACTGCTGGTGTCGTAATGCAGAGAGATGTTTGCTTTAGCCTGCTATATGCGGGTTAATTTTGTTTTAACTGAAATGCATAAAAAATAACTTTTGTGCTTCAAGGTAGTGAAGCCAGCTTACTTGGTTTGCGTTTAAGGATGAATGGCAAAAACCTGGTTGTGATTGCTCTGATTGGCCCGGGGGGGGCTTATGGATAAGACCAATAACGCAGTTGTGAATGTTGTTAGTGTTGAAGGCGATGTCGTTGTACTGGACGTGGATGGCAAAATGCGAGCTGTTCAGGTCAATGATCAGCTTAAGCCGGGCGAAAAGGTAATTACCTCGGGAGACAGCGAAGCTGTTATCAACCTGGGTGATAACGCGGTAGAGCAATTGCCGTCGGACAGCGTTGCGCTGGTCGTGGTTGACCCTGAAACCGGTGAGGTCTATCTGAATATTCAGACCTTGTTGGAACAAAGCCAGGATGAAGAATCAGAACTGTCGGAGATTGAACAGTTGATTCTGGCCGGTGCTGACCCTACCGAATTATTAGAAGAAACTGCGGCTGGCGGTGAAGGTGGCGGTACAGCGCCTGCCAATGACGGCTTTACCGGCCTGGGTGAAGTGCTGCGAACCGGCGAATCAGTGATTGCTGAATCCGGTTACGATACCGGGTCTGATGACAATGGTCTTGACGCACCCGGTACACAGCAGCAAAGTCCTGAAGAGTTAGTTGCTATTGTGCCTACGGTGGTGGGCATCACTAGTCCTCAGGTAACCGAAGGGGATACGCTTGTATACGATGTTACACTTTCAAGTGCTGGCACAGCCTCTGTAACTTATATTTTGGGGCTTGGCGGCGGCAGTGCATCTGCCAACGACTATACGGTACTAACGTTCAGTAACGGCGTAGTTAATAATGGTGATGGCAGTGTTACAGTTCCTGCAGGCATTACTGCGTTCACAGTATCTCTCCCTACTGTTGATGATCCAAATGTAGAAAATACAGAAACAGTTCCGCTGACGATTGGTGGTGTCACCGGTATAGGATCTGTTCTTGATAACGATTTGTTGAGCGTTAGTGACGTTACTGATGCAACCAACGAAGAAGGGAATGCATTGGTACATACTGTTACCTTGAGTGGTAGCTCTGTTAATGCGGAAGTTTTTGACTTCAGCCTGACCGGCGGCACTGCTACATTAGGTACCGACTTCAACGGCACACCGACCTTCAGTAACGGTGTTACCTATGACTCAGTCAGCGGTAAGATCACCGTGCCGGCCAACGTCACTAGCTTCACCGTGACTGTTGCGAGCACCGAAGACACCATTGATGAAGCGGATGAAACCTATGACCTGAGCGTGGGCGGCGTAGACGCCACCGGTACCATTACCGATGACGACGCGGCACCAAGTGTTCAATCAGTTACCTCAACCACTGAGGCGGAAGGCGATAACCTGGTTCACACGGTGACAATGTCCAATGCGGCGTCGACTGCACGTGAATACGACTTCAGCCTGACCGGCGATACCGCCACGCTGGGCTCCGACTTCAACGGCACACCGACCTTCAGTAACGGTGTGACCTACGACTCTGGTACCGGCAAAATCACTGTGCCGGCCAACGTCACCAGCTTCACCGTGACCGTTGCGAGCACCGAAGACACCATCGACGAAGCGGATGAAACCTACGACCTGAGCGTGGGCGGCGTAGACGCCACCGGTACCATTACCGATGACGACGATGCACCAAGTGTTCAATCAGTTACCTCAGCCACTGAGGCGGAAGGCGATAATCTGGTTCACACGGTGACGATGTCCAATGCGGCGTCGACTGCACGTGAATACGACTTCAGCCTGACCGGTGATACCGCCACGCTGGGCACCGACTTCAACGGCACGCCGACCTTCAGTGACGGTGTGACCTACGACTCTGGTACCGGAAAAATCACTGTGCCGGCCAACGTCACCAGCTTCACCGTGACCGTTGCGAGCACCGAAGACACCATCGACGAAGCGGA
>CAKZPE010000025.1 GCA_937138495.1 uncultured Oceanospirillaceae bacterium
GGGCTGGATCAGCCTCTGGCGGTTCGCTGGGCAAGCTGGGTAACGGATCTGACCCTTAAAGGGGATCTGGGCTTTAGCTGTGCCAAACGTCAGTCAGTGAATCTGGCGTTAGGTGAACGCTTCTGGATGAGCTTTATGTTCTGCATCGCCGGTCTGGTATTCGCTTACCTCATTGCGGTGCCGTTCGGTATTTTGTCGGCATTTACCATCAATAAAGACTGGAAAGACACTAACCCTCAGCACACGAAGGCCGAGCGTTTCGTAAACACTGTCGGCCTTAGTTTTAACAAGTTGCTGGATTTACAGCTGCGAATCATCAGCTACCTGGGACTGGCGCTGCCGAACTTCCTGTTAGCGCTGAGCATTATTCTGCTGTACGTGTTCGCCGGTGAGCCCACGCCAACGGGTCTGTTTTCCGATGAGTGGAAGAGTGTTCCCTGGTTTGGCGACAACGGTTTTGAGTTCGGCAAGTTGCAGGATTTTCTGGGGCATATCTGGTTACCGATTTTTGTTATTGGCTGGTCGGCTACGGCGCTGCAGTTACAGACGGTCCGGGCGCTGGTGGTGGATGAGTCCAACAAACTCTATGTGGATGCCGCCCGCGCCCGCGGCGTGGACGGCATAGCGCTGTGGGCCGGTTATCCGGTGCGTCATTCCATCAGCCCGTTGTTTAACAGTGTCGGTTTTGATTTTCAGCGGATCTTTAACGACTTGCCAATCGTCGCGGTGGTGATCGGCCTGACCGATGCCGCAGCCCTGCTGATAGAAGCACTGGCACAGACCAATGATCAGGAGCTGGCTGCGGGTATTTTATTTCTGGTGGCGCTGGTGGTTATTTCCATGAATTTTATTACCGATGTGGTACTGGCGGCGATTGACCCGCGGGTACGTAAAAGTGTGCTGGGGAGCTGAACATGGCGATCGGAAGTATGTTTGTCCGGTTTGGGCGTAAAAAAGAGGCTGTCGCGGACGAAGCGTATTACACCGCCGGTCAGATGGCGCTGATTAAAGCCCGCTTTAAGCGCAAAGCCTCCGGTGTGGTGGCGGCCTGGATTCTGGGTGCACTGGTGTTTATGGGCTTTTTTGCCGGCTTCTTTGCACCGGTAGACCCAACCATTGCCGGTGCGGATAAAGACTACCGCCGTGGGGCTCCGCAGGGGGTGTATTTCTGGGATCAGAATGGCTTTTCATTCCGGCCGTTCACTTATACCTATGCGAAAGAAAAGGCCAGAATTGATTTGAAAGCGCTGGCCGGTGGCGGACTGGATGCACTGGATGCACTGACGTCCAGCGGCGCGCTGAGCTCATCCAGCCAGAACAGGTTTATTGTGGATGAAGATAAACGCCGTTATCTGCAGTTTTTTGTGAAGGGCTGGGAATACAGTCTGATCGACCTGAGCGTCGGTAATCTGGATCTGGATATTCGCTGGGACCGGCATCTGTTCGGCGTAGAACATGGCCAGATTCACCTGATGGGCACCGATGAAGACGGCAAGGATGTCTTCAGCCGCACCCTGCATGCGGTGTGGATTACCATCAGCATCGCCATTGTGGCGTTAGTGGTAAAACTGTTTACCTCTTTGCTGGTGGGCGGTGTCAGCGGCTATTTCGGTGGCAGGGTGGATACGGTGATGATGAGCATCACTGAAGCGGTACGGGTGATTCCGCCGATTCCTATTTACCTGGCCTGTGCGGTGGCGCTGGCACAGATCGATCTGACATCCGTGCAGCGGTATTTTGCCATCGCAGTAGTGATTGGCATGCTGGATTTTGCCACGCTGGGACGGCGCTTGCGGACCCATATTCTGACAGAGCGTAATCAGGATTATGTGCTGGCGGCGCAGTTGTGTGGTTCCGGCACCTGGCGGATCATCTGGCGGCATCTGGTGCCAAGCTTTGGCAGCTACATCATTGTCGATACCCTGATTAACTTTCCGTATGTGATTCTGGCTGAAACCAGCCTGAGTTTTCTGGGACTGGGGCTGACCGAGCCGGTCAACAGCCTGGGAGTCTTGCTGCAAAAAGCGCAGGACCCGGATATCCAGCAAAATATGATCTGGCAGTTTTTCCCGGTAGCGGTGTTCGTTGCCCTGATTATGGCCTTTGTGTTTGTGGGCGATGCACTGCGTGATGCGGCAGACCCTTATGCGGAGAAAAAATAATATGAGAATGCACAGTGATGCCGGCAACTTGCTGGAGATCCGGGATTTAAGTATCGACTTTAATACCGATGAAGGCCGGGTACGGGCGGTGAATAACGTCAGCCTGGACATTAAACCGGGTGAAGTCATGGGCTTAGTAGGGGAGAGCGGTTCCGGTAAATCTGTCACGGCCAAGACCATCATGCGCCTTAGCCCCGGTAATGCGATTATTCACCCGGGCAGTTCGGTTCATCTGCGCCATCAGCAGCAGGATGTGAATGTGCTGAAGTTGCGCGGTAAAGACATGCGGCTGGTACGGGGGGATGCTGTCTCGATGATCTTTCAGGAGCCGATGGCCAGCTTTGCGCCGGCGATCCGCATCAGTGATCAGATTATCCAGACGATGCAGATTCATTTGGGTATTTCTAAAGAAGAAGCCCGTAAGGCAGGTATCGAATTGTTTGACCGGGTGGGCATTCTGGAGCCGGAAAAACGCTTTGATCAGTATGTATTTGAATTGTCCGGAGGGATGCGCCAACGGGCGATGATTGCCATGGCCTTGTCCACCAAACCTAAGCTGCTGATTGCCGATGAGCCTACCACCGCGCTGGATGTGACGATTCAGGCACAGGTGTTGGATCTGATGCTGGAGCTGCGGGAACAGTACGGCATGGGGATGCTGTTTATTACCCATGATCTGGGGGTGATTTCTAAAATTGCTGACAGAGTCACGGTGATGAAAAGGGGCGAAATCGTTGAGGCAGGTGACTCTGACAGGGTGCTGTTTGCCCCGGAGCATGATTACACAAAACGTCTGCTGGATGTCTTACCGCATCTGGATGAACTGCCTGAACCGCCGGCTACAACCCCACGGGCGATGGTGTCTGTTGATAATCTTTCGGTGACTTATCAGCTGGCCAGTGCAGCCCGAAAGCAGGAAAGCTTTACGGCGGTGAAGAATATCTCGCTGGATTTGCCTAAGGGGCAGATCATTGGCCTGGTAGGAGAGAGCGGTTCGGGTAAAACTTCACTGGGTAAAGCCTTACTGGGGGCGGCCCCTGTCAGCAGTGGCACTGTCAGATATAACCGCCAGAAGCATCCGGTTGAGTTTGGGGCGCAAAAGCCTCTTAAGCGCAAGGATCTGGCCCGAACGGCGCAACTGGTCTTCCAGGATCCATACAGTTCGCTGAACCCGCGGATGACTGTGCGGGACATTATTGCTGAACCGCTGGAGGCCATGAAGCTTACTAAAAGCCGGGAAGAAACCGATAAGAAGGTCATCGCCATTGCCAAACGCTGCCACATAGACGTGTCACATTTACGGCGTTTTCCTCATGCTTTTTCCGGCGGCCAGCGGCAGCGTATCAGCATTGCCCGGGCGCTGGTGTGCAAGCCTGAGTTTATTGTGGCGGATGAGTCAGTGGCGGCGCTGGATGTCTCTATTCAGGCGGAAATTCTGGCGTTGCTGAAAGAGCTGCGAGATGAGTTGGGGCTGACCATCCTGTTCATTTCCCATGATCTGAGCGTGATCGCCAATCTGTGCGACTGGGTCTGTGTGATGAAGCATGGCGATATGGTTGAACAGGGCAGTGTCCGGGATATTTTCCTTAATCCGCAGCAAGCGTATACCCGGCAACTGATTGCCTCGATTCCGTTACTTGAACGCAGGGATATACAGCCCAAAGCGGAAGGTGTCATGTCTGCGGTGATGAACCCGGGCCACCAGGAGGCAGACGTTGCAGTTATCTGATAATCCCCGGTGCTGTGGGCGCAGGGTAAGCTTCTGATGGATATTACACTGAATGAAATGCGTACCTTTAATGCAGTTGTCCGGGCAGGCAGTTTTACTCAGGCGGCTAAAATACTGGGGGTCAGCCAGCCAGCGGTGACGGCACAGATTCGTAAACTGGAATCCCGCTGTGAGTTTCCTTTGCTGGAACGTTTCAGTAAAGAGGTTCGGCCAACGGGGCTGGGGAAGCAGCTTAATCAGCTGAGTTGCCAGTATCTGGATCTGGATCTGGCGGTGTCGGCGCTGCTGCAGCCGGAAACCCGCGCTGAAAATTTCCGGTTAAAGCTGGCGACGGCTTCGCCGCTGATCTTCATGCCGTTGATCGCAGCGTTTAAAAAACAGTATCCGAATGCGTTAGTTCAGGTGATTGCCGGCACCACTCATGAGTGCCGGCAGCTGATTCTTGACCGGGACGCAGACATAGGCCTGTTTCCTATGCCTAATCTGCCTTCAGGTTTGTCGCGGCTGGCATTTCACTGTCATGGTCTGATGGCTATTTTACCGAAGGATCACCGGCTTGCCTGTGCAGAGTCCGTGACAGCGGTGGATCTGATGGATGATCCGCTGATTGCGTATAAGGATAACTCCTTCACACAGGAGTATGTCAGAGAGGTCTTCAGCAGCGGGAATTTACAGCCCCGTTTTGAAATGATGATGAGTACATCTGAGCATGTCAGTAATGCGGTGGTACAGGGGCTGGGGATCGGATTTGCGCTGACGGATGATATCCGGCCTGATTCACGTTATGCGCTGGTACCGGTGGCAGAGACCGATATGGATGTTACCGAGCATGTGGTGTGGCTGAAACACCGTAGCCAGCAGCAAGGGGTTCGGGAGTTTGTGGAAATGGCGCTGGTGCGGCGGAATATAGACCAGATTGCCTGAGCGTATCCCTCTATCATTTATTGATTTAAAATGCTATTTCTTTTTGTTTTTGGCTGACATTGTAGGTAAATATACTTACCATTATGGGTCTTTGGCGTGCTATATTGGACACTTGTGTTTTGGGTGTCTAAAACCTTTAGTACCCTCATTAAAAATTGTGTGATGAGACTGAAGGAATAGCCATGCTTGATATTGATCAGCTTCAGACGCCTGTATGGATATACGATATCGATAACTATCGTATCCACTGGGCTAATGAAAGTGCACTGACTTTATGGCATTCCCCTGGCCTGGATGAACTCACTTCCCGGGACTTTCGGGAAGGGACGTCCGAGGCGGTTCAGCATACCCTTCTTAATTATCTGGATGACTTTGCATTAGGCAAGCGTATTTGCCACTGGTGGCAGCTATCGCCAAAAGGTGAGGCAAAGGACGTGTATTGCCAGTTTTCCGGTATCTATCTTGATGATGGCCGTCTGGCTATGTTGGTGGAAGGTCTGCACGTTGAGCGGGCAGAAATCGCGGCGCTGGTCAGCGGCACTATTATGATCTGCCTGTTCAATGAGCAGTTTGAGCTGCTGAGCTCTAACCCTTCTTTCCGCCAGCAATTCGGTACAGACATTCATAATCTGGCAGATCTTATTCCTGTGGATGAACTGGTGAAGATTGACCGTCAGTTAGCAGGTAAGGATAAGTATTACGAACAGGATGTATGTCTGCAGTGTGCTGAAGGTAACCGCTGGCACAGTATTGAGGTGCGCCTGAGTGAAACCACCGAAGGTGATTTTGTAGTTAGCCTGCAGGACATCCATGAACGTAAAAGCCGTGAGCTTGAGCTGCAGCAAATGGCCACCCATGACGTACTCACCGGCGTCTTTAACCGTAAGGGGCTGTTTCAGCGTATGCAGCGCCTGCACGATACTCAGACGCCATTCTCGCTTTATTACATTGACCTGGACGGCTTTAAGCCTATTAACGATGGTTTTGGCCACGCGGTAGGGGACAGCCTTCTGTGCCAGGTTGCCAGCCGTCTGCGGCGCTGTACCGGTGATGACGGTGATATCGCCCGTATCGGTGGTGATGAGTTTGTCGTCATTCTGCCGGAAGCCTGTGTGGATGAGTACTTTGATGTCTTTGCTACGGCGCTGGTTCAGGGGCTTTCCGGGCAGTACAAAATTTCAGATGATATTCCGCCGGTTGTGCTGTCGGTCAGTGTCGGGGTCGCCAGTTATCCCCGTGATGATGATGATCTTGAATTACTGCTGGCAGATGCTGATGCCGCTATGTATATGGCAAAAGGGTCTGGCCGGCGTTGCTGGATTCAGTACCGTAAGGGCATGCGTGAGCAACTGCTGAGACGGACCCAGATTTCCCAGCGAATTGGCGCTGCATTGCTGAATGATGAATTTGAAATGTGCTATCAGCCGGTATTTGATATGCATGATTCCCGGGTGGTGATTGTTGAAGCGCTGGTGCGCTGGCCAGGTTCTGAACTGGCGGAGGTCAGTCCGGATGAGCTGATTGATGTGGCGGAACACTGTGGTCTGATCGGCGAACTGAGCAGCTGGATTTTTTATCAGGCCTGTCAGGAGTTCCGCGCAATTCGGCAGCGGTTTGGTGAACAGGTGCTGTTATCGCTGAATGTATCCGGATTGCATATTCAGCAGGGCAGGCTGATCAGCGATCTTGAATATGCAATTAACTCTGCCGGCCTGTTACCGCAGGATCTGGTACTGGAGCTGACTGAGCGGGTGATCATGCCTGACTCTAAGGAATATTCTTCCACTATTGATCAGTTGGTTGGCTATGGCTTCAGCTTTGCCATTGATGATTTCGGCACAGGTTTTTCTTCGCTGGCCTACCTCAACAGTATTCCTGCGAAATGGGTCAAGCTTGACCGTGAGTTCGTTGCCCGTCTGGATAAAGGCGCCGAAACTGTGACCTGCATCCATAAGCTGGTGAGTGCTCTGGGCATGAATCTGATTGTAGAAGGGGTGGAAAACCGCTGGCAGGTAGAAAAGCTGAAAGAGCATCAGATTTTCTATCAACAAGGCTATTACCACTTCTCACCGGCCAATATCCGCGATCTTCTGTGTGATCAGTCCGAGCTCAAGTGGGTCAATGTCGGCTGATCAGGCAGTTCTATAAAGTGCTCTGTCAGGCGGATTATTAACTCTTTTTGAGCCGGAGCGCTTTCGGCAATCATAAGCGTTAATGCGACCAGCGTATTATCATTGATCATCCGTTCAGTGGGCTTTGCCAGCAGGTGTATTTTTCATAAGGCCGGTATCAATATGTTCCGTAATGGAACATATGCGGTCTTCTTATCATCCACTGATGGATAATTTTCCTTTCAGCCGTCAGACTTTCTTCTGAGTGAACTGCCGAGTAATCCTCGGTAGTTGCCTGAGTTGTTAAAACCGGATCAATTTCAACCCTCGCCCTCTTCGTCAACGTAGATGTGGTTAGCAGCTGGTACGTGTGGCAGACCAGGCCAATGCTGCCATGATGTCACCGACATCATATGCCTGGTTTCTGTTTTGCTTCTGAAACAAAAAATGGCTCCCGAAGGAGCCATTTTTATACGTTGTTTAAGATTTCAAGAATCTTAGAACAGACCCTGGATCAGGCCGTCTTCGTCTACGTGGATGCTGTTAGCCGCTGGTACGCGTGGCAGACCAGGCATGGTCATGATGTCACCACATACTGCTACGATGAACTCAGCACCGGCAGACAGACGTACTTCACGGACAGTTACTGTGTGATCGCTTGGTGCGCCACGCAGGTTCATGTCAGTAGAGAAGCTGTACTGGGTCTTAGCCATACATACAGGCAGGTTACCGAAACCCTGTTCTTCGAACTGATGCAGACGGTCACGGACAGTCTTGTCAGCAGCTACATCGCCAGCACCGTAGATGCTCTTAGCGATTGTTTCGATCTTGTCGAACAGTGGCAGGTCAAGGTGGTACAGAGGTGCGAACTGCGCAGAACCGCCTTCGATCATCTCAACAACCTTAGTTGCCAGCTCTTCAGTACCTTCAGAACCGTTCGCCCAGTGGCTTGCCAGAATTGCTTCTACGCCTTCTTCAGCAGCAGCGGCTTTAACAGCAGCGATTTCTGCATCAGTGTCGTGGATGAACTGGTTGATAGCAACAACAACAGGTACACCGAACTTCTTAACGTTCTGGATGTGACGCGCCAGGTTTGCACAACCTTTCTGAACAGCTTCAACGTTTTCGCCAGTCAGTTGGTCTTTAGCAACACCGCCGTGCATCTTAAGAGCACGTACAGTCGCAACGATTACTGCAGCTTCTGGCTTCAGGCCAGCTTTACGGCACTTGATGTCGAAGAATTTCTCAGCACCCAGGTCGGCACCGAAACCTGCTTCAGTTACAACGTAGTCAGCCAGTTTCAGAGCTGCTTTAGTTGCAATCACAGAGTTACAGCCGTGTGCGATGTTCGCGAACGGGCCACCGTGGATGAATGCCGGGTTGTTTTCCAGCGTCTGAACCAGGTTAGGGTTCAGAGCGTCTTTCAGCAGAGTCGCCATTGCGCCGTCTGCATCCAGCTGCTTAGCGCGGATTGGAGTACGTTCACGGGTTTCAGCAACGATGATGTTACCGATACGCTCACGCAGATCGTTCATGTCGCTTGCCAGGCAGAAGATAGCCATGATTTCAGACGCAACAGTGATGTCGAAACCGTCGGTACGGGAGTAACCGTTACCCGGGCCACCCAGGCCGTTAGCGATTTCACGCAGTGCGCGGTCGTTCATGTCGATAACACGCTTGTACGCGATACGACGGCTGTCGATACCCAGATCGTTACCCCAGTAAATGTGGTTATCGATCAGAGCAGCCAGCAGGTTGTGTGCAGCACCGATAGCGTGGAAGTCGCCGGTGAAGTGCAGGTTGATATCTTCCATTGGTACTACCTGAGCTTTACCGCCGCCGGCAGCGCCACCCTTCATACCGAAACATGGGCCCAGAGAAGGCTCACGCAGTGCCATGATGGCTTTTTTACCGATGCGGTTCAGGCCATCGCCGAGACCAACAGTCGTAGTAGTCTTACCTTCACCAGCCGGAGTAGGGCTGATTGCAGTAACCAGGATCAGTTTGCCGTCTGGACGATCCTTTAGAGTTTCGATGTAGTCGAGGTTAACCTTGGCTTTATCGTGGCCGTAAGGGCTAATATGCTCGTTTGGGATCTCCAGTTTCGCAGCAATTTCGCTGATGTGCTGTTTTTTTGCTGCGCGAGCAATATCGATATCAGTATTCACCTTTTATACCTCTGTTAGAGAATCACGTTTTGGCGAGAGCGCCGGTATTTGTATGTAATCATTCAGAATGATTGGGTCGTTAAGCGCAGCATTCTAATGTGTTGCGTCTTAGCAAGAATCTCCAAAGCAAAAAGCAGCGTTATAATGCATATCCTGAGGCAATTTTTCAATGGCTACAGGCAATATGCACTAAGTAAAACTGCGTTTACTCCCGTGAACAGAATGCGACGACTCCAATGGGTGTAGTCAATCATTTTCAGGGCAGGGGAATTTATCTCTTTTAGCCGCCGGCTTGTTTATCTGCGACACCCTGAGAAAAAACAGTCTCTGCGACGACAAATGTGCCGAAACTTTGAGCAACTCAGGAAACTTATGTGATCAAAAAGAAAATTGCCGCGCACTGATTTTCAACAGGGCGCGGCAATTGTGTCAGTGAATGTCCGGCTTAGTGCCAGCCTTCCACACCTGTCATGTCAGGCAGCTGGTGAGCGATACCTTTGTGACAGTCAATACAGGTTTTTTCACCGGATGCCAGCGCAGTAGAGTGCTGCTTGGCGGCCCGTCCGGCCTGCAGAGTGAAGTCCATGCTGTCGAACTCGTGACAGTTACGGCATTCCAGTGAGTCGTTGGCTTTCAGACGTGACCATTCATGCTCCGCCAGTTCGCGCCGTTTGGCTTCGAACTTCTCCGGTGTATTAATGGTGCCGAAAATTTTGCCCCACACTTCTTTAGATGCCTGCATCTTACGGGCGATCTTGTCAGTCCAGTTATGCGGTACGTGACAATCCGGGCAGCTGGCCCGTACGCCTGAGCGGTTTGAGTAGTGAATGGTTGGCTTCAGCTCTTCAAACACGTTGTTACGCATTTCGTGACAGGACACACAAAACTCTTCGGTGTTGGTCATTTCCAGCGCGGTGTTGAAGCCACCCCAGAAGATGATACCGGCCACAAAACCGCCAATGGTCAGGAACCCCAGGCTGTAATGTACGGCTGGACGAGTCAGGGTGCGCCAAATCGATTTGATTAACTGCATGGCTGTGCTCCTTACTCGCTGACTGCGCCGGCCGGTTCAAAAGTATTTTCAACCAGAGGGGGGGCCTCTACCTGAGGAACGTGACATTGCTGGCAGAAATAACGGCGTGGGGATACATCAGTCAGTTCTACACCGTCACGGTTTTTGAAGTGAGTGATGCTGATCTTGGTCGCGCCATATTTCTTATAGTTCTTGAAGCTGTGGCAGCTTAAGCACTTGTTAGAGTTCTTATTTACCTGATAGCCGCGGATTGAGTGCGGGATCAGTGGTGGCTGCTGTACGTAGTCCAGTTGCAGGCCGTCATGCTCTTTTGGGTAGTTCTTCAGTTCCGCAGTGGCTGACTGGCTTTCCAGGTCGTGGCTGCGAAGGGAACCGCCCAGATCGCCAAACTCTTCAGCAACAACAGGGGCAGACAGGAATGCAATTAAAGATAGTAGCAATAGGTTTTTCATTTTTTGTTCTCCACCTCAGTGGTAAATCGGGTATTGATTTCAAATACAGATTCGGCGCATACATCAATGCAGCGGCTGCAATTTGTACAATCAGAGGCAAAAATAATCGGGCTGACGCCATTGGCAGCGCCTTTTAATACCGGTTTCAGAATCTGAGGTTCAGGGCAGACCTTGTAGCAGTCCATACAATCATCGCAGCGTTCGCGGTGTCTGGCATTGATCCGGATCACGCTAAGCTTGCCTACCAGGCCGTAGAAGGCCCCCATCGGACACAGGTGGCTGCACCAGGCCCGCTGGCTGATAAGTAAGTCCAGCAGAAAGATCATGGCGATCAGTACCCAACCGCTGCCCAGACCGAAGATCAGTCCGCGCTGCAGAAGAGAAACCGGATTCACCAGTTCCCAGATCAGTAAACCGCCCGCTATCGGTAGCAGCAGTGACAGACCCAGTAACCAGTAGCGCAGGCTACTGGATATTTTAGTGGTCTTGCTGATACCTAAACGGCGACGTAACCAGCTGGCTGCGTCGGTGACAATGTTCACCGGGCATACCCAGCTGCAGTAGCTGCGTCCGCCGACCAGCATGTAGAACAGCAGGACGATCACACCGCCCAGTAATGCTGTTTGTGCCGGCCAGTGACCACTGGCGATGAGTTGTGCGAGGACAAACGGATCGCTTAAAGGCAGGGTATTCAGCACCGTTGAGCTGCTGAGGTTGCCTTTCAGAATATCCAGTCCATACCAGAAACTGGCAGCAAACAGGGCCAGAATGCTCAGCTGACTGAAACGGCGCAGTAACAGGAAGCGGTGGGCATGCCACCATCCCAGTTGTGCTGCCGCTTCAGAACCGACGCGGCTGTAAGCCTGACGTTCAGTTGGCATTGCTGTTCTCCGGTCTGCGGATTTCCAGTTTTAACTGTTCCGGTACCAGTGAGCCGCCATTACGGGCCTTCTCTTCCCAGCCCAGCCGGTAGTGCTGGCCAAGGCTGCCACTGGCCAGTTCCAGGACCTTAATAGCGGTTTCATCCAGTACGCAGGCTTCTTCACACTTACCGCAGCCGGTGCACGCATCGGACTGAACGGTTGGAATGAATAACGCATGCTTGCCGGTACGACTGTTGCGCTGTCGCTCCAGAGTAATTGCCTCGTCAATTAACGGGCATACCCGGTAGCAGACATCACAGCGCAGGCCCTGAAAATTCAGGCAGTTCTTTTCATCAATCAGCACCGCGGTGCCCATGCGGGCGTCGTCGATATTATCCAGTGCAGCGTCCAGCGCGCCACTCGGGCAGGCGGCTACACAGGGGATATCTTCACACATCTCGCAGGGGACTTTCCTGGCTTCAAACCAGGGAGTACCGCTGGGGGCCGGATCGAATAAAGTGGCCAGTTTCAGCGTGTCGTAAGGACAGTCTTCCACGCACAAACCACACCGCAGACAAGCGTTCAGGAAGTCATCGCCGGGCAATGCGCCGGGTGGGCGAATTGCCTGAGGATCACTGCGCTTTGCGCTGCTTGCCCAGGCGGTAAGGCCCAGGCCAACCATGCCGGCAGCAGACGCACCGCGGGCGACGTCAGTGAAAAACTGACGCCTTGCCGGTGCTTTGCTGGCGGATGATTCAGAACGACGCTGCTTGTCCATGGTCTGCTTCATTAATCAGATTCTTAACGCGCCAGGCGTTAAACCTTCTCGATGCGCACAGCGCATTTCTTGTAGTCAGTTTCTTTTGACAGCGGATCAGTCGCGTCCAGAGTCAAACGGTTAACTAACTGCTTGGCATCGAAGAATGGCATGAATACCAGACCTTCCGGCGGACGGTTACGGCCACGGGTTTCAACCCGGGTAGTAATTTCGCCACGACGGGATTCCACCCGAACTTCATCACCACGGCGCAGTTTGCGCTTCTTGGCATCTTCAGGGTGCATGTACACAACGCTGTCCGGGAAGGCCCGGTACAACTCAGGTACACGGCGGGTCATGGTGCCGGAGTGCCAGTGTTCCAATACCCGGCCAGTGGATAACCACAGATCGAATTCTTCATCCGGAGACTCGGCGGCAGGTTCGTAAGGCAGGGCGAAAATAATCGCACGCTTGTCTTTCTTTTTACCGTAGAACTGTACTTCGCTGCCGGCTTCAACGTATGGGTCGTAACCTTCACGGAAACGCCACAGGGTTTCTTTGCCGTCAACAACCGGCCAGCGCAGACCGCGGGCCTTGTGGTACATGTCGTATGGCGCCAGATCGTGCGCATGGCCACGGCCGAATTCAGCGTATTCTTCAAACAGGCCTTTGTGAATGTAGAAGCCAAAGTCATAGGCGTCATCGTTGATCTGGCCTTCCGGCAGATCAGACAGAGGGAACTGATCCACCTGACCGTTTTTGTACAGAATCTCGTACAGAGTCTTACCGCGGTATTCCGGCATGGCTGCCAGCAGAGCGTCAGACCATACGTCTTCAACTTTGAAGCGCTTGGAGAACTCAACCAACTGCCACAGGTCAGATTTTGAGCCTTCAACAGCCGGTACTTGCTGATACCAGGTCTGGGTGCGGCGTTCAGCGTTACCGTATGCACCTTCTTTCTCTACCCACATCGCAGTCGGCAGGATCAGGTCAGATGCCTGAGCAGTCACCGTTGGGTATGGGTCAGAAGTGACGATGAAGTTGTCCGGGTTGCGGTAACCTGGCAGGCCTTCTTCGTTCATGTTAGGAGCTGTCTGCATATTGTTGTTACACATTACCCAGTAGCAGTTCAGCTTGCCGTCTTTCAGCATGCGGTTCTGCAGTACTGCGTGGTAACCGACTTTTGCAGGAATAGTGCCTTCCGGCAGTTTCCAGATTTTCTCAGCGATATCACGGTGTGGCTTCTTCTTCACAACCATGTCTGCAGGCAGGCGGTGTGCGAAGGTGCCCACTTCACGGGCAGTACCACAGGCAGATGGCTGGCCGGTCAGGGAGAACGGACCGTTACCCGGCTCAGAGATCTTACCGGTCAGCAGGTGGATGTTGTACACCAGGTTATTCGCCCATACACCACGGGTGTGCTGGTTGAAGCCCATAGTCCAGTAAGACACAACCTTACGGTTTGGATCCGCGTACAGCTTAGCCAGTTCTTCCAGGTTCTTCTGCGGAACGCCGGACAGTTCAGATGTGTATTCCAGGGTGTAAGTGCTGACGAATTCTGCGAACTCTTCAAACGTGATCGGATCAGAACCGCCTTTGCCCGGGTTCTTCGCCGCTTTTTCCAGCGGGTGAGTCGGACGCAGGCCGTAACCGATGTCAGTCACACCTTTACGGAAGTTAGTGTGTTTCTCAACGAAGTCTTTGTTTACTGCATCATTCTGAATGATGTAGTTAGCAATGTAGTTAAGGATCGCCAGATCAGTCTGCGGCGTGAAGATGATCGGGTTGTCAGCCAGTTCAAAGCTGCGGTGCTTGAAGGTAGACAGTACAGCGACTTTAACGTGATCGGCACTCAGGGCGCGGTCAGTCAGACGGGACCACAGGATCGGGTGCATTTCCGCCATGTTAGAGCCCCACAGCACGAATGCGTCGGCCTGTTCCAGATCGTCATAGCAACCCATTGGCTCATCGATACCGAAGGTACGCATGAAGCCGCCTACAGCAGACGCCATACAGTGACGGGCGTTCGGGTCGATGTGGTTGGTACGGAAGCCTGCCTTCATCAGTTTGGAAGCCGCGTAGCCTTCCATCACTGTCCACTGACCGGAACCGAACATGCCGACAGGTGGCATTTCGTCAGAGTTACGGGTTTTGGCAAGAGATTCTTTCCATTTCTCCGCCATGATGTCGAACGCCTGATCCCAGCTGATCGGGGTGAATTCGCCGTTCTTGTCGTAGCGGCCGTCGGTCATACGCAGCAGTGGCGTATTCAGGCGGTCTTTACCGTACATGATTTTAGACAGGAAGTAGCCCTTGATGCAGTTCAGACCGCGGTTTACCGGTGCTTCCGGGTCGCCCTGGGTGGCTACTACTTTACCGTTCTGGGTGCCGACCAGTACTGAACAGCCGGTGCCGCAGAAACGGCATGGCGCTTTGTCCCATTTCACTTCAGTCTCGGAAGACTTAGTGATGAGATTAGTCGCCTGGCTGGGCAGGCTGATACCGGCCGCAACAGCTGCAGCAGATGCTGCCTGCGCTTTTACAAAGTCACGTCTGGATACCTTCATGGTGATCCTCTCTTGTTTACCTGTGTTTATTCTTTTGGCCCTGTCCCGTTTAGCGGGAGCCGGGTCGCTCTTGTCTTTGCGGCGAACCGCGATATTCGGTGTTGCGATTCAGTGTCACGCGATGTGGTGGTACACCAGTGACGCTGAAAGAATGTGATCGGATCCCTGGATATGGTCGATCCGGTCCAGAAGTTGGGCCTGGTCGTCTGCTTCCAGCACGACTACCATTTTTCCCTCCGGTGTGAAATTCGGGATTTCCGTTCCGGGAATGCTGCAAATTTTGTCTTGTACCTGTTGCAGATGATCGGGATGGCTCATGACGACCAGACTGGCGATATGCAGGTCCTTGTCGTCGTGATGCGAATCATCCTGTTGCGCGTTCATAGCTGGACTCCATGATTGATTGTGATGGCATTGCTGGGGCAGGTGCGGATGCAGGCGCCACAGCCGTTACATTGGTCAGTGTCGATCTGAGGGGTGCTGACCTGTCCGCGTTTTGGGCGAAACTGAATGGCATAAGGTTCACAGCTGTCTTCACAGCTACGGCACTCAACGCCATTGTGGGTCAGGCATTTTGCGCTGATTTCTATCGTTTGCTGCCAGGGCTGTTCTGTTTCCGGCCAGAAAAGTGGCTGGTCACAGGCAGCGGCACACTGGTAGCAAAAGGTGCATTCACCGCGGCTGAAATCAATTGTCGGGAAACCACCGTCACCCCGGGTGATGATCTGGGTTTCACAGTGTTTAATGCAGGCGTCACAACGGTGACAGTCGGCAAGGAACAGCTGTTCATCCTTGATCCACGGCAGGTTCTGGCGGAGAGGTTTTCCGGCTTGATCTCTGGACACTCTACCTCTGAAGAGTGCCCGACGACTCAGATCGACCATCGGTTTAGCTTCCCGGAGGGCCTGTCAGAATCTGGGAGATCCAGATAATGAATCCGTAACCGACCACGACCGACACGGCCACGGCCGGAGCGATAACTCCGGTTAAGAACAGAAACGCTTTAGTTTCTTCGCCACGGGTTTGTTCCTGCGGCAGTGTGTTTGATGCTTCTTTCATCGTTTTGGCTTCCAAGAAAAATGCGTAAAACCATGCTAGCAGAAGGGTCATTGTGGATCTTGATGTGCATCAACAATTTCAGGAGCCTGAATTGATCTGAGTCAATTGTTGCAACTTAAGTATGAAGTGGCGGGATTTTTCAGTGGAATCAGACACTTCTGAACCTTGCCAGGCGTAAGCTGATACAATTATAGGCAACAAAATTAATACGCGCTTTTTGTGTGTTTCAACGGATGAATAAAGGGCTGAAACAGTGCCCGGAAAAACAGTTCAGAAAGACCGCTCAGAAAGCCCGTTCAGATAAAGAGTTTAGGTCGACAGTACAGGACGGTGACGTGTTTACAGATTTAGGTTTGCATCAGATATTGGCTGATACGCTCAGCAAGCGGGGGTATGAACAGCCAACAGCGGTACAGCAAGCGGCAATTCCGCTGATTTTACAGGGGCGGGATGTAATGGCCGGGGCCCGCACCGGGACCGGTAAAACAGCCGCTTTTGTGTTGCCACTGGTGCAGCGCTTAATGGATGCTGGCAATGCCGGATCACGCAGTGCTGTTATGCCCGCCGTGTTAATCCTGACCCCTACCCGTGAGCTGGCTCAGCAAGTGTATAAAAGTGCCCGCAACTATGCTGATGGCAGCGGTATACGCAGTTGTCTGGTGTATGGCGGTGCCAGCTTGAATGTACAGATCGCAGCCTTACAGGAGGGGGTTGATCTGCTGGTGGCGACGCCGGGCCGCTTACTGGATCTGGTTTTCAAGGGGGCGGTGGACCTCAGCCAGGTTGAAAGTCTGGTCTTCGATGAAGCGGACAGGATGCTGGATATGGGCTTTATCGGTGAAATAAAACAACTGCTGAAAAAGCTGCCTGAACAGCGGCAGACTCTGCTGTTTTCAGCGACTTTTGATGATGCCATTTTTAAGCTAAGTAAAACCTTGCTGAATGATCCGGAAATTCTTCAGATTGATACCCGGAACAGCCCGGCAGAAGGGGTGGAGCAGCGGGTATATGAGGTGGATGCAGAGAACAAGCATCCACTGTTATCCTACCTGATTGGCAGTAATAACTGGCAACAGGTGCTGGTGTTTACCCGGACTAAACAGGCGGCGGATTATCTGGCGCGGGAACTGAGTGCTGACGGGCTGAATACCAAAGCCGTCCATGGGGATAAATCACAGGGGGCGCGGGAGCGTGAGCTGGAAGCCTTCCGCGAAGGTGACGTGCGGGTGCTGGTGGCAACGGACGTGGCCGCCCGGGGGCTGGACATCGACAGCCTGAACTATGTGGTGAATTACCAGTTGCCTCATAGCGCTGAGGATTATATCCACCGGATTGGCCGTACCGGACGGGCCGGAAAAGAAGGGCTCGCCATTACGTTAATGAGTCAGGATGAACTTCATCTGCTCGAACCGATCGAAGCCCTGTTGGATGAGAAACTGAACCGGCAATGGTATCCGGGATTTGAGCCGGACCTGAATACGCCGGTGGCAGATAAAAAGCGCCGTCCTCAGTCGAAAAAACAGGCCCGTGCTGAAGCGCTGGGTTTAAAGAGTAAACCGGCAGGCAAACGCCGGGGCCGCCGTCGCTGAAGGCTGGTATACCGGTAGTTGCTCAACAGAATGGTGGACGGGTCGCAAAATATTGCGGTAAATCACGAGTGGCGCGAATCTGTTTGCACCACTGATACCCGGCTGCTATATGTGGGCCTCGATGAGTAAAGGTTAAGAGTGTAAACAATGTTGTTTCGGCAGCCAGGCAGGCTGATTTCAAAACTGAACCCGACCCGGTGGTACGCATTACAGCGTGGCATGGGAGAGGTACCTCTGCTGAGCTGGATGGGCACGGTATGCCTGCTGTGCGTGCTGGTTGTGTCTGCCGGATTTGCATTTTTGCGGCCGGTTAATCTGGATGATATCTGTTCCGTCCTGGACGCCCGCGACGGCTGGTATACGGCTGTCGAACAAAGTCACAGCCGTTGGGGAACACCTGTTCCGCTGATGATGGCGATTATGCACCAGGAATCAAAATTTATTGCTGATGCCCGGCCCGGTTTTAAATGGTTTCTGGGAGTGGTTCCCTATGCTCGTCAGTCGACAGCATTTGGCTATGCGCAGGCACTGGACGGTGTCTGGGGGGATTATAAGAGCCGTACCGGCAATGCCCGCGCGCGTCGCGATAACTTTGCTGATGCTGTGGATTTTGTGGGCTGGTATACCCGTGATACAGAGCGGCTGACCGGCGTTTCCCGCCACGATGCTTATGGTCAGTATCTGGCATACCATGAAGGCCGCAACGGGTACAGGCGGGGTAGTTACAACCAGAAACTCTGGTTACTGGGCGTGGCTGCCAAGGTGGAACGCAGAATGACTATGTACAGCGAACAGTATAAAGGTTGCTCAGCTATCTGACAGGAAGATGAATTCCTTTCATTCTGTAATGACCGAATAACGGTAAAGTCTGTTCCTGACTGGCCGTTAACCTTTATGAGCCGTTATTCAGTAGAGGATAAAATCATGGAACTCTCTGCCGCTTCAATATCCGCGTATCAGCAACAGAATATACAGTCTGAGGTGGGTGTAGAGATGACAGCAAAAGCGATAAAACAGATCGAAGATGAAGGCCAGATGGCCCTGCAACTGATCAACAGTACAGTAATGCCAACTGATCCGACGTCATCGCTGGGACAAAATATCAACGTCTATGCCTGACGGGTATAGCCTTGAAAGATCCCCGCCTGTGCGGGGATTTTTTTTGTCTGAAATTCAGCGGGCTTAACCTTACTGGCACCCCTGCTGGCTGGGTACGTCAGTTGCTTCAGCAGCCTCTATTATCCAGTTACGAAACGCCCGCAATGCAGGGTTGTTCAGTGCGTTGGCCGGATACACCAGAAAGTATCCGTATTCCGGCATGCTGATGTCCGATAACCATTCCAGCTGGCCGCTGTTCAGTTCAGCTGAGATCAGATCGTCATACAGGGCGACTCCCTGGCCGTCGATCATTGCCTGTACCCGTACATTCGGATCCTGAATAACCAGACCACCACGCTTGGCATGATACGGCTTGCCTGCACGCTGATGCCATTCCTGCCATGCCGGGCTGTTTTCCCGGTCGTGTAACAGGGTAAGGGTATCAACCCATTCATGGCGGGACTGATCTGCCAGCTTCGCGGCGGTATTTTTCCCTGTTGCGGGGCGAACCGGTGCCTGCCGGAGCAGTTCAACCTGCATTCCCGGCCAGTGCCCTTTGCCCCAGCGAATCGCCATGTCGATATTTTCGGTATGGAAGTCTGTCAGGTCGATCATGGGCTGTAAACGGAGGCTGATATTGGGGTGTTCTGCCATGAAATTCATCAACCGGGGGGACAGCCAGCGGGAGGCGAAGTAGGTCGACATCCCCACGGTAATCCGGCTGGTGTCATCTTCCCTCAGTTGTGTAATTAAGGCTTCCAGATCATGAAAAGCCGCTTGTGATGTATGCCACAGCTGCTTGCCTTTCGGGGTCAGCAGAATGCCTTTGTGTTTGCGAATGAACAGGCTGAACCCCAGGGCATCTTCCAGCCGGGTAATCTGATAGCTCACGGCACCTTTCGTCAGGTGCAATTCTTCCGCCGCCTGAGTAAAGCTCAGGTGACGGGCGACCACATCAAATAGTCGCAGGCTGTCGTAGTGTCTGAAGCGCATATTATCAACTCAGTGGTAGATATTTTTGGTTCAAATTATTTAAACGTTTTGAGAAAATCTTTTGCATTGTATCGGCTTAATTGCCGGTGATAACGTAATTTAAACCAAAGATAACAGATAGTCGGTACAGTTTTGACCGATATACCGGAATAGCGATCAATTATTTTGATTGCTTGTTGGGGTGCCTGGCTGACATATCTACCAAGAGGGTTCGGCGATGTTGCATTCAGATAATTCAAAACAGACTGCCCGGCCATCGCGGCGTAACCGTCGTCCGGGGCGCATTGTGCAGCGGACTCCGCCGGTGCCTCAGGTACGGTTGCTGACCCGCAAAACCCCGCTGTATAACTTGCTTGATGAAGCCGCACTGGATGCACTGGAACATCAGGCAGACTGGTTACTGGAAGATATAGGCATCGTTTTTAAAAACGATGACGAAGCGCTGGCACTGTTTGCCGCTGCCGGTGCAAAGGTGGAGGGGGAACGGGTGTGTTTTCCGCATGGGCTGGCCCGGTCTCTGTGCCAGACGGCCCCGCACACGTTTAATCTGTATGGTCGAAAACCGGAATATGTGGTGCCGGTGGGTGGGGACTCGGTAGTGCTGACACCTGCCTACGGCTCACCTTTTGTGACCGATCTGGATAACGGTCGCCGTTATGCCACCCTCAATGACTTTGAAAATTTCGTCAAACTGGCGCAGACCACGCCCTGGTTGCAGCACTCCGGCGGAACCGTGTGCGAACCGGTTAATATTCCGGTGAATAAACGCCATCTGGATATGACCTATGCTCACCTGCGGTATTCCGAAAAACCCTTTATGGGGGCGGTTACCAGTGCTGAACGGGCTGAAGATTCAATCGCCATGGCCCGGCTGGTGTACGGGCAGGATTACATGGATCAGCACTGCGTGATTCAGGGCAATATCAATGTGAACTCGCCGCTGGTATTTGATGATGTGATGACCGGATCACTGAAAGCCTATGCCCGGGCGAATCAGGGCATTGTGTTGTCGCCCTTTATTCTTGGCGGGGCGATGGGGCCGGTGACCCAGCCTGCGCTGATTGCTCAGGCCCATGCCGAAGCCATGGTGGGCATTGCGCTGGGGCAACTGATCCGCCCGGGATCGCCGGTGGTCTATGGCAATTTTCTCACCACTATGAATCTTAAGAGCGGTGCCCCTACGTTTGGTACACCGGAGGCGAGTCTTTCCGCACTGGCGATTGGTCAGCTGTGTCGCCGGCTGGGGCTGCCCTTGCGCTGTGGGGGGCACCTTACGGCATCCAAAGTGGCGGATGGGCAGGCGATGCAGGAATCATCCGACAGCATGAATGCCGGGTTACTGGCTGGGGGGAACTATATCCTCCACGCTGCCGGCTGGCTGGAAGGAGGGCTGACCATGGGCTATGAAAAATTTGTCATGGATCTGGACCGCTGCGGCATGATCCACACCCAGCTTGCCGGCCTCACCATTGATGATAACAGCCTGGGGACTCAGGCCTATTTACAGGCCGGGCCGGGTGAAAACTTCCTGGCCACCGAACATACCATGGCAAATTTCCGTGAAGCCAATTACCTGTCGGATCTGGCGGATACCAACTCCTTCGAACAGTGGCAGGAGGATGGCAGCCTGACCATTGAGCAGCGTGCCAATGCCCGCTGGAAAGCCATGTTGGCGGATTATCAGCTGCCGGAGTTTGATCCTGCCACTGACCGTGAGCTGAAAGCCTTTATCGATGACCGTAAAGCATCTGTGCCGGATCAGTGGTACTGACAACCCGCTGGCAGACATGTCTGTTATGAACCTCAATTTTTTAATAAACAACCAGACTCTCTGAAAATAAGGAAAACCGTTATGAGCGAATCCACACGACACTCCGTACTGGCCAGCCGTCACCGGGCATTAGGGTCTGAACTGGAAGACTGGAACGGCATGGGCACCGCCTGGTCGTATTCCGCTGACCCCTGCGCCGAGCATGATGCGGTTCGGGAAGCGGCAGGATTATTTGATATGTCGCCACTGAAAAAAGTCTGGTTGCGGGGGCCGGATGCGATGAAAGTGGCTGATCATGTCATTACCCGTGACATGACAGGTATCTATCCCGGTAAGTCTGCCTACGGTGCCGTTCTGACGCCACAGGGAACCGTCTGTGATGACGCCATCATCGCCAATAACGGCGGTGACGAGTGGTTATTCTGCCACGGTTCCGGGGACAGCATGGCATATCTTCAGGAATCTGCGGAAGGGCTAAACGTCAGTATTGAGCTGGATGATGCTTTGCATAATCTGTCCCTGCAGGGGCCAAAAGCATTGGCCTTGCTGAACCGTTTTTGTTCGGTAGATTTAGGGAACATGGCATATTTCCACCATCAGGCCGTTGAGCTGTTTGGGCATCCCTGCCGGATATCCCGTACCGGCTATTCCGGTGAACGGGGCTATGAGATTCTGGTGGATCAGGCCTGGACTGGCAGCATTTGGGATAGCCTGCTCAGCGAAGGTGCCGGTGATGGCGTCCTGCCCTGCTCATTCACTGCACTGGACAAAGTCCGGATCGAAGCAGGCCTGCTGTTTTATGGTTATGACATGACCACTGAACATACCCCCTGGGAAGTGGGGCTGGGCTTTACGGTCAGCCGCAACAAAGGGGCGTTTCGGGGTAAGGATACTGTGTTTGCGGCGGAGCAGTCGCCGCGGATTTTACCGGCAGGATTAGTCATTGATCACAGTGACAGCCTGGCCGGAGGGGAAACTCTAAGGTTGAATGGCGAAAATGTGGGGGTGGTGAACAGTCCCTGCTGGTCCCACCGGATGAACCGCTCACTGGCGCTGGGGCATGTATTACCGGCTTTTGCCGCACCGGGTACTGAACTGGTGGCCGTTGCAGAAGACGGCACAGAATATCCGGCAAAGATAAGTGCCATGCCGTTTTATGATCCGCAAAAGCTGCGTACTCATGAATACTGATATGACAGATGATTTCAGGCCCGCGGGATGGGCCTGATGGGTGTTTAAAATTTGACCTCAACTTTCGCAACAATGCCTGTAATTAATGGCTTGCCGTTATCCGACACAATTGTTAACTGTTCTTCGGATTTTGATGATATCACCATGCCGTTAATTTCAACTGACTCCAGGGTGGTATCGCTGGCAGAAGCTGTTTTGCCTTCAGGTCCCATGCGGATGTTAATATTCCTGACTTCGTATGTGAATTTTGCCGGTAAAGCCCAGGATTGAGCCAGCATGGATTTATAGCTGTTTACATCGAGTTCCATTTTACCGCCCATGCTTTCGGGCATTTCTAACATGATTTCAGCATCCTCAGACAGATGAGACATTAGTCCTTCGACATCGCGGGAGATAACTGAGTGTTCCATCAGCTTTAACATATTGCGTATATCAGTTTCAGTCATGGCTGTCTCTGATGTTGCGCTGAATGAAACGAGCAAAAATGCCGCTGCGAGGAATTTATTGAAATACGTCAATGTTACTCTCCTTAGTAAATATTCCCTTTGCCGTGCGCCTTGGAAAGGCACGGCCCGAATCGTTGATGAAAGCTATGGAAGCCTGTGATGTCGGGAGAAGTTACGATCACTGTCCATAGCGAATTACGTTTTATTAGATGCCAACGACCTGAGGATGGCAATGGTTTTTTTGCTTTGAGCCGGTGGTCATTGTCAGGCTGGCATTGTGTGGAAAACGGATGGTTCCGGGTTTTGATGAATCCGCCGCATTACTTATCTGACAGTCAGGTGTTTTTGCAGGTATCAGGGCTGACTGTATTTAGATGGGCAGTGAGCATAATATACGCACTCAGCAGAAACAGATATTCTTTGAACGGCACGGGCGCGAATAAAAAGGAGGTGACAGAAATTGTTCTGGTTGAACGGCTGTTGACGCGCTATCTCAGTCTGATACGTGAGCAGGCATATCATGCTGCCGTTCTTGCGGAGCAAAGAGCTTGGGGATATTCCAAAAGCCGTTACTGTACAAACGGTAGTCAGGCTACGTAAAAAGGGACGTTAAAGCTGTTGGCTCTGAGTATCCGACGTTCAGAGCCGTCACTGAGCAGGTTGAAAATGATGGATATACTTATACGTGATGAAGTGCCGGCAGATGGTGCCGGGATAGAGGCTGTTACTCTGTCTGCGTTTGAAATGGCTCCATACAGCAGCCATACCGAACAATTTATCATTCGTGATCTACGGGCGGCTGGTCAGATGACCGTTTCGCGGGTGGCGGAATATCAGGGGGCTGTTGTGGGTCATGTGGCTGTTTCGCCGGTTACCGTCAGTGACGGAACGTCCGGCTGGTATGGCCTGGGGCCGCTGTCGGTATTGCCGGAGCATCAGGGAAAAGGTATCGGTTCTCTGCTGGTCAAGGATGCGTTAGGGCTGTTGAAAGCGCAGGCAGCTTCCGGTTGTGTGTTGTTAGGCGAACCGGAATATTACAGCCGTTTTGGGTTTGTGGCTGATCCTCAGCTGGTACTTGAGAACGTACCGCCAGAGTACTTTTTGGCGAAACGGTTTGATAATGCCGGCGCACAGGGTGAGGTCATTTATCACCGGGCGTTTTTGGCACGGGCGTAAACTGAAACAACTGTCGCTTCACAGGGAAGTGAAGCTGCAATTCTTTCACTGTCTTTCCTGCTGCTTATCCGACCCAGATCAACGAACCTTTGCATTTGCCGAACGGCCTGTTCCTCAGATGCTAGTATCAGGGTTCATATTTTTCAGTGAGCAGCAGTCATGACAGAAACACCCAAAAAGAAAAAAGGTATTTTCCAGAAGACCTCTATGGTAATGGGCGTGCTCAGTGAGCTGGTTGCGTTGGGCTGTCTTGTCATGACGTATCTGAAATCCCAGACGCTGGGGATGGAAGATGTGATCACCGCCAGCTTTATGGCCTCAACCTTTTTCTTCTTCATGTGTGGGATCGTGATGATCATCGTCGGCCGGGCAGATCTGCCTGATCTCAGTATGGCCAGCTTGCGAGAGGAAAAGTAACCGGTCAGGCGTTATCCTGTTCGAAGGCAAAAAGTAACCTTGCCTCCGGGCTTATTCACAGGCTATCTGACTGTATAACTCTGTTGTTATACATGACAGAATATTTACCGGCTGGCATGGATGAAGCTGGCCGTAAACAACAGCGTGTAACGCTATTCATCATAACAGCTCTTATATAACCAGGGATGGGTTTATGACTATGTGGATTTCAAACGGCGCAATAAAAACCAGGCCTTTCACGGGGTGTGCGTTTATTGTCAGCCTCTTCTTTTCGGTTTTTCTTTTGTCTGCCTGCAGCGAAACGCTGAACGATGGCCTTCCCGGCACTGCATCCGAGCGACGTGCTGAGGCTGAGCATTTCGGGGAGCATTATCCCAATCCGCACTTGTTTGCGACCTTTACCGTTGATGGTGATGAATTTACTTTTGATCAGGGGCAGGCTGAGCGGGTGTATGGGACAGGTGCAACGCAAAGAAGCAGCGCCCACATTCTGGATGAATATACTTTAACCGGTGATTTTGCACAGGATGGCCGGTTAGGTATAGCTGTGATTATTAAGACTCAGGCAGGGGGAAGCGGAAGTTATTATTATCTGGGGGTTATTTATAAAGCCGATGAGAAAAAGGCAGCCGATCGCCAGTACAGCCAAACCTTTTTTCTTGGCGACCGTATTAAGGTCAGCAATATATCCTACGGCAGGGTTGCTAAAGATATACTTGCCGTTAACGTCTTCGGACGAAGCCCCGGAGCCCCTTATAGCAGCCTTCCCGATATACCGGTACAGAAGTGCTTTACGACCAGAATCAATGATGACCTGATTGCCGGTTTAAGTGAGGTTGACTGTATTACAGGGCATTAAAGGCTCTGTTCAGGGCGGTTCTGATGCCGCCCTTATTCCTTTCAGAAAAACCCCCGTCTCTTTTTATTTTTCTATATTTTTTGTTTTTCCTGCTCCTTCTTTTTAGGTCTTCTTTTTAGGTCTTTTTTTGGGTCTTCTTTTCTCCATAGCAGTGTTTGATATATATCAAGTAACTATATCTGGTGTCGGGGTTAGTATCTGCGCACTAGATATGCTGTTTTATTGTATCTCGGATATTACTGTTAATTACTGCCCTATGGAGTAGCTGTGCATGAAAACCCTGCAATCTGAATGTGAAACGGATTTAACCCAACTGGCGCTACAGGCGGCCTCAAAGGATATCTGGGACAGTAAGTACAGGTTGCGATCGAAAGAGGGGGAGGTCATAGACCAGACACCGGATGAGACGCTGCAGCGGGTAGCCCGGGCATTGGCGGCGGTTGAACAGGGAGAAGAATTACAGAAGCACTGGTATGACAAGTTTCTTGAAGCCCTGCGAAACGGGGCGGTGCCTGCCGGCCGGGTAATTGCCAACGCCGGGGCACAGCAGCATAAGCCTGCCACCTCCACCATTAACTGTACGGTGTCAGGCAGCATTGCAGATTCAATGGATGACATTCTTGGCCGTAACCACGAAGCGGGGCTGACTCTGAAAGCCGGCTGCGGCATCGGTTATGAATTTTCCACCCTGCGCCCGTCCGGGGCTTATGTGTCCGGTGCCGGGGCGTATACCTCAGGGCCGCTGTCCTTTATGGATGTGTTCGACAAGATGTGCTTTACGGTGTCGTCCGCCGGTGGCCGCCGTGGCGCGCAGATGGCTACATTCGATATCGGCCATCCGGATGTGCTGGCGTTTATTAAAGCGAAACGGGAAGACGGCCGTCTGCGTCAGTTTAATCTTTCCCTGTTGATTACCGATGCCTTTATGCAGGCGGTTGATGCTGATGATGAATGGCCACTGGCATTTCCCATCAGCCTGAAAAGTCAGCAACGTGAACCGCTGGACCTGAAGGATGAACGGCAGGTTATCTGGCGTGAATGGCCACTCCACGAGGGCTACGTGGTGAATGATGCTGGCCTGGTGGCCTGCCAGGTCAGTAAGTGGGTAAAGGCAAAAGGGTTGTGGAATTCCATTATGAATGCCACCTACGACTTTGCCGAACCGGGCTTCATCCTGATCGACAAAGTTAACGAGCAGAATAATAACTGGTTCTGTGAAACCATCCGTTCTACCAACCCGTGTGGTGAACAGCCGCTGCCCCCCTATGGCAGCTGCTTACTGGGGTCGGTTAACCTGACCCGGTTTATTCGCCAGCCATTTTCTGATGGCGCACATTTCGACTGGCAGGGGTTTAAAGAAACCGTGGCGGTATTCACCCGTATGCTGGATAACGTGGTGGAGATCAATGGCTTGCCTCTGGAGCAACAGCGAAAGGAGATATGGAGTAAGCGCCGTCATGGGATGGGATACCTGGGGCTGGGGTCGGCAATAACAATGCTCGGGCACCAGTACGGTGATCCGGCCTCGCTGGCTTTTACCGAAGAAGTCAGCAAGATGATGGCGATTACCGGCTGGCAGACCGGCCTTGGGCTGGCCCGGGAAAAAGGGGCTGCACCGGTGCTGGATGAAGTATTTACCGTCACCGCTGAAATGCTCCGTAAACGCCCGGAAATGGAAGCCGACGGTTATCAGGCGGGGGATGAATTACCGGGCCGTGTATTGCATGCCCGTTACAGTCACTACATGCAGAAAATCGCCAGTGAAGAACCAGAGCTGGTGGAACAGCTGGCCCGCTATGGTTGCCGGTTTACCCACCACAGCTCCATTGCGCCGACCGGCACCATTGCGCTGTCGCTGGGCAATAATGTCAGTAACGGCATCGAGCCCAGCTTTGCCCACCACTATAGCCGGAACATTATCCGCGAAGGCCGCAAAACCAAGGAAAAGGTAGATGTCTTCTCTTATGAGCTGCTGGCGTACCGGAAAATGGTTAATCCTGATGCCATGCCGTTCAGTGACAATGCCACACAGCAGCTGCCGGATTATTTTATCTGTGCGGATGATATTCACCCACAGCAGCATGTGGATGTGCAGGCAGCGGCCCAGAAGTGGATTGATTCCTCGATCTCCAAAACCGCCAATGTGCCTACCGATTACCCCTATGAAAAATTTAAACACATATACCACTACGCCTGGCAGCAGGGGCTGAAGGGCTGCACAACTTTCCGCTTTAATCCGGAAGCATTTCAGGGCGTATTGGTGAAGGAGCAGGATCTGGCGAATACCCGCTACCGCTTCACCCTGGAAGATGGCAGTACCGTTGAGCTGGCTGGCAATGAAACCGTGGAGTACGACGGTGAAACCCATACTGCCGCTAACCTGTTTGATGCACTTAAAGAAGGCTATTACGGCCGTTTGTAATTACTGATCTGAAATTTGGAGTCACAGAATGTCACAGAATATGCCGTCCGGTCAGGCGTCTGCAAACGCCACCATCAACCAGAAAATCATTGCCTTTGAAGTGGTTAAGGATGAAGTTGCCACCCCGGAGCAGGAAAACGTCCCAAGTGTGCAAGAAGACGCTGCAAGCGAGCTCACCATGGAGCGGGTGCATGAAAACCTCGATCGCCCGGAACGCTTGCTGGGTTCAACCTATAAAATCAAAACACCGGTTTCGCCCCATGCGCTGTATATCACCATTAATGATGTATTGCTGAACCAGGACACTGAATTTGAACAGCGCCACCCTTATGAGATCTTCATTAACTCTAAAAATATGGACCACTTTATGTGGGTGGTAGCCCTGACCCGGGTTATTTCTGCAGTATTCCGTAAAGGAGGGGATGTTATTTTCATGGTAGAAGAACTGAAAGCGGTATTCGATCCCAAGGGGGGGTATTTCAAAAAAGGTGGCCGTTACATGCCGTCACTGGTGGCGGAAATTGGCTACGCCATAGAGGACCATCTGCAAACCATTGGTTTGCTGGACGGGGATCAGCTGGATGAAGGTCAGCGTGAATTGCTGGCCGCTAAACGGGCGGAGTATGAACAGCGCAGTTCGGTGACCGACACTACGGATGCCGGGGATTTTCCGGCGGGTGCGCAGCTGTGTACCAAGTGTAATGTGAAGGCCGCCATCCTGATGGATGGCTGCTATACCTGCCTGAACTGTGCCGAGAGTAAATGCGGCTGATCAGAAAAATAACGGCCCGGACTAAGCCCTCCGGGCAGCCTGAGTGAGGGCGGGCTATACATTTTTGTAGCACGGATTTGCGTTGCTGCACTGCTAGTATTTAAGCGTTACGACAGCTGTTGTAGCGCTTTTTCATACTGATATGGAGTGTTAGCACATGAATACATTTTCCAAGCCTGTTGACGGGCTATCCTCTCTTTCTTCTTGCATTGATTTTCAACCTGCTTCCATTGATATCTGGGACAGCAAGTACCGCCTGCGTAATGCCGCGGGTGAGCCGCTGGATCAGAGCATGGATGATACGTTTATCCGCGTGGCGAAAGCCCTTGCTGACGTCGAAGCTGACGCCGGTACCCGGGTTTTCTGGTATGGCCGGTTTCTCTGGGCACTCCGTAACGGTGCCGTACCGGCGGGCAGGATCATGGCCAATGCCGGCGCTCAGCAGGCAAAAAAGGCAACCTCAACGGTCAACTGTACCGTCTCTGGTCCGATCAGCGACTGCATGACAGACATTTTGGGGCGTAACCAGCAAGCCGGGCTGACCTTAAAAGCCGGTTGCGGCATTGGTTATGAGTTCTCTACCCTGCGGCCCAGTGGCAGTTTTGTTGCAGGTGCCGGGGCGCTGACCGGCGGACCGCTGTCATTTATGGATGTCTTTGATAAGACCTGCTTTGCGGTGTCTTCGGCCGGAGGGCAGCGGGGCGCGCAGATGGCAACCTTCGATGTAGGCCACCCGGATGTATTGTCATTTATAAAAGCTAAACGTGAAGATGGGCGCCTGCGGCAGTTTAATCTTTCATTGCTGATTACCGATGAGTTTATGGATGCGGTTCAGCGGGGCAGTGCCTGGCCACTGGCGTTTCCGCTGACCTGTCAGCAACAGGCACAACAGTCTCTGAATCTGGATGATCCTGAGCAGGTTATCTGGCGCGAATGGCCATTGCAGCAGGATTATGTCACCAATGAAGCGGGGCTGGTGGCCTGTAAGATTACCGAACGTTTGCCGGCCCGGGAGTTGTGGGATGTCATCATGCAGTCCACCTATGACTTTGCGGAACCGGGGTTCATCCTGATCGATCAGGTGAATGATCAGAACAATAACTGGTTCTGTGAAAATATCCGCTCAACTAACTCCTGCGGAGAGCAGCCCCTGCCACCCTTTGGCAGCAGTTTACTGGGCTCGGTGAACCTGACCCACTTTGTCCGCAATCCTTTCACTGCCAGAGCCAGCTTTGACTGGCAAAGCTTTACTGAGGTTGTCGCGGTATTCACCCGGATGCTGGATAACGTGGTGGAATTGCATGGCTTACCACTGGCAGAGCAACGCCATGAAATTGAGCACAAGCGTCGGCATGGCATGGGCTATATGGGGCTGGGCTCGACGGTCACTATGCTGCGGATGAGTTACGGTGATGAACAGTCGGTTGCCTTTACGGAAGCGGTGACCAAACGACTGGCACTGACCGGCTGGGAAGTTGGTTTGGAGCTGGCGAAAGAAAAGGGCCCGGCTCCGGTGATGGAGCAAATGTTCACTGTGACTGAAGCCATGCTGTGTAAACGCCCGGAAATGCGCCGGGATGGCCATCAGCCCGGTGACCGCTTACCCGGTCGGATTCTGCATGCCCGCTACAGCCGCTATATGCAAAAGATTGCCGTTGAGCAGCCCGGACTGGTTCAACAGTTGGCTGAAGTGGGTGGCCGTTTTACTCACCACAGTTCAGTGGCCCCCACTGGCACTATTGCGTTGTCATTCGGCAACAATGTCAGTAACGGTATCGAACCGAGTTTTGCCCATCAGTACAGCCGTAACGTTCAGCGCGAAGGTAAAAAGAGTAAAGAAAAAATAGACGTGTTTTCCTATGAGTTACTGGCGTACCGGCAACTGATCAGCCCGGAGGCTGCGGAGAGTGATTTGCCTGCTTACTTCATCAGTGCGGACGATATTCATCCGAAGCAGCATGTGGATATTCAGGCGGCTGCGCAGCGGTGGCTGGATGCCGCTATCTCTAAAACCGCCAATGTCCCCACCGATTATCCCTACGCCAAATTCAAGGATATCTACCTGTATGCCTACCGCCGTGGTCTGAAAGGCTGCACGACCTTTCGCTTCAACCCGGAAGCATTTCAGGGAGTGCTGGTGAAAGAAGATGATCTGAAAAACACCCGTTATCAGTTCACCCTGTCCGATGGCCGGGAAGTAGAACTGGCGGGGGATGCCCAGGTGGAATACGACGGCGAGCTGCATACTGCCGCCAATTTATTTGATGCACTTAAGGAAGGTTATTACGGCCGTTTATGAGCGGTGCTTTCACCGATAGCACTCCGGACCATTTAACCGGGCACATTTTTTATATCAGGAACAAAGGAAACACGGATATGTCAGTTAAAACTTCTCAGCCTGTTCAGGCACAAAACCTTACGGCTAACCGCCAGAAAACCACTGTTATTGATGCCCCGATTGTGGGGTTTAAAGTTCTGAAACATGTGGCGGAAATCCCCGACATTATGGCACTGGATACCGCTGGCTTAAGCCGGCCGCAAAGCCTGGCGGGGACTACTTATCGGGTCATGACACCCCGTTCGGAACACCCGCTCTATGTCACCATTAATGATCTCATTCTTAACCCCGGAACTGATGCGCAGATGCATTACCCCTGGGAGATTTTTGTGAACACCCGCAACATGGATCATTTCATGTGGGTAACGTCACTGAATCAGATTATTTCCGGCGTGTTCGACACATCAGCACCTTTAGGTGAACGTTTGCGTGAGCTGCACGGATTGTTTGATCAGCACAGTCAGCACCTGAAACAGGGCGGGCGGTTTACCCCGGCGCTGGCTTCTGAAATTGGCGAGGCTATTTTTGGTCACTTCAAAGCGGCAGGCTTGCCTGACATTGACGGCGGGCAGCCTGTTCCTGAGGAGAAAATCAGGGAACTGCCCAGTCGCAAACGCAGGGAGGATGAGGCTCAGCATCTGTCAGGGCAAACATCTTCCGATGATAAGCAGGCAGTTTAGGAGGGAACACACTGTGTAATTGACATCAAATCATAGGGGTATAGGATTTATCTTAAATACTCAGGGAGGAGTAGATTTGATGCCTGTGATCAGTAGATTCTATGGAATTGTCATTATTATGTATTTTAATGATCATAATCCGCCTCATTTGCATGCTAAGTATTCAGGAGATGAGGCCCTTTTAACCTTTGATGGCGATGTTTTACAGGGAGGACTTCCCGGTCGTGCCATGAAGTTAGTAAAAGAATGGGCTTTGTTGCACCGGGAGGAATTGCTGAATAACTGGGAAAAGGCGCGTTTGGGAATGCCCTTAAATGAAATAGCGCCTTTAGATTAATTCAGCGGGAGAGTGGCTATGTTACATATTAAGACCGCCAGATATATCGCAGACTATCGTCTCTGGGTTGACTTTGACGACGGTACCGGCGGCGAAGTAGATTTGTTTCCGTTACCGGTCGGACCTGTATTTGAACCCCTGAAGGATAAACAATTTTTTGCCCGGGTGGTTGTTGACGATGAGCTGGAAACGCTGGTCTGGCCGAACGGTGCTGATCTGGCACCTGAATATGTGAAAGCGTTACAGCAGGCTCAGTGTCAGTCTGACAGAGTCTAAGGTGAACAACCCGCCGGGGGACTGTGGCGGGTGTTCGTTGCTTTCAGCAAAGATCATCAAACCTGCTGAAAAGGAAACTGATTCCGATTTTCTGAATCAGTTTTTAACTATAAAAATCACCAGCCGTTTCGGGCCATGGGCTCCCATCAGCAGGGTTTGCTCAATGTCGGCGCTACGGGATGGCCCGGTAATCATGTTTACGGTGCGTGGCATTTGCAGCAGACCATCACTGGTCTGACAATGGTTACGCAGTTTCTTCCAGGCTTCCTCATACACGCCCAGAATATCGCTTTCGTGCAGCACCACCAGATGATTATCCGGCAGGAAGTTCAGCGTTGTCGGGCTGTCTGCACGGGAATACAGCATCAGGGTGCCGGTTTCTGCTATGCCAGCAAAGCTGGTGGTCAGGGCGGCCATGTCACCGACCTGGGCGACCCGTTCCGCTTTTGCAGCCTGAATGTCAGACCAGTCCAGCCCGGCAAGTTGCGGGTCGCTGGCGCAGATAAATTCATTCAGGCCCTGTGTTGTCAGCCAGTTGTCGCAGGCGGCGGGCAGCTGTTCAAGGCTGTCCAGATCGATCAGTTCAGCGGCCGCTTCAGTGGCCATGGCTCTGAACAGTTCAACCTGCTGTGGCCGAGGCAGCTGAGCCCGGGCCGGAATGATGTTATCTGCCTGTGCGCGAAGGCGATTCTGTACGGTCTGACGTTGTGTATCGGAGGGGACTTCCCGGCCCAGACCCCGGCGGATATTGGCAAAAATTTCAGCGCGGCTCATGATGCATCTCCGTCAGTCTGTTCAGCGTTCTGGCGTTTCTTCCACTGCTGCATAAAGGTTTCACCCTGTGGGGCGGGCATGTCACGGAAGTCCGTCCAGCCACTGGCCAGAGGAAGGCTTTCCAGTTTGCCTTTTTTACCGCCGAACGGGCTGTTGGCTAACAGTTTTAGCCCCCAGCTGGACGCCTTGGTGAACTGCCGGTACAGGGCGGGGCGTTTCGCCAGAAATGCCCAGCTGCCAAGGCCGTAGCGGGCGGCTTTTGGTGTCAGGTGTTTGCTGAATTCATCTTCCCGCCAGTGGCGCATCAGCTTGGGCAGCGGAATCCGTACCGGACAAACCGATTCGCACTTTCCGCAGAAGGTGGAAGCATTGGGCAGGGCGGCGCCTTTTTCGATGCCGATCATTTTCGGTGTCAGGACGGATCCCATCGGGCCGGGATAGACCCAGCCATAACTGTGGCCACCCACCGCGCCGTATACCGGGCAGTGGTTCATGCAGGCAGAACAGCGAATACAGCGCAGCATGTCCTGAAACTGACTGCCGACCATTTCACTGCGGCCGTTATCTACCAGAACCACATGGAAATTTTCCGGGCCGTCCTGATCCCCTTCCCGGCGGGGGCCGGAGGAGAGGGTGTTGTACACAGTGAATTCCTGACCGGTGGCCGAACGTGCCAGCAGGCGCAGGAACAGCGTCATGTCTTCCAGTGTCGGTACCACTTTTTCGATGGACGTAATGACGATATGGGTCTTGGGTAAGGTCTGGGTCAGGTCACCGTTACCTTCGTTGGTCACAATAATGGTCGAACCGGTTTCGGCCACGCAAAAGTTCGCGCCGGTAATGCCCACATCTGCGACGACAAATTTTTCCCGCAGAGCGTCACGGGCTTCCTGCATCAGGGTGACCGGATCATCTGATTTTGGCTTGTTATGATGTGCGTGAAAAGCTTCGGATACATCTTCAAGATTCAGGTGAATGGCCGGGGCAATGATATGGCTGGGGTGATCACCGCGCAGCTGCAGGATGTACTCACCCAGATCGGTTTCGACCGGCTGGATACCGTTCTTTTCCAGATAGTCGTTGAGGCCGGTTTCCTCGGACACCATCGACTTACCCTTAGTCACGGTTTTGGCATTTACCTGCTGGCAGATGTCGAGAATGATCCGGTTGGCATCGTCTCCGGTACGGGCCCAGTGAACCTGGCCGCCGTTTTCAGTAACCTTGCTTTCAAACTGTTCCAGATACAGGTCCAGATGCTCCAGAATATGATTTTTCAGATCCCGGCCCTGATCCCGCAGGGCTTCAAATTCCGGCATACGTTCCACGGCAATGGCGCGCTTATGAGGGAATCCCTGTTTCAGGTTGCCCAGTGCCTGTTGCAGGTTGGCATCCTGTAGCGCTTCGCTGGCACGGGCTTTAAAGAATGGCGTATTAATATCCATGATGTTGTCTTACCTCGTCTGGCGTCGGCGCGTTACTTGCGGGGCTGTGCCGCAGAACCTGTGATTTCGGTACCCAGTGCAAAATCAGTGGTCGGGGTGGTGGCTTTCAGCCGCCGTACGTCCTGTTCACCGATACCCGGGGTGTCGAGCATATCCGCCAGCAGTTCAACCACATGGCGGGCTTCAACCAGCGCGTCAGGGGTATCTTTACCCAGACGCTGTAACTTACCGGCCATATTCAGCAGGCAGCCGAGGTCGCCGCCCACCAGGGTGTCTGCCCCGCTGTCATTGATGAACTCAGACTTGTTGCTGACCATGCGGTTGGAGATTTCCGGATACTTCACGCAGAAAGTACCGCCAAATCCACAACAGGTTTCCGCTTCGGTCATTTCTTCAATCTGCAGGCCGTTAATCTGTTTCAGTAATTCACGGGGCTGTTGTTTGATGCCCAGCTGGCGCAGGCCTGAGCATGAATCGTGATAGGTAACCGTACGGGGAATCGTCAATTGCTGCAGTTGTGCCTGCAGGGCTTCAATGCCGATGACGTCGAACAGAAAGCTGGTGATTTCATAGCTGCGGTCCGCCAGTGACTGTGCCAGTTGCTGATACGGATCTTCGGCGTCAAACAGCTCAGGGTAGTATTTAATCATGCCAACACAGGAGCCGGACGGGGCAACCAGATACTCATAACCGGCGAAAGCGTCGATGGTCATCCGGGCGATTTCTGCACTGGTACGGCGGTCGCCAGTGTTATAGGCAGGCTGGCCGCAGCAGGTCTGCTGCTCCGGTACGCTGACCCGGCAGCCGGTTTGCTCCAGCAGTTTAACGGTGGCAAACCCGATACTGGGGCGAAACATATCTGCAAGGCAGGTAATGAACAGGCCCACATTTGGCGATGGGCGCTGCGGGGTGTGTTGCTGAGACATAAGGCACTTCCCCGATAATAACGGAGGCCTGTGTAGCGGCCAGTATTCCGTTTATCGTTTTTGTTGTTGGCTCTGGTTGCTCCGGATATGGCGCCGGGCTTTTATGCACGATAGTGAAGGGGGGGGTAAAAAGAAATGATATCCGGAAAACCGGTCTGACCAATTTTAGTTTATACTCGGTGTCTTTCATGCTGTGCGGTGCAGGCCGGGCAGCGAATTCTGTATTGAAATCAGGGTAATGACGGCATGGCCATTTTGCGTAGCGAGCAGTTGGTGCAGGACATTAAACAGGCATTTTTCCGGGGGGAATATCTGCCCGGTCAGGCACTGGCTTCCCAGCGCAGCCTGTCTGAAACGCTCGGGCTTTCGCGGTCTACGGTGCGGGAAGCCATGGGACAGTTGGAAAGCGAAGGCTTTATCAGTGTCCGTCCGGGGGGCAAAACCTACTGTAATAACCTGCTGGAAGTATGCTTTGATATGCCGCTGGAAGGGTTGGGGGATAATCCTGAGTTTCAGCAGCAGGTGCTGGAAGTGCGGGCTATGCTGGAAGGTGAAGCGGCGTATTATGCGGCTTTACGGGCCACGGATGAACAGCTTGCCCGGGTCGACAAAGAATACCAGCAACTGTTAAAGCGGGATAAGGGTGAGACAACGCTGGCCAAAGCGAAAGAAGATTTACGCTTTCATATGCTGATCGCAGAAGCGTCGCAGCATTTGCTGGTGGTCTCTTTCAGTGAGATTTTTTACAGCCGTTTTTTTAATGCGATTTATGGCGTGTTATCGCGCACTCTGAAAAAACGTGGTCGCTATCCGGACGGTATCCGGGCGCAGCATGCCAGCATCCATCAGGCGCTGATGGCCCGGGACCCTGATGCCGCCCGGGAAGCTGCCACAAACCATATTCTCTATACCCTGAAACAGCTGAGTGCCAATGAGTGAGTGGCTAACCGGGCCGGTTAGTCGCTGTGTGAACTGACGACGGGTGTCTGTCAGCCATTGCGTTTAAGCGGACAACTGTTAAATCCGAACAGTGAGTAAAGCGGGCAGTAACCGATTGCTGCTGTCAGCAATCCAATAATACCGATCCAGCCCCAGGCGGTTTGTGGGCCAACGAATACCAGGCTGATTAAAACCAGCCCGGCAATTAACCGCAGGCTGCGGTCCAGACTTCCAAGATTTTTAGGCATAAGTCTCTCTCCTTTAAATGTTGCCGGCAGTGTAAGGCAGCCGGGCAGAAGAGATCTGTGACTTAGTCACATAACTATTGCTTAATCAGTTTATTACACAGGCTGATCATTTGCTGGGCTTCGGTCTGGCTTAGCCCTGATTCACAAAATGCCTGAGTTGTGATTGCTTTACTGCTTGCCGATATTTCCTGCCCCTGGGGGGTAAGAACAATTTGTTTCTGCCGTTCACTGTTAGCACTCATCTCACGGCGGATAAGGCCTTTCTGCTCCAGGCGTTTCAGCAGAGGCGTCATCGTTGCTTTACTCAGCCCGGCTGTATTCGCCAGTTCACTGATTGAAATCTTATCTTCTTCCCAGAGTGCCATCAGAACAATGAACTGGGTATAGGTCAGATCGAACGGCTCAAGTAACGGCCGGTAGATAGCTGTCATATGGTTCGAGGCTGAATAAAGCGCAAAACAAAGTTGGTCGTCTAACTTGGCGGCGGACAAGGTTTTTCCCCTGACGGATCTTAAGAGTCAGGTATTGTGATGACTAATGGTTAGACATGCAATATTTGTTGGTGTATAGTTAGTGTGCAAACTATATGTAAGCGAATTAATTGTGCATGTAAAGGGTGAGGTGAAACATGTTAAAGAGATACAGTTATCTGGGGGCGGCGATACTTTTGAGTGCATCTTTGCCAGCCGTTGCCGGTTCAACCGCTGTGCAAACTGTCGATGCATTTGAAAAGGTTTTTGGGGTAACCCAGGGAGAGCGCCGTAATCACACCAAGGGATATTGCTTTGCTGCTACCTTAATGCCGGTGGATAAAGCGATACAGGATTACTCAGCCAGCCTTTTATTCCAGCAAGAGTCAGCGGTGGTGGGCCGGTTGTCACATAAAGGCGGTAATGCAAAAGCCGCGGACAACGTACCGGCGGAATATGGCATGGGCCTGTCCGTTAAGTTAAGCGACGGTTCTGAACACCGGATGTCGATGAATACGCTGGACTTTTTTCCTGTCGCCACGCCGCAGGCGTTTGCTGAACTGATGCAGGCAAAAGCACAGGGTAAGGCCGCAGTAAAAGCCTTTAAAGCATCCAGCCCTGACTTACAGCGTTTCAGTGCGCACACTAAACAGAAAGAAAACCCTTTAACGCCTTATGAAGGGGCGACGTATAACAGCATCAACAGTTTTTATCTGACGGATGCACAGGGCCGGAAAACCGCGGTGAGATGGGCGTTTGTTCCGGCTGCTCCTGTGGGGATTACCGTGCCTGAGGGGCAGGATTTCTTTTACAGCAATATGGAGAAGAACCTGGTTGCCGGGCCGGTGGAATGGAACATGATCGTCACGCTGGCGAATCCCGGTGATGTTGTCGATAACGCGGCATTAGCCTGGGAAGGCGAGCATCAGGAAATTGTTGCCGCCAGGCTCAGTGTGAATGCTATCAGTGCGACTGGTGAGTGCGGCAACATTAACTATGATCCGCTGATGCTGTCTGCCGGTTTTGAGCCTTCAGACGATCCTTTGTTACAGGCCCGTCGGGATGCCTATGCGGTCTCGTTTGGCCGCCGACTCTCGGAACAGTAAGTCCCGGAGTCATCCAAAACTAACCCATCAATATCCACAAAAAACAGACAGAGAGCTTCAGGATGCAGACACAATGGTTAAGCAGTTTAAAAACAGAAGACCCGCAGGCCGGTTACGAGCTGGCAATAAAAATGGCCCGAATGGGGGTGAAGTATACCCAGCCAAAAGACGAGGTGCGTCAGAAATTACGGCCTGTTTATGAACAGGATGCCAATAGTCTGATTGCGTCTTCGCAGGTGATTGCAATTAACTTTCAGACCGTTGCTATGGCCAATAATTACTGGTCATAAACGGGCCTGTTATCCGTTCGGAAGCAGGGCCTTTAGTTCAGCGTGGTTGAGTACTTCAATGCAGCCACGCTGTAACCGGATGAGCCCCTGCTTTTCCAGACTTTTCAGATGACGGCTCACCACTTCGCGGGCACTGCCGATTTCAATCGCAATGTATTGATGGGTGGCGTGCAGCTGATGTTTGTAATCCGCGTTATTGAGTAAGTATTGCAGCAGGCGCTGGTCGACGCTGGCCAGTGTAATGCTTTCCAGTTGCTGCATCAGGTTAGCAAGCCGCAGGCTGAATCCGTCGAAGACAAACTCCCGGAAAGATTCCGATTCACCCAGTAAACGGCGGAAGTCCTGCAGAGGAATGACCCGGGCAGTCACGGCCGTTTCGCTCACGGCTTCTGCCGGAAAACTGTCATTACTCAGCAGACAAGCAGTGGTGAGTACACAGATTTCACCGCTGTTGATTCGGTAGAGTACCAGCTCCCGGCCTTCACCGGAGCGCCCGGATACCCTGACGCAGCCCCGGGTGATGACAAAACAGTTTTCGCAGTGCTGGCCCTGGGTCAGAACCGCCTGACCGGCAGCCACCTGAATCTCGGGATATTGCTGAACAATTTCAGGAAGCATGTGTTTACTCGGCGGTCTGATGACGCAGGATAATCTCAACGACTCTTTCCAGCCCTTCGACGTCACCTTTGGTAAAGCGTGCTTTATCCGGGCTGTCCACATCCAGTACGGCAATCAGTTTGCCGTTACGGACAATGGGAATCACCACTTCAGAATTAGACTCTGCATCGCAGGCGATATGGCCGGGAAACTCATGTACATCCATGACCAGTTGCGATTCAAGGGTTTCAGCGGCAGTGCCGCAAACACCTTTGCCGATGGGGATGCGGGTGCAGGCCGGTTTGCCCTGAAACGGGCCCAGTACCAGCTCGTCGCCTTTGCGGATATAAAACCCGACCCAGTTAATATCCGGCAGATACATCCACAGCAGGGCAGAGGTATTGGCCAGGTTACTGATCCAGCTGGTTTCGCCCTGAAGCAAACCATCCAGTTGCATATGTATATCCTGATAAACGGGGTTCACGGGCGCACCTCTGCTGCTGAGTATAAAAGCCTGATCATAGTGGTTTTGGCGGTTTTGTGCAGCACGTTAACGGTGATTTTGATAAGCCGTTTTTACCGGCTGGTCAGTCATTCGGGGGAAGGCTGATTAAAATTATAAAAAATCCTGCCGGGCAGGGCTTCACAGACTACCTCTTTAGATAACAATCACGTACAATTCCGCGTTCATTTTTAGATACCGTACTGTCGTGTAGGTGCGTCGGCTGGCTTCCTGTCATTCCGCCGTGCTGCACTCCTGTGCTTAAGTGGCCTCTGGTATGGGCCACCACTGAGAAAAAAAGGAAATTCAATGCCTATTATTACGCTTCCTGATGGGAGCAAACGCGAGTTTGCTAACCCGGTTACTGTTTTAGAAGTTGCTGCTGATATTGGCGCGGGCCTGGCAAAAGCCACGGTTGCCGGCCGGATTAACGGTGAACTGGTTGACGCTTGCGAGCTGATCACCACGGACGCTGAAGTTGCGATCGTAACCCCACGGGACGAAGACGGCCTGCACATTATCCGTCACTCTTTTGCACACCTGTTAGGGCACGCGATGAAGCAGCTCTACCCGGATGTGAAGATGGCGATTGGTCCGGTTATCGAAAACGGTTTCTACTACGACGTATCCAGCGAACATCACTTCACACCGGATGACTTGGTTGTTCTGGAAAAACGCGTTCAGGAACTGATCAAAAAAGATTACGACGTTATCAAGAAGATGACGCCGGTTGCCGAAGCGCGTCAGATTTTTGCTGACCGTGGCGAAGCATTCAAAGTTGAGCTGATTGACGGTCTGGATGAGTCTGTGACCGAAGTTGGCCTGTACCACCACGAAGAATACATCGACATGTGCCGGGGCCCGCACGTAGCGAACACCCGTGTACTGCGTTCTTTCAAACTGATGAAAGTGGCCGGTGCATACTGGCGCGGTAACTCTGAAAACGAAATGCTGCAGCGTGTATACGGCACCGCATGGCGTGATAAGAAAGAACTGAAAGCCTACCTGCACCGTCTGGAAGAAGCTGAAAAGCGTGACCACCGTAAACTGGGCAAGCAGCTGGACCTGTTCCACCTGCAGGAAGAAGCACCGGGAATGGTGTTCTGGCACCCGAACGGCTGGAAACTGTATCAGACCATCGAACAGTACATGCGCATCAAGCAGCGCCAGCACGGTTACGACGAAATCAAAACCCCGCAGGTGGTTGAACGTACCCTGTGGGAAAAATCCGGTCACTGGGATAAATTCTCAGAAGAGATGTTTACCACGCACTCGGAAAGCCGTGACTTTGCCATTAAGCCAATGAACTGCCCGTGCCACGTACAGGTATTCAACCAGGGCCTGCGCTCTTACCGTGACCTGCCGCTGCGTCTGGCAGAATTCGGCTGCTGTCACCGTAACGAACCGTCCGGTGCACTGCACGGCATTATGCGTGTGCGTGGTTTCGTACAGGACGATGCGCACATCTTCTGTGCAGAAGATGCGATTCAGGAAGAAGTGGCCCGTTTCATCGACTTCCTGCACGAAGTGTATGCTGACTTCGGTTTTGAAGAAGTTATTTACAAACTGTCTACCCGCCCTGAACAGCGTGTGGGTTCTGACGATATCTGGGACAAGGCTGAAAAAGCACTGGGCGATGCCCTGGATGCTGCCGGTCTGGACTGGGCTGAACTGCCGGGCGAAGGTGCCTTCTACGGGCCTAAAGTTGAATTCTCTCTGAAAGACTGCCTGGGCCGTGTATGGCAGTGCGGTACCATTCAGGTGGACTTCTCTATGCCGGGTCGCCTGAATGCCCAGTTTGTGAACGAAGCGGGTGAACGTGAAACGCCGGTGATGTTGCACCGTGCGATTCTGGGTTCATTTGAGCGCTTTATCGGAATTCTGATTGAAAACTCGGCCGGTGCATTACCGACCTGGTTAGCCCCTGAGCAGGTCGCAATCATGAACATTACCGACAAACAGGCCGATTATTGCCGTGAAATCGAAGAAAAGTTACAAGATCTTGGATTCTTTGCTAAAGCGGACTTGAGAAATGAGAAAATCGGCTTTAAAATCCGCGAGCACACAATATCTAAGGTTCCTTATTTGCTGGTTGTTGGCGATAAGGAAGTTGAAACCGGCACCGTGGCAGTACGTACCCGGACCGGTGAAGATCTCGGCACTTTGTCGATTGCAGAGTTTTGTGACCACCTTGGCCAAGATGTTGCCAGCAAAGGTCGCAAGGTTTAGTTAATTTTTACGGAGATACCACTATCAAGCGCGATAACAGAAGAGGGCGCAATGAGCGGTCCAAACCGCCGATTAATGAGAACATCAGCGCCCGCGAGTGTCGATTGATTGGTCCCGATGGAACACAGATAGGCGTAGTGCCTCTCAAGGACGCTTTAGAAGCGGCCCAAGAAGTTGAACTTGACCTGGTTCAGATTTCTGATTCTGATCCGATCGTATGTAAGGTTATGGACTACGGTAAATACCTGTACGAGAAGAAGAAAGAAGCAAATGCACAGAAGAAAAAGCAAGTGCAGATGCAGGTCAAGGAAGTGAAGTTCCGTCCGAATACGGAAGATGGGGATTATCAGGTAAAACTACGCAACCTGATACGTTTCCTGGAAGGTGGCGATAAGGCCAAGGTAACCCTGCGTTACCGCGGCCGTGAAATGGCACACCAGGAGTTAGGTATGAAGCTGTTAAATCGGGTCGAACAGGACCTGATCGAGCTTGGTACCGTTGAGCAGCGTCCAAAGATGGAAGGCCGCCAACTGACTATGGTCATAGCTCCGAAAAAGAAAAAGTAATCTCGGTTACTTCATTAAGGCCCGTACCACCTCTTCGGAGTCGGTGCGGGTTTTGCTGTTGTCTGAGATGAAACATAACTAACGAATGCGTGGGGATTTAGTAATGCCTAAAATGAAATCTTGCAGCGGTGCTGCGAAACGTTTTAAGAAGACCGCGAACGGCTTTAAGCACAAGCAGTCTTTCACAAGCCACATCCTGACTAAAAAGTCTACTAAGCGTAAGCGTCAGCTGCGTCCATTACTGCAGGTTCATGCAGCGGACACCAAGCTGATCAAGCGTATGTTGCCTTACATCTAAGCTCGTAGTAGTCACAATTTTTAATTAGGAAGAAATATCATGGCACGTGTAAAACGTGGTGTAGTAGCACACCGTCGTCACAAGAAAATCCTGAAAAAAGCAAAAGGTTACTACGGCGCTCGCAGCCGGGTATTCCGCGTTGCTAAACAGGCAGTAATCAAAGCAGGTCAGTATGCATACCGTGACCGTCGTCAGCGTAAGCGTCAGTTCCGCGCGCTGTGGATCGCTCGTATCAACGCTGCTGCCCGCATCAATGGTCTGTCCTACAGCCGCTTTATCGCTGGTCTGAAGAAAGCATCTATCGAAATCGATCGTAAGGTGCTGGCTGATCTGGCTGTACACGAAGCGCAGGTTTTTGCTGCGATCGTGGAAAAAGCTAAAGCTGCACTGTAAGACACCTTTAACTAAGCAACGCTTAGTTGAGCATTGAATGTGTAATAGGGGAAGGGTGCAAGCTCTTCCCCTATTTTTATTTGGAGCCATAAATGGAAAACATTGAAATCCTGTTAGCAGAAGGCAAAGCGGCTGCTGAACAGGCCACAAGTACTCAGGACCTGGATCAGGTGCGTGTTCAGTATCTGGGTAAGAAAGGTCATCTTACCCAGCTATTGAAAGGCCTTGGCGCATTATCGGCCGAGGAACGCCCACAGGCGGGTGCTAA
>CAKZPE010000026.1 GCA_937138495.1 uncultured Oceanospirillaceae bacterium
GGGTTAGCCAGCCCCATCACTTCCAGCAGCCAGTCGCGGAATACCCGCATGCCGTAGGTGAGTTGCAGGTCATCCGGGTAAATGAGGTAAAAGGCTTTACCGGTAATCAGTTCCAGATCGACGGGAATAATCAGCTGATCGTACTGTAACTCCCGTGCAACCAGGCCACGGTCCGACAGGGCTACCCCCAAACCTTCCAGTGCAGCCCCTAACGCCAGCTGAGTACTGGAGAATGACAGGCCTTTTTCCAGCCCGGTCATGCTGACGCCTGCCTGTTGCATCATTTTCGGCCATTCATCTTTACGGCTGCTGACATGAATCAGTGGCCAGTTGATCAGGTCATGCATGCTGCTGATGGCTTCGTGATCATCCAGCATCCGCGGGCTGCACACTGGTACAATATGGGAACGGTGTACCAGATAGGAGGTTACGTCGTCAGGTGCTTTTTCGCCGAAGAAGACTGCCATATCCAGATCGTTATGATCAAAGTCGACCCGGGAAGTGCCAATAGCAGCACTCAGGCGCAGCTCCACTTCCGGGTGCCGTGTCTGGAAATCTTTGATTTTGGGCATCAGCCAGCGGTTCAGGAAGGCTGGTGGCGCTTCAAAGGTAACTGAGCTGGTGTTCGGCGCAGACATCAGCCGGCGGGTGGCACTGTCCAGCTCATCAAGGGCATGCTGAACCGCCACCAGGTACTTTTCACCGGCAATGGTGATGTGTACCTGACGTTTTTCGCGGTGGAACAGTTTCAGTCCGAGAAAATCTTCCAGTGACTTAACCTGGTGGCTAACCGCAGAGGGAGTCACAAACAATTCTTCGGCAGCCTTGATAAAACTCCCCAAACGGGCGGCCGCTTCAAAGCTGCGCAGGGCGTTGAGTGGGGGTAAGCGTCTGATAAGCACCTCAATTGGTGAGTTTAATTCACCATTTAGCTGAAAAACTGTCGTTTGTTATTAACCTGAAGAGACTTTAGTATAAGCATCACGTTGAAGATGATCCACATCCTAATACGCGGAGTTGCTAATGGTTTAGCAGTAAACGCCGGGATTTGTCGTAAACAGATAAGGATCTTACGTTGCTGAACAAGCCGTATTCAACCCACAGATTTAAGTGCTTTGCTGTTGTTAATTGATGAGCGTAAATGCGCTAAACAGTAAAGCCGGCTTTCAGAAGCCACACCGTTTATAGCACTCGTTTAAATTTTTCGGGACCGTCATTGGTCGTAACGAGACTCCTTTAGGGCTGCCACTGGCAGCCCTTTTTTTTGCCTGAAATTTACGAAGCCTCTGTTTGTTCAGGCTGGGTGTCTGCCGGAGTATCTGTCTGGCTATCTGGCTGATTTTCAGAAAGTTTTGCCCGTTCGGCTTTAGAAATATAACGGGGTTTATTAGATACCTTCAGGTGAGATTTTGCCTTTTTGGCTTTTTTCTTCAGGGTATCGTTAATTTTTTTGCGACGGTTCATGGGCTGGGCCTACAGGCTGATGGTCAGTTCATTAAGGGCGAATTCGGCGTCCAGACGGCGGCCAATGGTCGTGCCTCCTTCCGCGGTCATTGCCAGATGGTAGGCATACTGCATATGCAGGCAGCGAACTTTGTCCCAGTGGCGAATGCCGCCAATGCCGTAGCTGTGAAAGAGGTCAGTAAACCCCAGAGTTTCAATACGTTGTTTGTCTTCGTCACGCATCAGTGCCCAGCGGCGGGCAACATAACGTTCCTGATCCTGCCAGTGAGCCTGTTTCAGTGCTTCATCAGTACTGATTTCCTGTTCAATCAGCTTTACCCAGCCGGCGGTTTCGATTTCAGCAATGGCCTGATAAATATCCCTGGATGACAGCCAGTACAGCGTCGGGAATGGCTGGTCGTCCACCAGTGAGCGCATTTGCAGCACTCCCGGAATACCGTTGTCAGACTGCCAGGCAATCGCCGCCAACCCGCGGGGCTCGCGGCCCAGCTGGCGGGTGATGAGTTCAAGCTGTGAAGAAGATAGTGTCACGGTATGTTCCTGTGGCGGTGGCTAAGGGAGTGTCAGGCGACGAATTCGGCCAGAGTAACGGCTTCTTCATCCATGACCGGCACCCGGGCTGGCATGATGAGTGTACAGTTATCAAACGGAGCCTGCAGATCATTGCCGGCGTCGTGGGCGAATGTCTGGCCCTGCCGGTAACGCTCAAAGCCAAGTACGCTGTCGGTAAAGCTAAAATGTTCAGAAGTGGCGTTCAGCACCTGATGAATGCGGTATTCGCCGGCATGGGGGCTGTTGTCATAACCGTATGCGGGTAATGCCAGTGCCGGGTCCAGCATGTCAAACTGGCGGATAAACCTCAGGGTGGTACTGATCGCCTGCTGAGTGGCAGCCTTCGAGAAATGCTGACCGCACTCGGCGACGACTGATATGGCATCCGGATGCAGCTGTTGGTGATAGTTGATCAGCAGGCCGCCATGATAGATCTCGGGGCGGTAGTATAGCTTGGGAAACGGATATTCCAGCCCGTTACCGAAGGCGTGGTTTGCCGGGGTGTCCGGGTAGATCAGCATTGGACATACCGGGTGAGTGGTGGAATGCAGATCCAGCAGATGGTCGGCGTTGGCAATAAAGGCTTCGATTTCAGCGGCCCGCTGGCAGTCAGGGCTGTCCGGCCGAACCAGACGGGAAGCATCCCACAGACGGTTCATATCTTCCTGCTGACAGCGGCTGGCAAACGGCCGCTGCGGATCAAAGCTCTGATAAGCCGCAGTGTTGGCAAATACCAGGGTAATATCCCCTTTAACCGGTATGATGCCGTTATCCAGCAGGTAGCATAACGCGTTGGCACCGCACAGCTCATTGCCGTGGTTCAGGGCAACAATGGTCAGGCTCGGGCCCGGGAGGCCGGAATCCAGGCAATGGACGTAATCTACGCCACAGTTACCTTCCCGGTAGGCACTGAGGTCCCGGGGCAACAGCTCTATAGGCGCATCACTGGCAGCAATGGAGAATCGGCAGGGAGGTATTGTCATAGCGTTATGTATTTCATTTGCAGCAGAGCATTATCAGACGTTGGCGTACTGTTCATCCCTGCCCAGCCAACGCTGAATAATGGCGTCATGCTGACCGTTATTAATATTCAGTTGTCCGGCGACCTGTTTCACCCGGGTCAGTAAATCACTGTCACGCTGCAGGTCGGCGACTTTAAACGCCATCATGCCGGTCTGGCGGGTGCCGAGTACTTCTCCGGGGCCGCGCAGTTCGAGATCTTTTTCAGCAATGCGGAAGCCGTCGGTGGTTTCCCGCATGACGGCTAAGCGTTCCCGGCCGTGCTGTGACAGAGGCGCATGATACATTAACAGGCAGAAACTCTCGACTGATCCGCGCCCTACCCGGCCACGCAGCTGGTGTAACTGAGATAAACCGAGCCGCTCGGGGTTCTCGATGATCATCACGCTGGCATTGGGAACGTCCACCCCTACTTCAATGACCGTGGTGGCGACCAGCAAGTCCAGTTCGGCGGCTTTAAAGCGGGCCATGACTTCTGCTTTTTCGGCGGGCTTCATACGGCCATGGACCAGCCCGATGCGCAGCCCCGGCAGCGCCGTCTGTAATTCTTCGGCGGTGACTTCTGCCGCCTGACACTGCAGCGCTTCTGATTCTTCAATCAATGTACAGACCCAGTACACCTGACGGCCCTGTTCGCAGGCATCTTTTACCCGCTGGACTACCTCCGGACGGCGCTGGTCTGAGATCACCACCGTATTTACCGGCCTCCGGCCCGGTGGCAGTTCATCGATGACGGAACAGTCCAGATCCGCGTAGGCGCTCATGGTCAGAGTACGTGGAATCGGTGTGGCAGTCATGATCAGCTGATGCGGTGCCCGGGAATCGGTACGGCCCTTCTCCCGTAACGCCAGACGCTGGTGGACGCCGAAGCGGTGTTGTTCATCGACCACCACAAGCCCCAGATTGGCAAAGCTGACATCATCCTGAAACAGGGCGTGGGTGCCGACGATCACATGGGCATCGCCGCCGCTGATGGCGGCCATCTGAGCTTCCCGTTTTTTACCTTTTAACTTACCCGCCAGCCAGGCAACGTTTAAGCCCAGCGGCTCCAGCCACTCGCTGAAGTTATTGAAGTGCTGTTCGGCCAGTATTTCGGTGGGCGCCATAATGGCTGCCTGATAACCGCCTCCGACGGCCTGCAGGGCTGCCAGCGCGGCGACCACCGTTTTTCCTGACCCTACGTCGCCCTGTACAAGGCGCAGCATAGGGAAAGGTTCAGCGAGGTTGTTGGCGATCTCATTGCCGACCCGTTGCTGAGCCCCGGTAAGGGGAAATGGCAACTGATCCAGAAACTGCTGGACATAGGGGCTGTTGAGGGGCATTTGCGGTGCGCCCTTCTGGCGGGTTTTCTGGCGCAGCTTCTGCAGTGACAGATGGTGCGCCAGCAATTCTTCAAAGGCCAGCCGGCGCTGTGCCGGATGGGTGCCTTCGGCAAGGGCTTCGGTATCGGCATCCACCGGTGGGCGGTGCAGATAGCGCACAGATTCATTCAGTGGTGGCAAACGCCAGCGGTGCAGAATGTCTTCCGGGAGAAGCTCGTTCAGGGTGCCGGTTTCCAGCGCGTGCAGAGCGTTTTGAGTCAGGCCGCGAAAGCGTGCCTGATTAAGGCCTTCAGTCGTCGGATAGATCGGTGTCAGTGCTTCTTCCACCGGGGTCAGTACGCTGTCGTCTACTTTGCGGTATTCCGGGTGGTACATTTCCAGCCCGCTGGCTCCGGTGCGGATTTCACCAAAGCAACGTAACCGGCTGCCGACTTTCAGGTTGTTCTTCTGCGCAGCGCTGAAATGGAAAAAACGCAGCGTCACTGTGCCGGTGCCGTCCTGCAGGCGGCATACCAGACTGCGTCGGCGGCCCATGACGATATCTGCACCTTTAATATCCCCTTCAATAACCCCTTCATCGCCGGGGCGCAGGGAACCGATCGGCATAATCCGGGTGCGGTTCTGATAGCGCATCGGCAGGTGAAACAGTAAGTCCTGCAGGGTCAGGATATCCAGTTTGGCGAGCTTTTCCTGAAGTGCCGCGCCCACGCCTTTCAGCGAGGTCACCGGCTGCATGGCTAACCCTTCTGTCATGACTTATCTTTCAGCAGGTTTAGTATTTAACGGGCAGCAGCTGATAGCATCGATCAGCAAATCGATGGCCTGTGGACGGGGGAAGCTGGCGCGCCAGGCAATGGCCACCGTACGGGTGGGGGCCGGAATCTTAAACGGTCGGGTCACCACCAGTTCAGACTGATAATGACCGCCGGTGGCGGACATAGGGATCACACTGGAGCCCAGGCCTGAAGCAACCATCATGCGGATGGTTTCCAGTGAACTGCCTTCGGTGAGGCTGACTTTATCTTTGCCGCCGCCCAGTGTCGGGCAGGATTCCAGTACCTGATCACGGAAACAGTGGCCTTCACCTAGCAGCAGTAAGTCTTCTTCGTGGAGTACCTGGCTGTCGATCTGCTCTTTTTCTGATAGCGGGTGGTCTTTGGGCAAGAGCATCATGAAAGGTTCTTCATACAGGGGCCGGGTGAGAATATCCGGTTCACTGAAGGGCAACGCGATAATGATGGCGTCCAGTTCACCGTTGCGGATTTTAAGGCGCAGGTTTTCAGTAAAGTTCTCTTCGATATACAGGGGCATCTGGGGCGCGCGTACCTGCATCTGGGCCACCATATGCGGGAACAGATACGGCCCGATGGTATAAATGGCGCCAACCCGTAACGGGCTGACCAACTGGTCCTTACCTTCCTGGGCCAATTCTTTGATGGACTCAGCCTGTTCCAGCACGGTTTGTGCCTGGCGGACGACTTTTTCGCCAATCGGCGTGACTCTTACGGCATGCTTGCTGCGTTCAAACAGCGCGGTACCCAGCTCATCTTCCAGTTTTTTAACCGCAATGCTCAGGGTTGGCTGGCTGACAAAACAACGCTCGGCGGCGCGGCCAAAATGTTGTTCCTGGGCGAGGGTAACGATGTAACGTAACTCGGTCAGCGTCATCCGGTAGGTCCTTTTTTCTGAAACAGCTATGATACGGCAAACGTAATCCATGGGATGGCCTGTTTACCTATGCAAATCAAAGAGAGAACTCAGACTTCACAGCGGGTGCTGATCGCCGGATGTGGCGATATCGGTATTCACCTGGCACTGCAGCTTAGCCGGCAGGGGCATAAAGTTTATGGCCTGCGTCGTAATATAAACCAGCTGCCGGAGGCAATCCACGGCATATCTGCCGATCTTGGTGATCCGTCTCAACTCTCTCAGCTACGTAGCTTACCGGCAATCGATATGCTGGTCTATTGTGTTGCGGCCAACCAGCGTGATGAAGCGGGTTACCGGCAGGCATATGTGCAGGGGCTGGCGAACCTGCAGACGGCACTGGCAGAGCATCCGGTGAAGCGAATCCTGTTTGTTTCCAGCAGCGCGGTGTATCACCAGAATGATGATGACTGGGTGGATGAGATGTCTCCTACAGACCCGCCCCGCTTTAACGGACAGGTGATGCTGGAAGCTGAACAGCAGGTGCTGAATCACAGTATTCCTGGCACTGTCGTGCGTTTTAGCGGTATTTACGGGCCGGGTCGCAGTCATTTGCTGAGTCAGGTGTACCAGGGCAAAGGCTTCAGCGCGGAGCCTGTGCAGTTCAGCAACCGGATTCACCGGGATGACTGCTCCGGCGTGCTGGCCCATCTGATTAGCCTGGAATTGCAGGGCGAGCCGCTGGAAGATATTTATCTGGCCAGCGATGACTGCCCTTCTGGCCTGCATGAGGTCAGCCACTGGCTGGCCCGGGAAATGGGTGTAGACATTACAGAAGAGGCTGCGCCACGCAGCGGTGGCAGTAAGAAATGCAGTAACCGGCGCTTACATGCCAGTGGCTATACATTTAAATATTCGGATTTCCGTGCCGGGTATGAAGAGCTGATCCGTGACTTTCTGACACAGCACTCTGCCGGATAAAAACAAAACAGGGTGCTCGGGGCACCCTGTTTAACGGAATCAGTTCGCTTACGCGTTCCGGTCGGGATTGTAGCTCTGATAGCGGTTAAAGCGGCTTTCCATGAAACGGAACAGGGCAATAATAATGCCGCTCATCAGCAGATAAATCACACCGGCTGCCAGGAATATTTCCAGTGGCGTATAAGTTCGTGCAATGACGGTACGTGCCATGCCTGTGATATCCAGCAGGGTGATGGTACTGGCCAGTGCGCTGCCTTTGAGCATCAGGATGACTTCGTTACCGTAGCCTGGCAGTGCAATGCCGAACATCCGCGGCAGAATAATCCGGCGGGTTAGCAGTGAATGGCTCATCCCCAGAGATTCAGCGGCTTCTATTTCACCGTTAGGAATGGCCTGAATCGCGCCCCGGAACAGTTCTGCGCTGTAAGCGGCGGTATTCATGCTGAAGGCAATAATGGCACACCAGTATGGCTCTTTCAGAACGGACCAGAGGATTGATTCGCGTATGACGTCGAACTGTGAGGCGCCGTAATACACCAGAAAAATCTGTACCAGCAGAGGCGTGCCACGGAAGAAGTAAATGTAGGCATAAGGTAACGCCTTTACCCACCGGTTCGAAGATGTACGCAAGAGCGCCAGCGGAATCGATACGGCAATGCCTATAAGGCCGGAGATGACGACCAGTTCCAGTGTCAGCCAGGCACCATCCAGTAACCGCGGAAAATACTTTATGATAACTTCCCAGTCCCATCCCATTAGCGGCTACCTCGAGTAACTGGATTAGAATTACGTTCTAGCTGATGTGTAATTGTATTGGCGATCGCCGTCAGGCCCAGGAAGATAAATGCTGCTACCAGATAGAATGTAAATGGTTCTTTTGTTAAAGTTAGAGTGTCATTACATAACAAAAATGACGATACTGAATTAGCAGTGTATGATGTTACAGGAACTCAAATGAATAATGGCGATGTAGAGGCAGTAATATTTAATTATACAGCTACTAGTTCAGATGTTGGTGACATTTTAGAGTTACGTTTTATAAGAAATGATAATGGAGTTACATCTCGTGATTTTAGAGTAGATAACGTAAATTTGAATGGTAGTAAGGTAGGTGCAAGAACAATTGTATATTCAGAAGATTTTAGTTTTGCAAATGCTGGCAAAGGTTTTGTTGCTAAAACTGTTTCTAATGGTGGTCATTCTAATACAAGTAAAATATTAAAGAGAGTTGGTGACGTTCCAGATTTAGCTGATAGTAATAATCTTTTTGATCCAGCTATTGATAGAGAAGCAAATAGAATACCAAATGGAAACACAAGAAACCAACGAACAATTTCTACCGCTGGTAATGATGGTAGTGCAAATTTTGCTGTAGATGCTTATGCAGTATTTACTGCTATAAATTTAACAAGTGCAAATGCGTTAATTAACCCAAGTGATGATTATGTTTATGCAAGTTTTTGGACACAAAGAAGATACGGAGATGGAGATATTGCTACCATAACCATACGAGTTTCTACAGATTATGCTGGTGACGCAAGCACTGCAACTTGGACAACATTACCGTTGCATTCTGGTAAAATTAGTGACACATCTGATGGAAGAAAGTACGTAAAAGGTATGGTAGATTTAAGTGCATATACTGGCAGTACAACTGTTACGATGGCAATGCGCTACAAAGGTAGTGCAAGTGCGTATTCAAGTTCAAACAGAAACGGAACATTTTACTTTTCAGATTTACAATTTATCACTCAAGAAACACCAATTACAAATGTTTG
>CAKZPE010000027.1 GCA_937138495.1 uncultured Oceanospirillaceae bacterium
GGGCTTCCCCATGTGAGAGTAGGTCATCGCCAAGCACCTAATTAAGAAAACCCTGCTACGTTGTAGCAGGGTTTTTTCGTGTGTTATTGTAAATATAATAATAAGAAAACCCCTGATCGTAATCCGGTCAGGGGTTTTCTTATTCTGGATACATGTCCGGCCATAAGCTGGACAGTAGCGGCGGCTTAGCATTTACCGGCTAAGCTTAATATATCTGCTTTTTGAGAGTTCGGTTGTCGTGATGATGGCGCATTCTAACTACCACATGCCTTATATGGCTGGCGTGATGCCGCCGTTTTTCTTTGCCTGTCGGCAAGAAGGTATGTGGTATGGCCTTAATAGCACCGCGAATGAAACGGTTAATTCCGGTGAGTTATTAGCGTGGTTACGCGGTTTTGACGAGCGCATTGAACTGGAAACTTACCAGAACAAGCGTGGTGAGCAGATGTACTCAGCCTGTATCTGTTTTCCGAATATACCGCTGAAGCGTATGACCACTTCACGGCTGAAATCTTATGTCAGTAAGCACCGCCGGGCCAAGACCGGTGGTTATTTTGTGACGGAGACAAAGTTATATTTGCCGCTTGTATCATCAGTCATCATGGCTAACATGCTGCAGGATCTTAAAGAGGGTCTGAATATGCTTGATGAGGTCGAGACGGTGATGGCACATGTGAAGTTGATGGAGTCCCGCAGAACAGCCTGTGCCGTAGAGGTGGAAGGCAAGGCTGGTATGCAAGTACCTGTTGACCAGGTTGGACGCTATACAGCGGGATATTTACAGTATGATGCTGAAGTAACCCGTTCTGATAAAGAAGCAAAAATGCTGCTTAATCAGGCAGTTCGTAAGATCAGCCAGGTTTACGCTGACTGGGAAGAGTTTTGTAAGATATAAATAAAGCCCGCTTTGAGTGCGGGCTTTTTATTTTTGGAGATGAATTTAGTCCATATACATCGATTCAATTTTATGGATCGACAGATCCGCGCCGTTGAATTCCTGTTCTTCATCCAGACGTAATCCACTGATCGCTTTTATTGCACCGTAAACAAGAAGGCCACCGGCAACAGCGATAATGATACCTGCCAGGGTACCTGCTAACTGTGATATCAGGCTAACACCGCCCAGACCTCCGAGAGCTGTGCTGCCAAATATGCCGGCTGCAATGCCGCCCCAGGCGCCGCACAGACCGTGCAGTGGCCAAACCCCCAGCACATCATCAATCTTCCAGCGATTTTGTGCGACGGTGAACATCCAGACAAACAGTGCGCCGGCAATGCCACCGACAAAGAGTGCACCGATCGGGTGCATGATGTCAGATCCTGCGCATATCGCTACCAGACCAGCCAGAGGACCGTTATGAATAAAGCCAGGGTCGTTTTTACCGGCAAGTAATGATGCAATGATGCCGCCGACCATGGCCATCAGGCTGTTAACCGCAACCAGACCGGAAATACCGTCGAGGGTCTGCGCGGACATAACATTGAAACCAAACCAGCCGATACACAGAATCCATGCACCCAGTGCCAGAAACGGGATGTTTGAAGGAGGGAATGCCATCAGGCGCCCTGATTTATAACGGCCTTTACGTACCCCCAGCAGAAGCACCGCAATTAAGCCCAGCCAGCCACCAACTCCATGTACAACGACAGAGCCTGCAAAGTCGTGGAAGGGGGCGCCAAAGGTGTTTTCCAGCCAGCTCTGAAAGCCGTAATTACCATTCCAGATCATGCCTTCGAACAAAGGATAGATAACGCCAACAATCAGGGCAGAGGCGATCAGAAATGGCCAGAAACGAGCCCGCTCGGCGATGCCGCCGGAAACGATCGCCGGAATGGCGGCCGCAAAGGTCATCAGGAAGAAGAATTTAACCAGTTCATATCCGTTGTCGGCCGCGAGAGTCTGAGCGTCGCTGAAGAAGGTGACGTCGTAGGCGATCCAGTAACCGACAAAAAAGTAGGCGACCGCTGAAAAACCAAAGTCTGTCATGATTTTAACCAGCGCATTGACCTGGTTTTTCTGGCGGACTGTCCCTACTTCCAGAAATGCAAAGCCGGCATGCATGGCAAAGACCATGATCGCGCCCATGAGAATAAACAGAGTGTTTGAACTCTGAACTAAAGTTTCTACAGCACTGTTAATACTATCCACAGCGGTCTCCGAAGCATTGTTGCACCATTTGGAGTCAGGCGTAATTTGCCTGCACCAATTAGGCGCGTTAAAGGTTTTTATATGTTGCAAAAACGGGCAGGATGCACCGCTTTTGCGATTTATGCTTCATGTATTGCAGGAGGTGTGCCAGATTGCATCTGTCTGTAAATGGCACAAAAAAGCCGGGAAATTCCCGGCCTGATCAGCAGTTATAAACGGCTAAGTGATATTGTGTATATAGTCCTGACATTCCTGCCAGTTACCCCGGTATACTATGCGTTCGGCTTTGTTACCTAACTGGTAGCTGTACATCGGATCGTAATACCACTCTAACAGTGGGCTCAGCCAGTTCAGATGCTGGCTGTAACCTTCTCCTTTATCGTGTGTGGCAATGGCCTGTTCCATCATCTTGCGTAATTCCCGCCAGCGTTCGCTGCCCAGGCGCTTACGAATTTTATCCAGGCCGCTGAGCAGATATTCTGCACACAGATGATTACCCTGTTCCTGACCGTAATGTTCAGTATGGGAACGATGCATATCGACGACATATTCCTGAAGAAGGTTATGCAACCGGGTTTCCAGATCTTCTTCTACGACAATGATTGGCGCCTGCTGCATTTTCAAATGCAGAGAGTGGGGGATATCCACACTGCCTATGATCCGGCCTTCATCTTCCAGAATGAGTTCACTGATACCTGTATCGCGCAGCTTGAGTAAGTCGATTGCCAGCTTGTTTTCGAAATTGATCTGAGAGCGTTGGGGGGTAACATAACGGCCAAAGCTTGATCCCCGGTGATTAGCGGCCCCCTCCAGGTCGACAGCATTTTTAAGGCTGTTGATCAGCGGTGTTTTACGGCAACCGGTATTGCCGCCGACAATGTAAAAAGGAAGTTCTTCGCAGGTTGCTTCGATCTCATCGAGCAGGAAGTTACGCAGTGCTTTGTAGCCGCCGGTGATCAGTGGGTAGTCAGCGCCGGCGTCTTTCAGCCATTGTTGGGTAGTACGGGAGCGGAGCCCACCACGGAAGCAGTAAAGGTAACCTTCTGGATTATCTGCGACAAAAGCTTTCCAGGCTGCCATTCGTTGTTCTTTAATGTTACCGCTGACGAGCTTGTGTCCCAGCTTGATAGCCGCATCCTGACCTTGCTGCTTGTAGCAGGTGCCTACTTTTTCCCGTTCTTCATTGCTCATCAGAGGCAGGCTGACTGCTGAAGGGAATGCGCCTTGCTTAAATTCTACCGGTGCCCGCAGATCAATCATGGGTGTGTCATTGAGAAACAGTTGCCGGTAATTCTGTGTGTCTTCGCGCATTTTGTTGCCTGTAAGCTGGCTATCATTTTCGGGTCGCCATTATATGCGATCTGTGTCTGAATACCTAAGAATCACGGGCGCTGAGAAAATTCCCGGTGGCATTTCTTTTAGCGCTTGGCTATATTCCCCGGCGTTAGGTAATAGCCAGGTAAACTGAATGAATTCTTCTGTGGTACCGTCCCGCCGTCCCTACCTTGGCAGAGGTGCATCTGTTGAGCGTTGTGAGTCCTGTTTTTTGCGAGTTGATAAGTGTATCTGTGAATTGCAAAGTGCTGTGCCGGCGCAAGTTGAGTTTTGTCTGCTGACTCACAACGATGAAATATATAAGCCCAGTAATACCGGCCGGCTGATCCGGGATTCTATTGCCGGTACCCGACGGTTTATCTGGCACAGGAAGGAAGCTGATCCAGAATTACTGGCACTGATTCAGAATCCGCAAGTGAATGCTTACATTGTCTTTCCGCCAGGGGATGACTATTCCGAAAGAATGACCGGGTTTAGCTCTCAGTCGGGTAAGCGAAGTGTATTCATTGTGCTGGACGGGACCTGGCGTCAGGCAAGGCGGATGTTTCGTTTGAGCGAGTATTTGCAGGGGCTGGCGGTTATCAGTCTGAAAAGTGTTCCGGTTTCCCGGTACGGGTTACGCAAAGCCATTCATGACAATCAGTTGTGTACGGCTGAGGTAGCAATTGCCTTGTTAGATGAGATCGGAGACCAGGCTGCCAGCGTGCATTTGCAGAGTTATTTTGACACGTTTACTGCCCGCTATCTGGAGACCCGAAGCCAGAATGTTGCTCCAGAGCTTGTCGCGGGTAATGGGGGGGATTCGGGCGTGCTTCCAGGTTGATGGATTTTAAACTTACTGTTCTTAAGTGCTAAAGTTCCATGTTCAATGGTTTTAAACTCAGCGGTTTTAACTTCAGTGGCTGGCCGCTAATGCCAGCTTCTGCTTCTGGCAGTATATCAACACTCGGCCAGTAACCGCTTTGGAGTGCTTTTACATAAGGCGTATTCAGGCCTGAATTCTGCATTGCGCTGACGGTGTGAGAGACGTCATATGTTAGCTGATGCCAACTGGCGGTGACCTGACCTTCCGGTTCTGCCGTGATCAGCATGTACCAGGTGTCTTGTCTGCCATCATTGGCAGGCATGCCAATAACACCGGCATTAAGCCAGAATCCCTTTGTCAGTTGCTGGCCAAATGGAATTCCGCAGTGACCGCCAATGATGACATCAACTCCGGCTTCAGCCAGTTGAGCTTCTTTCAATTGTTTTCCGTCGGAAGCGAAAATGAACTGATTGATGCTGTTGAGCCCGCCGTGTATGGCCCGCATTGTTAAGCCTGCATAGGTAAAAGATACATTTGCAGGCAGTTGTGCCATCCAGCGCTTACTGTCTTTGCTTATCCGGGTTTGAGCGAAGTTAAACCAACCGGTGGAAAGTAAGTCGCATGCGCTTCCTTCATCAAATCCACAGCCACAGTCACTGGCATCATTGCCCAGTGATTCTTCACAATTGCCCTGTACAACGCTGATGCCCCAGTCACAAATAATATCGGTGGTTTCCTGGGGTGATGCACAATACGCGACAATATCCCCGGTACACAGAATGTTTCCGGATGGAATATTTAACCGGCTACCTGTTTCGCGCATTGCCCGGACGGCTGCAAGATTACTGTATGGCCCGCCGAATATCAGAACAGGATGCGCAGTATCAGGAGTGAACTCTGTCATGGCTGATTATTCGCTTCTCAGGTTGAACTGGCTAATGGCTGACGGTTGCGTTTACTGAGTATGCCCAGCCAGAACAGGGTGCAGCCGCTAATTAATACACAGGCGGAGATGAAGAGTAATTTGGTGTATTTATGTGCATCCCCAAGGAGCTGGGTATGCCCGGCAGATTCAACAAAATATAACGCGGCACCGGTGATAGCCAGTACAAAGGTGCTGACATAGCTCCAGACCGGTACATGGTCCTGATTACCCCACAAACAAAAGAAGATTACAGGTGCCAGGTACATTGAGGCTGTACCGCTGACGGCCACTGCACTGAATAAATCTTTGTTCCCCAGGAACACACACAGCAGGCCCAGCAACATGAACGCCGCCATAGTCACCCGGCCATTGAACCGGTTAGGTGACATCAGTTTCATATCAACGGCAACCAGTTTTGATGAGCTGGAAAGGGTGCTGTCCAGTGTCGACATGGCGGAAATGATCAGGGTGATATTGAATAACAGCATGGTGTTATCGCCCAGTAAGCGAAGTAATGCTGTATTCATGGATTCGCCGGAGATCGCCTGAGCACCTGCGATCACGCCGAAACTGCCGAAAATAATGATGCAGATAACACTGATCCAGCCAGCATGCAGAAAGCTCTTGCGGGTGGTTTCACGGTCGGCCAGAAAGCCTCTGTCCATCATGACTGGGTCATGCATGGGATAGCTCCAGACCTGAAGTAAGGCTACCAGTAGCAAGATAGGACCGGGTTCTGCGATATTAAATGACTTGAACATAAGGTTGTCGATGTTGACATGTCCCTGAAACAGCACCAGAGCACTGAGCAATGTCAGGACAACCAGGAACAGGGTCATCTGAAACAAATCGGTTCGCAAAGAGGCTTTCAGTCCGCCCAGCATTGAATAGACGAGAGTTATGCCGGCAAACAATACTACCGCAAAGGTATAGCTGTTACTGCCTGCGGCACCGAACAGTATGCCTATGACCAGAATGTTTGCGAATACTTCACTGATCAGGCGCAGGCCGATGACAAAGTTGTAGCAAGTTGTGCCCCAGCGGCCGAATCGCGCATGCAGAAATGACTGAACGCTGGTGTAACCATGGCGAAAGCGTAATGAATCGATAATTTTTCCGCCGGTCAGGAATGACAGGTAATAGGCAGCATATGCAAGTGTGCCCCATATACCGTAGTAAAAGCCCAGAATAGCAGCATTGAGCAGGGAGCGGGCAAAGATCCAGGTCGTAACCTGTGAGAAGGTTAGCAACAGTAAGCCGGGCTGATCACCGTCTTTGCTGAACCCTTTGAAAAAGGCCTGATCATTACTGACTTTAGGGGAAAGAAATAATGAAATTGCCGCAACGATGCCGACAACTATTGCCAGTGATAACGCCATATCTGATGCCTTTATAGGGGAAAATTGATTGCAGTCTGGCTGCAGGCAGACATGAAATTACAAGGGAAAATACAGGAAGGGTCAAGGCGGAGAAAGAGGTTACCAAGACTGTTTGTTTTAAAACTTATAACGGCTGGCTATATAAAGCCCGGGTAAAGGTATATAGGTCCTTACCCGGGAGGGGTGCACAGCCTTAGTCGAATGCTTTGCCGGTAGGTACTGCAACAACAGGAATCTTCGCGCCCTTGATGACCTGACGGGTTGTCTGACTGTGGTGGCCGAATGTATTTTCGGAGCCCATGACAATCATATCTGCGTTGCTTAGCTTAGCCTGGGCAAGAATCGAATCGGTATAGTTACCTTCCACAACCCGCTGTTCGATATCCAGGGTGACGGCTTTATCCAGAGAGCCAAGTTCTTCTTCACAGAAACGCTCAACACGCTGTTTCATTGATGCTTTTACTTCATCAATACCTTCATCGTGAATTTTTTTAACCAAGTCCTGAGGCAGATAATTTTGGATCAGGGCCTGCCCCAGCTCACCAATGGGCTCGATAACATGCAGCATGATGATATGGGCATCAAACTGCTGTGCCAGATTAACGGCCTGACGGAAAACAGGGCGGGTATGTTTGCCCAGGGAAGTGGTGTAGAGAATCGTTTTAATCTTCGGTAAGGCCATGATCTTCCTCGCTTGTATGTCTGCCCCGGGGGAGTACTGATGTTACCCGGCTAAGGTAAGTCGTTGTCCCGCCGGGGTAAATCCCCGAAAGTGGTTAGTCTTGATCCGGATCAACAACCGCAACGGCGTTTAGATGTTTTGCCGATACCGGGGTTAAATGTGTTGGTCGGATCAAGGGCAACATAGAAATCCTTCAGGCCTTCTTCAGCCGCATACAGATGGCCTACGTTATGTTCTGCCGGGTACTTGGCGCCCTTGGCTGCCAGAATGTCCAGCATCTGCTGCTTAATCGCGGCTGCATCAGCCCCTTTCTTTAAAATATAGTCCTGATGGAAGACGTGACACATAAAATGTCCGTAATACAGTGAGCTGACTAACTGGCTGCGTATTTCTTCGGGTAATTCTTCAACCCAGTTTTCATCATTGCGCTTAAGGGCAATGTCCAGTGCCAGTATGTTTTCAACCTCATCCTGATGCACGGTCTGATAGCGAATGGCGGCACCGGCGGCGGCAAACCGCAGCAGGTAAGCTTTTTTTGCCTCATCGGCGGTACAGGTGAAATAGCTACCGGACTTGCTGTTGGCAAAGAATGTTTGCAGGTAGCTTTCCGCTTCTGTAATACCTTCATCACTCATTTTAAGAATCAGGTGATGTTCGTAATCGTCCCTGCATTTCATCAGGCGTTTGGGCACAATGTTTTTCCAGCAACGGCTCAGTAGCTGCATGGCCCGGTCAGGGATGTCCCTGGGTAAGAAGCTGAAACGGTTTAGCCAGGCAGTAATTGAACCTTTCATCGCAAAGAGTTTGGGCAGCGGGTCTGTGCCGAGGTAGTTAATCATCAGAAAAACATCTTTGCCGTATTTCAGTGCAATGTCGAAAACATCCCGGTGCATGTATTCACCGACTTCAGGCAGGTTTTCGAAGTTTTGCAGAATATCCCGGCGCAGTTGCGTCAGTTCTTTCGGATCATTGGTGCCGATATAAAAAACCTGCTCTTTTTCAGCCACCGGGAAGGTGTCGATACGTACTGCAAAGATCGCCAGTTTACCGGCACAGCCACTGGCTTCGTATAGACGGGTAGTATCTGCGTTATAGCGGGCAGGGGTGTCTGCATCTACATCCCGGAGAATCTCGGGGTAGTCGCTGGCAGAGGCTTTGCCTTCATAAGGCTCCAGTGTATAGGCATTAAAGTGTTGCTGTTCCAGGTTGGTCAGAATCTCTTCCGGTGAATTTCCCAGTTCAATGCCCAGGTGGTTTACCAGTTCCAGTTCACCGTTGCTGTTGATCTGTGCATAGATTGAAAGCTCTGAGTAAGCGGGGCCCCGTTTGACCAGTGCACCACCAGAGTTATTGGCGATGCCACCGATAATGGAAGCACCGATACAGGAAGAGCCGATGACTGAGTGAGGTGCCCGCTTAAGTGGCTTAAGGAGTTTTTCCAGCGTAAACAGAGTAGCTCCCGGAAAGCTGATGATCTGTTTACCTTCGTCCAGCAGAATGATTTTATTCATCCGTGTGGTATTGAGGATGATAATGTCGCGGTCGTAATCAGCGCCGCTGGGGGTTGAGCCCTCAGTCAGGCCGGTGTTAGCTGCCTGCATAATGATAATTTTGTTTGCCGCGACACAGGCTTTAAGAACCTGCCATTGTTGCAGGAGTGTCGTCGGAAATACAACGGCCAGGGCATCCCCTTTACCGGAACGGAATCCGCTGCGGTAGTGCTCAGTTTGCCGTGCTTTTGTATAGATGTTGGTGGCGCCGACAATCGCACTTAACTGCTGAATAATTGTATCTTGTGACATAGTGATACCTTGAATCTTTCACGTTACATCGTGGCCCGGCATTTGCCGGGCTTTTGGCTGTTCAGGCTAGCTGTTAGCCATATGCAGCGGCGGGCAGCCAGAGCACCAGTTGCGGCCAGAAGACCAGGATTAACAGGCCTGTGAGCTGCAGAATAATAAACGGCGTTACCCCTTTATAGATATCCGTAATTTTTACGTTCGGTGGGCACACACCCTTCAAATAGAACAGTGCAAAGCCTACCGGCGGGGTGAGGAACGAGGTTTGCAAGGCCATGGCCACAAGCATCACGAACCATACCAGCTCCGGATTATCCACCACACCGTAACCGTTAATATCCAGCCCCAGCGCAGAAATAACCGGTGCCAGTAACGGCAGGATAATCAGGGTAATTTCAATCCAGTCCAGGAAGAAGCCCAGTAGGAAGATAACCCCCAGAATAAAGAAGATAATACCGTATGGGCCGAATGGCAGACCGGTCAGGAAGGACTCGATCAGTTCATCGCCGCCCAGTTCCCGTAATACCAGTGCAAAACAGGTGGCACCGATGAAGATCGCAAAGATGTATGCCGTCGTATTGTACGTGCCGGTCATGACTTCTTTCAGCACTTTAAAGCTGAACTTGCGGTTATACATGGCCAGCAGTGTTGCGCCGAAAGCACCCACACCGGAGGCTTCTGTTGGCGTGGCAATGCCGGCAAAGATCGACCCCAGTACCACGAAGATCAGCGCTAATGTCGGCAAAATTGCCTTCAATACAGAGATCAGCGTTGCCAGAGTAACCGGTTTGGCATCTGCTGGCAGAGGCGCTGACTCAGGCTTCAGGAAGCCGGTAATCAGAATGTAGGCGATGTACATGGCACCGAGCATCAGCCCCGGGAATACTGCCCCCATGAACAGGTCGCCCACAGACAGCCCTAACTGGTCGGCCATGATCACCAGCATGATGCTCGGTGGAATCAGGATGCCTAAGGTACCGGCGCTGGCAATGGTGCCCAGTGCCAGTGGCATGGCGTACCCCTGTTTGGTCATGGACGGCAGGGACATCACCGCTAACAGCACCACCGAAGCACCGATAATGCCGGTAGAGGCCGCCAGGATGATTCCGATTGCCGTCACTGTAATGGCCAGGCCGCCACGGACATTCCCGAACAGCTCCTGCATGGATTTCATCAGCCGTTCTGCCACACCGGATTTATCCAGCATGATCCCCATGAATATGAACATGGGAAGCGCCACCAGAATCCAGTTATCCATGATCTTCCAGAGACGGTTTACCACCAGACCGAGGGTCAGGTAATCCAGCCCGGTAATGGTATCGAAATAGGTGTCAGCGATGTAACCGATGCCGGCAAAGATAACGCC
>CAKZPE010000028.1 GCA_937138495.1 uncultured Oceanospirillaceae bacterium
AGAAGAAAAATTTACCCCAGGTAAAAGACATGACGGCCCGTTGGGATGGGATTTTGAAACCTTATGATCTTCCATTTCTTAAAGCATATTTTCTGACAGGGGAACTACTTAATTATAATGATGGTTGGTTTAAAAAGCTTGGTTATCTTGATCAGCGAAAGTTTAAGAATGCTGATATGATCGGTACACCATACCAGTTGCCGCTGTTATTTAAAATTTGGTTTTATCCTGAAGATGATTTAGAGTTGTTTAAGATATGGTGTAATAGTGCGCCGTTGATAGATAGGCAGCATTATAATCAAATAGTTGATAATTCAGGATCAAAAGGAGTAAAAGGCTATGAGTATTTTGCTGGAAGGAGCTATTATCTCGATCGGTATTTAGCTCCGAAATCACTAAGTGAGTATGTAGAAATAATGTATTCATTGAGCAGTAGGCCTGAGGAAGAGCGTGTAGAAATAAATAGATTAAATTCTAGTCGGAAATCAGGACTACTTTACAGGATTATTAATCTGAAAATTAGTTGTCTTGCAGGTAGTGGTGAATTGCACTACGTTTTTTGCCATGAGTTTTTTTTAGATTTACTTAAAGATATTGATATTCATCAGGTTCCTACTAGGAGCAGTAGAACCTTCGAACGAATGCTGAAGGCTTTATTTAATTTAATTATACATTCGAGTAAGAAAGACTTTGATCCGAAACATCCGTTAATTGATAAGTTAAAATATGAAATGATTGATCAATTTGATAAGCATGTTTCAGAAGAAATTGATACTTTATGGATACAAGTGCAAGAAAAGCCATTTATAATTAATTAGAGTTTTTAGAAGAGAATGTATGGGATCTTGTATGGATTTTTCAACTTAAATAAAATGTTCGTAATTATTATCTATTAAATGTCATGAAAATTTATAATACTGCCGAAAAAATAAATGTTTACGTCAAAAATAGTAGAAAATACTTCACTGAAGCCCAATCGACAGTATACTCTGTTGAAAATGGAATTTTAACTTTATCTGAATATATATGCTCTTCAGTTCGATCAAAGGAAGTATGGTTTGATGATCGAGTATGTTTGGTAGAAATACCTGAAAATGAGGCTATTTATTCGTTTTTCCCATATCAAGATAAAAAAATAACTCTAAGAGAAAAGTCAGGTTGCATTTTAAATCTTGAACCTGAGAAGGTATTTTGTATTATTAATAATAAGAATAAAAAATATAATGGTGTGTATGTTTCTGTTATAAGGGATTATCCGGATAAAATAAGAAAATCATTGGCTGTTTTTAATTCAAATAAAGATCAATTTGATTTTTTAGAGTATAAGATTTTTAACTGTTCATATATATCTGATAGTTTTTATGGGCTTAATTTAGATAATGGTAAAATTGTAAAGGTTGACAATGATCTTTGTTTAAGTTGGGAGTACGATCCAAAAATTAAATCAAGAAGTTCTAAAAGTGTCCTTATGGCTGGAGAAATAGCTATAAGCTTTATCGGGCCTTTGAAAAAAAATCGACAACTTATTGATGGACGTAGTCGGTATACATTTAGTGGCGGTATGCTTATCGGCCTGAATGATGCGGATGGTAGTCTGGCCTGGGAACGTGAAATACCGGTGGCCGTTGATCATTATCAGTTTGCTGAAGATATTTTGTATGTTGTTTCACTGAATGAAATACAGCTGATCAACCCCGGCACCGGTGAACTGATTAACACCATCGATACTGAAACCTCAGAGCCTTTCAACCGTGATTTTGGGCCTTCTGTCTATGTTGAAGGTTCTTACATATATTACTGCCATTACGATGATGCAGTGATTCTTATCTACGACAGAACCACATTAGTTCTGCAGCGTCGTATCGATTTACCTGAAGGCTACCATGCTATGAGTCATAATTTTCATGATGAAGTATCGGGTAAACAATACTTTTCGCTGGCAAACCGCACTCAGTATGTCGCACAGGGGCCGGTATTAGAGATTGATCCGGCAAATCTGGATGAAGAGCTGATGTTTGAGCAGGAGCCAGAGATGGATATCCAGTTACAGACGTCACCGGATAATGACGCTGAAAAGGAACTGGTCATACATCTGACATCAGCAAGCCTGAATGACGCACTGCGTTTTGGTGAAATCCATACCCGTGATGAAGCACAGCGTTATAGCTATAACTATATCGGTATGACATTTCAGGACAGACCATTCACACCAGAACCTGCCTTTAATGGTGTTATCCGTTTTAATTATTCTGGCAGTGACCAACCCCGTGATGTTGTGGAAGAACATTTGCAGGTAATGGAAAAACGCTTTGCAAAATGGGTTGAAAAAGAAGGCTTTTATTCCTGTGTGAACAATAAGGAATTAACACGGTTAATGGCAATATATGTGGGCTAAAAGGATTTAGAGGAAGATTTGATATGAGGCTTATTAGAGGTATTTCTGAACTTCATCAGGATTATGACAATAGTAGCCTTATATATAGCACCGGAAAAGGGGCCGTTTATACAGTATCAGAAGGTTCTGTAAATTTAGTTGAATATGGTTTTGAAAGGCTGTTAGGTACAGTTTCTTATCAGGGTGAAGAATTAAAAGCATATAAAAAGATAGATGCTATAGAATCGTTAGGTAAATTAATCAGGAAGGGGAGTTGCTGGCTAGAGTATAGTGATGGACAGCGCTATGAAAGTGATTTAGTTAAAAAAGCTTCATTGATATTCTGTGCTCATAATAAAATTAAATTACTTGAAAAGGCCGTGGTTTATACTGTTCAGAATCACTTCAGAGATAATGAAGAATTAACATTGATACGTTATGACTTAAATGAAAATACATATTTAGAAAGTGAGCTTAAACATGGCTGGCCTCAGGTGATAGATAAAGACTGTTATTCAGTTAAATCAAGCATCAAAGGTCGTACAGTAGTAAAAATTGATGAAAATCTTGATATTATTTGGCAGTTTTTAGCAGAAGGACGAGCAGCACAATCAGTAGTATCTCAAAATTTATTAGATATAGGTGATGCTTTGGTCATTAATCTATGTTTAAAAAGGAAACGTAGTAAGGTATTTGGCGCTACTATTTATTGTTTATCTAAAGAAAATGGTACAGAGATATGGTCAAGATATTTTCCAATGCAGATATATGATAGCCAATTATTAGATGAGAAAAGAATAGTAGTCTATAGCGAGAATAAATTATTTATTCTGGATAACAAAAATGGTGAGTTAATAAAAACCATAGAAACTGAGTTTGATGTAGTTCCAAGGGCAGTTGTCAGTTTATTCGTTTATAACGACTATTTGTTTGTTTTCAATAATGAAATGTCATGTATCAATATTTATGAAACGGATGAGTTTGCCTGTATTCGCCAGATTAATGCTGCAGAGCATAAGTGGTTGTTTATGCACAGGCCAGAAGTTATTGAAGGAAAGATTTATGTGGAAGTTTCACATCACAGAATGTATACAAGTTTGTTAATTATTGATCCAAATAATATTAATGCCCCATTAATAATAGAAGAAGAACCGAGTTTTAGTATTACTGAACCCTCTAAGGAACAAGGTCATATTTTAATTGAAGTAGAAGATATTAGTGTTGATGACTTAATTCGGTTTGGAGAGACAGTTGTTCTTGAAAATATGCGTGATCATGGGAAAAGTTTTTATAACGAAACACCAAACAAAAGCTTTAATGGTCAGGTTATTTTGACGTGTAGAAACATAGTTGATCCTCATGGTAAAGTAAAAGATTTGTTAGAAACAATGGTTGAACGTGTGAAATATTTTTCTCAAAAGGATGGATTTCGTTGTGGGAAAGGTACTAACCCCGTTTCTTTAGCTTACAAATTGAATTAATTTTCTAAATTAAAGTCAATATTTATATAAATGTTAAGGCTAGTCAATTCAAGAAGAAGTAGTTTAAGTTTGTTTTTTTTGTTTTTATATAAAATGATAGTTGTTCCTTAAATATTATGAAGATTTGTAAAGCAACTGATAAAATAAATATTTCTGCTAAAATAATCCCTTGATTATATTCTGCATGCTGCAAATTTAACGTTTTGTGGTCACGAGCTGGCGGATGGTAAGCGCTGGGCGTTCTTTGGCACAGACAGACAGAGAAACGTTACAATTACTTCACTCATTCCATATGAGAAATAGCAAAGGCTGAATATTGTATGCGGGACAGACACTACAGGGCGAGTTTCCTTATTCGGTTGTTATGATCATCTGCCATCCGTTAAAGATTATTTTCATTAAAACGAAGAAGGTTGCCGGTACATCCTTTGAACTGGCGCTTTCTAAGTACTGTTCTGATGAATGCATCATCACTCCGTTACAACCACAGGATGAAGCACTGAGGGTTCAGCGCGGTTTCTGTGGTGCGCAGAACTATACGCTGGAAGGCCGGGTTGGTCGTGCTCATCCGGCGAGTAATAATTTTAATCTGGTGGGTGATTTCTTTAACCATAACCGGGCTGCTTTCATCAGAAAGCGGGTTGGTCCGCGCAGGTGGCGGGAGTATTCAAAAATATCGATACACCGTGATCCGCTGGATTTCCTGCTATCGCAATACTTCTATCAGTGCCACGCCGGGCGGGTGGTGGCAAGTTTCGGTGAGTGGTTTCAGCAGAATAAAGAGAATGTGCTTGTGAACCGTAAAATTGCACCCTTAACCGGCGAGCTGGCCTGCGATATTGTCTTTGATTACGAAAGGCTGAGTGAGCAGATACGCGATTGTACGTTGCTGCCCGGTGATTTCTTATCTGTCTTTGAAAGCTTTACTGCAAAGTCAGGGGCCCGGCCGGAAGCCTCGCGGGATGTCTTGGGTTTTTACCGCGCTCACAATATTTGTGTTGATGAGGTATACGATATTCTGAGCGCAGCCGATCAGCCGCTGGCATCTGTATAATGCAGCCCCGGAGTGGATTATTGTTTAATTCTGATGACGGATAAACCGGGTTTTCTACAGGGGCGTTTATGCAGGAAAGGTACACAGGCAGTATTGGTCGGTTGGTGGTCATCGCAGGGCCAAGCGGTGCGGGTAAATCCAGTTTTTTGAATAACCCTCTGCGGTATCTTGAGCCTGAATCTTACCCGGTGGGGCTGCAGCCGTTTCATACCTTCAGTGAACGCCATATTGATGTGGATAAACTGCGCACGTTCCGAAAACCCTGGTTCGATACCTTGTGCCTGCACGTGGATTTGTTTCAGCCTGTACGGCGCTGTGAAGAGAGCATTAACAGTTACGGTGATTTCTGTGAATGGCTCACCCCGGAGATGTACCGGCAGTGGGGGAGTTTGCATCAGTATGTGCAGCAGGCTGAGCAGCTGGATATCGTCACGTTCTTTGTACGCCGCGAGGTAAATTTCAGCCGGCTGGTTTACGATAAAGGATTAGCGACTGACTCTGATGGCGGGCGGATGTTACGCAGAATTGCTGCTATCTGTGGCGACAGCCGGGATGCTTCCCGCCTGCACCGTCAGGTCTATCAGGCCTGGTATCAGTATGCTTCACAGCTGATCAGCTATTCTTCGTCAGTATTGGATGCTAATGCCGATGAGTATCGCTTTATAACCACGGATACGTTTTTAGCCGAGCTGGAACTGGGATATTAAGCCAGGTAGTTCCCTGGCTGAGGTAAGGGGTTATTCATACTCATACCCTGAGTTAGGTGTGCTGCCCCAGTAGTGTTCAGCGAAGACGATGCCTTTGCCTTTATATACGCTGCCGGTATGGTGGCTGGGGATAAAGTAATGGCTTGGGTACACCGTTAAACTGGTCATGCTGTATTTACGGACGGTGTCAGTTACCAGCCCCGGCCCGACAGTTTTCCAGGCGCTTTTAGGCCCTTTCCATAACCGGTTACCGCTTTTTTCTGCTATTTCACCGATGAGTACAGAGGTAAATTCACTGTCGGGTACCGAGCCCATGACACCACAGGCGATTAAGCCCCGGCGGTTTATTTCGTTTTCGTAACAGCTGAACGCTTCTGTTTCCAGCAGAAAGTCTTCCAGTGGGCGGAGGCAGCGAGAGTCCGCATCAATAAAAACGCCACCGAACCTGTTCAGAATTTCTAAACGGGCGATGTCACATTTTCCGTTCAGCTCTGGCATTTCGTCATACTGTGCCTGGTTACGGAGACCTTCCGGAAATTCTGCTTCTAATCTGGTTTCATCCCAGAATATGTATTCCCAGTCAGGATGTTTTGTCTGCCATGTTTTCATCAGCTCAAGAGGAGCCGGACGGGGGCCTATCCATAGCTGATGTATGATTTTGGGAATCATGCTTAAGTCCTTGTAAATATGATCTGGGAGCTGAGGGGAACGTGATGTAATCCTTTAGGGGATATAATGTAATTCAGGTTGGCATTATAAGATGATTGCCCGGGCAAAGGCTGCAAATACTTTCCAGCACGTTTATTAGTACAAAGGCTTAGCGTTGGAATTTTCATGTTTAGTTAAAGGCAGAAATTCGGTGTGATTTTACGGTAGCTTTGGCTTACGGCTGAAGACAGTAAAGTCGCATATTCAGACAGCCCGCGAGGACTGATATCCAGAATGTTTATCAGATATCAGCGCGTGCCTGTGTGTTGTAATAGGACAGAAAGTTGAGGCTTTGATGCTCTAAGTCGCACTCAATATCTGGCCTGTTCGGGATAAGGTTCGTGCTTATTGTTTCAGCAGGTCTGATGCATTTTTCTATTGTGATCGGCGTTGTTACAACCACAGGTTATGATGCACCAGATGTTAACACGGGCGGCTGTTTGGTATGTGTAAGGATCTATTGTTTTTCCAGTCGCTGGATGGTGCCAAAAGTATCGACCTTCATTCTTTTTCCGTCGAATTCCAGAATAGTGACTGAGTATGTTGAGAATTTAATCATATTGTCAGCGACAGTAAATTTTTCGGGTCTTAACCGGTGACCACTGGAGATTGCTGTCCACTGGTTTTGACTGAATTCCCAGATGTCTTCCCCTGCATCCAGGTCTGCAGAGCTGGTATTGCCAAGGTGTGTAATCAGCCATTTACCCTGAAGGCTTTCACGGGTAATGCTTGAAGATGTTTTACCTGCTTCGTCCAGGACAATTATTTTATCTGATTTAAGGGCTACTTTTTCGCCCCGGCAAGGAGTGCTCTGGAAAGATTTTTTGCCGTTTTGATCTTGGCACTTATAGATTTTGCCTGCCTGTACAAACAGTGCAAACGTGCATAGTGCAGTAACGGTAATAAGCTGTTTAAGCTTCATACTTTTTGATTCCTTTCCTGTTGATCGATTGTACAATTCAGACCGGAGCGCCTTACTCCAGATTCCTAAGTCGGAAATTATCGGTTAGGAAGCAGTAGCCAGACGCTGTTGGGAAGATATGTTTACAGTTTAATACCCAGACACAGTGCAATAGCCGCTAATGCAGCTTTTTCTTCTTTACTTATTTTGCTGCCAAAGCCAAAAAATCCTCCGGAAGCTTCAGCAATATTTTTACCGATACGGAATAGTGAAATTTTGAACTGATTAGCTTCATCTTCAGACAGGTTATTATCAGCGATGTTCTGTAGTATTCCTAATTCCGAGATATAGTCCAGTTCGCGGGATGCCATGTCAGCGATCATTGTTGGTATGTCGTTGATTATATTGGTGATTACTCTATTCATTAGAGCATCTTCTAAAAGTTCTGGATTAGAAAGTACTTTTATAAACTCTGTTAATTCCTTTTTATCTACTTTCCCATCAGCAGCCGCAACAAGAAAGAATATTAAAAAAGGTGCTTGTTTCAGTTTATTAAAATCATCTATAGAAAATTCTGTATTCTGATCGCCAAAATAGCTGTTACATTCTCCTGCCTGATCTTCATACTGCCCATTCAGAATCTTTTCACTTTCCGGATGTGACTCCAGACCATCAAAAAAAGCATTGGTTATCCAGTCATAATCTTCGGGTGAAAAGCCATCGGCTTCAGAAATCTTTAATCTGTGGATAGCAAAACCTTTTTCATGATTTGCATTTCTGTACGGAATTAAGAACTGTACTTTTTTAGAGGTATCTTCAGTAAATTTAACATCAATTATCAGACAGTCTGTCTTACCTGTATCAAGAGTGACGATGCCATCTTTAATAAAAGCTCCTCCTTTGTACTCATCACCGAGTTCAGTAATTCGGTTTTCACCAATAGCTGTGGCTTCAACTGAGCCCATTACAAGCCTTTGCATTTGTTGGCTGTTATCAGACTTTAAGAGTCCGACAATGGGTATAAGGGTTTCTCCACCAGAAACACTTGAAGCAGCATGTAAGGCAAAATTCCCTGCCATGGTAAGCACATTTTTCATTTACTTCTCCTTTTGTAAACGTTTTTGCTTAGGTGTGATACCGCCTTAGCTAATGCCATAGTAAGTTAATTGTTTGGCATTGCGGGGTCTTATAAATGAATTTGGATTTTTTTGAAAAGATCTGTGAGGCACTGGAAAATGCAGCCCGGTACATCCAGATGTTTCATTTGTTAGCATAAACAGTGAAGAGGTACATCGTGGGGCGATGGTAATAACCTGCTTAAGCTTCATGCTTTTTGGTTCCTTTCCTTTTGATGTCGGTTGCACGATTCAGGCTGGAGCGCTTGTGCTACTTATCCTTTCGTGAGAAAAACTGAGGAAAGGCGATGGTCAGTTTGCTGCGCAGTCTTTGTGCTTTATTTATCTTACTGCCAAAGCCTGTTGTACCTCTACATATTTATTTAACCGGGCTGCTCTAAATACTTTGGTGACGCCGGATGATTTGTATAAACGGAGCCATTGTCTGAATATCAAAGCTATGAAGCATGGTGCGTTAGTTGAGGTAGAACATGATGGATAAGTCGATTTTAGATGCCGTGCATGAAAGTGCTGAAGACTTGCATAATGCCGGTGTAATGAACGCGACGACCTTACGTGAGTTTGATGCCTTGTGCTTACCGGCAGTTATAGAATTTTCGGCAGTTCAGATCAGAGAACTACGTGCCGGTGTGCAGGTCAGCCAAGAGGTGTTTGCTGCTTATCTTAATACCAGTAAATCGACTGTTCAGAAGTGGGAGCAGGGGGCTAAGAAACCAAACGGGCCGTCATTAAAGTTGCTTAATCTGGTGGCTGAGAAAGGCACTGGAAGTTCCGGCTTAAGCGCTTTTGAATATTAATACCCGGCTCTTTATCAACCTGCATGACCAAAAATTAATAATGGGGCCAGGTCTTTCATTTCGCTATTTCAGATTTATATCGGATCATGCTACACACAAGATCTGACCTCCTCGTCTCCCAGATTGGCATATCACTTGCTACTCACTCAGCTGTGTAATCTATGCAGTTCACAAAAGCGATGAATGTATCTGAACATTTTGAAATCACATTCAGTAGTAAAAGATGAAACAGGCTAACAAAGGGATTCGTTTACGTGATTATTAATAGTTATTTTAATGCCGCAGTCAGTCAGGGGGCTGCTGCACAACCATCCGTTGATGAAAGTAAATTTATTCCTCAGGGAGAGCTTCCTGAAGAGGCTTTCAAAAATACCGGTGAGGCAACGATTTTTTATACCCCTAAAAGCCCAACAGAAGCCTGGGATGAATACTTAACCAGCACAACAGGCAGCATGATAGAAGTGTCGAGCACGATTCCTGCTGGTTACAGCGATGTAAGTAACAGGCTGAGTGCTATTCTTAAGGAAAATGGCATCGAAGAGTCTGAAGGTATGTCTATCAGGCACGGAATACCTGAGCCGGAGGAAGGTGAGGAGGAAGATCCGGATGCATTTAAAGAATCTCAGTTTATAGTGGAAGGCCTGCAAAACAAAGCTGCTCAGGAGCAGATAGAAGCCATTTTAAACAGCGAACAATATGCAGAGTTTGAACAACGGTTTTTGGCTCTGGATAAACTCACCGCCTCGGAAAATATCAGCAATGCCAGCCAGCGGGATGCCTTGCTGGGCAATGCTCAGCCAGTCCCTGATGCCGACGGTTCACGGGTGACCTATGGATATGAGCAACAGTTTGCCATGCAATACAGTGATGCTAATTGGCAAATGGACACCCGTGTTGAAAAGGTAGAGCTTTTGCGGGTTGAGAAAATAGCTGGCAGATAGTGAAGGGCGTCTCTCATTCGGTCAGTTCTGAGTTGTGGATGTTACGGGCGTATCCTGAATGGCTAAACCGGGTTTGGCTTTGAGGCTGCAATTGTTTGCATACCGTTGCCATTTACCGGCCTGCTGTTGCCGCTTTATCCGCATAAATGAAGCAGTAAATAATGGAGCAGTTTTTTTAATATTTCTGATTTTTATTGGACTACGGATTAGAGGATTTAGTTGAAATTGCCTTTCTGTGGTGCTGGGTGATATATTTGCCTTAGGTATAAGGAATTACCAATGCGAATATTTAAAAACAGAGTATTCAGTAAATGGGCGGTCAGGGAAGGCTTAAGCGATCAGGCTTTGTGCCGTGCCGTAGATGAAATTTCCCAGGGGCTTATAGATGCTGATCTGGGTGGGTATGTGCTGAAAAAGCGTATAGCACTTGCAGATAAAGGAAAGCGGAGCGGTTTAAGAACCTTAATAGCTTATCGTGTCGGTAATAAAGCATTTTTTGTGTATGGTTTTGCAAAGAATGTCAGGGCGAATGTTTCAGGCCATGAGTTGAAAACCCTTAAGCGCTATGCGAAAGAGTTGTTAAGTTATAGCGACAAAGAGCTGCTTAAAGCCGTGAAGCATGGTGCGTTAGTTGAGGTAGAACATGATGGATAAGTCGATTTTAGATGCCGTGCATGAAAGTGCTGAAGACTTGCATAATGCCGGTGTAATGAACGCGACGACCTTACGTGAGTTTGATGCCTTGTGCTTACCGGCAGTTAAAGAATATTCGGCAGTTCAGATCAGAGAAATACGTACCCGTGTGCAGGTCAGCCAGGGAGTGTTTGCTGCTTATCTTAATACCAGTAAATCGACTGTTCAGAAGTGGGAGCAGGGAGCAAAGAAACCGAACGGGCCGTCATTAAAGTTGCTTAATCTGGTGGCTGAGAAAGGTTTGGAAGTGCTGGCTTAAGCACTTTCGTATATTTTTACTCGTCTCAGCCTCACTCGTCACAACCAAAAAAGCCTGCTATTAAGCAGGCTTTTTTAATGTTTCGAACGTGGAACTTAACGCTTGTCTTTCGGGGCGTGGAACAGCAGGTAGAGGTCTACCAGCAGGTCCGGAATGCTGCGGCACATTTCGTCGCACAGGCGCTGGTCGTCGCGCATGGTGTTGAATTCCGGTTCTTCGAACAGGTCAGAGGCGATCATGATTGGCAGCATCAGCTCAGCGACTTCTTCTTCTGCCTGGTGGTTGAACCATTCGTCTTCCTTCAGGAATACGCCTTCCATGAAGGCCTGCGCCCATAAGGTTAGTTCGGCAACGTCGTCTTCAGTGTCGTGCAGGGTCAGGTCGCATGGCATCTGCATGTCCTGATCGTTATACAGGTCGCTGCCGATGTTGCTGTACAGGCGGTTCAGCAAATGAGTAATACGCTGCTTCTGTTCTTCAGAGGTGTATTCCGGCTTGCCGTCAAACACTTCCTGCAGACGCTGTTTTTCAGAGATTTCAGCGGGGCTGATATTCAGGGCGCAGAAGTAACCGTGGGTACCGATCAGGTCCAGGGCATCTTCAGACACCGCATCACTGAACAGAAATGCCTCTAATTCATCGAGTTCATTGTCAGTCAGAGGGGCCGTCAGAAGAGGGTTTTGCATAGTGAATATCCGCTAAGTTTCGTGAAGCCGCGATTTTACCAGTGATTGATGACAAATGCGTAGTCTTTCTCGCACTTAGTTGGAATATCGGGTGACACCCTGATCTGGATTAAGGATAATCCCCGCCATGATTGAGCAAGCCCAGCATATTTTAAAGCACGTTTTCGGATACGATCAGTTTCGCCCGCCCCAGGATGAAGTGATTGAGACCGTTCTTAATGGTCAGGATGTGCTGGTTGTTATGCCCACCGGTGGCGGTAAATCCCTGTGTTATCAGTTGCCGGGGCTGATCCGGCCGGGGGTAGCCATTGTGGTGTCTCCGCTGATCGCACTGATGCAGGATCAGGTACAGGCGCTGTCGCAGCTCGGCCTGCGTGCCGGCTGTCTTAACTCTTCGCTGGATTTCTCTCTGATTCAGGAAACCGAACATAATTTACGTATCGGTAATCTGGATCTTCTGTATATCGCCCCCGAACGGTTATTACAGCCCCGTACGCTGCAACTGTTGCGGGAATGCCAGTTAGCCCTGTTCGCCATTGATGAAGCGCACTGCGTGTCCCAGTGGGGGCATGATTTCCGGCCGGAATATTTACAGCTGGGCCGGTTGCAGGAAATGTTCCCGGCGGTGCCGCGGATTGCCTTAACTGCTACGGCGGATACCCGCACCCGGCAGGAGATCGTTGAGCGGCTGGGGCTGGTGAATGCCCGAACCTTTGTGCAGGGCTTTGACCGGCCGAATATCCGTTACCGCATTGGCCAAAAGCAGCAGGCAAAGAGTCAGTTGCTGAAGTTTATTAAAGCGGAGCACAGCAAAGATTCCGGCATTGTGTATTGTTTGTCCCGTAAGAAGGTGGACGATACCGCCGTGTGGCTGCGGGAACAGGGGTTTAATGCACTGGCGTATCATGCGGGGCTGGCTTCGGATGTACGCAGCCAGCGGCAGCATCGTTTTCTGACTGAAGAAAACATCATTATGGTGGCCACTGTTGCTTTCGGCATGGGGATTGATAAACCCAATGTACGTTTTGTTGCCCATCTGGATCTGCCCAAGAGCATTGAAGCCTATTATCAGGAAACCGGCCGTGCCGGGCGTGACGGTTTAGCCGCCGATGCCTGGATGGTGTACGGCCTGCAGGATGTGATTTTTCTGCGGCAGATGCTGGAAAGCTCCCAGGGCAGTGAGATGCACAAAAGCATTGAGCGGCAGAAGCTGGAGTCGATGTTGGGGCTGTGTGAAATCACCACCTGCCGGCGACAGGCCCTGTTACAGTATTTTGATGATGACGCCAAAGCCGAATGTGGCAACTGCGATACCTGCCTGGAGCCTGTGCCGGTATGGGACGGCACCGAAGCGGCACGCAAAGCGCTCTCAACCGTATACCGTACCGGCCAGCGTTATGGCGTGGGATATGTGATTGATGTGTTGCTGGGCAAACTGAACGACCGGATTCAGAGCAGTAACCACCAGACGTTATCGACCTTTGGTATCGGCAAAGAATTGAACGTGCAGCAGTGGCGCTCGGTATTCCGTCAACTGGTGGCACGGGGTTACCTCGGTGTTCTGGCAGACAGCCACGGTGTGTTACACCTGACCGAAGCCTGCCGGGGATTGCTGCGCGGCGAAGAACAGATTCAGTTACGTCAGGATAAGCGGAAGCATGAAAGCCTGAGTAAGCGTAAAGATCCGCAACATAATCTGGACGCCGATGATCATGGCCTGTGGACCGCACTGCGCGAACTGCGGATGCAGCTGTCTAAAGAGCAGGATGTACCGCCGTATGTGATCTTCCATGATGCCACTCTGATGGAAATGGTGATGTACCGGCCGCAAACCCAACAGCAACTGGGGCGTCTGAGTGGTATCGGTGATAAAAAGCTGGCCCTGTATGGCGATGATTTCCTGTCGGTAATCCACGATTACGAAAGCAGCCAGCAGCAACATGCTGATGGTGATTTGCAGGCACAGGAATCCGTAGCGCTGTATCAGGCAGGGATGACCATTGAGCAGGTTGCCCGGCAACAGCATTTATCTGAAAAGGTGATTTATCATCATCTGGCGCTGGGGATATCCAAAGGCCTTCTGAACCTTGATGCGGTGGTTGAAATTAACAGCGCCGAGCTGACCAACATTCAGCAAACCATTCTTGAGCATGAGCAGGCCACCGGCGTGGCGCTTAAGCCGGTATTCGAAGCGCTTGGCGGCGCGTATGAGTACCATATTCTGCGCTGTGTACGGGCCTCGATGCAGGCCGCAACTGCATGACATCTTTTACAGACAGCCTCGATCTGTGGGGGCTGTTTGCCAGCAGTTTTATATCCTCAACCTTGTTACCCGGCGGCTCGGAAGTGGTACTGGGCTATCTGGTGAATACCGCCACGTACCCGGTATGGTTGCTGTTGCTGGTGGCAACCTTAGGCAATGGCCTGGGGGGCAGTGTGACCTTTGCCCTGGGCTGGTGGATCGTCAACCCGTTTAAAGCAGAGAGCAAAAAGCACCAGCGGGCCATGAAGTATGTGCAACGCTACGGGGCCTGGAGTTTGTTGCTGTCGTGGGTGCCGGTGATAGGTGATCCTCTGTGCTTGTTGGCGGGCTGGCTGAAGCTGCCGGTGCTGTTGTCTGTTGTGTTGATTTTTTTGGGGAAGCTTGCCCGGTATTGGGTGGTGTTTTGGGTAGTGTCGTAGTTTATTTATTCTCTTGGTGGTTGGCGCAGTATCAGATGGTTAGAGTGTTTTGTTAACTACTGCGGGTATCTGTTATTGCGGATGATCTTTTCGCTCACGCGACTCAAGACCTTTGGAACGGCGCAAAGGTCTTAAGAATCTAAACGCCGCCCCAATGCTTGCCCGGCTTCGCCGGATACTGGTTTTACCCCGGTTCCTCGGACAATCACAGTTACCACAAAACCATTTGAAGTAGTCTTTACAACCTAGCGCTAGAAGTTAGGGTGATGATTCTGATTTCTCCCAAACCCTAGGTTCATCATATTCAAGGTCCTGTAGAATAATTTTATTAGGGCCGTATTCTCTAATCTTATATTTTTGCGGTATTCCAATGAGCGCTTTAATTTTTTCTCTCATACTTTTCTCTGTAATTTGAGAAACATTCGACTGGAAGTAAGTCATTTCTATAGCATCAGGAGTGAAAAATAATTCGTTGCCTTTTGTTTCAATAACTCCAGACTCATTTGCTTTCAATCGAACATAAAACTGATCATCAATAGTGCTGTAGTAGTGCTGTTCACTTTTAATGATATACCCCTTTCCCTTAGTAATATCTATTTTATCCAAAGACTTAATAAAAAGGCTTTTTCCCATATCTAAATTTTCGCTGTACTCCCAAGTCCCAGGGAGAATGCTATTAAACTTATCTGAATCAAATTCTTGAGAGCACCCGCTTAGAGTCATTATTGCCAATATTAACAGTAGTTCTTTCACTTACACTCCTTGCATACTGAAATCTGGAATAGCTAATGCTGAAAGCATGGGCGGTCACGAAGAGGGCGTCCAATGCCTCGCCTTTTTATGAGTAGCGATGAAACAACGCAGTGTGCTGAATTATGTGTGGCACAAACTGACGAATGTGACATGCTACCCTAAATTATTCTTTGGATACAAAACGGCACACTGGGAACGGGCGGAATTAGGTAGATAGGTACGCTTAACCTTCCATTGGTGCCACGATGATGCGGTATTTATTAAAAGCCACTTTACCTATTATGCGCACGGACGAAAAGTGGCTGAATTTACTACTAGATCGATAGCGGTGAACTTTAAAATCAATTAGCAGCATAACAACTTATTATTCAGACCTTGTAAGGTTATAAAGCTTGTAAGCTTGGGGTCCTTGTAAGGTATTTGAGAAGAATTGAGTAAGTGATGTAGCGAGGAGGGTATTCATCCTGAATATTGGTGTTAAGTACCGCTATTAGTGCCAGTTTTGCTATCACTTTCGGGTACTTCAATTCATCCCATGTGGCGAACACTATACAATAAATTTCTTTGATTTCTATAGCTTTAAGTCAATGCTATTCATTGGCACGGCTTAAAGTTTCCCCTTCTGTGAAGCCGAGCATCGGAGTGATTGAATGGTACCGCAAACTGTTTGAAGACGCGTAGCGGCTGAGTCTTTGCGGTACCATTCAATAACGAGACGCGCAGGGTACCGGGCGAAGCCCGGCGAGCGGTGGGGCGACGTTGGATTGTTAAGGACAGGCTCATCAAAGAGAGTCTCGTTTCAAGGTCTTGACTCGACGAAGTCGAAACAGATCATCTGAAGTTAAATACCAGCACAGCAACAGAGAAATGCACTGTGCCTGGACGGACTAAACAAATTTAATCCCCACCCCACTCATTAACTGCTCAAAATACTCCCACAGATACTCCCCATAACTGACCCGGTACTGGATCAGGTAGCCATCCTCCTGCCGGGCAATCAGTACACCGGCCTGCCCGCATTGGGTCTGCTGGCATTGGCCAACGGCAAAAGTATCAAAATCCAGATGAAACAGCTGGCTGAGCAGATGCCTCAGGGCCGGGGAGTGCTGACCACTGGTGTCCGACAGTAACAGCTGCTGGTAATAGTCGCTGACATCCACCTGAATGTATTCGGCAAACTGTTGTTGTAATACATTCAGGCTGTTGTCTGCTGAGGTCACCAGTAATTCATCCGGGCCAAGCCAGTAAATCCGGCTGTTATCCGGGCCCGTGATAAAACCGCGGGGGGCGGGCTGATCTGCAAAGGCAGAGAAATTCCCCCGTAGTATCAGTTTGCCGCAGTGGGGCAGTGGCTGCAGTGTGACGGACTGATACTGCAGTGGGGCTTTATCCTGCAGGGGAAAGCAGGCCTGTGGCAGGGTATGTTCGGCGGCGTTCATGAGGCCTCCTGTTGTGCGGCTTTAGGTTGCATGTCCAGAAAACGGGTGCCGGTGACGGTTACCCTGACGGTCTCACCGCTGAGTAGCATTACTTCCAGGGTGTCGCCTTTACGTTGCCGGCCGCCGGCCACCATGGCCATGGCAAAACCGGATTCTAGCGTCGAGCTGAAGTAACCGGAGGTGACGTGGCCGATGCCTTTGTCGTTGCTCTGAATAGCGCCGGGTAAGACCACCTGCGCGCCTTCCGGGAGGATCTGGCTGGCATCTTCAGGCATAAGGCCGACCAGTTGCTTGCGGTTACTCTGGCTGAACACGTTGCGTTGCAGCCCCCGTTTGCCCACGAAGTCGGCTTTGTCGCTGGCGACGATCCACTGCATGCCTAAATCCAGCGGGGTATTTGTACCGTCGCTGTCCTGGCCGACGATGATAAAGCCCATTTCGGCCCGCAAGAGGTGAATACTTTCGGTGCCGTAGGCAACACATCCGAAGGCTTGCCCCTGTTGCCAGATCTTCTCCCAAATGGCCTGGCCGTAGCGTGTAGGGACGTTAATTTCATAGCCGGCTTCGCCGCTGAAACTGATGCGGAATACCCTTGCCGGTACTCCGGCGATGTCCATGGCTTGCCAGCTCATGTCCGGGAAGTCGGCTGCGTTCACTGGCTGTGAGGTCAGGGGCTGCATGATGGCTTCGGCGCTGGGACCGCTCAGGCTGATCACGCTCCACTGTTCTGTTACCGAGGTGAGGTAAACGTCCAGCTCCGGCCATTCGGTCTGGCGGTAATCTTCCAGCAGCTGATAGACCCGGGCAGCGCCGCCGGTGGTGGTCGTCATATGGAAGTGATGTTCGCCGATCCGGCTGGTGACACCGTCGTCGATGACCATGCCCTGTTCATTGAGCATCAGGCCATAGCGGCACTGGCCAACCGCAAGAGTGTGCCAGCGGTTGGTGTAGATCCGTTCGAGAAACTCGGCTGCATCCTTACCCTGAATATCAATTTTACCCAGAGTGGAGGCGTCTACCATGCCGGCGGTTTTACGTACCTGGGCACATTCCCGCTGCACGGCATCGTGCATGCTTTCACCGGGGTATTGCTGATAATAGCGGGGCCGACGCCAGCCGCCGGCATCTTCCATGACGGCGCCGTGCCGGTCGTGCCAGGGTTGAATGGCTGTATGGCGTTTGGGGGCAAACAGGTTTTGCAGATCTTTACCGGCTATCGCTCCGAAAGTGACCGGGGTATACGGCTGGCGGAACCGGGTGGTGCCGACGGCGGCGATCGGCAGACGGCGGTATTCAGCCATCAGCGCCAGCGCGTTGACGTTGGAGGTTTTACCCTGATCGGTGCCCATGCCTGTGGTGGTGTAACGCTTTAAATGCTCCACGGAATGAAACCCTTCCCGGGCGGCCAGTGCAATATCCGCTGCAGTGGAGTCGTTCTGCAGTTCATGGAAATGCTTCTTTGGTCCTTCGCCGATGGGATGGTCACAGGGGACAGCCCACAGGATGCGGGGGGCAAGGTGTACAGGCTGGTCTTCCGGATCTGCCGGGGGCTGTGTAACCGGCTGTTTGCTGGCGCTGATCTTCAGTGCGTCCAGTGTCAGAAAAGCAGCGCTTTCGCCTTCGCTGATGCAGCCAGCCAGGTCAAAGCGGCCATTGCAGGCACCGGCGCTGATGTTGGGATTAATGGCGACGCCTCTGTCCGGCATAAAGTGCTGTTGCTCTTCGTCGAAGCGCAGTTTGCCGCGGGCCTGGCTGAACAGGCTGACGTTTGGTGTCCAGCCGCCGGAAGCCGCAATGCACTGGCAGTCCAGCCGGATTCCCGGCCCCTGAATATTGCGCCCGTCATCACTGAGCTGATGAACCGTGACACCTTTGACCTGTGTTTTACCGTGAACAGCACTGACAGCGCTGTTCCAGTGGATCTGTATACCCGCAGCCTGCGCCAGGCCGGGCAGGCTGTTTGCATCGGGTGTATCCGGTTTTAGGCGGAGGTCGATAACCTTCACCTGTGCGCCGGTTGCCTGCGCGTCCAGAGCGGTCTGGTAAGCCGAATCGTTATTGGTGAATACACAGAGTTGCTGTGCGGGTAAGACACCGTAGCGGTTGATGTAGTTGCGCACGGCGCTGGCCAGCATGATGCCGGGGCGGTCGTTATCGGCAAACACCAGTGGCCGTTCGAAGGCACCGCTGGCGATGATGACCTGTTTAGCGCGGACTTTCCACAGCCGCTGGCGGCAGTCCTGACGTTCAGCCGGGGGCAGGTGGTCGCTGACTTTTTCCAGCAGGGTGCAGAAGTTGTGGTCGTAATAGCCGCTGAGTGTGGTGCGCAGCATCAGGCTGACATTCGGTAACATTGCCAGTTCAGTGGTGACCTGCTGCAGCCAGTTGTCGGTGGCGGGGCTGTTACGGCGGTCATTCAGCTGGCCGCCGGTGTAAGGGTGTTCGTCTACCAGAATGACCCGGGCACCGCTGCGTCCTGCCACTAATGCGGCGGCCAGCCCGGCGGGGCCTGCCCCGGCGATGAGTACATCGCAGTGGCGGTGGTGTTTTTCGTAGCCTTCGGCATCCGGCTGTGAAGGGCATTCTCCCATGCCGGCACTCTGGCGAATATAGTGTTCGTACTTCAGCCAGAAACTGCGGGGCCACATAAAGGTTTTGTAATAGAAGCCTGCGGGAATAAAACGGCTGATCAGGCTGTTAATGCCCAGCATGTCAAAGCTCAGGGAGGGCCAGCAGTTCTGGCTGCGGGCTTCGAGGCCGTCATACAGTTCCACTTCAGTGGCCCGGACGTTAGGCGCGGCATAGCCACCGGTGCCGGTTTCCACGATGGCATTGGGCTCTTCACTGCCCGCGCTGAAAATCCCCCGTGGGCGGTGATATTTAAAACTGCGGCCGACAAAGTGAATGCCGTTGGCCAGCAGGGCGGAGGCCAGGGTATCACCCTGCAGGCCGGTGTAAGTTTTGCCGTTAAAGCGAAAACGGAGAGTTTTGGCACCGGGCGGCAGTGCATGACCGGTGCGGTTGGTGGATTCAGGCATCGGTGGTTTCCTGTGGGGCGTTTTGGCCGGGCTTATAGGTGCAGATGAAGCGGTCGTCGACGGTGTTACGCCGGGCATTAAACCAGCGGCGGCAGCCGGCGGCGTGGAACCAGCGTTCGGCGGTATCACCCCGGACGTTGCTGCGCAGGAATAAAAAGCCGGTCAGTTCAGTGTTGTCGCTTTCTGGAGTAGCCCGGGTGAGATGGGCTTCACCGCCGTAATGGAATTCACTTTGTTCACACTGGCCACACCAGGGGCATTCGATTAAAAGCATGCTTGTGTCCCGTAAAGTCAGTTAGTGGGCAACGCCGGCGGCAGCGCCTTCGTCGATCAGTTCGCCGCTGGTAAAGCGTTCCAGGCCAAACGGCTGGAGGATCGGATGCATCCGGTCATTGGCCAGCGAATCGGCGAACAGATCGCCGGAGCCGGGGGGGGCTTTAAAGCCGCCGGTGCCCCAGCCACAGTTGAAGTACAGGTTGCTCACGGCCGATTCACCGAGAATGGGGGAGCGGTCCGGTGCAAGGTCGACGGTGCCGCCCCACTGGCGCATCATTTTCAGGCGGCTGATAACCGGGTACAGCTCGACCATAGGACCGACCACATGCTCGATCTGATCGAAGCCGCCCCGCTGGGAGTAGCTGTTGTAAGGATCAGAGGAGCCGCCGATCACCAGTTCGCCCTTATCCGACTGGCTCACATAACAGTGCACGGTGTTGGAGGTAACCACCGAGTCGAGCATGGGTTTCAGCGGTTCTGACACAAAGGCCTGCAGGGTGGCGGATTCCAGTGGCAGCTTCAGGCCGGCTTTGGCCGCCAGTACGCTTGAGTTACCGGCGGCCACACAGCCGACTTTGTCAGCCCGGATCAGCCCCTGGGTGGTATGTACGCCGCGCACTTCGTTATTTTGGATATCAAAGCCCAGCACTTCACAGTTCTGGATAATATCCACCCCCAGCGCATCGGCGCCCCGGGCATAGCCCCAGGCGACGGCATCGTGCCGGGCAGTACCGGCACGGCCCTGATACAACGCGCCAAGTACCGGAAAGCGGGCATTGAGGTTGATCATTGGCACCCGCTGTTTGATTTGCCTGGGTGTCAGCAGTTCTGAGTCGATACCGTTCATGCGGATGGCATGGCAGCGGCGGGTGATTTCGTGCAGGTCATGTTCGTTGTGGGCCAGGTGCATCAGCCCCCGCTGGGAGAACATCACGTTGTAGTTCAGTTCCTGAGACAACCCTTCCCAGAGTTGCATGGCATGTTCAAACAGGGCAGAAGATTCATCGTACAGGTAGTTTGAGCGAACAATGGTGGTGTTGCGGCCGGTATTGCCGCCCCCCAGCCAGCCTTTTTCGATGACCGCCACCCGGTTAATGCCGTGTTTTTTCGCCAGATAGTAAGCGGTGGCCAGCCCGTGGCCGCCGCCCCCGACAATGACGATATCGTAATGGTCTTTTGGCGCTGGGGTACGCCAGTTACTTTGCCAGCCCCGGTGGTATCCCAGAGACTGGCGGATCAGATTAAAGAGCGAATAACGCTGCATGTTACACGCCCCGCATTTTGCTGCCGGAAGGATCATACGGCGGCTCTGCCAGACGGCTGGCCGGGTGCATGTTGCCCAGAATTTCAACTGTAAAGCGATCTTCCGTGGCCACACTGCTGTCCACATAGGCCTGCGCGAGACTCATCTGTACACAGTGGCCGTAGGCACCGGAAGTCACCCAGCCGACCACCTGATCATTGAAGTATACCGGCTCGTCGGCAACGGCATCTGCATCGCCCCCCAGATCATCAATGGCCAGTTGGATAAGCACTTTATCAGCTTGCTGACCGGCATTTTCAGCAGCGGCTGGCTGACCGATGAAATCGCCCTTATTGGGTTTTACAAACCGGCCCATGCCAGCCTGATGAGGCTGGTAATCCGGTGTAAATTCCCGGGTCCAGCCACCAAAGCCTTTTTCATGGCGCAGGCTGTCCAGTGCCCGGGCACCGAAATGGCGCAGGCCGAATTCTGCGCCAGCTTCTGTGAGGCTCATATAGACGGCCCGTAAATAGTCCGGCTCTACCCAGATCTCATAGCCCTGTTCGCCGGTAAAGCTGATCCGGCCAACCAGTGCCGGTGCATGGCCAACATCCATTGCTGCAAAGCGCATGAAACTGAAATCATCCAGATCGTGATGAGTCAGCTTACTGAGCAACGCTTTGGCGTGGGGGCCGGCGATGGACAAACCTGTCAGCCGGGTGCGCAGACACTCCAGCTGAACATTGGCGACACCTTCCAGTTGCTGTTCAAACCAACGCAGGTGAAATTCTTCGGCGGTGCCGGAGCCGAAGATATAAAACTCATCGTCTTTCAGGCGGGCAACGGTGAAGTCTCCCAGCAGTTTACCGGCCCGGTTGAGCATAGGCGCCAGCACCATCCGGCCAGTGGCAGGCAGGGTGTTGGCCAGCAGGTTATCCAGCCAGGCGGCAGCGCCGGTGCCGCTGATGCGGTATTTGGCGAAGTTAGAAATTTCCAGCAGGCCTACCTGATGACGCACCGCCTGACATTCCGCAGCAACCTGTTCAAAGGCGTTGGAGCGGCGAAAGCTGGGAATTTCTTCCGGTGTCTGCCCTTCGGCGGCAAACCACAGGGCGTGTTCCAGCCCGTAGCTGGTGCCGAATACGGCGTTCTTTTCTTTCAGCAGATCATAAATGGCAGTGGTACGGTGTGGGCGGGCAGCGGGTAATTCTTCGTTCGGATAGCTGATCCGGAAGCGGCGCTGGTAGTTTTCTTTCACCTTAGTGTTGGTGTAGGCCATGGTGGCCCAGTTGCCATAGCGGGCAACATCCATAGCGAAGATGTCGCTGCCCGGATCACCGTGAACCATCCAGTTAGATAATGCCAGCCCGACACCGCCGCCCTGGCTGAATCCGGCCATTACGCCACAGGCGACCCAGAAGTTTTTCAGGCCGCGGACCGGGCCTACCAGCGGGTTGCCATCCGGGGCAAAGGTGAACGGGCCGTTGATGGTTTGTTTAATGCCGGCTTCCGCCAGTGCCGGTACATGGGCAAAGGCAATTTCAAGGCTGGGGGAGATACGTTCCAAATCCGGGTTGAGCAACTCATGGCCAAAGTGCCAGGGGGTTTGCCGTTCGGACCAGGCCACACAGGCCTGTTCATAGGTGCCCATGACCAGCCCCTGACCTTCCTGCCGCATATACATCTCGCCGGAGAAGTCGATGCAGTGGGGCAGTTCTTTGTCCAGCGCTTCCACTTCGGGCATGGTGTCGGTAATCAGGTATTGGTGTTCCATCGCCAGAATCGGCAGTTCCAGCCCCACCATACGGCCAACTTCACGGGCCCAGAGTCCGCCACAGTTGACCACGTGCTCAGCATGAATAGTGCCTTTCTCTGTAATGACTTCCCAGTGGCCTTCCGGGGTTTGTTTAAGGTCCAGTACCGGGCACTGGCGGTAGATTTCAGCACCGCCGATGCGGGCCGCCTTGGCATAGGCATGGGTCACACCGGAAGGGTCGACGTGACCTTCCAGCGGATCGTACAGTGCCCCGCAGAAGTGGCTGGTATCCAGCAGGGGGTGGAGCTTCTTTACTTCATCCATGTCGATGAATTCACTTTCCAGCCCCAGGTATTTGCCCTTGGCGTGGGCGGTTTTGAGAAACTCCAGCCTCTCCGGGGTATCGGCCACCATGATGCCGCCACTCATGTGAATGCCGCAGGACTGGCCGGAAATTTCCTCCAGTTCCTTATACAGGTTGATGGTGTAGTTCTGCAGCTTGGCGACGTTCGGGTCGCTGTTCAGGGTGTGCATGCCGCCAGCCGCGTGCCAGGTGGAACCGGCGGTGAGCTCAGAACGTTCAATCAGGCAGACATCTTTCCAGCCCAGTTTGGTCAGGTGATAAAGTACGCTGCAACCCACAACGCCACCGCCGATAACGGCAACCTGTACATGAGATTTCATAGTGCTGTTTATCCTTATTATTAGCCACCGGCGCTGGCCGGCTGTGCAAAATTAAAAATCGGTGGCGACACCGCCGGCGGCTTTGCGCAGGCTGATGAAAGCTTCAAGTTCCTCATCGATAGCCGGATCCAGCACCGGCTGCTGATAATCAGCCAGTGCCTTTTTATAGACCTGGTTGGCTTTTTCGAAGGCGGTGGGGCGGCCCTTGCCGTCCCAGGTTTCATAGTTGCTCCAGTCGGAAATCAACGGGGCATAAAAGGCGTTTTCGTAGCGCTCCATGGTATGGGCGCAGCCGAAGAAGTGACCGCCGGGGCCGACTTCCGCAACGGTGCTAACTGCCAGACTGGCGTCGCTTACCTCCGGCGGCTTCAGATAGGTGGCCATCATTTGCAGCAGGTCTACATCGAGGACGAACTTTTCAAAGGAGGCGCACAGGCCGCCTTCCATCCAGCCCGCGCCGTGCATCAGCAGATTGACGCCGCCGCCCAGTGCGCCCCACAGGGCCATGGTGGATTCGATACCGGCCTGGGCATCGACGGTATTGGCGGCGTTCACGTTGGAGCTGCGGTAAGGCAGGTTATAGCGGCGGGCCAACTGGCCGCCGATCTGCGCCGCCTGCATGTATTCCGGGGTACCAAAGGCCGGTGAACCGGACTTCATATCCACGTTGGAGGTGAAGCCTCCATAGACTACCGGGGCCCCCGGGCGAATCATCTGGGCAAAACACAGCCCGGCCAGGGCCTCTGCATTCTGCTGTGCCAGTGCCCCTGCCAGTGTCACCGGGGCCATGGCGCCTGCCAGGGTAAAAGGGGTAATCACCACCACCTGGTTGCGTTTTGCCATCTCCATAATTCCCTGCAGCATGGGAATATCCAGCGACAGTGGGGAGTTAGTGTTGATGATGGTAAAGAGGCTGGGTTCTTCGTCCAGCTGTTCATGGCTGATGCCCCGGGCGATACGGGCGATTTCGATGGCATCCTGATTCCGTTCTACCCCCAGTGAATAGCAGTTCATGACTTTATCGGTCAGGCGGACGGCATCGGCCAGACAATCCAGATGGCGAACGCCCGGGTGTACATCTACCGGTTCCACCGGATAACCGGAAAGAAAGTGGATGATATTGAAGTGCTGTGCCAGCCGTAAAAAGTCCTGATAATCCTGCCGGTTACCGGCCCGTCGGCCTTTATCCATGCAGCTGGCATTCGGCGCGCTGGCGACGGTACCGAAGTTGACATAGTTGCTGCCAAAACGCAGGTTGCGGGCCGGATTACGGGCATGCAGGGTAAATTCTGCGGGGGCCAGTGCAATCAGGGATTCGATCATTTCCCGGTCGAAAAATACCTGTTCAGAATCGGCAGAGGTTTTTGCACCGGCCTGACGCATGATGTCCCGGGCTTCCGGCAACAGCACTTTGATGCCTACCTGTTCAAGGATATCCAGCGAGGCATGGTGGATACTTTCTAACTGATCATCGCTGATGACTTTAATGGGAGTTAACGGATTTCGCAGCTGTTGCCACGGCAGTTGGTGCATGGCCTGAGCGGCCCGTCCGGCGCTGCGGGAATTACCACGGCGGCGGGATGTACGTTGCCCGGATTGTGTTTGCATAGCTGGCCTGTTTGTTTTTATGAATTGGCTTCACGGCAAAATAAAACAGGTGGGATAGGGACGAAACCGATTTTAAATCATTAAGCATGAGTTTAAGTCATGCCTGGTGGTAACAGGTTTTCGTGCAGTGATAATCACATCTGTGATGGGGAGGAATGCTGGCTGATATTGCAGGAATTTGTATCTGGCAGAGCGGGATCAGTCTCAGGTACCGAGCTATTCAGGCTGAATGTGCGTTAGAAAAGCTGCGGTGAATAATTAAGTGACAGCGATGGGGAAGGGTTGCTCAGCATAAATAGGACTGAGCAACCCTGAAGCGGTTTAGGCTTCTGTCTCTTGTTGTGTGACGGCAGGCTTGCGGGTCAGCAATTTACGCAGCCCGAAACCGACCAGGAAGATCACAAAGAAAAAGCCAATTTTTCCGATACGGTCGCCGAGCGACTGGTGGGTGAAGTCAGTTTCCAGCATGTAAAAGTTACTGTGACCGAATTCAGAGGTATATGCCTCCAGGATTTTGTCGGGCAGGGCCGATGCAGGTTGTAGCAACCCTGTATATTCAGCTTCTTTGAAGGCCATTTCCAGCGTAGGCTCCGCCTCGAATTGCATGATGTAGACAGGTTGGTTGTCTGCATTAAGCACCGGAGCATAGAAGTCTCTGCTGCGTACTTTACCGCGTTTTTCACGGGTGTATTCGTAAGTATTGGCAACGTCCAGGCGACCACCGCTGATGGTCACGTTGCTGAGTTCACCGTCGTAATTCGCCAGGCTGGCGAGTTCTACGGCTTGAGGGGTTGCGCTGACGTTGCGCTGGTTGAATGCATCATAGATACCGTAACAGGTCAGAAATAAACCAATTAAGAGAATCCAGTTAGCACCTTTGAGAAGTAACGCTTTCATTATTAAGTCCTTTTAATGAATCAGAGCGTGGGAATATACGGTGTACATGCTCATATCACAAGGCAGACTTAGCCATTAAGTGATTTTTATTTTCAGTTGTGGGTGGCGCCGTATCTACTGCTCACTGCTGGCCAGCCGGGCGCTCAGGGCAACAAAGATGCCGGCAAAGCTGCGCTGCAGCCAGGTCAGAATTGTCGGGCTGTGCTGGATATAGTGTTTGATGTGATGGGCAAATAATCCGTAACCAATAAACACCAGCAATGTCATCAGCATAAAGCTCAGGCTGAGGATCAGCATGTCCGCCAGCGGTGTGGTTGTGGCAGCGGGTAAAAACTGCGGCAGAAATGCCAGAAAGAAAATCGATAACTTGGGGTTCAGTACGTTAATCAGCATGGCCTGCAGGGCAATTCGCCAGTTTTGCACAGGGGTTGTGCCTGAATCATCAAAGCGAATGCTGCCGGTTTCCTTCCACATGCCCCAGGCAAGGTAGAGCAGGTAGATGACCCCGGCGTATTTAAACAGCTGGAATGCCAGGCTGCTGGTATGCAGCAGGGTGGCAAGGCCAAAGATACTGGCCAGTAAATGCGGGATGATTCCCAGCGTACAGCCCAGCGCCGCAAAAATACTTGCCCGGCGGCCAAGGCTCAGGCCGGTGGCAACGGTGAAGATGACGCCCGTACCGGGCAGCAGGACGACCACTAATGAGGTGATTAAGAATTCAGTGCTCAGCATATGTGTATAGTCTGCCTGAGGATTGATTAGCGAGTGTCGGGTATCTGCATGCCTTTGGTGATGTAGCCTTCGGCTGCCAGCCGCTGCATCCACCGGTGTACGGTGGGGAAGTCGCTGAGTTCAACGGTTTGCCATTCATAGCGACAGGCCCAGGGGTAGATGGCGAAATCAGCAATGCTGATGGCTGTGCCGCATATATAATCCCGGTGTTGCAGGTGCTTATCCAGCACGCCCCAGAGCCGTTTGGCTTCGGTGGTGTATCGCTGTTTGCCGTAAGGAACATCTTCTTTGGCAAAACGGTTAAAGTGATGGGCCTGTCCCAGCATGGGGCCAAAGCCGCCCATCTGCCACATCAGCCATTCCATACAGATAATCTTCTGGCGGGGATCTGTCGGTAAAAAACGGCCGGTTTTTTCCGCCAGATAGAGCAGAATTGCGCCGCTTTCAAACAGAGATACCGGTTCACCGTCCGGGCCCTCACTGTCGGTGATAGCCGGAATGCGGTTGTTGGGGCTGATGGCCAGAAACTCAGGCGCAAACTGGTCACCGGCACCGATATCAATCCGGTGAACCTGATAGGGCAGGCCGCAGGCTTCCAGCATAATGGTGACTTTGCGGCCGTTGGGCGTCCCCCAGGTATACAGATCGATCATTGTTTTACCGGATTACTGATTAACAAAGTGATTATAGATAGCAATTAATTCGGCCTCTTCAAAGCTGACGATGATCAGTTCCTGGCCGGGAGTGATCAGGTTCGGGTTCTGGCCCAGGATGCCTTTCTGGTAGTTATAGACGTAAGTGTCTTTCACTTTGCGGTCCAGAATCGCCCCCAGGAATGAACTGCTGCGGTTGGCAAGGCGTTCATCTGCCTCCCGGGGAATGTTCGCGGTAATGACCTTATCCTGAATGCGGATGCCTTTCGCAAATGTTTTGATGACACCGTGCTGGATAATGCCCCAGAGCCCCTGCCTGTCGCCGCCGGTGACTGCATGGATAAAGAATACCTGATCTTTAGCCGTTTCCGGGTTGTTGAGCAGCGCCTGCAGCTTAATCTGGTTGTCCATCTGTGCGATGGCTTCTTCGGTGGCTGCTTTCGTACGGGATATCACTTGCGGTGAAGGTTCTGAGCCGTCCTCTTCATCGCTGAACACCGTGACGATCTTGCGTCTGATATTCTCAAATGAGAAGCCAGTGTCTTCAGCCTGTTTCGGCGTTGTCTGGCGGTTGTCGGCAGGGTCTGCGTCTAATGATCTGGATTTAATCGGTCCGGTATCCACCGCAAAGGATTTAGCGTTGTCTTCTTCTGCGACCGGTGCCTGAGTAGTGGCCGGGGTGATCAGTTGTTGCAGGGGCAGTTCCAGTAACTGATCTACCGTAACAAAGTGGTCGGCCTGCTGGATATCAATGGCTTCCTGAGGCGCGCGGGTTACTTCTTCAATATGCTGTTTGGCTGCCTGGCGGGTCAGTTCATCTACCGGAGAGGCAATGACTTCTTCCAGAATATTGTCGCTGGCGGAGAGTTGCGCTTCATCAACCGGCTGAACTTTGATGGTTTTACCGGCAGACAGCTTGTTTGTCGTTGTTGGCGTATCAGAAGCGCTTGCCGGCTGAGCGGGATCGCTCTGTTCTGATGTCTGGTTGCTCTGGTTGCTCTGGCTGCTGTGCGTGACTTTGGGTAGCTGGCCGGTGGTTTTCCGGTCCGCTCCCTGGCTGGCGGTTTGAGGTGAAACAGCAGGTTGCATTGTCTGGTAGATATACACACTGGCAATCGCCAGAACGGCGATAACGGCTACGGTAAGTAACGCACGCATTTCGGATTCCCTCAGTAAAATGTTGTCTCAGACTAAAGCAGAAACTCCTGACTTTAAAGATAAAATTGCATAAATGATGTTGTTGGAATGATGCTTTGTAGAACATTATAACCCCGGCTATAAATTAGTCAGGGTTTGATGGCAGTTACTGGGCCAGAGCGTTGCGGCAATATGGAAAAAGCGATTACGTGCTTAAAACAGGTCTGTACGCAATGATGTTAACAACGCCCTTACCTTTGTACCTTTTCATTTCAAACTCCTGCTCCAGTGCAGTGATGATTTCAGGTAGCTTTTTTGCGCCATAGGTTCTGGGGTCGAAATCAGGTTTTAAGCGCTTTACAAAACTGCCGGCAGCCGCAACATTTGCCCAGCCATCATCGTCCTGATATAAGTCCCAGGCTTTCTTTAAAACAGGTATCAGCTCAAAGGTAACGTTCTTTTTATTTTTGACCGGGATGTTTGTTTCAGATGATTTTTCAGCGACTTCATTTGAAAGCTCGATTTCCAGGTTTTCTGTAAATACGAAATCATCACAGGCATTTCTGAATGAAATAGGTGTTTTTTGCTCACCGACGCCGAACACAAAAATTTCAGATTCTCTGAGTCTGGCTGCCAGTTTTGTGAAGTCACTGTCACTGGAAACCAATGCAAAGGCATCAAATTTATCTGAGTAGAGTAAATCCATAGCATCTATGATCATCGATGCATCTGTTGAGTTTTTACCGACGGTGTAAGCAAATTGTTGTATAGGTTGTATTGCCAGCTCGTTTAAATGGCTTTTCCAGTTCTTCAGGTAGTCACTGGACCAGTCACCATATGCTCTTTTGATGACAATGTGTCCATGTGCAGAGATTTCATCCAGTACAGCCTTAACCTTTGAGTATTGAGCATTATCAGCATCAATAAGCACGGCTATTTTTTTGTGGTCATCCAAGTCTTTCATTCTTAATCCTTTAATCTGTATTCAGCGTCTGTTTCAGTACAGCTCAGTGTTGCCGAAGTAAGGTTTTCAATGTACGTCATGGGGTGTGTCTGATCCAGATCTTTTCTTTTAAAACAATCTGTCAGGTCAGCCGGCAAGCTCAGTTTTGAGGCCGTCGGATCAGTATTTTGTAACAGATACATGTCACCGGTACGAACAGCTAACAGGCGACTCAGATTAACGGTGCTGAATATCTTCACCGAGGGTGTGTTGTTCTGAGAGTTGTGAGCATCAGTGTCACCGGCGTTGCTGTCAGGTCTTCAATAAACCGGGCGTTATAATTTTCTGTCAGGTTTTTCACAAGTTGCTGAAATATTTAATTATTAAGTGTACGGGTATATCTTATACTCTTTAATGGATTTTAAAGACGGATTGTCAGCATGACTGAGAAAATTGAAGAGATTCTGCATTTCTGGTTTGGTGATTTGTGTGATGGCCTGGCAACCCCTGACCGGAAAAAACTCTGGTGGTTCGGGGGAGAGGAGGTTGATGGTCTGATCCGTGATGCCTTTGGGCAGCGGGTACGGCAGGCGCTGGCCGGTGAACTGGATGACTGGGCGCGGCAGCCCCGTGGCCGTCTGGCGCTGATCATTTTGCTGGATCAGTTCAGCCGTAATATTTACCGTGGCAGTGCCGAGGCGTTTTCCGGTGACAGTAAAGCGGCAACGCTGAGTAAAGAAGGGATTGAGCTGGGGCATGACCGGGCGCTGGAACTGAGTGAGAAGCTGTTCTTCTATATGCCGCTGGAACACGCTGAATCGATACAGGAGCAGGATCAGCATATCAGTTGCCTTGAAAGCCTGTTTGGTGAGATGGGAATTGAGCACCGGCAAGTGCTGGATAACGCGCTGGATTTCGCCCATGAGCACCGGGAACTGATCGCCAGGTTTGGCCGTTTTCCGTACCGCAATGCGGTTTTGGGACGGGAATCCACGCCGGAAGAACTGGCCTATCTGAATCAGCCCCATAAAACCTACGGACAGTAATCATTTCGGGCGGTTGTGCGTTGCATCACCCGGGAAAAGATATTAGGTTTGTAGGGCACTGTCAGGCAGTGTGCCGGTTGCTGCAGCCGGGCCGGATGTTACCCGTACTATTTAAGGAAAAATTTTGTCTGCCACTGAACAAAACCCACGTGAAGGCTGGTTTACACAGTTATTAATGGCAGCGGCCGGTGGTGCTGTGGTGTGGATGGGAACCGTTTTCGGGCTGCATACCTATGAAGAGCAGGTGGCGGTGCAGGGGATCCGGCTGGCACTTGAGGCGCAGGTAACCGGTGTGAGTCCGCAGGCGGCTGACAGTATTAGCAGTATTGATGAACTCTGGCAGATGTATGCTGCCAATGGCCTGGAACGGGCCGATTTCGACCGGGTATCGCAACCGGTAATTGACAGTCACTTCACCTTGCTGCCGGAACTGATTGCGGGTTTGGCAGCGATTCTTATCTTTTTTACTGTGAATTTACTGGTGATGAACTGGCGGCGTAACCGCCGTTATCAGGCGCTGGTGGATGAGCATCAGCAGTCGTTGGCAATGAGCCGTGAACAGATTGAGCAGGCAAGCGGTAAAGATCCGGCAACCGGGTTGGTCAATGCCCGTCAGTTTGAGATTCTGCTGGACATTGAATGCCGCCGTGCCGTGCGGGAATTTACCCCACTTTCACTGATTCTGCTGGAGCCGGACCGCGCGTACCTGAACGATTTACCTGCAGAAGATCTTTCTCTTATGCAGCAGCAGTTAGCCGAAAACCTGCAGCAAACCGTATTTCGTCCCGGTGATGTGATTGCCCGTGTCAGTGATAACCGCTTTGCGCTGTTGTTGCCGGCAACCAATGAGCAGTCGCCGCAACTGGCCGAACGCCTGCGGAAACAGGCGACTGAGATTGTCCTGAACGCTCAGACCTTAACACTGAGCCTGGGTGTCAGCACGATGCAGCCGTCTGCGCAGCTCAGTGCTGAACATATTCTGCAGCTGACAGAAAGGTTGCTGGAGCAGGCGCAAAATGATGGTGGTGACCAGGTATGCTTCAATACTGAGCAATCGCTGGACGTCCCGGTAACATACTCTGACTGATGCTTTTCCCATGTTAAATCCTGATTATCTGCAGCAACTGTCGGCGTATGCCTGTGCCCGTCGTCAGCGGGCATTGCTGGTGCTGAGTGGTGAGCCGGACTGGCTCAGTCAGCAGCTTGAAGGGGTGAATCAGTGGGCAGGTTGTCTGTGGCTGGGCAGTGATGTTTCACCGGTAAATGTGCCGGCCGGGGTGGAGTGTGTCAGCCCTAAGCAGGCCGGGAGCTGTCTGGGGCAGGAACGTCAGCGGCTGGTGGTCGACGCCTTTGCCGGTTTTAACCCCAATGCGTTTGGTCAGGTGAGTGGGGTGCTGGTGGCCGGCGGTGTGATGATCCTGCTGGTGCCGGCGCTGAATGAGTGGCCAGCATTTAATGACCCTGAACGTCAGCATCTTGCGGTGGAGCCTTACCGTGCAGATGACGTGGGGCGGCGTTTTATTCATCGTCTTGCCGGTTTAATTGCCTGTGATAATCATGCGTTCCTGTTTCAGCAGGGGCGCCCATTGCCGGCGATTCCGGAAGCCGTTGCACAGTTGCAGCCACCGCCTGATAACCTTGATGCGCCTTTTCGCAGCCTGGAGCAGCAGCAACTGGTGAATCATCTGACGGCTCAGCTCAGCCAGAAACGTCCGCCGGTTCAGGTCATAACCGCTGACCGTGGGCGGGGCAAATCCGCCAGTCTCGGGTTAGTCGCAGCGCAGCTGCTGAATCAGAATGTTCAGAATATAGTCGTGGTGGCACCGGGATTCCCGGCCGTAGAGGCTCTGTTCAGTGCCGCCGCTGAAAACCTGACCGAATGCACCATAACGCCGGGGGTGATCCAGGTTGCGGATGCTGCGATGCGTTTTTATCAGCCGGACCGTATGCTGGATGTTATGCCTGATGCGGATGTTTTACTGGTGGATGAAGCCGCCGCCATTCCGGTGCCGGTACTGGCCCGTTTACTGGGTGCATATTCCCGCTGTGCTTTTGCATCAACGATTCATGGTTCCGAAGGTACCGGTCAGGGCTTTGAAGTGCGCTTTAAAGGTTTGCTTAACCGCGAGTCTCCCGGCTGGCACGCACTTCACCTGACTACACCGGTGCGGTGGGCGGAAGGCGATCCGCTGGAGGCCTTTACCTTTGATGCACTGATGCTGGCGGCTGAACCTTCGACACTGAATGCGCCGGTCTCGCATCTGACCGGAGAGACTGAGGTACGCCTGCTGGACCGGGATGCACTGGTGGCCGATGAAGCATTGCTGAGTGATGTGTTCGGCTTACTGGTGCTGGCGCATTACCGCACGACTCCCGGTGATTTACGCATTTTACTCGACAGTCCTAATGTACAGGTCTGGGGGGCATTCTCTCTTCATGATAATGCATTGCTTGGCACCATGCTGGTGGCTGAAGAAGGCCCGCTGGATGACGAATTAGCCGCCGCAGTGTATGCCGGAACCCGCAGGCCAAAAGGCCATCTGATCCCTCAGACTTTACTGGCTCAGGAAGCCATCGCCGGTGCAGGGCAGTCCCGTGGATTAAGAGTCATGCGCATTGCCGTCCGGCCGGCATTGCAACGGCGTCAAGTAGCAGGGCGTATGTTGCAGCAACTGGAGACGTATGCCTGTGATAAAGGTATCGACTGGCTGGGGACTGGCTTTGGTCTGACGCCGGAGTTGCTGAGTTTTTGGCGGCACAGTGGTTACCGGCTGGCCCGTATTGGCCTGACCCGGGACAGTGTTGGCGCCACCCACGGTGTGATTATGCTGAAAGGTTGCAGCGCTAAAGGGAACGCGTTGTTATTGCAGGCCTCGGAGCGCTTACACCGTCAGTTCAGCCATTTACTGGGCAGTTATTTGCAGCACATGGACACGCCGCTGGTGATGGATATTTTTGCGGATCTGTCCACGCATATCGCGGCGGGCACTGTCTCCGGCAATGCCGTACCTGACGAGGCTGAAAGGGCGGAGCTGGAATCGTTTGCCCGGGCACACCGGCAGTATGAAAGTTGTCAGTTTACCCTCAAAAGCTGGCTCTTCCGGTGTGGGCTTGAAGGCAGGCTGGAATCGCTGAGTGATGTGCAGCAGCAATTGCTGATCAGCAAGATTTTGCAGAATAAGGATTGGAATGAGTGCCTGCCCGGTAACCCGCAACCGGTATCGCCACGCCATCTGCTGAAGCAGTTGCGCGACGGGGTTGCGGTATTACTGGCCGAGCTGACGGCCGGTTAATCAGATTTCGGCTGGCAGCAGGCTGACCGGTGATTTACCGCCAAGAATTTCGACGCTGTCACCGACACGGATAACCCCCTGGTTACGGGGAATCAGATTCTGGCCAAAGAATACTTCCCCTTTTTCGTCCCGGCGGTACTGTTTCAGGGTTTTCAGTGGCTCTTTGAATTCATTGCGCACGCCGGTTTTCGGATCGACGGTGGTGAATACGCAGCGGCTGCAGGCTTCAACCACATCAAACTCAACTTCACCGATACGGATTTGCGACCAGCTGTCTTCCGCGAAGGGGGCAATGCTGCTGATGACAAGGTTCGGTCGCATATGGGCAAAGCTGATCGGTGCCGGGCATTTTGAGTTAAGGTCATTCAGTGAACCCTGTGAGATCAGCAGTAACGGATAGCCGTCTGCAAAACTGACCGGCTGACCTTCGTGCCCGTCCACTTCCCGTTGGGACTGTTCGCCAAAATAGACAAGCTGGCACTCAGTTTCCAGATACGCGGTGAACCAGTGGTCGGCATCGGTCTGGCAATGCTGGGCGCTGATTTCGCTGCCCCAGACTTTTACATCCAGATACTGATCACTGAACGCCGCATAACTGACGGCCAGGTTGGGCATACCCGGTGCGCTGAGCAGCAGGCCGCCGGGAGTCAGGCTGGCTTCAACCCGTACCAGTTTGGGATGGGTACGGGCGGTAATAAACCGGCCTTTCGGATCGCGGAGGATAAAGTCACGGTCAAAGCTCAGGCCGCGGGGGGAAACATGGCTGCGGTTCAGGCTGATACCGGTTGTCGATTTAATAGGGTATACGTGTAACTGGCTGAGCGTACAGGTCATTTATTGCCTCAGAATATCTTGATATATAACGGGCTGAAGGTTGTGAGTAAGGTTCTTCAGCCTGATGTTCTTATGTTGAGTGTAGCGATTCCAAACGGGTAATTCAGTAAAATTATCTATTTAAAGCAGGGTGTTATCGGTTAAAGTCTGTATCCGATTTTTATTTTACGCTGTTACCGGAACTGTCCATGGATTTAACCACCAAACACATCGAAAAACTGGCCACCATGAAGATGCCTTTTGGCAAGTATCAGGGCCGTGTTCTGATGGATTTACCGGAACCGTATCTGGTCTGGTTTTCGGGTAAGGGCTTTCCTGCCGGTGAAATCGGTATGTTGTTACAGCTCCTTTACGAAATAAAACTGAACGGACTGGAGGATATCCTGGAACCGTTACGGCGACGTTAAACCGCAGGGTACCGGTGCCGGTTAATGCCGGACGGGATATGTTTCAGGGAATAAAGGCATTGTATGACCCCAGCAATCACACTGGCTGAAAAACGTGGTATCAGCCACAAGGTACACAGTTATAGCCATGATCCCGGCTGCACGTCTTATGGCGAAGAAGCGGCCGAAGCGTTGCAGATTGATCCGGGTCAGGTATATAAAACCCTGATGGTGGCCCTTAATGGTGACAATAAGCAGCTGGCGGTGGCCATTGTGCCGGTTGCCGGTCAGCTGAATCTTAAAGCAGCAGCCAAAGCTTTTAAGGTGAAAAAAATTGCCATGGCTGATCCGCAGGCCGCTCAGCGCAGTTCCGGCTATCTGTTAGGGGGAATCAGTCCGCTGGGGCAGAAGAAAGCTGTGCCAACGTTGCTGGACAGTTCAGCTGATCACTGGCCGACAGTGTTTGTCAGTGCTGGCAAACGAGGGCTGGAAATAGAGCTTGCGGCGCGCGATTTACTGACGCTGACCCGGGGGACGCTGGCAGATCTCAGCGGTTAGGCAGTGTGAGAACAGGTTTCGGAATACGGGCGCTATGCAGCCGTCAGTCGGAGCGCCTGTTCTGAATCAGGCGCTTTTTGAAAGGGGGCCGGCTTCCGGTGTTTTTTCGCGGCTTTTAGCCGTCTGTTTAAAGTCTGCTGCATTCAGTTCATGTTTGGCCAGCAGCTTATAAAAATCAGTCCGGTTTCGTTGTGCCAGTTTGGCAGCTTTACTGACCTTGCCGGCAGTGAATGTCAGCATGCGGATCAGATAGTTACGTTCGAATTCTGCCCGGGCCTGGCTGAATGAAGGAATGTCCGGCGCAGTATCATCCAGAACCTCCAGAATATCGCCAGCCTGAATGGGTTTGTCGGGCTGATCGCCCGCCTGAGCTTCAAGCAGACTTTCCATACAGCGTTTCAGTTGTGCAACATTGCCTTCCCATGGTTCGTGTAACAGTAGCTGTTTGGCACTGTTGCTCAGTGTCGGGCAATGACCGTCCCGGCTCAGAAAGTGTTCTGCTAACAGGGGGATATCTTCGCTGCGGCTTTGTAAATCCGGTACCGGTAAGCAGATTTCGCAAATCTGGTAATACAGATCTGCCGCCAACTGCCCACTGGTAAGCAGGATGTCCGGTGTTTGACGGGTCGTGGCGATGATTCTGGCCGGTGTGTCTGTCTGGCTGAGACTCACGCTCAGTTGTACCTGTAAACGGAAGTCCAGTTGCTCAATATGCTGCAGCAACAGGGTGGTGTCTGGCCGGGTTACCGCTGCCGGCACGTTCAGATCAGAATCGCCGAACAGGGTTTTACCGATCACACTGGCAGATAGCTGGGCGCAGTTTAGTTCTGTCAGGGGCTGGTCCGGGTGTTTGCTGGCGGCATGCAGGGTTCTAGCGATGTGGGTTTTACCGCTGCCACTTGCACCGGTAACCGTCAGGTTATGACTGGCGGCTGCGATACGCCGGGTCTGTTGCAGTGTTGCCTGCATGGTGGGGCTGAGTACCGGTCCGGTATCAGCGTTTTTAAGGTCCGGTTCCGGTGGCGCACTGTGTTGAAGCTGTTCGCGAATCAGCGACAGGACTTCGGCGTCCGGTGAGGTTTTTTCCAGAATCAGCAGGTGGTTGTATCCTGTTTCAGGCACGGGGCTCAGTATGATTGTTTTCCGTACCGGAATCTGACTGAGTAATGCCTCTGAAAGAGGGGGCGAAAGATCAATCAGTAACTGATCAAATCTGTTCTGACTGCCTAACTGATGAATATCGCTGATATGGCTGACAGCATATCCCTGCGCGCTCAGGCAAAGGTGCCAGCGGCGGATATTTTGCGGTGTATCTGCCAATAACAGGATACGATGTTGCATCTGCATAATGGGGAATTTTCCTGAACGACCTATAATCATTGTAACCGATCCGTTTACGGCATCAATCTTTTGATGCGTTTACAGGCTGAATATCCGGCTTTTTTTTATCTTTCTTTACAGAAAGAAACCTGCCCGGTAGTGGATGTGTCGGTTGGTTGTTAAGATGCTGTATTTTTTGAACTTTTTAAAGTTAACAATAAAGCGGGAAAGGAGTTTCTGTGCGCCACTTTAACAGCACAGTAAGGGGATCATCTGACAGATATTTTCCGGTTGCCGGTCGCTGGCGATTGTTTGAATGTCTGTGCCTGCTGTTTTTGTTAGCCGGGTGTAAACCGGCGACGCTGGCACCTGAGCAGAATCTTCAGCTGCGGGGCATTGTGCAGCTAAAAGATGAGCAGTTACGTTTTCGGCCCTGTTTTGATACCGGCTGGTGGCCGCTGACGGATGGCACCCGCGATGGCAGCCTTACACGGTTTTATGGCCAGCTGGGCGCTGAAGGTTTGCCTGTGTATATGGAGTTTATTGCGGCTCAGGCGGATGCACAGAACCGGGTGAACGTATCGGAGCTACAGGTTGCAGGCGGGAGTGAAAGCACCTGCTTCTTTGATTTATCAAATGTCAGCTTTCGGGCGGCCAGTTCCTCACCTTACTGGGTGGCGGATATTCAGGAAAACGGTGCCCGGGTGCAAAGTATTGATCCTCCCGGCAGCTACAGTTTTTCGGTGAGCCGGCAGGTGCCGGAGGAGAGTGGCGGCGAAGTGGTCAGCCTCAGCCCCCGTCATAAGGGGGCGCTGAGTCAGAAGCAAACCTTTGCCAGTGTGGTGTCAGCCAGGGGGTTCCCGGAGTTTAAGATCGACCTGAAGCCGGGCCGCTGTGTGGATCCGGCAAATGGCACCTTACTGAATTTCCGCGCCAGCATGCTGTTATATGGCAATGAATATATCGGCTGTGCCCGTCAGGGAGAACAGGCGGAAGAGATGATCAGTGGTTTCTTTAAGTTCCGTGCCGGTGCCACAGAAGCCCTGTTAAAGCTGCATAAGGATGGCCGGGTAAGTCTGGTCCGTAAACAGCAGAATCATGCGGTGACTGAGCGGGGCACCTGGCAGTTACTGGAATCTCAGAAACTGGTGTTAACCATGTCGGATGTTTCCGGTAAGGCGTTTTTACTGATTTTTAAGCGGCTTAACCGGGCAATGTATCAACTGGAAGCTGGCCGGCTGGCCGGGTTACCGGAGGGGGCGCGTTTTCAGCGCTGGATGCAAAGCCCGCTGGTATGGCGCAGTCAGCCGGAAAGTCAGCCCCGGGAAGAGGCTGAGCCACAGGTGCTGTCTGAGGCGGATACCGCCGTGCAGGATAATCAGTACAGCCAGGAGGTACGTACCTTCAGTTTTGATGCTGTGAAAGTACAGGCGAATGAGCAGCCGGTTCAGGAAATAGAGTTGCTCGAGCAGGAATAGCGGTTAGCGCTTCATGAGTAAGTCTTTCGCCTGGTTTATTTTCGCTGCCAGGTAGTCACTGCCCCCCCGGTCGGGATGCATTTTCTGCATGAGCCGGCGGTGAGCATCAATGATGTCTTTTTCACTGGCGCCTTTTTCCAGCCCCAGAATCTGATAGGCCTCATCCACTTCGCTCAGCGGAGCATCGTTGCCGGGGGTATCATCGTCCCGCCAGTTATCACCAAAGCGCTTATCCAGATAGGTTTCCAGTAAACGGGCAGACTGCTGATCATGCTGCCGGCAATAATTCAGCAGTTGCAGGAATTCCTGTTCAGTCATATTGCCGAGTTCGCGGTCTTTGAGCGGGCCTTCCAGAACGGTGCCAAACATGATGCCACTGTCATGGTCCAGTTCCATATGCAGAATAGGCGTGTCCACTGCGGAGCTATTGCCGCCTTTGCCGTGACGGCGCTGTTGCAGGAAACGGCCAACAAACGGCAGAAACGGCCACAGCCGGCGGATAAAGGGAAGGGCAACTGCGACCGCTGCGCCCAGCCAGTGCAGTTTGCCGGCCAGAATCAGATAAAAAATCAGGATGCCGAGTATAAAGATCAGTAATTTTATATTGGTCTGGCGGCGCTGTTGTGGGGATTGCTGCCGGGTCCAGAAAAACCAGACGACAAACAGCGCGCTGAGAATAAAAAAGTAGACTGGATTCACGGCATATTCCCGGATTGTTTATTTATGCCCCAGCTGCTGGCTGAGACGTTTAACTTCGCCACCCTGCTGATCGGCAAAGTGTTCCAGAGCCTGACGCCCGCCGGCGGCGTAAACCGCCACGGCACTGAGCAGTGCCCGGAGCTGGGCAACGCTGCTGCTGTCAAAGCGGCAGTATGCACCGTTGGATACTTTAGCCATCTGACGAAACGCCTGGGCAGCGGTTATATCACGGCCTTCATGAAAAATAAAAATAGGTGTGCCAAGTAAACCGGCCTGACCGGCCAGTTGGCAGAGAAAATCCACCGGTTCTTCCACACAGTCGCCGACAAACACCAGTGCCTGAACCGGTTGCTGGCGGATTTCCCGCAGCACATGCTGCAGCAGGCGGGCAATCTGAGTATGGCCGCCGATGCAGTGAACATTGCGCATCTGGCTGAGCAGGGCATCCGGGCTATTCATCCAGTCTGACGCGGCAAAATGATCAAAGCCGGCATAGTGACACAGCTGGATGGAAATCCCCCCCAGTGTCTGGCATTCCAGAAACATCTGATTCTGAATCTGGCAGGCCTGATCCCAGGTGCGCTCACGGCTGGCCGTGGCATCCAGTGAAAAAATCAGCCGCCCCTGACTGCCGTGACTGATGACCGCAGGGCTGCGCTGAACCTGTTCAAGGAAGGCGTCTATTTCCTTATCGCTGGAGGTTTTCTGTGGCAAAGAAGATTTGTCTGACATACGCGGACTCCGTGAGTATCGGTGCGGATGGATTTCCTGAAGGCCTCTTTCAAGTATAGAACGGCGGGACTGAAAGACGTTCCGGAGAATCTTCCCGATCTGGCTGTTCTTTTGCAGATATCAGGGTATTGAGAAGCGCAGTGTGATGCAAATTCCGGTGGGGCAATGATCAGCTCAGCTCCGGCTGTGCATGTTCCGCAGTGAATCATCCAGGCTGCCGGTCAGGGGTTTAACAGCAGGCAGCGTGGGGAGCAGGCCGCAGGACGGACAGATAATCAGTCTTTGTCTGTCGGTTCGCCCATATAACGCTGACGTTTTTTGGTTTTCAGGTGTTGCATGTCTACCAGAACCAGGCCATCGATGCAGTGGTTAAAATCCGCATCGACACCGAAATCCAGAAAACGGACGCCCCCTGCGTGACAGACCTCGGCGTATTGCTTATACAGTGTGGGAACGGCCAGGTTACAGAAGTCCAGCTGATGTTTGAGGGTGCGGAAATCTTCTTTGTAATCGTTGCCGCTGAAGAGTGATTTCATCTGTGCTTCCGCGCGGGCATCCAGAGAATAAGGCGCCTGTGAAACGCCAAGGTTATCCGGGTCAGGAAAATACAGTCGGTAAAAATAGACCAGCATATCTTTGGCGGCCTTCGGGTAAGTATTGCTCAGGCTGACGGGGCCAAACATATAGCGTACCTGCGGGTGACGTTTCAGGTATGCCCCGATCCCGTACCATAAATAATCGAGGCTGCGCTTGCCCCAGTAGCGGGGTTGAACAAAGCTGCGTCCCAGTTCAATGCCCTGTTCAAAATAAGGCTGCATACCGGTCCGGTAATCAAACAGGCTGGCGCTGTACAGGTGCTGCGGCCGGTTGTCGGCCGGTTGTCGCCAGACTTCTGCCAGACGGTAGGCGCCGACGATTTCCAGATCCTCATCATCCCAGAGGATCAGGTGACGGTAGTGGGGGTCATAATGGTCAAGGTCACTCCGCTGACCGGTGCCTTCGCCAACACAGCGAAATGCAATTTCCCGGAGCCGGCCGATCTCACTGATAACGGCGGAATCTTTACGATAATCAAACAGGAAGATTTTCTTACCGTCGGCGGTTTCCCCCAGTCGCTCGCTGTTGCGCAGTTCCTGTTTCAGGGCTTGTCTGTCCTGTGGGTGACTGATGGTCTTTTCGGTGACAAATAAAGGCTTCTTGCCTTTGGCGAGGCGGTACAGGTGGCGCCGTACCAGCTTAACTTTTTCCCGGTTGTTCAGTGGCAGCTTGTCGATCTGGCTGCAGGCCACCGGTTCACCAATACGGATGGGCAATATGGCGGCGTGTTTATTGAACATCTCATGGGGCAGCAACACTGAAGATATTCCCCGGTTAATCATGGAGAGCCCATAGAACAGGGGGGAGTTCTTGCCGCCGATGTAAACCGGCAGAACGGGGCTGCCAGTCTGGCGGGCAAAGCGTAAAAAACCGCTGTTCCATTGGCTGTCTGTAATGCCGGTGAAGCCTGCCCGGGACACTTCACCGGCAGGAAATACAATGATGGCTTCCTCATTACGCAGTGCCGCGCTTATGTTGGCAATGTCCTGTTTACGGGTGGCCTTGCTGATATTGTCTACAGGCAGCAATACCGGGGCCAGCGGTGTAAAATTCGCAAGCATGTCATTGGCAATGATTTTGACATCCCGGCGGATTTCGCCCACCAGTTTTATCAGTGCCAGACCGTCCAGCGCACCTAAGGGATGATTGGCGACAATGACCACTCTGCCGCTGGAGGGGATATTCAGCCGGTCGGTGTTACTCAGGCTGTAACTGAAATTGAAATACTCCAGCACCCGGTCAATGAATTCAAACCCTTCACAGTGGTTGTGCTGTTCCAGAAAGTGGTTAACGTCTGACTCGTGAAACAGCCGGCGCAGAAAGTACAGGACAGGTCGTCGCAGTGGCGCTGGCCGGGTCATAAATGACGGATATTTTTCGCTGATGATCTGTTCGACATTGATCACGGTGAACGGCCCTGGTCGCTGGATGTGTGGTCGTCAATGTAAGGCACTTTGTTGACAGTTCCCTTGCCGTTTAATGACATTCCGGTGAAATACGGGAGGTTTAAGGCTGCCAAATTCCCTGCTCTGATGAACAGGGGCTTTACAATTGTGTGTCTTGCCTATAGTTTCAGGGTATTCGATGTGGTGCGTCGGACGGTATCTTCATTCATTGTGTATTGCTTGTATGGCCGGGGTTCCGGCTAAATCAGACGCCAGCATCCAGACTACGAATGTCTGCCGGTTTTTAATCAGTTGGGCTTTCCGGACAAAGGACATTCCGAAAAGGACTTATTGTGACCTCTGATCTTATTGATACGGATGCTTCACGGTTATTTCAGCAGTTGATCGATGGAGTAGTAAACCTGTACGACGATGCCTTTTTTCAGGGGCTGGTCAACGGGTTAGCGAAAGTAATGGGTGCTGATCTGGCGATGATTTCAATGCTGGATCACGAAAACCCGCATAATGCCACCAGCCTGGCGCTGTGCCTGGACGGTGTCCCTGCCGCGAATATTTATTACCGCCTTGAAAATACCCCCTGCCAGGATCTGACCGGACGTAAGATACTCTATCTGCCTGATGGCGCCATGATGCGCTATCCCCAGGCGGATATGCTGAATAAGCTGGACCTGGATGGCTATCTGGGCATTCCTCTTTGTGATCATGATGAACAGCCACTGGGCAATCTGCTGATTGCTTCACGTAACCGTCTGAGGGTGCCTGCCGGGCTGATGCGCTTGCTGCCGGTGCTGATCAACCGGGTGGAAGCTGAACTGACCCGGCAAAGCCTTTCCAAACGCCTGAGTGACAGTAATGATCAGTTACAGCGGATCCAGAGCCTTGCCAGCCTGGGAGGCTGGACGCTGGATGTAAAGACCCGGCAACTCAATTGTTCACCTCAGGCCCGCAGCCTGTTTGGCCTGCATGCTCAGAACACGGCAGTGTTAAGTGATGTGCTTGAGCAACTGTTCACCGAAGACCGTGCGCAGTTACAGCAACTCACGGAGCAAGTACTGACCAGCCGGCAGATGGATACCTGCCTGGTGCGGCTGAAGCATCCTACCGGCTCAGCCCGCTGGTTGCATATTCAGGCTGAACCGGTCAGTGATCCTTTCAGGGAAGTGACCCTGATCAGAGGCGTTGTTCAGGATATGACTGAACTGATCAACAGCCAGAATCAGGTTATTGATAATGAAATGCGCTTCCGGGCACTGGTGGATGCGTCGCCTTACGGGATCATCGAGATTGATCTCCAGGGGAGGGTGATTTTTGCCAATCCCAAAGCTCACCAGATATTTGCGTATCCGCCGGACCAGATGGTTGGCCGGACGATCAGCGAAACCATGCTGGAAGACGAACAGGAGTATTACAGCCGTAAACTTTGCCGCATGGTGGATGAGTTTCCTCACCTTGATACCTATAGCCGCAAAGGCATTCGTCAGGACGGCAGCATTATTGATATTCAGGTCAATATTAATTACCGCCTGAACGAGCAGGGCAAAACCCGCGGTTTTGTCGGGTTTATTTCAGATATTACCAGCCGAAACCGCCGTGAACTGAAGCTGCGGCAGCTGTCGACTGTGGTTGAACAAAGCCCCTCAGCAATTCTGATTACGAATCAGCAGGGGGTGATCGAATACGTGAATCCGGCGTTTGAAGCCAGCACCGGCTATCTGAGCAAGGCGGCCATTGGTGAAACCCCGCGGATTCTGAAGTCAGGCAAAATGCCAGAACATATTTATGAAGGCCTGTGGGAGAACCTGCATCAGGGGTTGCCATGGCGGGGTGAGCTGTTAAATCACCGGGCGAACAAAGAAGAATTCTGGGCGCTGACCAGCATTGCGCCGATTACCGGTGATGATGAACATATCACCCATTATGTCTGCATTATGGAAGACATCACCCGGCATAAGCAGCAGGAACAACAGCTGGCGTTTCAGGCCAAATATGATGCGGTTACCGGATTGCCTAACCGGATGGTTGCCATGCAACGGCTGACCGACAGTATCCGGCTGGCGAAAAAGCGCGGCAGGCACGTACTGGTGATCTTTATCGATCTGGACCACTTTAAACGCATTAATGACAGTTTTGGTCACAGTATCGGTGACCGCTTTCTGGGCAGTGTGGCGGAATTGCTCAAAGAAGCCGTGCGCAATGAAGACATTATTGCCCGCTTCGGCGGTGATGAATTCCTGCTGGTCATGGATGATATTGATGAAATCACAGTGGCTGAGCGGATTATCGAAAAGGTACTGCGGGCCTTTAACGCGCCGGTGTATATTGAAGAACACGAACTTTTTGTCACGGCATCTTTAGGGGGCGCGGTGTACCCGCAGGATGGTGATAATGCCGAAACCCTGCTGCGCAATGCAGATGCGGCAATGTATATCGCTAAATCCAGAGGGCGTAACGACTACCACTTCTTTACGCCGGAAATGAATCAGCATGCTCAGCAGCAGATGATCATGGAAACGCATCTGCAACGGGCGCTGGAATTTGAAGAGATGAGCCTGCATTTTCAGCCGATTACCTGCAGTAAGCGGGGCGAAGTCGTCGCCTGTGAAGTACTCTTGCGCTGGCACAGCCCGGTTTTGTCCAACGTCAGCCCGGAAGAGTTTATTCCGCTGGCGGAAGATCTGGGGCTGATTAACGAACTGGGTGAATGGGTCATTGAGCGGGCGCTGGAACAGTATCTGCGGTGGCGAACGGCACTGCCGGATGATTTCCGTATGTGTATTAACGTTTCTCCCAAGCAGTTTCAGAAGAGCGGCTTTGCCGACTGGCTGCTGGCATTACTGGAACAGTATCAGCTGTCGCCGCAAATGCTTGAGCTGGAAATTACCGAAGGCTTATTGCTGAACCGCTGGTCTGAAGTGGATGAACAGATTCAGAAAATTACCGGCGCCGGGATCCGGCTGTCGATTAATGACTTTGGCACCGGGTTTGCGTCTATCAGTTATTTACGGCGTTACTCCTTTAATACCCTGAAAATCGACAAATCATTTGTTGCAGCGTCGCTGACGGATTCGGCGGATGCAGCGCTGATCCGTTCGGTGATTGCGCTGGCGAAGGGGATGGGGTTAACCACTGTGGCTGAGGGGGTTGAAACCCCTGAGCAGGCTGAGCTTTTACAGAATCTTGGCTGCGACAGAATGCAGGGCTTCCTGTATAGCAAACCTGTCAGCCAGGATCATTTCATGCATCTGATTCAAACACCTGAGGGTGTTTTACCCGCATAGTAGCCCGTTTGCTTACCTCTTAGAAAAGCCCTGATATATTTTTGTATTTGTTTCGCAGAATTTTTTCTGGAGCTCCTAGCATTCGTGCTGCAAAATTATTATCCTTATGTTCAGGCGTAAAGGTCTTTCTGCTGAAAGATTAAAGGGATAAACGCCGTTGGTACTGCAACAGCAGTGAACTGCCAAGAATTCTAAAGGGATGTAGAACTCATCATGAAAAAATATAATTCCGCTTTTGCTCGTCGTTTAGTCATTTCTCATCTGGTTAATACCATTGAACGCCCCAGTGTACCTGCTCTGATGCAGGAAACCGGCTGGCCGCGCCGCACCATTCAGGATGTGATTAAAGCCATTCCGGGCCTGGGCATTAAAATTTACTTTAAACAGGATGGCCGCCGTAATAACGATGGCTACTATGTGATTGATAACTGGGGGCCATTTGATCCGTCGTGGGTGATGAATCATTTCAAAGGGCTGGAGTCCTCGTTAAAGAGAACCTGAACAGTCACTAAAACCAGCTAAAATCCCTACTGAAAACAGTGCCCGGTAAAATAACCGCGTACTGTTTTTTTATACAGTTAATTGCATTACACTTAGCGCAACAGCACTGTTTGTGTAACGTAATTTATGTCTGACGAACCTGTGGCATCCGGCCCGCAACGAAAAATCATCCATTGTGACTGCGACTGCTTTTTTGCAGCGGTTGAAATGCGTGACGACCCAAGCCTGAAAGATATCCCCATTGCTATCGGTGGCGCGTCAGACCGCCGCGGGGTTATTTCTACCTGTAATTATCCTGCCCGTGAGTTTGGTATTCACTCAGCAATGTCGACAGCCAAAGCGCTGATGAAATGCCCACACCTGCGGTTACTGCCCGGCAATATGGAAAAGTACCGGCAGGCCTCACAACAGATTATGGCGATTTATCAGGATTACACTGACCTGATTGAGCCGCTATCGCTTGATGAGGCCTTTCTGGATGTGACCGGCTCAGAGCACTGCGGTGGCAGTGCTACCCTGATTGCTGAAGAAATCCGTGCACGGGTGTTTGCTGAAGTCGGCATTACGATTTCGGCTGGCGTCGCCGGGAATAAATTTCTCGCTAAAATCGCCAGCGACTGGCGCAAACCCGATGGTCTGTTTGTCGTACCTCCACAGGACATGGAAGATTTTATTGAAACACTGCCGGTGGCTAAAATTTTTGGCGTAGGCAAGGTGACTGCTGCAAAACTCCATGAAATGGGCATTGAAACCTGCGGTCAGCTAAAAGCGTTTTCACTGGCGCAGCTGGTTGACCGGTTCGGGCGTTTCGGAAAACGGTTATACGAACTCTCCCGGGGGATTGATGAACGGCCGGTTAAAGTCTCACGGGAACGTAAATCCATCAGTGTGGAACATACCTACCCGCAGGATTTGCCCACCCTGCATGCCTGTTTGCAGCAGCTGCCGATTCTGATGCAGGAACTGCAGCGCCGCTACAGTAAACATAAAGATAAACGGGACATCAGCGGAGCCGTGGTGAAACTGAAGTTTCATGACTTTTCACAGACTACCGTTGAGCAGGCAACACTGGCACCTGATCTCGCACTGTACCGGCATTTATGTGAGCAGGCCTGGCAGCGGGGAGAACGTCCGGTGCGGCTGATCGGGCTGGGATACCGTCTGGTTGAGCACAAACCGAAGCAAGGTGTACAGCTGAGCCTGTTTGACTGATTATTGAGTCAGAACCCTGGTGGCCTGTTTATGAAGCCAGTGCATAACAGTTGTCATATTTTCATGCGTAAATCCTCCGGCTAAATGCAATTGGCGCTGTCCTTGCAGTGTCGCGATGTTATATAATCCTGCGCCTTTCTTGCGTCATTTGTACCCGAACAGCCCGGTTTAGCCGGTTCGCTGTCGCTACAGATGTAACTATTTTTCCCGGAGCACATAAATTCTATGCTGCAATTGTTAGTTAAGCGTTCACAGAGCCTGAAAGCTGATGTTCTTTCCGGCCTTACTGTTGCTCTGGCCCTGGTGCCGGAAGCCGTCGCCTTTGCCTTCGTGGCAGGCGTAGAACCGTTGGTTGGCTTATATGCCGCCTTCATGGTTGGTCTGATTACTGCCACTATTGGTGGCCGTCCGGGGATGATCTCCGGTGCAACCGGCGCGCTGGCGGTAGTGATGGTCAGCCTGGTGGCGATGCACGGGGTGGAATATCTGTTTGCCACTGTAGTGCTCATGGGGATATTCCAGATACTGGCCGGGGTATTCCGGCTGGGTAAGTTTATCCGTATGGTGCCGCATCCGGTGATGCTGGGTTTTGTTAACGGCCTGGCAATCGTAATTTTCCTGGCGCAGATGAAGCAGTTCCAGATGCTGGATGATGACGGCAATCTGACCTGGCTGGACAGCGGGTCCATGATGATGATGCTGGGGCTTGTGGCCCTGACCATGGCGATTATCCACTTCCTGCCGAAGCTGACCAAGGCGCTGCCGTCCACGCTGGTGGCGATTATTACGGTGACTGCCATTGTTATCGGTCTGGATCTGGATGCCCGCAGTGTGCAGGATGTACTGGCTGATATGACGGGTAACCCGGCTGCTTCTATTGCGGGTGGCTTGCCTCAGTTCCATATCCCTATGGTGCCTATTACCTTTGAAACTCTGCAAATTATTGTGCCTTACGCACTGATTCTGGCGGCCATTGGTCTGATTGAATCGCTGCTGACACTGACACTGATTGATGAGATCACTGAAACCCGTGGCCGTGGTAACAAAGAATGTGTGGGCCAGGGCGTTGCTAACGTGGCGACTGGCTTCTTTGGCGGCATGGGGGGCTGTGCCATGATTGGCCAGAGTATGATCAACATCAGCTCTGGTGGTACTGGCCGTGCGTCGGGTATTTCGGCGGCATTATTCCTGCTGACATTCATTCTGATCGGTTCCAGCTGGATCGAAATTATCCCGGTTGCAGCGCTGGTGGGCGTGATGTTTATCGTGGTAATTGGCACCTTTGAATGGGCCAGTCTGCGTCTGATTAACAAGATTCCCCGGGCCGATATATTCGTGGTAATTACAGTGACAGTGGTCACAGTACTGACGGATCTGGCGATTGCCGTGATTGTCGGTGTGATTGTATCTGCACTGGTATTTGCCTGGCAGCATGCGAAGAATATGCGCGTGGAAACCAGCCTGGAAAACAACGGTTACCTGAAAATTTACGAGCCGAATGGCCCGTTATTCTTCAGCTCTGTACAGAATTTCCGTGACCAGTTCACCCCGCGTTACGACCCTCAGGAAGTGATCATCGACTTTAAAAACTGTCGGGTAATGGACCACTCCGGTATCGAAGTTATCGACTCACTGGTGGAACGTTATCAGAAGGGCGGTATCGATATTCACCTGCGCCATCTCAGCCCGGAATGTATCCGCTTGCTGGAAAAAGCGGGCAGTGTGGTTGAAATCAACCGTGCAGAAGATCCTGAATACAAAGTGGCTGATGATAAATTAGCCTGATCATCTGAAGGATCTCTCTTAACGCCGGCTGTTTAGCCGGCGTTTTTGTTTTTGTTATCAGACTCTGAAAAAAGCCCGCTGGTGTGATGTATCACATCAAACTGGCTTTGCAATCATGACCGGGGTTTGAAATAGTGACGGGGTTTTTACGGGCCATAGTTACTTAAGGGGAAGCACCGGGATGCTGGAACTGGAATTTATTTTTGCCTATATCGCACTGGGCTCCATTGTCGGTGTGCTCGCCGGTTTGCTTGGCATCGGCGGTGGCCTGCTGATGGTACCGGCACTGACCAGCTTATTTATCTGGCAGGGCTATCCGCTGGAGCAGGTCGTACATCTGGCGCTGGGCACCTCAATGGCATCGATTGTATTAACCTCTGTGTCCAGTATGCGGGCCCATAACCGCCGGGGCGGGGTGATCTGGCCGGTGGTGAAGAATATCTCCCCGGGCATTGTACTGGGGGCGTTTCTGGCAACCTTTTTGGCGGCTTCTTTAAGCGGTGTCTTTCTGGCGGTATTTTTCGCCTGCTTTCTGGTATTTGTTTCCATCCAGATGTTCCTCAACAAGAAGCCCAAGCCGAGCCGCTCAATTCCCGGGTTCTGGGGGCTGTTCTCTGCCGGCACCGGCATTGGTGGCTTTTCTGCGCTGGTCTCAATCGGTGGCGGTACCCTGACGGTGCCTTACCTGAGCTGGCATAACGTGGATGTTAAACAGGCCATCGGCACCTCAGCAGCGATTGGTTTACCCATCTCTCTGGCGGGCACCGTTGGCTACCTGATCAATGGCTGGTCGGTAGATATTAACGGCTGGCTGATCTTTGGCTTTGTGAATTTACCGGCAGTGGTGCTGATCTCTGCCATGAGCTTCACCACGGCTCCACTGGGCGCCAAACTGGCTCACAGCTTGCCGGTGCCCGTGCTGAAAAAAGGCTTTGCCGTACTGCTGCTGGTACTTGCCGCGCGGATGTTGATGTCGGTAATGTAATGTCTTTTTTTCATGGCTCTTCAACAAGAAAACCCGGCTAATGTGCCGGGTTTTTTATTACTTTGAAATTGAGTTTTGTGATTTTGAGGTGTTAATGTTGCGTCTTTGTAATGACATTTGGTATGCACTTTGATATTTTTCTTCACGCGAAAAAATGTGCTTCATGTAATGCTTTCTAGTATTTAGAAGCAGTGATAGGAAATGCTCGTTATAACTATAGTGGCATTCTCTATCATGTCTGTTAACGCCTCACCCTTCTGTGATGTTACCAAGGGTAAAGGAATACGAATTTTTGGAAATCTTATGCTTGCTGAACATATAGAGAGTTTTCTTGTAATTACTGGAGCTAATACATTAACAGAAGCGTTTATAGTTGCTTTGTTGGTGATATTCACTTTAGCAATAATTTTTAAAATCAATAACAAACAGCATGGATTTACTCAATACACGCCTACTTTGCTAACAACTGTAGGTATTTTGGGTACATTTGCTGGGATTATATCTGGATTATTAGGGTTTGATGTTGGGAACATTGATCAGAGTATAGGTTTGCTTCTAGATGGCTTAAAAACAGCGTTTACTACAAGTCTTGTTGGAATGTTGTTATCTATCGGCTACAAGCTCTTAGTCTCGATGGGTATTGTTTCTCCTAAGTCATCTGACGTGATAAATGAAGATGAGATTGGGGTTGCAGAGTTATACGCAGTAATGCAAGAACAATCGCAAGGTATATCGGATCTTCAGTCAACAATTGGTGGCGATCAAGACACAAGTTTAATTGGCCAGTTAAAATTGATGCGTTCAGACCTTAATGATCAGAGTAAGTCTACTAAGCAATTACTAGAACCAATTGCAAAAAATGTAGAGCTCTTATCGGATTCCGTGGGTAAACAAAGTGAAGCTTTTGAAGAATTCCAAAATAAGCTTTGGATTAAAATGCAAGATTTTGCGGACATGCTGTCTAAGTCAGCAACTGAACAAGTTATAAATGCTCTAAAAGAGGTTATATCTGATTTTAATAATAACCTCACTGAGCAGTTCGGAGAGAACTTTAAGCAGTTAAATGAGGCTGTATTAAAACTTGTTGAGTGGCAGGAAAACTATCGAATACAGCTTTCTGAGATGGGGGAGCAATACAAACAGGGGGTAAGCGCTATTACGCAGACGGAGGCTTCTGTTTCGGAAATAAGTGAAAAGTCGAAAGTAATACCGGAAACAATGGAAAATCTGAGAGGGGTTTTAGAAACAAATCAGCATCAGCTAGATGAATTACATCGTCATTTAGAGGCATTTGGTGACGTAAGAGATAGAGCTGTTGAAGCTGTTCCGGAAATTCAGAATCAGATTGATATTACTGTCGAGGGTATTAAAGATGCTGCTGATAAAATGGTCGATGGAATGAAAGATGGATCTGAGCAGCTACAAGGTGCAATTCTTAGCAGTACAGAAGGGTTTGTGACTAATAGTTCTAGAGTGAATGACTCACTTAAATCAGCATCTGAAAATGTCGCTGAAAGCAGTGAGAAAACACGTCAAATGTTTGATGATGCTCTTTCTGAGACAAATGGGATACTTCGGAATCTTGTTGCAGATCTTAAAGAAGACGGTTCAAAGATGAACGAGTCATTTAAAGACGCAAGCCTTCAGTTAGTCTCCGAAATAGATAAGGCTCAAAGCCAGTTCGTGCAAGGTTTAAGTTCTATGAAGGACCAAATGTCTGAGTCCTTCGTTAAGTTGGCAGAGCAACAGTCATTGGAAAGTAAGAAAGTTCTAACGGGTATGAGTCAGCATGCCGATAATGCATTGAAAGACACGAGTGAAGCTGTTCAGAAACAGGTCAAAATGCTTGATGATGCGATGGCTATAGAAGTAAGTCGAATTATGACTGAAATGGGTAGAGCTCTAACAACTATTACTCAGCAGTTTACAGGAGATTATCAAAAATTAGTTAATGAGATGCACCGGGTGACTAAGATGCAAGGAGTTAGCTAAATATGAGCTCGATATTTAATCCGCGAGCTGCAGAACAAGAGGAATCTCATTGGTTATCAGTATCTGATTTGATGGCTGGATTGATGATGGTGTTTTTGTTTATAGCTATTGCGTTGATGTTAAATGCTTTTAAAGAACGGGATAAAGTTAAGCAAGTAGCCGTTGCTTATCAGGAAAATCAGGTCGCGATTTATGATGCACTTATATCAGAATTTCAAAAGGATTTAGAGCGTTGGGATGCAGTCATAGAAAAGGATTCTTTAACGTTTACATTTAGATCTCCAGATATTCTGTTTGCTACAGGCAAGATTGCTTTGAATAAGCGATATGAAATGCTATTAGCAGATTTTTTTCCAAGATATTTAGCAGTTTTAGAACAGTATTCGGATTCAATAGCTGAGGTCAGAATAGAAGGGCATACCAGTAGTGTATGGAATAGGTATGTATCTGATACAGAGGCTTATTTCTTAAATATGGAGTTGTCGCAAGGAAGAACTAGAAGTGTTTTAGAGTACGTGTATCAACTACCTTCAACAAAGAATTATCAAGATTGGATAAAAAGCCATTTTGCTGCGGTTGGCCTTTCTTCGTCTAAGCCAGTTCACACCTCAGAGGGTCAAGAAGACAAAGAAAGATCTAGAAGAGTTACTTTTCGTGTAATTACAAATGCTGACATACAAATGAAAAGGATTTTGGAGACTGAGCAGTGAAGTTGTTAGTCGACTTTTCCGGACTGTGGATGAATGTTAAACGAATGGGAGATGGAATTTCCGATTTTAGCTTAAGTTCTAAACGATCAGATCTGGGTGATGATCTATTTGATACTGAACTGTCCAGCACCGAAGGGATTGAAATAGACCTCTCTGATCTTGAAGTTGATCAGGGTGTGCTCAGCATTAAAGGTAGGCAGGTTTTACTATTTATTCCTGATCAAGGTTCAAAGATTGAAGCTGTTTTACAAGGCGAAAGACATGAAGGAAAAAGGTTTCATATTGCTGATTGTAAAACTCTTGAAAATATGAAGAAGGCTAAAAGATTTGATCGTTACATGGTGACTAATAATTTAACAGGTCGATTTAAAGTTTATGGCTGGACAAAATTTGGCGCTAATCTAGATGGCGATGCAGATCTTAATGTGTGCCAAAATTGTCTTAAGTATTTGAACTATAAAAATTTTTCTTCTTTGAAGAAAAAGTCAGAAAGATACGAGCGTGTAAATGACTTTAATATTGTGAACTTTCTGACAAGCTACAGTACTCTTTTTAAAAGCTTTCCTAGAGAGGTCTCAAAAGAAGAACGAACCGGAGGTTATGGGGATGATTGGAAGAGTGTGTCTCAAGCCTATAGGGCTTCATTAAATTATCAATGTGAATCATGTAATATTGATTTATCTGATTATAAGAATTTACTACACACCCATCATGTTAGTGGTAATAAGCGAGATAATAGAGTTGAAAATTTAAAAGCGCTTTGTGTCGATTGCCATAGAAAGCAGCCCTTGCATGGCCATATGTTTGTTAAACATAAAGATATGAAGTTGATAACGCGTCTTCGACATGAAAGAGGCGGAGCTGGTATGTCTGGATGGAAGGAAGTTTTTGCTATGGCTGATTCGGCTGTAGAGGGCTTGCTTCTTCATTACCAGCGAAAAGGAGAGGAATTACCTCACGTAGGTTATGCTTTATCTGACGGTAGTAATGGTGTCATAGCTGAGCTAGAAATAGCATGGCCTTCCAAAAAAAGAGGAGTTGCGATATCTGCTAAAGACTTTCTAGCTGCGCGTAAGGCCGGTTGGGAAGTATTAACCGTTGGGGATGCTATACGAAATATTAATGCATAGAGAATAGTTTTGTAGTTGTTTTTATGAGTCATTACTGTGATTAAGTTGCTTTAAAAAATAAACCCGGCCAATGAGCCGGGTTTTTTGTATTCGGGTAATAGCGCTTACTGAGCGGTCAGGGCGTCACCTTCAAACTGAATACCGGCCCAGCCGTATTCCATGAAGTTACGGATGTTGCCGTGGTCGGTACCTTCCGGGTTTTTCAGTACATCTTCACGGTAGAAGCGGCCGAAGCAGTTCAGGGTTTGCTGTTCGCTCAGTGCGTTCAGGCGGGCGAATGCAAAAATCTTACAGGAGCCTTCATTTGTACCGGCTTCATTCACCACCGGATTGTCGCCCAGGCCGTTCATGAAACGGGTTGGGGTGTAGCTGTAGTGCTGTTCAATAACAGCCATGGTGTCTTCGAAATCCATCGGTTCTGCGTTGTTCAGGTTCTGGATGAAGGTGTTCAGATCCATGGGGTGCTCCTATGCAAAGTTTGTCCTGATTGTACGGTTAACTTTGTCGGCTTAGAAGCTAAAAACTGCAGAAATTTCAGTTTATTAAGACCAAAGGAGAAGAGGTCCGGCGGGGCCTGAAAAGCCCTGCCGGATGTAAGGATTTATAACAAATCAGCGGAAGGCCAGATCCCGTGGCCAGAGGGCGATTTGCGGGAAGGCCATCATCAGCACGGTGACCACAAAAAGGATAATCAGGAACGGATGTATACCGCGGATAACTTCTACAAACGGCCGGCGGAATACGGCGACGGCGGTAAAGATGTTACAGCCGAACGGCGGTGTGGCAGCTCCGATGGCGACCTGCAGGGTAATCATCACACCGACTAATACCGGATCCAGTCCGGTGGCTTTCACCAGCGGTGCAAAGATCGGTACCAGAATCAGGATCACCACGATTGAATCCACGAACATGCAGCCCACAAAGAAGGCGATGTTAATGGCGATCAGGGTGGTGATCACACCGGCTCCTTCCAGGCCCAGTGATGCAATGATCTGCTGGGGAATCTGTGCATAGGACAGCACCCAGGAGAATGCAGCACCGGCGGCAATCAGAATGAAGATGACTGAGGTCACCGCCCCGGTAGAGAGCGCGATGTCTACTACGTCTTTCAGGTTGATTGAGCGGAAGACGCACAGTTCCAGTATCAGGGCATAGAGCACACAGATAGCCGCTGCTTCTGTGGGGCTGAAGATGCCGCCGTAAATGCCGCCCACCACGATCAGCGGGAAACCGGCCGGCCAGAGTGCCCGGCGCAGGGCTGTCATTCGCTGAGACCAGTTGGCTTTCGGTTCCACCGGAATGTTGTGGCGTCGGGCGTACCAGATACAGTACATGGAGAACAGCACAATAATCAGCAGGCCCGGGCCAAGGCCGGCGATAAACAGCTCAGAAATCGAGGTGCCGGATATAACCCCGTAGATGATCATGCCGATGGACGGCGGGATCAGGTAGGCGAGGTCGGCGGCGTTGATGATCAGGCCGATTGAAAATGAATCGTTGTAGCCAGCTTTCAGCATCCGCGGACGCATGGCACCACCGATGGCTACTACCGTTGCCTGAGTCGATCCGCATACTGCACCGAACATCGCGCAGGCGGTGGTTACAGACACTGCCAGACCGCCCCGGATATGGCCCATAAAGCGCATCACCACATCCACCAGACGGTCTGCCGAATGCCCCCGGGTGATGATATCTGCCGCCAGAATAAACATAGGCACGGCAATCAGGGCGGAGGGTTTAACCCCGCCGATCATTTGCTGAATGACCAGCTGCAGGCTCAGGTCTGGATAGTAGATTGCAAACGCCAGCACTGCGGCACACAGCAGAGGCATCATCATCGGAAAACCGGCCAGTAGCAGAACCAGCATTACACCGAGCATCATTAAAGTCATGATTTAGCCTCCTGTACATCTGACTGGGGAGCTGCGCCGGTATTGCAGCGCTGAATCGCATCGGTAATTTCCGGGTCGTCGTAGGTGTCAACCGTGGTGTACGAGATGTAGACGGTTTCGTCCTGTAGGTTGAGGTTTTTGATCGCCGTCAGCAGGTACTGAATGGCACCGATTAACAGCCCCAGTGCCACCCAGACATAGGTCAGGTACAGCGGGAACTGCAGTGCCGGTGTGACCCGGCCGCGGCGGGCAATTTTCTGCACATATTCAAAGGCGTACCAGGCCAGCACAAACATCATAAGGGCGGTGACCAGTGCGATGACCACCATGAATATTTTCTGCCAGCGGGGGGGCAGCATGTCATAAAAGGCGGACATCCGGATGTGTTTGCCTTTACGGGTGATGTAGCCAAGCCCCATAAAGGTAATGATCACGATGAGGAACTGATTCAGCTCATCGGAGAAATATAAGCTTTGGTTAAAGACATAACGGCCGAAGACGTTAGCGATGGAATTGGTTGCCATGGCAATGATGGCAATGCTGAGAATACTGGCTTCGATACGGCCAATCCAGATATCAAGCCGTGTCAGCATGCTGGCAATAACTTGGGACATAAGACGCTCCCGGGGAACAGCTGGAGTGAGACCGGGCGACAGCGGGCACTGCTGCCGCCCGGAGACGGGTACCGGCTGACGGTAGCGCCAGCCGGTAAAGCGGGATGCTTACTTAGCGTTAACTTCGGCGAGCAGATCCTGAAGCAGTTGCTGGCCACGTTCACCGGCAATGTCAGTGAAAGCCGCGTGAGTAGAGCTGCTGCGTTCACGGAATACTGCCTGCTCTTCAGGGCTTAGCTTAACAAACTGGATATCAGGCTTGGCCGCTTTGATTTTTTCCAGTTTCTCCTGGTTGAAGCGGGTAACGACGTCATCAATGAAGCCACGCATTTCGGTCATGGTTTCAGTGATCAGTTGCTGCTTCTCCGGGCTCAGGGTTTCGTACCAGTCAGTCCCGGATACGATGGTGGTTACCAGTTCCTGTTCACCGGCCCAGATCATGTAGTCGGTCACTTCGTAGAACTTCATTTCTTCGATGGTCGGTACCGGATTGATCTGGCCGTCAACGATCTTCAGCTGCAGTGCGCCGTATACTTCACCGAATGGCAGAGGCGTTGGGTTAGCGCCCAGGTCTTCATAGGCTTTCAGCAGGATAGGAGATACCATGACCCGCATTTTGAAGTTGTCCAGATCCGCTGGCTTACGGACTTCTTTATTGGTCGTCCAGACCTGTGGGCCTTCAGAATACAGGGTGTGGAGTTTCAGACCTTTGCTGGCAAAGTCTTCGCCCAGATCGTTATAGATCACATTGCTGGTGGTCAGCATTTCAGAAATAGCTGCCGGCTCAGAAGGCAGGGTGTAAGGCAGCAGGAATACCTGGGATTCCGGCACAATAGTGCCCAGGTTACCGACGGATACGTTGGCAAAGTGCACCACGCTGTCAGCGGTCTGTTCAACTATTTCGGTAGGTGTACCCAGTGAACCCAGCGGGTAAACATTAATGGTAATGTCACCGTTGGTTTTGGTTTCTATTTTGCGCTTAAATTCCTGGGCGTAGGCATCCATGATGGACCCCGGAATCTCTTCAATGGCGAATTTCCATTCTTCTGCCTGGGACAGTACCGGCAGCATGGCAACAGTGGCAGTAACCGCCAGATTCTTTAACCCTTTCTTTAGCTTGAACATCTTACAGGCCTCGCTTCGTAGCATTTATTATTGTTTGCGAAATTGGTCATAAATTATGTGCTTCACAAGCAGTATTGCAAAAGTATATGTATTGAAAAATACAATATTGACTATGTATACATTATAAAATTTAATGTAAATTATGCTCTGCAGACTTATGAGGAGCGGAGTATGGCCCAGTATTCAATGAAACACATGCAGACTTTCTGCACCGTGGTGGAATGTGGCGGTTTTGTCAGTGCACAGGCCGCTCTGGGGATGAGTCAGCCGGCAATCAGTACGCATATCCGGGATTTTGAGATCCGTCTGGGCTTTCAGTTATGTCAGCGGGGACGCAGTGGTTTTAACCTGACGGAGAAAGGCGAACTGGTTTATGCGAAGTGCCGCAGCATGCTGAATAACGTGTCAGATTTTGAAGCGGATCTCGGCGAGTTGCGCAATAAACTGACCGGCACATTACGGATTGGCCTGATCGATACCACCATCAGTAATCAGGACTTTCCTATTAATGCTGCCCTGCAAAGTTTCTTCAGCCGGGATAATGATGTTTCTATTAAGCTGGAGGTGCTGCCTCCGGAAGATCTTGAGCGGGATTTGCTTAACGGCCATATACACATAGGTATCGGCCCGTTCCAGCGCCGTGATAATACCCTGACCTACCGTTTGCTGCATAAAGAGGCTCACGGTTTTTACTGTGGTCAGCACCATCCGCTGTTTGCCTTACCGGCTTCAGACATAAGCTGGGAAACCCTGCAGCAGTATCCGGTGTCTACCCGGGCATATTTACAGCAGACGGATTTACCCGGCATTCAGAACACGGCTTTTGTGACCAATATGGAGGCCCAGGCAATGCTGATTACCAGTGGCCATTTTATGGGGTACCTGCCGGAGCATTATGCGCAGGCCTGGGTCGACAGTGGAGAGATGCGGGCCATCGACCATCTGAACCTTGAACATCATTCTGCGTTTTATCTGGCAATGCGTGCGTCACCTGCCGTGCGTAATATTGTGAAGGTTTTTGTCCGGGATATTGAAGACGTTTTAGGACTGGAGTCAGAATAAATACATAAAATTATCAAATATAAGCATCATAACTTTCATATTTTTTGATGCGTTTTTCTTTGTAATACTCCTCAGAATCCCCCGGTTAAAACAACATAAAGGGGGCAATCTTAACAGCGGGAGTATGTACCTCCTGTTGTATTGAGCCGCAGTGGTTGCTGAACAGGAGTAAATAAAGATGAGCGATAATGCTTACGAGAAAGGCCGGCTGAACTTGCCGTTTGTCGGTTTCTGTACCTTTGCCAAAAGCCCAACCTGTGAAGACTGGGATAATATCCAGGGTGATGTTGCTTTCATGGGGGCCCCGTTTGACTGTGGAACCCAGTGGCGTTCCGGTGCCCGTATGGGGCCCCGTTCAATTCGTGAAGCATCAACATTGTTTTCTTTCGGCCATGGTGGTGCGTATTCCTATGAAGAGGACACCATGTATCTGGAAGGCGTGAAAATTGTGGATATCGGCGATGCGGATATCGTGCACACCGATACCGTAAAGAGCCACGCCAATATTGAATACGGCGTGCGTAAGATGCTGGAGGCTGGCGTATTGCCGGTAACAGTCGGTGGCGATCACTCTGTAAACGCGCCGTGTATCAAGGCATTTGAAGAGTACGCCAATAAAGGCCCGATCCATATTATTCAGATTGATGCTCACCTGGACTTTGTTGATGAGCGTCACGGGGTACGTTATGGCCACGGGAATCCGATGCGCCGTGCCTCTGAACAGAGCTATATCAGCGGTATGACCCAGTTGGGTATCCGTAACGTATCCTCTTCTAACCGCTCGGATCACAAACTGGCGGAAGAAGCCGGTTCAACCATTTTATCGGTGCGTGATGTGCGCCGTCTGGGATTAGAAGGCGTGATGAAGCTGATCCCTAAAGATGTAAATTACTATATCACCATCGACATTGACGGTTTTGATCCGTCTATCGCACCGGGGACCGGCACGCCGAGCCATGGCGGTTTCCAGTACTACGAAGTGATGGAAGTGCTGCAACAGGTGGCAGAGCAGGGTGAAGTGGTCGGTATCGACCTGTGTGAAGTTGCCCCGGATTATGATCAGACCGGTACCACCAGCATCCTGGCGGCGCAGGTTCTGCTGAACCTGCTGGGGTATGTTTTCCATGCCCGTGCCAAGCGTGCCGGACAGGCTGGCTGATGCACAATAAGGCTTCTGTACAGTCGCGTGCAGAAGCCTGATCTCCGATAGATTCCAAACACCTTAGCGCACAGTGCGGACCTGCTCCGGCCCGTTTTACCGGGGGCACTGTGCGTCCTTTTTTATGTCTGCCTGTTAACGTTTCAGCCTTTATTTGCAATACACTCTGGCATCCCGCGGTGTGTAAATTCCCAGCGTAATGAATGCCAGAAAGCCATTGGCGAATGTTTCCTGCGTTTCCACTTTGATGACTTTATCTGCGCCGCCACAAATGTCAGCCGCACTGGTGGTTTTTTCCTGACCGATACCGTTAATAAAGAATGCCTGAGAGTCTTCACTGAGCGGTGGATTGTCGGTTGTGCCGTTAATGTTAAATGTCTGCGTTGAGCAGCCGCTGATAACAGTGGCTGCGGTTATAGCCAGTATGATTTTTTTCATGTTTTGTCCCTTTCCCGAATGAGTGTTTCAGTATCGGGCACAGTGTAACGACTGGCTGAAGGAGACATTGTAAGGCTTTGTACAGAACCCGTAAGCAAGCGTAGGAAGCGATTTTTTAAGCCGTTGTCACCGCAATAACTTCATGCACCTGAATCGCACCGTGTTTCAGGTTGCTCAGCAGGTTGGTGGCCATCAGAGAGAAGCGTTTACCGAATATCATCTGTGGTGAAAGTTTCACAGACATCGCTTCAGTATCTGCTTCTTTATGGCTTTGCTGTTGCCGCCATACCAGAGCTTCGGCGGACCAGTCCTGTGCAGAGGTAACGGTAAAGCCGGCGGTGCTTAGCTGAGCGAGCAGTGCCGGCAGGCTGATCAGGTGGCTGTTGGTTGCGTCGCTGGCCCAGGGGACCGGATAGGTAATCGCTTGCTGTAAGTTGCCCCGTAACACCTCATGGAGGATCAGCTTGCCGCCGGGTTTAAGTACCCGGTGACATTCTGTAAGGCAGCGCTGAGGATCCGGCATATTGAGCAGGCTGTGTTGCAGGATGACGGCATCAAACTGATCATTCGCCATGGCCAGTTGCTGGCCGTCGCCGGTCAGTACGCTGAGGTTGCCGTGTTCACCTAAGCCGTGGCGTGAATGCTGGCATAAGCGGTTCAGCCCACGGTTCAGCTCGCTAAAGGCAGGGGTGATGTCCAGTGTGGTGTAATGCAGTGCAGACTGTTCGGGTTGCTGGCTGATACACAGACGCTGCAGACCGCCAAGACCCGCGCCGATTTCCAGCACAGAATAAGAAGGCGCTGAGCTTTGCGGTACATTGGTCAGCAGTTTCTGGCTGGCCTGAATGCCGCCGATGTGCAGCTGATCGATGCCTGCTAACTGCCGGGGCAGTGCGCCGTTCGGAAACGCTGCCCGAACCCGGCGTAGCAGTTCTGCCGGGTTAAGCTGCGCGCTGTAGTGGCTGGCAACCATGGCTTAGTCGTCCAGCCCCAGTTCGTTGATGGATATTTCCCGCATTTTAAATTTCTGAATTTTACCGGTGACGGTCATCGGAAATTCATCTACAAATTTGAAATAACGGGGAATCTTAAAGTGGGTTATTTTGCCTTTGCAGAAGGCCTGCAGGGTTTCTGCGGATACTTCTCCGGCATCGGCGGACAGTTTGACCCAGGCAATCAGTTCTTCACCGAATTTTTTGTCCGGTACGCCGGTTACCTGCACGTCGATGATATCCGGGTGGGTATAGAGAAATTCTTCCACTTCTTTCGGATAAACATTTTCCCCGCCGCGAATCACCATATCTTTAATCCGGCCGACGATCTGCACATAGCCTTCTTCGTCCATGGTGGCCAGATCGCCGCTGTGCATCCAGCCACGGTCATCGATGGCTTCAGCGGTGGCGTCCGGGTTATTCCAGTAGCCGATCATGACGCTGTAACCCCGGGTGCAAAGCTCACCGATTTCCCCGCGGGGTAACAACTGCCCGTTCGCCGGATCGATGATTTTAGTTTCGATATGGGGCTGGCTGCGGCCAACGGTTGAGACCCGCTTATCAAAGGGGTCATCGGCGGCGGTCTGCGTGGACACCGGGCTGGTTTCGGTCATGCCGTAAGCGATCTGAACTTCCTGCATGTGCATTTGGGCATTCACTGCTTTCATTACTTCTGCCGGGCAGATAGAGCCGGCCATAATGCCGGTGCGCAGGCTGGAGAGATCATATTGTTCAAACTGTTCGTCCCCCAGTTCGGCAATGAACATGGTCGGCACGCCGAACAGAGCAGTCGCTTTTTCTTTTTCCACCGCTTCCAGTACCGCCCGTGGCTCGAAGCCTTCAGTCGGGTAGATCAGCGTCGCGCCGTGGGTGATGCAGCCAAGATTGCCCATCACCATGCCGAAACAGTGATACAGCGGCACCGGGACGATCAGGCGGTCCTGATCGGTAAAGCGCATGCTTTCTGCTACAAAGAAGCCGTTGTTCAGAATGTTATGGTGGCTCAGGGTAGCCCCTTTCGGAAAGCCGGTGGTACCGGAGGTGTACTGAATATTGATCGGGTCATCGAATTGCAGGCCGGCCTGAATCTCTGCCACATCAGCGTCGCTGCGGTGGCTGGCCTGTTCAAGGAAGTCGGCCCAGCGCCACATACCGGGGTGCTGTTCATCTGCCAGGTTAATGATGCATTGCAGTTCCGGCAGTTTGGCTGATGCCAGCTGCCCCGGCTCGCAGTGGTGCAGTTCCGGTGCCAGTTCCAGCAGCATGGCGGTGTAGTTGGATGCCTTGAAGCTGTCGGCGGTGACCAGAAAACGGGTGCCGGACTGATTCAGGGCATATTCCAGTTCGTGTAGCCGGTACGCCGGGTTGATGTTGACCAGAATCGCCCCGAGTTTTGCCGTGGCAAACTGGGTGACCAGCCACTGGGCGTTATTGGGCGACCACATACCGACCCTGTCACCGGTTTTAACCCCCAGACTCAGCAGTGCGCGGGCACAGTTATCCACCTGTTGCTTCAGGGTACGGTAATCCCAGTGAATGTTCTGGAAGTGTACGATCAGGGCGTCGTTATCCGGGTAGCGGGCACAGGTGGCGTCAAATTTATCACCAATGGTCATGCCTAGCAGTGGCTGATCGCTGGCGCCGTGGGTGTAACTGAGGCTGTTACCGGAGGCGGCGTGTTGAGTCTGTCTGTTCACGTTGCTGTTCCTTGTAATTGTTATTTTTACTGGCGTCCCCGCGGGGCAGTTAATGATGTTTCAGCGGCAGTGGCTGTGATATTCCGGGTTCGGCTGCATATCAACGGCGCTGGCAATGCGGTTGGTCATATTATAAAAACCTGCCAGGTTGGCGATGTCCCAGATATCCGGATCGCTGAAGCCGGCGTCGCGCAGTTGCTGGCGGTCGGCTTCGAGAATGGCGTCGGGGGCGTCGGTCATTTTCACGGCGAAGTCGAGCATGGCTGTATGCCGTTCGCTCAGCCCGGCTGCCCGGTAGTTAATGGCAATCAGTTCACCCAGTGCCGGGTCACCGGAGTATTCCCGGATGGCGGCACCGTGGGCGACGATGCAATAAAAACAGTGGTTACGGGAGGATACAGCCACAGCAATCATTTCCCGTTCCAGAGGTGTCAGGTTGCTGTCGCCAAACATCAGCTCGTTATAGAACTTACTGAATACGTCCAGTTGCGCAAGATTCTGGCTATAGGCCTTAAGTACATTGGGCAGCAGGCCGAGCTTTTCTTCACACTTGCCGAAGTATTTCTGAATCTCCGGCGGGCAGTCTTCACGGGCCGGCACTGGCAGATCCAGCGCTGTCAGTTCGGCGGTTTGGTAACTTACCTGTGGTTCACAATCCTGCATGTTTAGATCCTTATGCGCTGTTTATTGTTATTGTCGCCTGGGGTTACTGGTTTACAGTTCTGCTGTTTCTTATTTAACTGCATGGCAGTGGCTTGCCAATGCAACTTTAGACCCGGATCGGCGGCCGAGCTGGGCGCTGATCCAGTGACCGGTGGCGATCATCTGTTGCAGGTCGATGCCGGTTTCAATGCCTAATCCGTCCAGCATGTAGAGCACATCTTCACTGGCGACATTACCGGAAGCCCCCCGGGCATAAGGGCAGCCGCCCAGCCCTGCAACCGAGCTGTCGATGACAGCAACGCCTTCTTCGACGACCGCGTAGAGGTTTGCGAGGGCCTGCCCATAGGTGTCATGAAAATGCGCAGCCAGGTATTCAACCGGTACATATTTGTTTACCGCTTCCAGCATCCGTTTGGCTTTTAGCGGGGTGCCGGTGCCGATGGTGTCTCCCAGTGAGATTTCATAACAGCCCAGCTGATAGAGCAGGTCGCAGACATGGGCGACTTGTGCCGGCTGTATTTCACCTTCATAGGGGCAGCCCAGCACTGTGGAGACATAGCCCCGTACCCGGATATTATGTGCCCGGGCCCGTTCGATAACCGGGGTAAAACGGTCGATGCTTTCAGCGACGGAACAGTTAATATTCTTCTGGCTGAAACTTTCAGATGCAGCGCCGAATACGGCAACTTCATCAGCCCCGGCAGCGATAGCAGCCTCCAGCCCTTTCAGGTTGGGGGTCAGGGCGCTGTAAGTCACGCCGGACTGACGCTTAATGCCGGCCATTACTGTACTGGCATCAGCCATCTGCGGCACCCAGCGGGGCGAGACAAAGCTGGTGGCTTCGATATGGCTCAGGCCGGTAGCGCTGAGCCGGTTGATCAGCTCGATTTTAATGGCAGTAGAAATCGGTTCCCCGGGTTCATTTTGCAGGCCATCTCTGGCCCCCATTTCAAACAGTCGGACGGTCGCGGGCAGTGCCATGGTCAGTCCTCCGCTTCCAGTGCAATCAGCTCGGCACCGTCATCCACCAGTTCACCTTCCTGATAGAACACTTCGGCGACGGTTCCGTCATGGGGAGCCTTGAGGCTATGTTCCATTTTCATGGCTTCCATGATGACCAGGGTATCGCCAGCGGCCACTTTAGCACCGGCTTCCACCAGTACTGCCACGACGGCACCGTTCATCGGTGCATTCAGGCTGTTACCGGCGTCCTGTGCATGGCTGCTGAAATCTTCCCGGTGACGCTGGCAACTGAACTGTTCCGCGCCGGCAAACAGGGTTAGCTGTTCACCGTTAAAGCTGACATCCAGTGTTTGCCGGTGGCCGTTCAGGGTGATGATCATGCGGTCATTCAGTTGCTGCGCTTCCAGCTCAAACCGCTGGTCTTCAACGCGAATCTGATAATGGTTGCCCTGGCTTTCCAGGGTGATTCGGGCGGTGTTGCCGTTGCCGTAATTCAGGGTAAGCGGGCGGGCATAGTGGCTGTTCAGACGCCAGCTGTCCGGGGTATTAAACGGTGAGTCCGGATCGTTCGGGCTGACATTGTTTTGTTGCTGGCTGGCGGTAAAGCATGCTGCTGCAATGGCCAGCCAGCGGGCGGTATTGGTTTGGTTTTCCGGGAAGAGCAGGGCCTGATGGCTTTCAATAAAGCCGGTATCCAGCTGGCAGTTACGGAACGGCTGGCTGTCGGCCAGACGGTGCAGAAAGCTCAGATTGGTGGTCAGCCCGGCAATTTTATAGTCTTCCAGTGCGCTGACCATCCGGTTGATGGCCCGGTCTCTGTCTGCGTCCCAAACGATCAGCTTGGCGATCATCGGGTCGTAATAAACGCTGACTTCATCGCCTTGCAGCACGCCGGTATCTACCCGAACATGGGCGTTTTCGGCCGGTGTTTTCAGGTAATTCAGCACGCCGGTTGCCGGTAAAAAGTCATTATCAGGGTCTTCCGCATACACCCGGGCTTCCAGTGCGTGGCCGGTGATTTGTACCTGTGCCTGCGTGAGGGGCAGGGGTTCGCCGGAGGCAATGCGCAGCTGCCACTCGACAAGATCCAGCCCGGTGATCATTTCCGTCACCGGATGTTCAACCTGCAGGCGGGTATTCATTTCCATGAAGTAGAAGGAGCCGTCTGTGTCGTAGAGAAATTCAACGGTACCGGCACCGACATAGTCGATTGCCTGAGCGGCCCGTACGGCGGCATCCCCCATGGCTTTACGGGTGTCATCACTGAGCCCCGGTGCAGGGGCTTCTTCTATTACTTTCTGATGGCGGCGTTGCACGGAGCAGTCACGTTCCGCCAGGTACACACCGGCACCGTGGGTATCACAGAACACCTGAATTTCGACGTGACGGGGTTGGGTCAGGTAGCGTTCGATAAGCATGTCCGGGTTGCCGAAGGCATTGCTGGCTTCCCGCCGGGCAGACTCAAGGGCTTGAGGAAATTCCTGTTGGTTGCTGACCACCCGCATGCCTTTACCGCCACCTCCGGCGACAGCTTTCAGCAGTTGCGGATAGCCACATTTTTCTGATTCGGTTAACAGAGTCGCGTCGCTCTGGTCATCATCATGGTAGCCGGGTACCAGTGGTACGGACGCTTCAGACATGATCTGTTTCGCCGCCGATTTCGACCCCATGGCTTCAATTGCACCGGTTGGCGGGCCGATGAAGACAATGTTGGCCGCCGCACAGGCGGCTGCGAATCCGGCGTTTTCCGAGAGAAAACCATAACCGGGATGAATCGCCTGCGCACCGCTGCTGATGGCGATGTCCAGTATCTTGTCGCTGCGTAAATAGCTTTCGGTACTGGGGGCCGGGCCAAGTAAAAAGGCTTCGTCAGCCATGGCGACGTGACGGGCATGGGTATCGGCTTCGGAATACACCGCCACCGTCCGGATACCCATGGTGCGGGCTGTCTGAATGACCCGACAGGCAATTTCGCCGCGGTTGGCAATGAGAATCTTACTGAACATGGGAGCTCCTTATTCCTTAACCTTTAATCCAGGCCGGGGTGCGTTTTTCCAGAAAGGCGCTTAAACCTTCCTGACCTTCGGGGCTGACCCGGATGTCGGCAATGCGGGTGGCGGTATCTGCAATCAGGGTATCGTCGATGCTTTGCTGGCTGACCGCCTGTATCAGTTGTTTGGCGGCGTACATGCCCTGGGGGCTGTTTTGTAACAGGCCGGTGATCATCGTATCGGCACTGGCCTGCAGCTGATCTTCCGGAACCACGTCGTGCACCAGGCCGAATGTGCGGGCCTGTTCAGCACTGAAGGGTTCAGCGGTAATGAAGTAACGGCGGGCCTGACGTTCGCCGATGGCGCGGATAACGTAGGGGCTGATGACTGCCGGAATCAGGCCGATTCGGACTTCGCTCAGGCAGAATTTACTGGCATCGCTGGCAATCACAATGTCGCAACAGGCTGCCAGACCAACTGCACCGCCGTATGCCACGCCCTGAATCAGGGCAATGGTGGGGCGGTTAAAGTCATTCAGCAGTTGCATCAGCCGGGCAAGCCGGTGGGCATCTTTAAGATTATCGCCGTGGCTGTTGTCTGCCATACGGCGCATCCATTCCAGATCGGCACCGGCGGAGAAGTTCTTGCCGGCGGAGCGCAGGATCAGCACCCGCAGATCGGGCAGGTCTGCGGCAATTTCCAGATGGCTGATCAGCGCTTCAATGATGTTGTCATCGAAGGCGTTATGCACTTCCGGACGGTTAAGGGTCAGTTCCGCGACGCCGTTACTGAAGCTGAAAAGTACCTGACTGTTGGTCATCTCTGGTTGCTCCTGATTACATGCGGAACACGCCGAAGCGGGTTTCATCAATGGGTTTGTTAAGGGCAGCAGACAGCCCCATACCAACGACTTCCCGGGTCTGGCGGGGGTCGATAACGCCGTCGTCCCAGAGGCGGGCACTGGCATAGTACGGATGCCCCTGTGTGTCGTAGGTATCGATAACCGGCTGTTTAAATGCCGCTTCTTCGTCGGCAGACCAGCTGTCGCCGTTACGTTCGATGTTGTCCCGCTTTACGGTTGCCAGTACACCGGCGGCCTGTTCACCGCCCATGACGGATATCCGGGCGTTGGGCCACATCCACAACATGTTCGGGCTGTAGGCCCGGCCACACATGCCGTAGTTACCGGCACCGAAGCTGCCGCCGATCAGGACGGTGAATTTCGGCACGTTGGCACAGGCAACGGCGGTTACCATTTTTGCGCCGTGTTTGGCGATGCCTTCGGATTCGTATTTCTGGCCAACCATGAAGCCGGTGATGTTCTGCAGGAATAACAGTGGAATTTTGCGCTGGCAGCACAGTTCGATGAAGTGCGCGCCTTTCTGTGCGGATTCGCCGAATAAGATCCCGTTATTGGCAACGATGCCCACCGGATAGCCGAAGATATGTGCAAAACCCGTTACCAGTGTGGTGCCGTAGAGTTGCTTAAATTCATCAAATTCAGAATTGTCGACGATGCGGGCAATGACTTCCCTGACATCAAAGGGCTTTTTCAGATCGGTGCCGACAATGCCGTATAGCTCATCAGCATCAAACCGCGGTGCCTGTGAAGGGCGGGTATTAAGCTGAATGTCTTTACGGCAGTTCAGGTTAGCAATGCAGTTGCGGGCGATCTGCAGGGCGTGTTCATCATTCTCGGCATAGTGATCGGCCACGCCTGAGGTACGGCAATGGACATCGGCCCCGCCAAGGTCTTCAGCGCTGACCACTTCCCCGGTGGCGGCTTTAACCAGCGGCGGGCCGGCCAGAAAGATACTGCCCTGTTCACGGACGATAATGGATTCATCCGCCATGGCCGGCACATAGGCTCCGCCGGCGGTACACAGACCCATGACCACGGCAATCTGTGGAATGCCCAGTGAAGACATACGGGCCTGATTGTAGAAGATCCGGCCGAAGTGGTCCCGGTCCGGAAATACTTCATCCTGTTGCGGCAGGTTAGCCCCGCCTGAATCGACCAGATAGATGCAGGGGAGATGATTATGTTCGGCAATTTCCTGGGCACGCAGGTGTTTTTTGACCGTCAGTGGAAAATACGTACCGCCTTTCACGGTGGCATCGTTGGCAATGATCATGCATTCCTGACCACTGACCCGACCGATGCCGGTGATGATGCCCGCCGCCGGTACATCATCGTCGTACACGTTATACGCGGCCAGCTGGGAGAGTTCCAGGAACGCTGAACCTTCATCAAGCAGGGTGTTGATCCGGTCCCGGGGGAGCAGTTTGCCACGGGATAGATGGCGTTGCTGATATTTGCTGCCACCGCCCAGTTCTGTTTGGGCAACCTTGTCACGCAGATCGGCAACCGCACTGGCCATCGCATCGTAATTGGCGAGAAATTCTTCGCTGCGCGGATTTATCTTGCTGTTGAGTAAAGCCATTGTTGAGCCATCTCCTGTTGGTTTTGCTGAAAAAGGCGTGGGGAGTGTCTCCCCACGCAAGGCTCTCGTCAGAACTGTCAGTTTTTTCTGTGCAGTGCGTTTGAGATCAGCAAAAAATGCCCGGTTTTCCGCCGTGCGGTTTATTTGTTCTGGAACAGTTCCCGGCCGATCAGCATCCGGCGGATTTCTGAGGTGCCTGCACCGATTTCGTAGAGCTTGGCATCCCGCAGTAAACGGCCTGTCGGGAATTCGTTGATATAGCCGTTACCCCCCAGCAGCTGAATGGCATCCAGTGCCAGTTTGGTGGCGGTTTCTGCGGTATATAAAATGACACCGGCGCAGTCTTTACGGGTGGTCTCGCCCCGTTCGGCCGCGCGGGCCACGGTATAGGTGTATGACTTGCAGGCGTTCATCAGGGTGTACATGTCGGCCACTTTGCCCTGTACCAGCTGGAATTCACCGATGGACTGGCCAAACTGCTGCCGGTCACGGATATACGGTACAACAATGTCCATCGCTGCCTGCATAATGCCCAGCGGGCCGCCGGACAGTACCAGCCGTTCGTAATCCAGACCGCTCATCAGCACCCGGACACCGCCATTCAGTTCTCCGAGAATATTGTCTTTAGGAACCGGGCAGTTATCGAATACCAGCTCACAGGTGTTTGAACCGCGCATGCCCAGCTTGTCCAGTTTCTGATGGCGGGAGAAACCAGGGAAATCACGTTCAACAATAAATGCAGTGATGCCTTTAGGGCCGGCGCTGATGTCGGTCTTCGCATAAATCACATAGGTGTTGGCATCCGGTCCGTTGGTGATCCACATCTTATTGCCGTTCAGCAAGTAGTGGTCGCCGTTATCAGTGGCGTGGAGTTTCATGGAGACGACATCCGAGCCGGCATTGGGTTCCGACATTGCCAGCGCGCCGATGTGTTCACCGCTGATCAGTTTTGGCAGGTATTTCTGTTTCTGTTCTTCATTACCGTTACGGTGAATCTGGTTAACACACAGGTTGGAGTGGGCCCCGTAGGAGAGTCCGACGGATGCTGAGGCCCGGCTGATTTCTTCCATGGCGATAATGTGGGCCAGGTATCCCATGTCGACGCCACCGTATTCTTCTTTAACGGTGATGCCTAATAAGCCCATGTCACCGAACTTGCGCCACAGGTCCATCGGAAAGGCATTTTCCCGGTCGATCTCTTCCGCCCGCGGGGCAATCTCTTCTGCGGCAAAGCTGTTGATCTGGTCACGCAGCATGTCGAGGGTTTCACCGAGGCCAAAATTCAGGGTGTTGTATTGTGAGATCATCGCGTTGGTACCTGTCATTTATTGTTGTGGTTGTTTCAGCCGGCGCTGACTTATTTTGGATTCTGTTCCTGTAAAACGTTTTCTTTTTGCACTAAAAGCTCTTGCATGGCGGACTGACAGCGGGCTTCGGCACTATCCAGTTCTATCTGCAGCATGGCGATATCGTTTAACTGCTGTTCGAGCGCCTGTTTCTTTTCAGTGATTTTCGCCTGCAGGCGTTCAAGTTGTTTCATGCTGCCGCCGGGAGTCTGATCCCAGAGTTCAAACAGCTCTTTGCTTTCCGCCAGGGAAAAGCCCAGTCGCTTGCCGCGCAGAATCAGTTTCAGCCGGACTCTGTCCTGGCTGCTGTATATGCGTGTCTGGCCTTTGCGGGTAGGAAACAACAATCCCTGATCCTCATAGAAACGGATGCTGCGGGTGGTGACATCAAACTCACTGGCCAGGTCACGGATCGAAAATGTGGTTTTACTCATAACTGCTCTTATATTTGTCTGAAAACCAAGGATGATCCGAATATAGTGTAAGTTTACGTAAACGTAAAGATGATATTTTTTTGACTAAGGTATAACAGATACCAGTATTGATTGTGTTAAGCAGTTGATTTTTAAGTATTTATTTTGATTTCAAAGTGTCTTTAAATCGAGTATTAAACTAAAGTAGTACTTGTTAACCCTTACGGGTAATTGCTAACTTCTTCTTGCCGCTCAGGGACGTGCAAGACAGTTTGAACGGCTCTGAAACAACAAAAATAACAAGAGGCCGGTTACGCATGACAGCTGACTACGTGCTCGAAACCAGACATCTGGTTAAAGAATTCAAAGGGTTTACCGCCGTTGATGATGTCAATCTCAAGGTCAGACGGGGCACCATTCATGCCCTGATAGGCCCGAATGGCGCCGGTAAAACCACCGTATTTAATCTGCTGACGAAGTTTCTGACGCCGACTAAAGGCCAGATTCTTTATAACGGCGAAGACATTACTGCACTGAAGTCAGCGGCGATTGCCCGTAAAGGTATTGTCCGCTCCTTCCAGATTTCGGCGGTGTTTCCGCACCTGAGTGTGTTGGAAAACGTCCGTATCGCCCTGCAGCGTAAAGAAGGCAACAGTTTCCATTTCTGGACGTCCGATAAGGTGCTTAACCGGCTGAACGACCGGGCGCTGGAGTTGCTGGATCAGGTGGGGCTTAAAAGCTTTGCCAACACTGTTACCGTTGACCTTTCCTATGGCCGTAAACGGGCGCTTGAGATTGCCACAACACTGGCGCTTGAGCCTGAAATGCTGCTGCTGGATGAACCGACTCAGGGGATGGGGCATGAAGATGTCAGCGTGGTGGCAGATCTGATTAAAAAGGTTTCCAAAGACCGCACCATTCTGATGGTTGAGCATAACCTGCATGTGGTTGCGAAACTGGCGGATACCATCACGGTATTACAGCGCGGTGCCATTCTGACGGAAGGAAATTACGCTGAAGTGTCGCAAAACCCTCAGGTGCGTGAGGCTTACATGGGGGTTGAGGCGGATGACCATCAGGCTGAAACCGAATCGGAAAAGGAGGCGGTGTGATGAACAGCAGTGTGATGAATCCTCCGGGCGAAGAGCGCCTGCAGCCGGCCAAAAGCAGCACCGGTGAAAAAATCCGTATCCATGATCTGCACGCGTATTACGGCGAGTCACATATCCTTCACGGAATCGACATGACTATTATGCAGGGGGAGCTGGTGACGTTGCTGGGCCGTAACGGTGCCGGACGTTCCACGACCCTGAAGGCCATCATGAATATGGTTGGCCGGCGTACCGGCAAGATCAACATTAACGGCACGGATACCATTCCGTTACCGGCCCATAAAATTGCCCATTTAGGCGTGGGGTACTGTCCTGAAGAGCGGGGCATTTTTTCCAGCCTGAACGTGGAAGAAAACCTCATGCTACCGCCGGATGTCCGTTCTGACGGCATGTGCGTTGAAGAAATCTATGAACTCTTTCCTAACCTGGCTGAGCGCCGTTACAGCCAGGGTACCCGTCTGTCCGGTGGTGAGCAGCAGATGCTGGCCATGGCGCGGATTCTGCGAACCGGTGCCAACATTCTTTTGCTGGATGAGATCACAGAAGGGCTGGCCCCGGTAATTGTGCAGAAGCTGGCACAGGTGCTGCAAATGCTGAAGGAAAGAGGCCTGACTATTTTACTGGTGGAGCAGAACTTCCGTTTTGCGGCCCCCATTGCCGACCGTCATTACGTGATGGAACACGGCCATATTGTCGAGGAAGTAAAGCAGCATGAACTGGCTGCTAAGACTGATTTGCTGAACACCTACCTGGGTGTGTAACCGGATTAACTGAAAGCGTGAATAAAAATAAGAGCTTTAAAGGAGTAACGTTATGCAAGCGATGAAGAAAACCCTGATGGCTGCGGCCATGAGTGCAGCATTTGCCGTCACTGCCCAGGCAGAAGGCGTTTCCGATGATGTGGTAAAGATCGGTGTACTGGCGGATATGGGCGGTGTATACGCTGATATTTGCGGTAAAGGCTGTGTGACAGCCGTTGAGATGGCGGTGGAAGATTTTGGTGGCGAAGTGCTGGGTAAGCCGATTGAAGTTATCAGCGCGGATGATCAGAACAAGCCGGATGTGGGCTCGGCGAAAGTACGTCAGTGGATCGAAAGCGAGCAGGTAGATGCCGTGAATGGTCTGGTGGCGTCTTCAGTGACCGGTGCCGTGACCAAGGTGCTGACCGATGCGAAGAAAGTCGCACTGATTTCAACCTCTGCCAGCCATGCGTTTACCACAAAAGCCTGTTCCCCTTATAACGTTCACTGGACCTATAACGTTGCCGCGCTGGCAAACGGTACGGTGAAACCTATGGTGGAGTCCGGTAAGAAGAAGTGGTTCTTCATCACTGCAGACTATGCCTTTGGCCATGCACTGGAAGGTATTGCAACCAAGGTTATTAATGATCAGGGCGGTGAAGTCGTGGGGGCTGTACGGGCCCCACTGGGCACCACTGATTTCTCTTCTTATGTGCTGCAGGCGCAAGCTTCCGGTGCGGATGTCATCGGTCTGGCAAATGCCGGTACTGATTTCGTAAACGCGCTGAAGACATCTGCTGAGTTTGGCCTGACTGAAACCTCTGATGTGGCCGGGTTGCTGGTATTTACCCATAACGCCAAGGCGCTGGATCCGGCCATTGCTGCCGGTATGAAAGCAACCACCGGTTTCTACTGGGATATGGATGATAAAACCCGGGAATGGTCGGCACGGTTTAAGCAGCGTCATGGTTCAATCCCGGCGATGGGCCAGGCCGGTGCGTACTCCATGACCATGCATTACCTGAATGCGATCAAGGCTGCCGGTACCGATGATGCGGATGCGGTGATGGCGATGATGAAGGCCACCAAGCCGGATGATTTCTTTGCCCGTAATGCTTACCTGCGTAACGATGGCCGGATGGTTCACGATATGTTGCTGGTGAGCATTAAGGATGCAGCGAGCCGTCAGTCGGATGACGATATCTACAACATCGAGGCGGTCATCCCCGGTGATGTGGCATTCAACCCGATGATGGAGTCCTGCAACTTTTCAGCGAAATCCTGATTAAGGCTGAGGGGGGAGGCTTGCACGGCGCAGGCCTCCCACCTGTCAGAGGCCTTTTATAACAATAAAAACAGACAGTCACTGATATCCGGTTGGCTGTTGTTCTCAGTGTCACAAGAGATTCTGCCGTTCGGAGCGAAGCCATGGCGACATTATTCGGAATTAATCTTTTTGCCCTGTCCGGGCAGCTGTTGGTCGGCCTGATCAACGGTTCTTTTTACGCCCTGCTGAGTTTGGGGCTGGCAATTATTTTTGGTCTGTTAAAAATTATTAACTTCGCTCAGGGCGCGATGTATATGCTGGGGGCGTTTCTGGCATGGATGGCGCTGCAGTATTTCGGTATTAATTACTGGGTTGCGCTGGTGCTGGTGCCGCTGGCGGTCGGGGGCTTTGCGATTCTGATCGAACGCTTTCTGGTGCGTCCGATTGCTAAGGAAGATCATCTTTACAGTTTGCTGCTGACCTTTGGTCTGGCGCTGATTCTGCAAGGCCTGTTTACTCAGCTGTACGGTTCGTCCGGGCTGGGGTATCAGATTCCTGCGGAGCTGAAAGGCGGGACTAAATTGCCGTTTATGTATCTGCCTAATTACCGGGCCTGGATCATTATTGCCTCGCTGGTGGTGTGTGCCACTACCTGGTGGGTCATCGAGAAAACCAAGCTGGGTGCTTATCTGCGGGCCGGGACAGAAAACCCTCAATTGATGCAGGGCTTTGGTATTAACGTGCCGCTGATCACGACCCTGACGTTCGGCTTTGGTGTGGCGCTGGCCGGATTTGCCGGTGTGCTGGCGGCCCCAGTGTATTCAGTCAGCCCGGAAATGGGTTCTAACATTCTGATTGTGGTGTTTGCCATCGTGGTCATTGGCGGCATGGGTTCCATTGGTGGGGCAATTCTGACCGGCCTGATGATGGGCATCGTTGAAGGGCTGACCAAGTTCTTTTATCCGGAAGCGTCCAGCACAGTGATCTTTCTGGTGATGGTGATCGTGCTGCTGTTGAAGCCAGCCGGTCTGTTTGGCAAAGAAGCGTGAGGGACGAACGATGAAAGTGAATAAGTTATATCTGAGTTTGTTTGGCCTGTCGCTGGTTGCACCGCTGGTGCTGTATCCGGTATTTCTGATGAAGGTGCTGTGCTTTGCGCTGTTTGCCTGTGCATTTAACCTTCTGCTGGGCTTTGTGGGGCTGCTGTCTTTTGGGCATGCAATCTTTCTGGGTACCGGTGGCTATATTACCGGCAGCCTGATGCTGAATACCGGTATTACCCCGGAACTGGGCATTCTCGCCGGTACACTGGCAGCGGGTTTGCTGGGGGCGGTATACGGTAAGCTGGCGGTTAAACGTGAAGGTATTTACTTTGCCATGGTGACTCTGGCGCTGGCACAGCTGGCCTTCTTTTTCTATCTGCAGGCGCCATTTACCGGCGGTGAAGACGGGTTGCAGGGTGTGCCCCGCGGGATGCTGTTCGGGTTGATTGATCTGTCGGACAATATGGTGATGTATTACTTTGTGCTGGCGATCTTCCTGTTCGGTTTCTGGCTGATTCACCGCACCATTCACTCGCCTTTTGGTCAGATACTAAAGGCGATCCGGGAAAATGAACCAAGAGCTGTGTCGCTGGGCTACAACGTTAATGATTACAAGTGGGTGGCCTTTATTATTTCCTCGGCACTGGCCGGGCTGGCCGGATCGACCAAGACACTGGTGTTCCAGCTGGCATCGCTGACGGATGTTCACTGGCATATGTCAGGGGAGGTGGTTCTGATGACCTTGCTGGGTGGTATGGGCACCATTTTCGGGCCGGTGGTCGGTGCCGGTGTGGTGGTGACTATTCAGAATTATCTGTCTGGCGGTGAGCTGGGGAATTACATCAGTATTATTATGGGCGCTATCTTTATTGTATGTGTGCTGGCTTTCCGCAGCGGTATTGTCGGGGAGTTCCAAAAGATGGTGAAGAAGAATTTTTAGTCAGTTTTTATCTGACTAAGCATTTGATTAAGTCGCTGAAAGGCAGAAGGATTGAGTATGACCGTAGAGAATGACGCAATTGTAATTGTAGGTGCGGCCCGTACCCCGATGGGTGGCATGATGGGTTCACTCAGTGACGTGCCGGCACCGCAATTGTGTGCCACTGCCATTACTGCGGCAATGCAGCGTGCCGGCGTCGCCGGTGATCAGGTTGACGAAGTGATTATGGGTTGCGTGTTACCGGCCGGGTTAGGACAGGCACCTGCCCGCCAGGCAGCGCGGGCTGCGGGCATTGTTGATGCCGCCGGTGCCACGACCATTAATAAAATGTGCGGTTCCGGTATGAAAGCGGTCATGCTGGCCCATGATCAGCTTAAGGCCGGTCAGGTGGATGTGATGGTCGCCGGGGGCATGGAAAACATGAGCCTGTCGCCGTATCTGTTGCCTAAAGCCCGGGCGGGAATGCGCATGGGACACCAGCAGGCACTGGATCATATGTTCTATGACGGCCTGCAGGATGCCTACGAAGGCGGCCTGATGGGTAACTTTGCCCAGCAAACCGCTGATAAGTATGGCCTGACCCGTGAAGCCATGGATGATTTCGCCATTGCGTCGCTGGAGAAGGCGAATCAGGCGATTACAGAGGGCAGTTTTAAAGCGGAGATTGCACCGGTCACCATCAGTAGCCGTAAAGGTGATACCACCGTAGATACCGATGAACAGCCGGGCAATGCCCGGGTGGATAAGATCCGCACGCTGCGTCCGGCTTTTGCCAAAGAAGGCACCGTGACGGCGGCAAATGCCAGTTCCATTTCCGATGGCGGTTCGGCGCTGGTGCTGATGCGTGAAAGTACCGCCAGCGCGCAGGGGCTGAAACCGCTGGCAAAAATTGTTGCCCACTCAACTCATGCTCAGTTGCCGGAAGAGTTTACCATTGCGCCGATTGGCGCGATTCAGAAGGTATTAGACCGCAGTGGCTGGAATAAGGGCGAAGTGGATCTGTATGAGATTAACGAAGCCTTTGCGGTGGTGACTATGCTGGCCTGCCAGGAGTTGGGGCTGGACGCCGCTAAGGTGAATATTCATGGTGGCGCCTGTGCACTGGGCCATCCGATCGGCTCTTCCGGCTCACGTATTCTGGTGACTCTGCTGTATGCGCTGCAACAAAAAGGGTTGCAGCGGGGTGTCGCTTCACTGTGTATCGGTGGTGGCGAAGCAACAGCTGTTGCAGTGGAAATGCTGTAACGGGCAGCCAGGTTCAGTGAAAATATAACGCCCTTCGGGGCGTTTTTTGTGCCCGTAACCTATTGAGCAGGCTATATTTATGGCCGCACTATATTCAGACGTTTCAGGTAGTTTTCCATGCAGGTTATGGCTTCTTCAGGGGAAATGCCGTCGGCACTTACAGATGACCGTATCCAGAATCCGTCGATTAAATTACTGATTTCGTCGCTGATCTGATCCGGATTATGGTCGGTTAATAACGGTTTCAGAACATGCTTCAGGTTACTGTGCATGCGCTTGTGAATGACTGTCTGAATGCGGGCGAATGTATTATTGAAAGGCACTTCACTGCAGAAAGAGACCCAGAGACGGGTGGTTTTCTGATTAAACCAGTGAGGGGCGAAATTCGTATCCAGAATTTTAAACAGTTTTTCAACAGGGCTGTTTACCTGACCGAGTTCTTGTACCAGTTCGGTGCGTAATTCTGCATTGATATGACGAATAGCCGCTTCAATTATTTCAGCTTTATTTTTGAAGTAATGGTGCACCATTCCCTGTGACATACCCGCGGTAGTGCTGAGTTTTGCGACGGTGATGTTATGCAGGCCTTCAGCATGAATGGTATCTAACGTTGCCTGTAAAAGTTCTTCCCGCCGGATATCTTTAATTTTCTTTCGCATATCAAATCCTCTGCAACAGCGGGGGTTTTACTGTTGCTTATCAGGCTTTCACTATAACTGAAAAACCTGACTGAGTTGAGTTCAAGCTGTTGTTTTATGGTGAGTCATTTTAATTTATGAGTCGCTTCGTTAAAAAATTGGTTGAGTGTCCAGTTTTTTGGTTGTATGTTAAATAAAAACAATTTCCCAGGGTGATCATCATGAAAAATAAAAAACAGGGATTCATCAGAAGTACTGTTCTGGCGGTGTGTCTGACCAGCGCAACGGCATCGGCAGCCAGTGAGTGTCAGACGGTTCAGCTGGCTGAACCTGGCTGGACGGATCTGGCGTTTACCAGTGGCGTCGCGCAGTTACTGCTTAAAGGGCTGGGTTACGAGGCATCGGTGGATATTCTCGGTATGTCGGTGATGCTTGAAGCCATGAAGAACAAGGATATCGATGTGATGATGGGGTACTGGGATCCGGCGATGGATACCTATATTAAGTCGTACATTGAAGCGGGCAGTATTGAGAAAGTTGCAGTTAACCTGGAGGGGGCCAAGTACACCTATGCCGTGCCTCAGTATGTATATGATGCAGGTGTAACGGATATAAACGACCTGCATAAGCATGCTGATAAGTTTAAAAAGAAACTCTACGGTCTGGAGCCTGGCAGTAACAATATTATTCTTGATGCAATTGAAGCCGGGAAATATAACCTGGATGGCTGGAAAGTCGTCGAGTCCAGTGAGCAGGGAATGCTGGCACAGCTGAAAAGAGCGGAACGCCGTTCGGAATGGATTGCTTTTCAGGCCTGGGAACCTCATCCCATGAACGTAAAATTTGACATTGCTTACCTGACCGGAACCGATGACACCTACGGGCCTGATTTCGGAGGGGCTACCGTTCATACAACCGCCCGTAAAGGCTATCTGGAGAGTTGTCCTAACATTGGGCGTTTATTGCAGAATATGACATTCACGCTGGATATGGAGAACGTCGGGATGGGCTATATTCTGGATGAAGGCATGTCACCTGAGGACGCTGCCCGTACTGTGATCCGGGCAAATCCGGATGTTCTTAATGCCTGGCTGAAAGGGGTTCAGACGCGGCAGGGAGATAATGCACTGGATGCTGTCACGGGGTATCTGGGGACTGAAGCAGGTTAAAGCAGGCTTAAATGCCGGAAAGGTAAGGAGTGATTGTGCCCGTTCTCAGTACGATGAATCTTTCTCTGCAGTATGAGGTGTATGGCTCAGAGAATTGTGAAACCCTGCTCCTGATACAGGGGCTGGGTATGCAGCTGACCGACTGGCCTGAGCCGCTGATTGCTGCACTGGCCAGCCAGTTCAGGGTGGTCGTGTTCGATAACCGGGATGTGGGGCTGTCGGCGAGAATTGTACCGCCGGCCGGTTTTGAGGCGGTGTATGCCAGCCATCAGATGTTTGATGCCCCCCGGGATTACCGGGCATACACCCTGTATGACATGGCGGCAGATGCACTTGGTGTCATGAATGCGCTGAGTATCGGACAGTTTCATGTTCTCGGGTTTTCGATGGGGGGAATGATCGCGCAGGTTCTGACGGCCCTTCATCCTGACCGGGTTGTAAGTCTGGTGTCACTGATGTCTTCCGGCGGGGAGGCTGAGATGATTTCAACCCCCGCGGCGTTGGAAAAAATGAATTTGTCCGCCAGACATTTTACGGCCGATAAAGCTGTCGATTTACTGATCGCGGGTTGTGAGGTGTACGCGGGCAGTTATGCACCGCTAAACCCGGAGGCGGTTCGCCGGTGGGCGGAATCATCGGTGAAGCGCAGCTATTGTCCTGAAGGGATTTACCGG
>CAKZPE010000029.1 GCA_937138495.1 uncultured Oceanospirillaceae bacterium
ACCCTAAACTATTAAACTTCAGGGTTATGATACCCGCTTTTACTTCGTCTCACCTGAGTTTTATCTATTTCAGGTTACTCATGCATATGGGTACTACCAGCCAGTTTGTCTTGCCATTGTTAACTCTGATTTGCCCGATCACAGCATTTTTATATCCGAACAACGCATCACTTTTGGCTACTCTTTCTGAGAAAAATATTAATGATAGCCAGTTCAAGTTTTGCAATTAACACTTCCGATACTCAAAAATACAGTCATCCTATTCCAAACCGCGAATATATTCTGAAAACCCTCAAAGAGTTGAACCGTCCAGTAGACCGAAAACAAATCGCTATTTGTTTAAAACTGTCAGCTAAAGAAGAACAGGAAGCATTGCGTCGTCGCCTTCGTGCTATGGAGCGGGATGCTCAGATCACTTATCACCATCGTCAGGGCTATAGTGTAATAAAAGACGACGATCTCATTCAGGGTCGTGTCATCGGTCATCGCGAAGGTTATGGGTTCCTTTCCAGAGATGCTGGTGACGATTTATTAATTACAAAGAAAGATATGTTGAAGCTGTTTGACGGCGATCTCGTACAGGTACGTATCAACGGTACTGATCAGCGAGGCCGGGAAAAAGCATCGCTGGTAAAAGTAACCCAGCGAAACACAACTCAGGTTGTCGGGCAGCTAAAAGAAGAAAACGGTAATTACTACGTCAAACCTGATAACGGCCGTATTGCTAATGAAATAGACTTAGACAGCGATCATTTGCTCAACGCAAAAGCCGGCCAGTATGTTGTCGTGACAATTACTGATTACCCCTGCCATCAATACAATGCATACGGAAAAATTACTGAGATACTGGGGGATGCGATGGCACCGGGCATGGAAATCGAAGTAGCCATAAGGGAGCATGATATCCCGCATTTGTGGCCGAAAGATGCCTTGCAGGCGGCAAATTCTATGGGATCTTCTGTTGCAGAAGCCGATAAAAAACACCGTATCAATTTGAGACAACTTCCCTTCGTAACCATTGATGGCGAAGATGCTAAAGATTTTGATGATGCAGTGTACTGCGAAGCACAGGCAAATAATGGTTGGAAGCTTTGGGTTGCTATTGCAGATGTCTCACATTATGTAACGCCAGGCAGTGCTTTAGATCATGAAGCAGAAAAGCGCGGCACTTCTGTGTATTTTCCAGGACACGTTGTACCTATGCTACCGGAAGCGCTGTCTAACGGACTCTGCTCTCTGAACCCTCATGTTGATCGCTTGGTAATAGTGTGTGAAATGCACATTAGTGCCCAAGGTAAAATGACAAACTATAAATTTTCAGAAGCGGTTATTCATTCCCATGCCCGACTGACCTATAACCAGGTTAATGCCTTACTGACAAAACCGAAGTCCCGGCAAGGACGACGGATGAATGATAAATATGCTAATCTGGCGCCGCATATTCATGCTTTGCATAAATTGTATGGTGCTTTACAGAAAGCCAGAAGTAAGCGCGGCGCCATTGATTTTGATACAGAGGAAGTCCGGTTTCAGTTCAACTCTGAGTGTAAAGTTGACCAAATTTTGCCGGTTACACGCAATGACGCTCACAAGCTTATTGAAGAGTGCATGCTATGCGCAAATGTCGCCACAGCACGTTTTCTGGAAAAAACTCAGCTGCCCGGGCTATACCGTAACCACAACGGGCCACAAGAGAAAAAGCTGCAACACTTACAAGCATTTCTCGGTAAAAGAGGACTTGTCTTGTCCGGCGGAAAGAAGCCCCAACCTGTTCACTATGATCAGTTACTTAGTAGTATTGATGATCGTTCCGATGCCAGCACTATTCAGTCAATGATGTTACGTTCTCTAAGACAAGCCGAATATAGCTCGGATAACACAGGCCATTTCGGTTTAGCTTATTCAGCTTACGCACATTTTACGTCCCCCATTCGACGTTACCCGGATTTACTGGTGCATAGGGCTATCCGGTCGGTAATCAGAAGAGAAGAAAGCGGCAATATAATTCATCGAACCTTGAAACGTCTGACAGGTATTGGTGCTGATCCGGTACAACGAACTAAGAACGCAGAAACACTGGATCCATCAAAAAGCTACCCATACGACAAAGAAAGAATTAGCGCTCTGGCTTCAGCCTGCTCACAGCAGTCCCGTCGTGCCGATAAGGCTAGTTGGGATGTCGAAGCGTGGCTTAAATGTGAGTTTATGCAAGATTCTGTTGGCAGCGAGTTCCTTGGCAAGATTACTACCGTCACCTCCTTTGGTTTGTTCATTGAACTACAGGATACAAAGATTGAAGGTCTGGTACATATCAGCACGCTGAAGAAGGACTTTTATCAGTTTGATGAAGTTCAGCATTGTCTGATAGGTGAACGGACAAGTGCTCGCTATGGGGTCGGAGATACAGTTCGAATAACAGTGGTCCGTGTAGATATGGAGCAAAGAAAGATTGAGTTTCAGATTGCCTGACTCAAACTGAGTTATCATCAGTTTGTGATATTGCTTGTCGTCTCGTTTGCACTCTATTCTGGCATGTTCACTTCTTGCTAATAATCCCTTTTTATTATATCTAATTATATAAATGGCATAAGGGAAGCTGGTCATTGTTTTAGTAATCAGGTGTTATTAGTGCATAAAACGAGTAGTAGTATTTTTTCGTGTATGTGTGTTTTTCTCGTCTTTTCGGGAATTGGTGCATATTGGACTCATTTAGGGCAAACGCTATTTTTGAATGAACAGCGTTTTTTCATGAGTGAGCTCGTTAACTCCCAAGCCTCGGCATTTGAAAGACGTTTGTCTCGGTCATTATCTTCTACAAGCATACTGGCCCAGGGCGTATTTGAGCACAGAGGGCCAATTCCCAATTTTGATGATTATGCTAATTCAGTTTTAGAGTCTGTAGGTGGTGTTTCAAATCTACAGTTAGCTCCAAAGGGCATTATTAGCTTTATTTATCCTCTTGAAGGCAACGAGAAAGCGTTAGGGCATGACGTTTTGGCAGATGATGCTCGCTCAAAAGAAGCTTTACTAGCGGTTAAGACGAAAATGCTAACATTGGCTGGACCTTTCGAATTGATTCAAGGAGGTATAGCTGTCATAGGTAGAAAGCCTATCTATCTCCCCGCGCGTAAAGGTGATGTATTCTGGGGTTTTGCTTCTGCTTTGATCTATCTGGAGGAACTCTTAAAAGCTACAGAGCTAGATTCCCTCGAAGCTAAGGGATATAGCTATCAGTTATTTCGTATCCATCCAGATACAGGAGATAAAAACGTTTTTGCGAAATCAGTTAGCAATTTAACTGACGATACTTACATGGTTTCTATTCAAGTACCTAATGCAGATTGGACATTGGAGATGAGTCGCTCGGAACCAGTAAAAAATTCACGAGCTGTTATTGGATATATTATCAGCGTTATCGTTGGCTTTTTTGCTGCTTGGATTGCTTTTTATATTCTTGAGCAGCCTAAGAAATTGCGCAAAGTTGTTTATCAAAAAACTAGAGAATTAAATTTTCAAGCAAATAACGATGAACTCACTGGATTGTATAATCGTCGCTATTTAAGTGAGCAGTTAGAACGTGTTTTGAAAGAAAACACTCGCTATCACCATCCAGCCGCCTTAATGTATATGGATTTGGATAACTTCAAGCGTGTTAATGATGTAATGGGACATGGGGCAGGAGATGAACTGCTAAAGCAAATTGCAATTCGCTTGAAAGAAGCTGTTCGAGAAAGTGATATTGTCACTCGGCTAGGAGGGGATGAGTTTGGTATCCTTTTGTTAGACTCAGAATCAGTTAGTGATGCAAGACGCATAGCAGAAAAGCTAATGCATGTAGTTGAGCGGCCGGTCTATTTAAATGGCAAACCTTTTGAGGTTTCTCTATCTATAGGAATAACCATGATACCTACAGATGGAGATGATAATGAGACAATCCTTAAGAATGCTGACATGGCTATGTATTCAGCCAAAAAGACTGGCAAAAGAAATTTTCGCTTTTATAACGCTGCTCTTCAACGTGAAGCTATTCAGAAGCTGGAATTGGAAAATGATTTATATGTAGCAGTATGTGAAGATCAATTTATTGTGCACTACCAACCGATCTTCTCACTTTCAACTGGAAAGATTAGTAGTTACGAGGCCCTTCTTAGATGGAATCATCCACATTTAGGGTTGATCTACCCTGATCAATTTATATGTGTGGCAGAAGAGTCCGGCAGTATCATTGAAGTTGGATATTGGGTTATTCAAGAAGTATGTAATCAAATTAAAAAATCTGCGTCAAATTATAAGTTTTCGATCAACTTATCTCCTAAGCAATTTCAAGATCCGCGATTGATTAATAAGTTTAGATCAATTATTCAAACTTCGGATATAGATGCTAGCTTGCTTGAAGTTGAGATTACCGAGTCTTCGGTGATTGAAGACTCTACTGCAGCTATTAAAATGCTCTTAAAGCTTAAAAAGTTGGGAATATCGATCGCTTTAGATGATTTTGGTACAGGCTATTCTTCACTGTCTGTTTTGAAGCGCCTACCAATCGATAGATTAAAAATTGATAAGAGTTTCATTCAAGACATAGAACAAGAAAGTGATGATAGAAATATTGTTGAAGGTGTTATTTCTATGGCGCACAAATTAAGGCTAAACATTGTTGTTGAAGGGATAGAAACTAAAAATCAGCTTAAGTTTGTTAAAGAAGTTGAGTGTGATTACGGTCAAGGATATTTTTGTGGTAAGCCTGCTCCATTCGATCAACTTTGAGGAACCTACGAAAAAGTCTCCGGCTATCGATCATAGGTATGGAAAAGTGGCGACATTCGTTTTTATCTTATCATGGCTGGTAGCGTTGAAGGTCTTTTGAAAGATCGTAAATGGCTACATGCATGAATATGATTATTAGTCGTTTCACGTAATATGAGAATAGTTGCGAACGGTTTCACTACTTATGAGATTTTCTTTAGTGCAGAAATCTCAGATAGGATGAAACGGCCCCATCTTTCCTGGCTTCGTCGTTTCACGCTATATGAGATTCGACAAATGGTGTCATTTCTCATTTAGCGTGAAATGGTTTCGAGACTGTAGATAAAACTAACTATTACCTAACTGAAAATTTTTATTTCTAGCAGTTTTATTTTCAAATTAACAAATTGCTAGAAATCTGAATCGTTATTCAGACCATTATCATCAACAGTCTTAATATTTCTAACAACTCCCATAGCAGGAGGTTTGACGCCTTCCATTTCGAGCTTTTTGGTTAGCTCGTAATTCAAATATAAGAGTGATTGGTAGCGACTCTTCAGAGCACTGTTCTGCTCTTTGAGGAGCCCATTCTCTGCCAGCACATTCTCAAGCCTAGACATAGAACGAGAAGCGACAGAGGTTCTAGGAGGTTCATATGCTTCTATTTCATCACATAAGGCTGCATAGCCTTCACCGCGATTCCGTCTAAGGCTTCCTACCGCTTTACCAGCCTCCCTGGCAACGGTATTGTTGGATATCTGCTGGCCTTTCTTAAATTCTATATTTATCGCCTTACCTTCTTTTAAGCGATTAAACGCATCTATGTATATTTGGACGTAACCACTTACCACTCTTTTTCCTCCAGTAATTTCATATCAATTCTATTTATCTCCCGCACTGTTTCGCTGTAAGCAGGTGTCCCCTCATCCATTTCATCTAAGCCGAACTCCAGTTCATCACGATAGGCTTTCAGCTTCGCTCCACCATCCCCTCCAGTTATTGAGTAAGCACAATCAAACACACAGGGCACGATTTCAGCAACTTCATACTGTTCGCATACTCCGACCCTCATACAACCTCCAACAACAGTAGAGGTATAAGATAACTCTCCACGCTTTATTTTATTTTCGGTTTCTTTAATATCAGTCAGCCAGACAGGCATAACGTTACGATCCTTGGCAAGTTGAATGTGTGCTCCCTTACCTCCGCTTAACCTATATTCAGATTTAATAACCTCATTGTGGAATGTAAGAGCTCCATAGAATTGCTTTGCCTCAAGAAACAAACCAAAAATACCATAAGCATCTTTGTCCTCAGAAGCATCTACAAAATTACGTGCAAACAACGAGTTGTTAGTATAGAGAGAGGTCATATTTAAGCTGAGATGTTTGTACTGAGCACCTAAGCTTGGAAGTGACACCATTTGACTACGAGCAGCGTATACAGCTACTGATTTCCTTATTTGGTGGGTTGATAAAGGCCATTCAGTCCCTACCTTAAATTCTTTTCTGGAATCCCAATCTTGAAAAGCGTCATAAGTCATCAGCTCCTGTATGTCACTCTCACGTATTGTGACATCATATAAAGACTCATCAATCAAATTGCTAAGAGAAAATCGTTCATCTGCGTAATCTAAATCTAAAAGCTTATAGTCATAATATTGACCAGGTTCTAACGATGTATAGCTATAAAACATAGGTATAGAGCGTAAATCAGAAGGAAATGGATCTGTTCGATGCATATACCATCGTGCTTCGACTAACTTTCTAGCCACATCACAGTACATTTTTACATGAGGCGCCGTAGCCCAAGGGCTTCGCCTTGAATAATTATCTTGCCTGATCTTTGAAGTGTATGAATTGATAACGGAGATTGTCCCAAAACCGTCAATTACTGCTTCTTCGTAAGCATCTAGATCCATTACTTCTACTTCATGTCTACGCATCCCTGTATAGCATTGTATAAGCATGCCAATGGCTATCAGCCACTTAGAAGTAACTCCTTTTAACCGTTGGTAATCAGAAAGATTTTCCGTAAAATCCTCAAACAATTCATAGAGATCATATTTATCAAATGTTTCCCGAGAGGTCAGAGTCTTACTTTTATCTAGCTCATCCCACCCAAGCAAGGAATACGAAGGGTATAGGCGAGAGAGGCGTCTTTTGGTCTGGGAATAAGTTCCATAGTCATCAACAAAGTAGTAAACCCCTTCCTTAGAACAGGTGTCTCTAAAGAAATCTACGATCCTATCTGCCTTTAAATAAATTCTCTCAATAGTATTGTGTAAGCCATCCAAAATATTAGCAAATATTCTAGATGGAATAAGTGGTGTCGGATATGATGACCCATCACCTTCTCTTACGTTACGTGAAAGCATAGCTAAAATGTCGAGTCGATACTCTTCACAGATAATAAGAGAGGGGATAAGCTCTTTAGCATCATCACTTCTATCGTAAATAGCTTTAATACTAATTAGCAATTGACGCACTGGTCTCGCTGCTTTGTTTTTGTAGTTTGTCGCAGTTAATACTGAATGTTTCAGTGCATCCTGAAACTCTTTGTTATTTACAGATTCTTCTATAGTAATATTGAGCCTCTTACAGAGGTCAATTATTTTTCGAAGGCCGGATAGAATTGAGTGAAAAGTTCCAGCTTTGCAATTACGGTGATTTGAAAATGGATCATGTATTAATAGAAACATAATAGCTTTGGCTTCAGCTTTAAGTATCTGATCTAACTCACTAGGCTCCCCCTTAATATGCCTATCAAAGTAAAATCTATTGTTTCGCTTTGCGTATGGCGAAAAATCCCACATATCATCTTTGTAAGCAGATATTAAATTATTGTTTTCGTCTCGACTAATTATATGATTAGGATCAATACCTTTCGAAACTGAATCAGTTTGATCAGGAGCATTGTCGAAAGTGTCAGGGAGGGCAAAAACGTTTCTATACATAATCAATACTCCATAGCTTCAATAATTGCATTAAGTTTATTTAACCAGTAAATATTGATATTACCCGACTGAACTTCTTGCGTAGCTTGCTTCAGAAGATTTAAATTCTCCGGGTCCAATTCAATAAACTCTTCCAATATAGCATCAATGCGTTGAGTGATCGGAGCATATTTTTGCATTGCAACTTCTACCCCCTCAGTTTTACTCTTTGCCTGATATTCAACCCATTTCTTCGCAGCAAGTAACTTTTTAAGATCTCCGACCTCTTTATGTATTCCGAAACTCTTACAGAAATAGCAATGCACAGGTGTTCCGCAACGTGGCTCTGGAGTGCGCTTATCTATTCCATCTATTTTTATTGCATCCTCAACATTAGATCCTGTGCATCTACCGGTCGAAATAGCAGCAGCATTTTTCACTATCGGTGGAATTCTATTTTGATCATGGACAATAAGTGTTGAGTGCTGTCTTAACTCACTAAAAAACTGCTGAAGTTCAATCGCAGCTGTTTCAAACTTAGCTTGGCTATAGTGCGTAGCTGCCGTACGCTCACTTTGATTTAATAAATCAGCAGATATTTTAATTTCACCATTAGCTGCATTTGTTAGCTCTTGTGATTTGAATTTACGCCACTGCTGTGCGGTGATTTCAGGCAACCCAACAGGTGTGAAATAACGTGTTTTATTAGATATCACTCCTGCTGATATTATCGTTAGCTTCTTATTTATTAAGCTGTATCCAAGTATGCCAACTCCGGGATCTATTGAACCTTCCGAGTTCTCTACCATCCATTTACGTAGTTCGAGATACTTACGCCATACAGATAGAAAACTAACATGCATTCTCACAGGTTGAGTTTCATAACCTGACCTTCCTTTCACAGCTAATAGCCGAATATGCCCCAACTCAGACTCAAGTCGTTCTGTTGAGAGATCCAGGCTTTCTAGATGCTTGGGATTAGCTCCAGTCTCAGCGATCAAAACTTTAACGAATGCCATAGTGGCAAAATTAGCCAAAATGCGCCTGATTTTTCCTGATTTTCGTATTTTAAGCTGTGAAGAGGCTCCCTTAACCTTGATGGCGTCTTCTTCGGTAATAGCAATACCTTCTCTTTCTATCCTTTTCCGAACTTCAGGCCATCTATAAACTTTATCTTTATCGTAGATGAAGGATTTTAAGTGCTCAATATCCCCACTTTCATAACTTCTCCAGCTATGAAACAAATTAGAGATGAAGACTAAATCTTTAAATCCCAGGTCATTAAACGGAATATACAGCGGTTTCTCACTTTCTGATAACAGGTACTCTGAGGTTTCTTCAAAAAATCTTCGAAAAAAAGCATAGACTTGCTGGAACTCATGTTTACTTTTCCTTAACGTCGGAAGAGGTGTTTCAGAATTTTTATGTGAGATAATAAAATATGAACTCTTCCATTCATCAATAGATACATTCCAGAGTCTTGATAACGCAATTGAGAGTGCATGCTGGTAACTTGAAGCAGTGCTTCTCTTGTATCCTTTTCCCTTAATCCTTGCTTGCCTAAGCTGAGAAAAAAGATAGTCCGTATATTCCTTATAGAAAGATAAACATGATTCTTTACTTTTAATATCAAACTCTAATCCCAGCTCAGTAAGAGAAATAAAAATCCTACTGATTTTTGATAAATTATCAGCATTTATAAAGCCTAAAACTGCATCCCTGACAAGAATTTTAATAAGACTTATTCGTTCTGGATGGAATACATCAGTATTATGCGTAACTATTGTGTAATCAGAAAAGATTTGTGGATGCCTGCCTTGTACAGGGTAAATCAGTCGATAAAGTCCAATGCTTTTTTCAAAATCACCGTTAGTGCTTAAGTAACGAAGACTGAGCCGGTCACACTCTGAGTCTTTTACTTTGTAAGATTCGTCTTGGCTATTAGCGGTTACGTAGCAGACTTTCGCTGTTTTCAGAGTCATCTTTGCTGTCTCTTTTCATTCTTGCTATTTCCTGATCTTCTTGAGAGAACATTTCTCGCAAATTACTCGCTACAGCTTCAGAAATCCTTCTGACTTTTATGTTGTTATTTAAATAATTCAAATATCGATAAGTGGTTTCGACACTCATGTGTCCCATAAGTGTCTTCAAATGCTCCACTATGATATCAGGCTTAACTCCATTACTAAGTTCACAGTTAACGTAGTTAATACCGAAGGTGGCTCTAAAATCATGAAAGCTAAACTCTTGAAGGTTCAGGTCAGGTTCGTATGCTCTGATATTTTCCTTTAGTTTGGTTACAAAGTTACGAACTGCTTGCCCCTTTGTGATAGGAAAATCGACACGGTTTCTACCATGAATACGCTGACTATATTTGACACTTTGCCGATCATTCAATTCCCGCTTTGATGTATAATAAGTACCGCCATCCTTATTCAAGAATAAGTAGTTGTCACCATCAGGTCCATTGCCATAAAAACTCTTTCCTCTACGGCTGGAAGCTTCCTCTGAAAGCGAATAATCGAAGAGCAATAGAATAAGCCAATATGGGAACTGCACTTTGTATCGCTTGTTCTTATGATCTTGGTATTTCACATCTACATCAGTACCCTGACCAACAAAAAGGTACACATACCCATTCACAGGTTCGCTTTCCATTAACTGCACTATATGCTTTACCCTGAGGGTACAAACGGTTTGCATACGTGCGCCCGTGAATAGTGCAACCCAACACATTAATTGAAATATGCGTGAGTCCATTCTATAGAGAGCATGACTCACTGCCTTCTGCTCATCCTTGCTCAATGGATGTAGGTTACGGCCACCATCCACTATTGCATCTAGGTGATCCCTCTTTGGAACTTTAATGGTCAAGTCAGTAGTGGCTACAGTTTTTAACTTCTCAAGGCCCTCCGCATTCTTATATCCGATTTTAACTAAACGCTTCTGAAAAGGCTCATTATCCAGTTCTTGGATGCCATTAGAGGATATTAACTCTGGGTTTTCTAGTAGTGCTCGATAAAATGCAACAACTGCAGAAACCCTCACTGACGCAGTGGAAGGTGAAATAGTTCTGTTCTTGATAGCTTTTAATAGGTAGCGCTTATAACGATAAGTTACTCGATCAAATTGGTCTTTCGGCAAATGAAAAATATCAATTCGGGTATTGGAGTTCTTCTTTTGAGAATGCTCAATCCAGCGCAAATAAGCAGTTAAGTGATTAGCAGCACTCTGAATGGTCTCAATCGGAGGCATATCAAACTGCTTTGCAGCTTCAGAAAATTTATGAATCAGATACAAGTTACCTAAATCCCATGGAGTGCCATCACCACGAAAAATTACTGGAAACTTCCTAATTATCCCTTCTTCTCTTTTTGCAAGAGTAAATCGAGTATTATGACTGTGCCTATCGAAACGGGCTTCAATCACATTATCTTTAATGTGATATGTGACATCTATTGGTTGGAATATATCGTTGTAGTCGCACTTTGCGCTTGATTCTAAACTCTCTTTTGATTTTCTACCTCTTTGTTTTGCCACTCTTTCAATCCTTTAGATATTATATACATCAAACTAACAGATTTACTGTAAGGCATCAAAAGATGTAGGTTTACTGTAGCAATCTCATGCCCGACGACAGCCGCCACTTCGGCATCATTCAGTTGCTTCATCAGTCCAAGATGCACCACGATATAGGTTCCGCCAGTGGTAAACGCATTGAACGAATCCCGGTCGATCAGTACCGGCTTCCAACGTTCCTGACGTAAATGTGAAACAGGGTGAATTCGGTCAAAAATGCGCACCAGCCGCTGATACTGCCGGGCATCCAGCGCAGCATCTACCCGGCGGCCTTTCTTCCGCTCGTCCTGCAGCATTTTTTCAACATACTGATTACCCTGAGCAATCTGCTGACTCCTGTTCGCGGTACTCAGTGCCCGCTGGCCGGTTACCCGATCAGTTTCCGTTACGGCTTCAGCCACGTCATACAGGCCTTTATCGATGCTTTGCAGCACCTGACAGCCGCTTAGAAACGATACTCCCAGCAACACCATCAACATCTTCAGAGTTCCCGCGGCGCAATCCGGGATAAGATATTGAATTACTTTCATTTCAGGATTCCCATAAAACAAGAATGGTTATTTCGCATTGGAATTAAAAAACTTCCACTTATAACCAAAGAACAATTTCCCATTCCATTATTGTATTTGTGAACTCCCTTCAATTCAGCTAATATCGCGCACTTGCGGATTTGCTAATATTCATTTATGCAGAACAGCTGTGAATTAGACATGAACACTGCGGTATACCCGGGTACTTTTGACCCAATTACAAACGGACACAACGACCTGATCGAGCGGGCTTCCCGCATTTTCGACCGGGTAATCGTTGCAGTTGCGGCCAGCCCAAAGAAGGCACCATTACTACCGCTGGACGAACGTGTCGAATTAGCGAAAGTTGTCACCAGCCATCTCGACAACGTCGAGGTTGTTGGCTTCAACTGCCTGCTTGCAGAACTGGTCACCCAGCATGACGCCAATATTATCTTGCGTGGGTTAAGAGCCGTTTCTGACTTTGAATATGAATTCCAGCTGGCAAACATGAATCGCCATCTGGCACCTGCCGCTGAGAGTATGTTTCTTACTCCGGCAGAACATTTATCTTTCATCTCCTCTACCCTTATAAGGGAAATCGCGAGCCTGGGAGGGGATGTAGAACAATTTGTGCACCCAACGGTTAATCAGGCACTGAAGAACCGTTTCGGGCACTAATACTAACAGCTAGTGAGGTAGCTACGATGTCATTAATCATCACAGATGAATGCATAAACTGTGACGTATGCGAGCCAGAGTGCCCGAACGAGGCAATCACTCCGGGCGACGAAATTTACGAAATCGATCCGAAGAAATGTACTGAATGTATTGGTCACTACGATACTCCACAGTGCGTTGAAGTATGCCCTGTAGACTGCATCCCTAAAGATCCGGATCACGTTGAGTCTGAAGATCAGCTGATGGAAAAATATAAGCAGCTGACTGGCCAGTAATTCACATACTGACCACGTATGAGCACAAAAAAACCTGCCCCGGCAGGTTTTTTTTATGCCTGAGGGCCAGCTCTGTTACTCAGAAGTGAATGTAGCCAGTCCCGATATTCAGCATAGCCGACTGCAGAATAGTTCACCGATGCCGGATTCATAAATCCGTGTAAATCAGCGGAGTGCTGTAATTTTACCTGCGGATACCGGATTAAGGATGCCGCCAGCTCCGGCACTGAAAAATGTATTTCTGATTCAGGTAAAACCAGAGTAACGGGGCACCGGGGCTCTGAATCCAGCGCGTGACGGATCTGATTCCCATAAAACCCAACCGCTATATTAATACGCCCGGCCATATCACTTGCCAGCACCTGCCAGAGCGCTGAGGCCCCCACACTGAAACCGACTACATTCACCCTTTCATTATCTGCTTGTGCCAGACAGTTACTCAGTTGACGGGCATAAATATCTACACCGCTCACCTTTTGAAAGCATGCGTAGGCCTGTGCTTCATCCTGAAAGTTTTGCTCAGCACCGTCGTACGGATCAATAATTTGCCAGTCTCCCGGCAACTGATCCGCCAGTGCTTGCAGCGCTCCGGTAAAACCAAAAATATCTGCCAGTAATATATGACGCACTGCCACTCCACGATTTCAGATATGCAGAATGACCAGCACTATGCACACTCAGATACAAAAGCTCAATGTCTGGTCAGGTTGTCAGCCATCCAGATCCATCATCACCCTTCGGCCATCCACTTTGACCGGATAGGTTTTCAGGTTAACGCAGGCCGGAGCACTGAGTGCCTCTCCGGTACGGACATTAAAACGTCCCTGATGCAACGGGCACTCAATAACATCCTCAATTACCAGACCGTCTTCCAGATGCACTTCTTCATGTGTACACAGGCCTGCTGTGGCAAAATACCCATCCTCCGTACGGTAGATTGCGAACGTATCTTCACCGTGATCAAAGCGCATCACGTCCTCTTCATCAATATCATCAATGTCACATACGTCGATATAATTCATACTCAGGCTCCGTTCTAATAATTATGCAGCGGTCTGTGCCGGTTCTTCAGCCAGCTTATTCACAAAATACCCCTGCTGACTGCGCTGCATGCGAATTGCGTGCACAATTTCAGCCAATACCGCATCTATCCCTTCCAGCGGCGTTGGCAACTGATCCTTCACCGCCTCATGAAGTGCCTTTAAATTATAGAAAGGCACCAGCGGGAACATATGATGCTCCACGTGATAATTCATATTAAAGTACAGAAACCCGAATATAGGATGAGTGTAGAAAGTGCGGGTTGTCATGCGGTGATCCTGAATATCCATTGCCAGCCCTGCATGCTGTGTAACACGAAACACTCCTACAACAGGCCCTCCGATAATTCGCGGCAGGATCAGCAGGAGAAATGGCAACCAGCTTGTCGCCAGTATCGACCAGACAACTACCAGCACATACCCCAGCACCATCAGACAGGCGTTACGTTGCGCCTGAGGCATCTCCCGTGGCGGAATAATGCCCCGAATCCGGGCCACCTGTTTACCACAGCAGAGCATCAGAATTTCTGCATAATAACGGTGCATTGCACCGACCCCGCTGAGCTGTAACAAAAACGCTTTCCAGCTCAGAGGATTCGGCAGTGCCAGCTCACTGTCACCTTTATTAAAATGGGTATAGGTATGATGTCCGGCATGCCCCCAGCGGGCAGCCACCGGTTCCATCTGCATCATCCAGCCGGTAATAAACAAACTGGCCTCGTTAAGCCATCGGGTCCGGAAAGGCGAACCGTGACACAACTCATGAACCGCCGAAGTAGCGAACGCAAACACTGCGCAATAAAGCAGATAGAACAGCCACCACCAACCGGTATCCCAGCTCAGCACGACCGTTCCTGCCAAAGCTGCCAACAGGCCAAAAAATAAACCAAACTGCAGCAATGCCGGTTTATTATCCCGACGCATCAGTTTTTTCAGTATCTTCTTATCGATTTCAGGTTTATACCAACCCTGTCCGGTGCTCATAAGTACGTCCTCGCATTGTTATTGTTGTTACGGGGTAACGCTGAGTTGCAAATTTATGACAATTAACAAACTTATGTCAATCAACATAATTATAATGAATAGCAAAATTTTGACTGTTGTCCGGTTATAATGTGCAGAAACCAAACCCAATAAATCTGAGCAAACAACTGATATGCAAGCAATTTCCCGCCCACTCACTCAGGCAGAAAACCGTGAATACCGGCGCAGAACCTTATTAGAAGCGAGTGTCAGAACGGTTGCTAAACAGGGCATTGAAGGTGCAACCATCGCCAAGATTTGTGCGGAAGCCGGCGCATCACGGGGGATGAGTGCCCACTATTTCAGCAGTAAGGAAGACTTACTCGCCGCCTGCCTGAGTAAGATGTTCAGCGATGCGCTGGATATAAAGCGCGCAATTGGCACAGATAACACCAGTGACCCACTGCCCCTGATTTACCGCTGCGCCGCCGCCAGCTTTGAACCCCCGGGCTTCGACCGGGACGTACTCGCCGCCTGGCAGGCTTTTACCAGCGCCAGCCGGTATACAGAGCGCTACCACGGGATCATTCAGGAAAACAGCCAGCAAATGATGACCTTCTACCTGAACTTATTTAATCAGGCCAGCACAGAAAACAGCCTGCGCATTTCTGCCGAACAGGCCACTCTGGGGCTTCTGGCCCTGCTCGACGGATTATGGAGCAATATCGCCCTGAACAAAAATGCTCTGACCACAGAAGATGCCATTCAGGCCTGCAACAGCTACATCCGCGGATGTTTCACCGCCTGAGAGAAAAACCGCCTGACACAAAAAAACCGGCGCGACAGCCGGTTTTTTTAATGACAAATGAAGGTTACATCCTGTTCACTTCAATATTACCTTCATTGGCGATGTAATCGTCTTCATCCTGCAGTGAGAAGTTCATAGTATCGTCTTCCGGCACAATCTCCGTATCGGTTGCATTCAGCTTGATCATCAGACGCAGGTCGTTGGCAGAATCCGCGTGGGCCAGTGCCACATCGTAATTAATGATACCTTCTTTATAGGTATCATATAGCGCCTGATCAAAGGTCTGCATACCAAGGTTAGACGACTTCTTGATAACCTCTTTCAGTTCGTGCACTTCGCCTTTACGGATCAAATCCTGAATCAGCGGTGTATTGATCATCACCTCAATCACCGCCCGGCGACCTTTGCCGTCACGGGTCGGCAATAACTGCTGGGCAACAATGGCCTTCAGGTTCAGCGACAAATCCATCCAGATCTGAGCATGGCTCTCCGGCGGGAAGAAACTGATAATACGGTCCAGCGCCTGGTTCGCGTTATTAGCGTGCATAGTCGCCATACACAGGTGTCCGGTTTCAGCAAATGCCAGGCCGTAACCCATGGTGTCGGAGCTGCGGATCTCCCCCATCAGAATCACATCCGGCGCCTGACGCAGGGTATTCTTCAGGGCAACCTCAAACGAATCAGTGTCCAGCCCCACTTCCCGCTGCGTTATCAGACTCTGCTTGTGATCATGGATATATTCAATAGGGTCTTCGATAGTAATGATATGACCGCCACTGTTGCTGTTGCGATAATCAATCATCGATGCCAGCGAGGTGGATTTACCGGTACTGGTACCGCCGACAAACAGAATCAGACCACGTTTGGCCATCGCCAGGTCTTTCAGTACTGCCGGCAGATGCAACTCTTCCATAGAAGGTATGTGCGTATTGATCCGTCGCAATACCATACCCGGCGAGTTACGCTGATAAAACGCACTGACCCGGTAACGGCCTAATCCCTGCGCACTGATCGCGAAATTACACTCACGGGTACTTTCAAACTCAACCAGCTGCTGATCATTCATCGTACTGCAAGTCAGCTTACGGGCCTGGTCCGGTTTCAAAGCCTCTTTGGTTAATGGCTTAAGTGTGCCATCCACCTTGATACTGGGCCTGGCACCTGCGGTCACAAACAGGTCTGAGGCACCGCGATCATTCATAATCTTTAAGAGCTGAGTAATATCCACCTGGTTCTCCAACCAAAAGTCGCAAAATACACGGCAGTCATCAGTACCTGTCAGCGCCTAAAACTCGCGCTTCCGTGCAGAAAAGAGTCAGTTAGCCTTTGACTACTACAGACTGTGACCAACACATCACTAAAAGTTCATTGGATTAAGAGCCTTTTCCCGCGCGGCTTCGCGACTGATCAGGCCTTTGCTCACAAGATCAGTCAGTGACTGATCAAGGGTAACCATACCAAATGCAGCACCGGTTTGTATTGCAGAATACATTTGTGCGATTTTGTCTTCCCGGATCAGGTTACGGATCGCCGGCGTCCCCACCATAATTTCATGGGCAGCCACCCGGCCACCCTGAGGTTTTTTCAGCAGTGTCTGGGAGATAACCCCCTGCAGTGACTCTGACAGCATCGAACGCACCATTGCTTTCTCTGCAGCCGGGAACACATCGACAACCCGGTCAATCGTTTTAGCCGCTGAGGTAGTGTGCAGGGTACCAAACACCAGATGACCGGTTTCTGCAGCGGTCAGCGCCAGACGGATAGTCTCAAGGTCCCGCATTTCACCGACAAGAATTACATCAGGGTCTTCACGCAGGGCAGATCGCAGGGCCTGATCAAACCCAAGGGTGTCACGGTGAACTTCCCGCTGGTTAATCAGGCTCTTCTTACTCTCGTGAACAAATTCAATCGGATCTTCAATGGTCAGGATATGATCCTGGCGGGTCTCATTAATGTAATCCACAAGTGCTGTCAGGGTGGTACTTTTACCGGAACCGGTCGGGCCGGTCACCAGCACCAGCCCGCGGGGCTTTTCAGCCAAATCCTGAAACACCTTACCCAGCCCCAGATCCTCCATCGTCAGTACTTTACTCGGAATGGTCCGGAATACCGCCGCTGCACCGCGGTTCTGGTTAAAGGCGTTAACCCTGAAACGGGCCAGTTTAGGTACTTCGAACGAGAAATCCGTCTCAAATAACTCTTCATAATCCTTACGCTGCTTATCATTCATGATGTCATAAATCAGCGTATGAACCTGTTTATGATCAAGGGAAGGCAGCTTGATCCGTCGAACTTCTCCGTCGACCCGGATCACCGGAGGCATACCGGCAGAAATATGTAAATCAGACGCGCCTTGCTGAACCGTGAATGAAAGTAACTCGGTAATATCCATAATGCCTCAGTACATCAACAGGGTGTAAACACTTGTAAAATAAGTATAGCTATTCAATCGCGCCTCTATATGTAGCAGAATATAAACTTTCTAGCCAATTTTCCTTAAACACCTGTATGACAAAAATCACCGAGAACCTGAATACGGTCCGGCAGCAAATTCAGCAGAGCGCTGAAAACAGCAACCGTGATGCCGCCGACATATGCCTGCTTGCGGTCAGCAAAACCCGTCCGGCTGACGATCTTCGTCAGGCCTATGCAGCAGGCCAGCGGGATTTCGGCGAAAACTACCTGCAGGAAAGCCTGGACAAAATTGAACAGCTACAGGATCTGGACATCTGCTGGCATTTCATCGGGCCGATTCAGTCCAATAAGACCCGGCCGGTCAGCGAAAGCTTTGCCTGGGTACACAGTGTGGACCGCCTTAAAATTGCTCAGCGGCTCAGCAGCCAGCGTCCGGAAAATATGCCGCCCCTGAACATCTGCCTGCAGGTCAATATCAGTGGCGAAGAAAGTAAATCTGGCATTCTGCCACGAGATGTCGTTTCTCTGGCCGGAGAGATACTTCAATTACCCAACATCCGTCTGCGCGGACTGATGGCAATTCCCAGCCCCTGCGATGATCCTCAGGCACAGCGTATACCGTTTCAGGAAATGACCCGGCTACTGGCTGACATCCGGACCGCCAACCCCACTGCCCAGCTGGATACCCTGTCGATGGGAATGACCGGAGATATGGCGGCGGCGATCGGTGAAGGCTCGACAATGGTACGGATCGGCACGGCCATTTTCGGTGCCCGGGATTACAGTCAGAAAGCCTGAAAACTTATAACAAAGCGCCGCCCTGCCGCGGCCCGATAACAAGGATACATTTATGAGCACGCAACCCACACTGGCCTTCATCGGCGCGGGCAACATGGCCCGGGCAATCATCGGCGGGCTGCTCAACAGCGGTTATCCGGCGGCCAGCATCTGGGCCACCGCCACCCGGACCGAAAGCCTTGCTGACCTGTGTGAACGGGGGCTGCAGACCACTACCGATAATCAGGCTGCATGTGCCGCCGCAGACATTGTCGTACTGGCGGTCAAACCGCAGATTCTCAAAGGCGTAGCGCAATCCCTTGCGGATACCGTTCAGGCCAGCCAGCCGCTGATTGTTTCTGTGGCTGCAGGCATTCGCTGCGACAGCATGGACACCTGGCTGGGCGGCGATACTGCCATTGTCCGTTGCATGCCAAACACCCCTTCGCTGGTACAGACCGGTGCCAGTGGCCTGTACGCCAATGAAAAAGTGACTGCGGAACAGAAACAGCAAACTGAAGACATTCTGAAAACGATCGGCCTTGCTCTGTGGGTTCAGCAGGAAACAGAACTCAGCGCGGTAACCGCCGTCTCTGGCAGCGGTCCTGCGTATTATTTCTTCGTTATGGAAGCAATGGCGGCAGCCGGTGAAAAGCTGGGGCTTAGCCCTGAAACCGCCCGCGAACTGACCCTTCAGACAGCACTGGGCGCAGCTAAAATGGCCAGCCAGAGTGACGTTGATGCAGCAGAATTACGCCGCCGGGTTACATCCCCCAATGGCACCACAGAGCAAGCCATCATGAGCTTTGAGCGGCAGGGGTTAGAAGATATGTTCAGCACTGCCATGCAGGCCTGCTACGACCGTGCCGAAGCCATGGCTGAAGAATTAGCCAAATAGACAGCCCTATTCTGTTCATAGACAGCTATAAAGGCTCTATACTCGTATTCATATAAACAGATTTAACAGGAATTGAATTCATATGGGACAGGATCCAACCAGCTCCATCATTCAGTTGATCGTACAGCTTTATGCCTTCATCATCGTCTTGCGGTTTTTGCTTCAGGTTGCAAAAGCCGATTACTACAACCCGATCTCACAGGCCGTCGTTAAACTCACTGCCGTGCCGCTGGCGCCGTTACAAAAAGCCGTACCACGCATTGGCAGTATCGATATCACCCCGCTGATACTGGCCTTTGTTATCCACGCTGCTGGCTGGCTGCTGATCCTGACACTTAAGGGCCATGGTGTAAGTGCAAACTTACCGGCTATAGCGATCATTTCAGGTGTATCAGTAATCAGCACCATTCTGGACATTTACTTCTGGGCAGTACTGGGTTCAGTGATTATCAGCTGGGTTGCACCAGGCAGTTACCACCCAGGCCCACAGCTCATTACCCAGTTGACTGAACCGGTCTTCAATCTGGCCCGTAAGGTCGTACCATCACTGGGCGGTCTGGATCTTTCACCTATCCTGATCTTCATTATCATTCAGATACTGAACTCGCAGCTGAAAAACCTGACGGCTATGGCACTTTAAGGCATACCGCTACCGCCCTCCGCAGGAGTATCCTGTGGAGGCGTCCTCTATAATGAAAGGAAACACCGAACCGGCGCGTCTGTCTGAGGTTATACTCAGAAAACCTCCGGCGGAGCAGAACAGCACAGGAATACCCCCGGGTACTCCGATGCGGGAATAAAGGTCAGATCATGAAACACATCACTTACTTCAGAACACTGGCGGCCACCGTACTGGCCCTTAGTATGACACTGTTCAGCCAGCACACACTGGCGGAACAGAAAATCACCCAGGGAAAATACGAAGTTCACTACAACGCCTTTAACAGCACATTTCTGCAGCCTAATGTGGCCCAGAGCTATGGCATTAAACGGGGTAAAACCCGTGGCCTGCTGAACGTATCCGTTCTGGAAAAACAGCCTGACGGTTCCACTAAACCGGTTGTTGCTGTCGTCAGCGGTAAAGCGGTCAACCTGACCTCACAGGAACAACCACTGACATTCCGTCAGATCCGTGAGACCAACGCCCTGTATTACATTGCAGAATATGCGTTCACCGACGATCAGGTACTGCGTTTTAACCTGCAAGTGCAGGCTGATCCGGACAGCGCCGCCACCGACATTAAATTTGAACAGCGTTTCTACGCCGACTAAACACAGCCAGGGAATATTGCTCAATGACTCAGAAGATCGTACTCGCCAGCGGCAATCAGGGAAAACTCCGGGAGTTCAATCAGGTACTCGGAGAACTGGGGGTTGAAGTTGTCCCACAGTCCGAATTCGCTGTCGAAGACGCAGAAGAAACCGGCCTGAGCTTTGTAGAAAACGCCATCATCAAAGCGCGGCACGCCTGTGAAATCACGGGATTGCCAGCGCTGGCAGATGACTCCGGCCTGGAAGTGGATGCCCTGCTCGGTGCACCGGGCATTTACTCTGCCCGTTTTGCCGGCCCGAATGCCACTGACGCCGACAACAACCAGAAATTACTGCAACAGCTGGCTGTCCGGGATGAACCCCGCACTGCACGGTTCCGTTGCGTGCTGGTGTATATGCGCCACGCAAAAGATCCAACCCCACTGATCTGTCAGGGCAGCTGGGAAGGTGAAATACTGCGTAAGCCATCCGGTGACAACGGCTTCGGATATGATCCACTGTTCTATATCCCCGAACTGGACAAAGCGTCTGCCCAACTGGCACCGGCTGAAAAGAACAGCCTCAGCCACCGGGGTAAAGCGGTTCGGCAACTGATCGAAAGCATCCCTGCTTACCTGTAACCACAATGCGGGCCGAACCTTCCGGTCAGGCCCGTTGGAAGCCCCATGTCTCTGCAACTGCCGCCGCTCTCCCTCTACATTCACATTCCGTGGTGTATTCGCAAATGCCCCTACTGCGATTTCAACTCCCACGCAGTAAAACCGGGAAATAACAGCGAAGACCTGCCGGAAGCGGACTATACCGCAGCACTGATACGGGATCTGGACACTGAACTGAATTATGTTCAGGGCCGGGAAATTGAAACCATCTTCATCGGGGGCGGCACTCCCAGTCTTTTTTCTCCACAGGCATTGCAGAATATTTTGCAGGGTGTCGCAGCACGGTCACCACTGGCTGCCAACGCTGAAATCACCATGGAAGCCAACCCCGGCACCTTTGAACAGGCACGCTTTGCCGGCTTTCTGAACGCCGGTGTTAACCGCCTGTCGATTGGCATTCAAAGCTTTAATGATCAGCACCTGCAGACCCTTGGCCGGATTCACAACAGTGAGAACGCCCACCATGCCGTATCTGCTGCCCGGCAAATTGGCTTCTCCAATATCAACACCGACCTGATGCACGGTCTGCCGGGGCAAACTCCGGAACAGGCCATGGACGACCTCAGAACCGCCATCAGTCTGGCGCCGGATCATCTCTCCTGGTACCAGCTAACCATCGAACCGAATACCGAGTTTCACAGCCGCCCTCCCCGACTGCCGGAAGATGAAACCCTCTGGGACATTCAGGAACAGGGGCAGACACTGTTAGCCGCCCACGGCTATCAGCAATACGAGATATCCGCTTATAGCCAGCCGGGACGTCAGGCCAGACACAACCTGAATTACTGGCAGTTTGGTGATTACATCGGCATTGGTGCCGGTGCCCACGGCAAGCTGACCTTAGCCGGCGAAGGCAAGATTCTGCGGCGCTGGAAGCAACGCCAGCCCAAAGGCTATATGCAAGCCATTAACCCCATCAGCGGTCAGCAGGAAATTGCCAGAGATGAGCTGCCATTTGAATTCATGATGAACGCCTTACGCCTTCATGACGGCGTCAGTGCCGACCTCTACACGCCGGCCACCGGCATGCCCCTCAGCCAGATCGAAGACCAGCTGCAGCAGCTGCGTCACAAAGGCCTGCTGGTTGCTGATCCACAGCGCATCGCCCCCACGGAGCAGGGCAGGCTGTTTCTCAATGACCTCTTAGAAAGCTTTCTGGCAGACTGAACCGGTGGCGCGAATACAGCTCATTTATGATCGCTCCTGTCCGGCTTGCGAACATTACACCCGCTTATTACGTATCCGTGAAGATATCGGTGAGCTGGAACTGATTAACGCCCGTGAACATCCTGAGTGGGTAACAGCCCTGAAACACCAGGGCATTAACCTGAACAACGACATGCTATTAAAGCTGGATAATCAAGAATACAGCGGCCCTGAAGCCCTGCATATGCTGGCCATGATCGGCAGCCACTCCGGCCTGTTTAACCGGCTGAACCACTGGCTGCTCCGGGCCCCGTACAGAGCCAGACTCTGCTATCCGGTGATGAGACTCGGACGTAAACTGTTACTGCTGATTTTACGGCGCAAAGGTATCCAATGATGAATGAACCGGATAACAAACTTCTTATTACGCTGGCCACTTCTGCAGACAGCAGCCGGCTGGCTGACATCTTCCATACCGCAGTACACGCCATTGATCCGGCGCTATACACCCCCGCTGCGCAGGAAGCCTGGGCCCCTACGCCACCGGACTATCCGTTCTGGAAAGCCCGACTGGAAACGAACGGCCTGCGCCAGACCTTCATCGCCACCGTGGCCGGTGAAACCGTTGCGTTTATGGAATATCTGCCGGATGAACAGGAAAACAGTGGCTATATAGACTGCACCTACACCCACCCGGACTATCAGGGTAAAGGAATTGCCGGTGCCTTATACCGGCATTTGGAAGCACATGCACAAAAGCAGAAAACAAAGTTTCTTAAAGTGGACGCATCAAAAGCAGCAGAACCCTTTTTCCTGCGCAGAGGCTTCATAGCCGGGCAGGAAAATCACGTTCTGCGTCATGGCCAGACACTGACCAACGTAAGCATGCATAAAGTCCTTACGACCTGAAGCCTTACAGCAAGCCATCCACCAACTTGGCACAGACAAAGTCATTATTCGACAAACCACCAATCTTATGGGTGCTGTAGCGCACCAGACAATGGTTATAGCCGACGTCTAAATCAGGATGATGACCTTCCCGGTGAGCAATAAACGCCACTGCGTTAACAAATGCCATGGTCTGATGATAATTCTTAAAACGGTAATCCCGATAAATACTGACGCCTGCCAGATCAAGCTGCCACTCAGGCAATACCTCATCAAGCAAACGGTTTGCCGCCTGGGCGGTTAACGCCTCAGTGGCCGTGCTGCAGGGCTCACAATGCCCTTCAAGCGTTATCTGCGTCACCTTAATTCCCCTCAATTATCCGGTCAGCAAGGAATATAAAACACACCTCTTTCCCACTAAGTATAGCTCTGATCAGGCAAGTTATTGATAGCAGTAACAAAAACCTGAAAACGCCTTACCTGCCCCGACAGCGCTGCACCTAAGGTTCAAGCATACCCTAAAATACCGTACCGGAACCGACTTTCATAATATGAAAACGCCTGAAATCCCCGAAATATAAGGACTTAGCAACTCTTATCAGAAACAGCATTTTACAATAGGAAACTTTTCTCATACCTTAGCATCGCGGGTAAGGACAGTAAGCTTTGTTTCCTGTATCTTTACGCACTTGCAACATAAAAGCACCGTTTGCCGGTAATAGCACTCATCCGGCCACATACACCGGTGCTGCCGGTATCAGGCAACCATGTCGCCCAGCACAGCGACGCAGGATACCGCTATAAAAAATGATAACGACGGATCCGGCCGCCTCTCACCGGAACCGGCAAATATACAATGGGGCACATCCACATGACGCAAAGGGTTAAGGTTGGCGATCTAGACGTCGCTAAAGTTCTGTACGATTTCATTAACGAACGTGCACTTCCGGGCACTCAGGTCAGCCAGGAACAGTTCTGGTCAAAGCTGGATGCTATCGTTCACGATCTGGCACCGCGTAACCGTGAGTTACTGGCCAAACGTGAAACACTTCAGGCACAAATCGACGAATGGCACAAAGCCAACCGCGACAACGGTTTCGATTTCCCGGCCTATAAATCCTTCCTGCAGGAAATCGGTTACCTGTTACCTGAAGGTGAAGACTTCTCCGCAACCACCACTAATGTTGACCCTGAAATGGCTACCATGGCCGGTCCTCAGCTGGTTGTACCAATCATGAACGCCCGTTTCGCACTGAATGCTGCGAATGCCCGTTGGGGCAGCCTCTACGATGCCCTGTACGGCACCGACGCTATCAGCCACAAAGGCGGCGCTGAACCGGGTAAAGAATACAACCCGGTCCGCGGTGAACGGGTTATCAACTACGCCCGCGAACTGCTGGATCAGGCCACCCCTCTGGCCGGTGCCAGCCACAAAGACGCACAGGGCTACAGCATTCAGAACGGCAAACTGAGCGTTGCACTGACAAACGGCAGCGCTGAATTGCAGGACAACAGCCAGTTAGTCGGTTATCTGGGCGAAACCGCTTCACCGGACAGCATTCTGTTGGTGAATAACGGCATGCACATTGAAATCAAGATCGACCCGAACAGCCAGATTGGTCAGCAAGACCCGGCCGGCGTGTGCGATCTGGTACTGGAATCAGCACTGTCCACCATCATGGATTGCGAAGACTCTGTTGCCGCCGTCGATGGCGAAGACAAAGTCGTTGCCTACAGCAACTGGTTAGGCCTGATGCAGGGCAACCTGACCGAAGACGTCACCAAAAACGGTAAGACCTTCACCCGCAGCATGAATCCGGACCGCACTTTCAGCGGTGTTGACGGCACAGATGTAACCCTGAAAGGCCGCAGCCTGATGTTCGTCCGTAACGTTGGCCACCTGATGACCAATGAAGCGATCATCGATAAAGACGGCAACGAAATCCCGGAAGGCATTCTGGACGGCATCGTTACCAGCCTGATCTCCAGCCACGACATTAATGGCAACAGCGAACGTCGTAACACCACCACTGGCTCCATGTACATCGTTAAACCTAAGATGCACGGCCCGGAAGAAGTGGCATTTGCTAACGAACTGTTTGCCCGTATCGAAGACGCACTGAACCTTGAGCCACTGACCCTGAAAATGGGCATCATGGACGAAGAACGCCGTACTACCGTTAACCTGAAAGAATGTATCCGCGCCGCGAAAGACCGCGTGGTATTCATCAACACAGGCTTCCTGGACCGTACCGGCGACGAAATTCACACCTCTATGGAAGCAGGCCCGATGATCCGTAAAGCGGACATGAAAGGCACCAAGTGGATTCACGCCTACGAAGACTGGAACGTAGACAATGGTCTGGGCTGTGGCCTGCAGGGCCGCGCACAGATCGGTAAAGGCATGTGGCCCATTCCGGATCAGATGTCCAACATGCTGGCAACCAAGATCGGCCACCCAATGTCCGGTGCTAACACCGCATGGGTACCGTCCCCAACCGCAGCAACATTACACGCTCTGCACTACCACAAGGTAGACGTATTCGCCCGTCAGAACGAACTGATGAGCCGTCCGCGTGCCAATGTTGATGACATTCTGGACATTCCCGTTGCCCGCGATCCGAACTGGAGTGCTGAAGAGATTCAGCAGGAACTGGACAACAACGCACAGGGCTTGCTGGGCTACATGGTGCGCTGGGTTGAGCAGGGTATCGGTTGCTCCAAAGTACAGGACATCAACAACGTTGGCCTGATGGAAGACCGTGCCACCCTGCGGATATCCGCGCAGCACATGACCAACTGGCTGCACCACGGTATCTGCACTGAAGCACAGGTGATTGAAACCCTGCAGCGCATGGCCGTAGTCGTTGATGGTCAGAACGACGGCGACCCGCTTTACCGTCCGATGGCTGCTGACTTCGACGCCAGCGTTGCCTTCCAGGCAGCACTGGAACTGGTACTGGAAGGCTGCACCCAGCCAAGCGGTTACACCGAGCCAGTCCTGCACCGTCGCCGTCTGGAATTCAAAGCCAAGCATCCGGCATAAACTGCACCATCACTGCAGACTCATAAACATCCCGCCCCGGCGGGATGTTTTCGTTTCACCCCCCTTTTGCTGCCAATTTCCGCTATAATCCCGGAAATTAATTCCCCGGTGTGTAAAACACCCAGATTCTGAGATTCAAACCCGTGACCGATACCCTGTTCAGCTCCCTGAAGCTGCCCAAACCCATGCTGGATAATCTGGCTGACCTTGGCTACAAAACCATGACGCCGATACAGGCGCAAAGCCTGCCACATGCACTGGACGGCAAGGATCTGATCGCCAAAGCCAAAACCGGTAGCGGCAAAACCGCCGCCTTCGCCATTGGCCTGCTGCTGCGCATTAAACAACGGGACTTCGGCACTCAGGCGCTGATCCTGTGTCCGACCCGTGAACTCAGCACTCAGGTGGCCAAAGAACTGCGCCGGCTGGCCCGCTTCCAGTCAAATCTGAAAGTCGTCACCCTGTGCGGCGGTCAACCCATTGGTCCGCAAATCGGCTCACTGGCCCACGGCGCGCACATTGTTGTCGGTACACCGGGACGCATTCAGGATCACCTGCGCAAAGGCACCCTGAATCTGGAACGCTGTCACACCCTGGTACTGGACGAAGCCGATCGCATGCTAGACATGGGCTTCAACGAACAGATTACTAAAGTCGCGGATTACACCCCCCGCAGCCGCCAGACCTTACTGTTCTCGGCTACTTACCCGGACAATATTCTGAAGCTGAGCAAAAACCTGCAGCGTGAGCCGGTGGAAATCAGCGTGGAAGCGATTCATGATCAGGGCAAAATCGAACAGATCTTTTACTGCCTCGACAGCGTCGACAAGCCATCCGGGCTGACCAAGCTGCTGGCCCGTCATCCGGCTGACTCCATCGTGCTGTTCTGTAACACCAAAGCCCAGTGCAGCGATATTGAAGAATATCTGAAAAACCTGGGTTACTTTGCCAAGGCATTGCATGGCGATCTGGATCAGCGCGACCGGGATCAGGTACTGGTTCAGTTTGCCAACCGCAGCTGCACCATACTGATTGCCACTGACGTCGCGGCCCGTGGTCTGGACATCAGCGATCTGGAACTGGTCATCAACTACGACCTGCCCCGTGACCCGGAAATCTACACCCACCGGATCGGCCGCACCGGCCGGGCCGACAAACAGGGCACCGCTGTCAGCCTCTACAAACCGTCTGAGCTCTATAAGCTGGACGCCATCAGCGAATACCAGAACAAAGAACCGGTCTGCTTCAGCATTCCGGAACTGGAAGTGGTACACGCTGAACCGCCGAGGCCAGCCATGCGTACCCTGGCTATTCAGGGCGGCCGTAAAGACAAGATCCGCCCCGGCGATATTCTGGGTGCCCTGACCGGCGATGCAGGCATCCCTGGCAGTGACGTTGGCAAAATCGATGTCAGTGATTACAACACCTATGTCGCCGTTAAACGGACTGAAGCCCGTAAGGCTCACAGCCGTCTGCTGGACGGTAAAATCAAAGGCCGCCGGTTTAAGGTCAGAATGCTCTGATCCCCAAAACCGTGACTGAGTAAACGAATCAGTAATGCATCTGTAGCAATCATGCATGTATACTGTGAACGACAGCATGAAAATTTCCGACGTACGCCACTCAGGGCTGTCGGAACTTCACAGCTCGAAATTAAAGGAGGCATCCTATGAAACCGGCGAAGAACCAACATCCTAAGTTTATTGAAGCAATGCAAAAACTCTCTGCTATGACGGAGGAAGAACGCCTGTCTGAAGCCAACAAGGAACTGTTTGAACAAGCCATAGAATACGCGCCACTTGAAGCCCAACCGGCCCTGCTGGCAATTCAGAAAAAATACGATGCCTTAGCACTGCACTAAGGATTAACCCCCGCCGGTGAACACTTTTCACCGGCGACTCCTTCCACCCTGCTCAGCCTCCCACATACAGAAATAAAAACCTTTAAGACAATAATTTTGTTGCTTTTTTAAAGCCACACGTGTTTAATGTGCGCCGTTGCCCGGATAGCTCAGTCGGTAGAGCAGAGGATTGAAAATCCTCGTGTCCGTGGTTCGATTCCGCGTCCGGGCACCAACAAATTCTTAAAGAATCCCAGTCTTTCTTTTCACGAAGAACACTGGGATTTTTTATGCCTGACATTTACGCGTCATGGTTCGGCTTATTCGACCTATCATAAGAACAAGCCATCCGGGCACCAACAAATTCTTAAAGAATCCCAGTCCTTCTTTTCACAAAGAACACTGGGATTTTTTATGCCTGACATTTACGCGCCGTAATTCGGTTTAATCACATCCTGGCAAAATCATTTTAAGTTTCCGCAAACTCATCCCGGTGATAGCCCTGCACGTAAAGCAGGGTTGTCAGATCAGTATGCCGGATACAGAGGTCCACAACCGGCTCCAGCACCTCTTTTGGCTGATAGCCGACAGCCAGCCCCGCATGAATAAGCATTTCAACATCATTGGCACCATCCCCTACAGCACAGACCTGTGCCGGCCGTAATTGCTGCTCACGGATCAATCTGAACAGTGCGGCCTTTTTCCCCTGACTGTCAATCACCGGCCCAAGCAGCCGTCCAGTGAATTGCTGCGCTTCTGTTTCCACCCGGTTAGCACTGGTGTGATCAAAGCCACATAATTCCATGACATGATCAGCAAATATCTGAAAACCTCCGGTTACCAGAGCGGTATGAACACCATGTTTTCTGAGTGTTTTAATCAGAGTTACCGCACCGGGATTCGGCGTGATGCAGTGACACAAATCTCGCATTAAAGACAATGGCTGGCCTTTAAAGGCGGCTATTCGCAGCTCCAGCGAACGACTGAAATCCAGCTCGCCGGCCATTGCCTGCCGGGTAATCGCCATAATTGTGTCTTCACAGCCAATCACCCTGGCCATTTCATCAACCATTTCCTGACGAATAATCGTGGCCTCCATATCCGCCACCAACAGTTTTTTCCGACGATGTTCTGTTCTCTGCAATAGAAAATCCACAGGCCAGTGCTGTTGCTCCAGCCTATCTGTCAGCAACTGTCCCGATGCTGCAGTAATCCCATTAAAGTGAAAGTCTGCGGCTTTATTCTCCGCCAGCCAGTTAAATCCGGGGGCGGCAAGATTCTCCGCTACACTCATATTCCCGACCAGTGCTTTAATCTGCTCCCACAAATCAGGCTGTTCTGACCGGGTAACAACGGTTAATACCTGTGTAGATTCCACCTGCGGCTCCTTCTGCCTGTTAGCATCTGTCTTATACAGATAGCCACCAGTGTGGCAGTGCTGCACAGGATTTAACATTGCACTTAGGCCAGTAATTAACAGACGGAGACGCGCGTTAAAATGCACTAAAGTCATAGCAGATAGCTGCCTCTGCCCTAAGACTATTTCTTAAGTTTTATAACTAAAGTCATAGTCAGCTATAAAGTCACAGGTCACTGTTAATGTTCAGGTTTTGATGGCATCCTAATCCTGCTTAAGTTGTTCTGTGAAGATACTGACCATGTTAAAAATTTTAGTTGCTGACGATCATGATCTGGTAAGAGAAGGGGTAAAGAATACCCTGACAGAACTCGATTCTGAGTTAACTCTGCTGGAAGCAGACAGTGTTGCCAGTGTCCTGCAACAACTGCCGGAACATAAAGATATTGATGCAATACTGCTCGATCTGGGCCTACCGGACGCCTCGCAGTTTTCCGGTTTACTGGCCATCAAGCAGCAGTTACCCGATGTGCCGGTGGCCATATTATCGGCTCATGATGATGAAGAATCTGTCCGGGGCGCTCTGGATGCCGGTGCTGATGGTTATATTCCCAAATCTGGCAGTAAAAAAGTCATGTTGCACGCCCTGCGGCTGATGCTGGATGGCGAGGTGTATCTTCCGTCACTGCTACTGCACTGCCAACCTCTGACAGCCGCCCCCGTGACTCCCACAGACACCGACGTCAGGCGTGACAGCGTCACTGGCTTAACCAAACGCCAGCTCGAAGTTCTGGATCTGATTGCTCAGGGTTTATCCAATAAGGAAATAGCCCGGCAACTCTACTGTACCGAAGGGACAATCAAAGCCCACGTCACCGCTATTTTAAAAACTCTGGGGGTAAGCAGCCGGGCCAAGGCTGTTGTCGCCGTCAGAGAACTTTAACCGCAGTATCTGAACACTGAGATTGACGTAGCAACTGCCGCAATAAAGCAGCCAGCTTCCCTGGTCTGACCGGCTTGGTCAGAAGGCTGGCATTAAGCCGGGCGGCCACCTCCCGGGGCTCGGATGATGTGTCAGCGGTTACAATAATAGCCGGAAGATCCGCTGAAAAAGCTCCCCGCACCAGACCGACAACTTGCTCTGCAGTGGTATTTTTATCCAGATGAAAATCGGTAATAAGCGCCAGAGGCCCGGCTATACGGGCCAAGCGCTGAGACGTCAGTTCTTCCGGACCATAGAAGGCTTCAACACAACATCCCCACCGGGATAGCATCTGACTCATGGCTTGCAGTACCTGAGGATCATTTTCCACCAGTATCAGAGTCTGCCCCTCCAGTAATGCTGAGCCACCTGAATGCATCTTAGTGTCACCAGCCGAAGCACTGGCCAGACCAATCGGAATCCTGATTGAAAAGCAGGAGCCATGGCCTTCTTTTGAGGCAAGCTGCACCGGAGATTCCAGCAACCGGGCCAGCTGATCAGTAATTGCCAGCCCCAGCCCAAGCCCTGAACGGCCGTGCTGCTGTGACGAGTCACACTGATAAAACTCACCAAAAATAACCTCTCGCTGATCTGCCGGAATGCCAATACCTGAGTCATGCACCTCTATACTGATATGCGCTCCCTGGCGTCTGACACCGATCAGAACTCGCCCTGTCACGGTATACCGGACGGCATTCGCGATAAAATTACGCAATATACGCTCAAGCATCGCCGGATCACTGTAAACCCGCACGGAAGTAGACACTGCGCGCAAATCCAGCCCTTTTTCCCGGGCAGTAACAGAAAACTCACTGCTCAGCCGTTGCAGCAGGCTATCCAGCTCAAAGTGCTGTAACTTAGGCGTAACCGCCCCGGCATCCAGCCGGGATAAGTCAAGAATATCCCCAAACATCTGACTCATGTTTTGATGGGCGCTGTTAATATTTGCCACCAGCCCGGCAAAGTCCTGCTGACGGGCAATCTGGGTCAGTTCATCCAGAAACAGTCCCATGGCGTGTAACGGCTGTCTCAAATCATGGCTGGCAGCCGCCAGAAATTTCGACTTCGCCTGATCGGCTGCTTCAGCTTTCTCCATGGCAGAACGCAGCACCTGTTCAGCAAGCTTACGCTCATTAATCCGGGTATGAATACCCACTGTCCCGCCCCGGTCAGTGCGTTTCTCCAGCAGCGACAGCCAAGTACCGTTTGCCAGCTTAAGATCCAGACTGCTGATCCGGCCTTCTTTCAGAGCCTCTCTCTGCTGCCGGTAATTTTCCGGCTCGGCAATCTGTTGCCCGTTGGTCAGCAAATCCAGTAACTGCTGCAGGTTAGTGCCGGGTTTAACCTGTTCATCACTGAAACCGTACAATGCCTGATACTGTGTATTACAGAGAATCAGGTTGTCTTGCTGATCAAAGAGCACAAAACCCTCCGGCGCGCTTTCAATGGCATCCATCAGCAGGTCTTCCGCTTTTTTCGCCTGATTACGGGTGGTCTTTAAAGCCTCTTCCCGGTCCTGAATGGTTTCAACAAAAATCCGCAGCGCCTGTGCCATATCGGTAATTTCATCATTACCCTCCAGTGGAATCGGCTGATTGCTGCCTTCAGCATGGGCATACATATTATTTTTAAGACGCTGCAGACGGCTGATAACCGAACGGTCGATATACAGGAAGATAATGCCTCCACCGGCAATACACAGCAGTGACACCAGCACCAGCAACGTAATCCGGTTGGCAGCCTGCTCCTCAATGAGACGGTTCTGCTGAACCACCCGTGCCTCTATATCCTTTACGATGGTGGAGATCGCTGCCCGAAAACGATGCGCAACAGTACGGTGATGGCTGAACATACCGTATAGTTTTTCTTCATCAGCGAACTGCGCTTCTATGTTTGCAAAGATCCCTTCCTTTCCGGTAATCAGTGCCTCCACCGGTGCCAGTTGTTCACTGAGCAATCCGGCAACCTCTGCAGGTAACGTAGCGGTGGTCATCTGCAAGTTACGCCACTGCTGCCGGTAAGTGCTGAGCTGGCGGCGTAATATCACCTTATGCTCAATTGAAGCGGTCTCATTAATCAGAATCACCAGCCCCTGAAACTGATTAACCCAGTGCTGCAACTGACGCGCCTGATCACTGCTGAGACCACGGCCGACCTCCTGAGCGTTTTGTAAACGGTCTGTCTGTTCATAAATACCGGCTCTGAACTGTGCCAGCCGACGCAACGCCCTTTGCTGCTGACCGTTACGTTCAATCTGCTGGCTAACGCGTTCACCCAGCTCCCTGAAACTGCCGTCAAGCTCACGCCGGTAACTGTTTAAGTGCTCAATCTGCTGGGCAGAAATACCCACCGCCGAAAGCTTACTGATTGACCGGCTCATCAGCCCGTTCTGGTCCTGAATCTGTAACAGAATGGTTTCTTTCGCCTGCAGGGTCCGGGCAGCCAGCAACGAAGGGGCAAACGCCACCAGTGAAGCACTGTGCTGACCCAGCTCAGACGCAGTAATGATCGTCGGCAGGCCTTCATCGGTCACAAAGTCGAAACGCTGCTGGAAGCCCCGAAATGTATTGACCGAAATCAGGCTGACAATCAGGGTGAATACCATCATCGTCGCCAGTCCGGCAAACATCCGGATGGTAATACCGTAATGGCTCTTCCGGTCGGAAGACGCCGGGTTGAGGCCTTTATCGGAGCGGAGGCGCATATAGCAAACCTCCCTGGCTCCACAGGGCATTTTTTCCCCTTGGCATAGCAAAGCCTGAGCCACGGCCAAAATTACGCGCATAGATCTCCGCGTAACTGCCGACATCCCGGATGACCCGGAACGCCCACCGGGCATCCAGTGCCAGCGCCTCTGCGGGCAACCCTTCCCCGGTGACCAGACGACGTGCCTCTGGTGCCAGAACACTGATATCCAGTTGCTCAATATTGGATCGGGACAACTGATAATGTTCTGCTATCAGTGTGCTGGCGATTACCCAGCGCACCAGATCAAACCACTGGGGATCATCGTCCCTGACCACCGGCCCCAAAGGCTCACGGGATACGACCTCAGGTAAAATGACATACCGTTCGGGATCGTCCACCAGCCCCAGTAAACCACCCTGTAAATCAGAGCGTTCAGAGGTCATCAGATCACACTGTTGCTGTAAAAATGCCTGCCAGCGGCCCGCCTGGGTTTCTACCGGCATAACTTCCAGCGCCAGGCCGTTAGCCGCGATAAAGTTTTGCAGGTTTCCCAGACTGGTTGTTCCCCGGGTAACGCACACCCGGCTGCCGGCAACCTCATGAATACTGCTGAGGTTTAACTTTTTACGCGCCAGAAAAACCTGTTCGTCATGCAGGGTCGTCCCCGCAAAGTGAACCTTAAGGCTGACATCCCGGGCAAAAGTCCAGGTAGTGGTACGGATCAGCAGATCGATTTCATTGTTGGCTAAAGCACGAAACCGGCTCTGGCTGTCCAGGGGGACAAACTGTACCGCTTCAGGGTCCTGCAGAGCAGCAGTGGCAACGGCACGGCAAAAATCGACATCAAACCCCTGCCAGACGCCCTGTTTATTACGGGTAGCAAAGCCAAAGTCATCAATACCAACGCCACATAGCAGGTAGCCTCTGTCACGGATATCGTTCAGAGTGCTGGCCTGAAGCGCCGAACTGAACAAACCGACACTGATGACAAGGCCTGTGAGCAGGCGGAAAAGCGTTTTAGTCATCATCATACATCCCGGCACAGGTAAGCAGTCGTAAGCGATAGCATAAACATAATCGCGGCAGTGTAAATGCCCCTTCACCACCGCAATACCTGAAGCTGGCCCGATAACCGGCCAGTGTTACAGCCCGGCCGGAAACGGCTCAGCACTGAGGTCAGTGGCCGAGTATCTGGCTAAGGAAGGCCTGGGTACGGTCAACCTGAGGATTACTGAAGAAGCTGTGCGGGTCATTTTCTTCAACAATTTCACCGCTGTCCATGAATATCACCCGGTCAGCAACTTCTTTAGCAAACCCCATCTCATGGGTCACGCAAACCATTGTCATGCCGTCTTCAGCCAGCTCAACCATGACATCCAGTACTTCTTTAATCATTTCCGGGTCCAGTGCGGAGGTTGGCTCATCAAACAGCATAACCTTAGGGTTCATACATAAAGACCGGGCGATCGCCACCCGTTGCTGCTGACCACCGGATATCTGTCCCGGGTACTTATGGCTGTGCTCAGCAATCTTCACCCGGGCAAGATAGTTCATAGCCATTTCCTCAGCATCAGCAAGCGGCATCTTGCGGACCAGCGTCGGCGCCAGTACCAGATTTTCAAGGATGGTCATATGCGGGAACAGATTAAAGTGCTGGAACACCATACCCACATCACTGCGGATTTTTTCAATGTTACTGATGTTGTCGTTGAGCTCGACACCCTCAATCACAATATTCCCCTGCTGATGTTCTTCCAGCCGGTTAAGGCAGCGGATCAGGGTAGACTTTCCTGAACCTGACGGCCCGCAAAGCACGATGCGCTCACCTTTATTGACATGAAAATCGATATTTTTCAAAACATGAAAGTCACCGTACCACTTGTTCAGTTTACTGATCTGAATAATGGTCTCAGCGCTGTGCTGCTGCCCCTTGGGAGGCATTTCAATAGCGGTATTCATAGCAAATTACCTGATGCGTTCAGACGCGTAAATTAATGGTTATTCTTAGGCCCGGCAGACTCTAAATGCTGGCCGTAACGGCTCATGCTGTAGCAGACCAGCCAGTAGACAAAGGCACCAAACACATAAGACTCAGCTTCAAAGCCCAGCCATTCAGAGTCCTGAGTGGAAGACTTAAGCATGCCCAGAAAATCCAGCAGGCCGACAATAAGCACCAGTGAAGTATCTTTAAACAGCGCAATACAACGGCCAATCAACGGGGGTAATACATGCCGTAACGCCTGCGGGATCACCACATAAAACATAATGTGCCGGTACGGCAGCCCCAGCGCTTTGGCAGCCTCGGTCTGGCCTCTGGGTACCGCCTGCAACCCGCCCCGTACCACTTCCGCCATATAGGCCGAGGAAAACAGAATCATCCCGATCTGGATACGCAGCAAGTTATTCACATCCATGCCTTCAGGTAAAAACAGCGGCAACATTACTGACGCCATGAAAAGGATCGTAATCAGTGGCACACCCCGAATGGTCTCAATAAAGCTTACACAGGATATTTTAATCACCGGGGAGTCCGAAAAACGTCCCAGCGCCAGCAGGATTCCCAATGGCACCGAAACAATAATACCTACCGCCGCCAGTAACAGGCTCAGCATCAGACCGCCCCAGCGGGACTGATCCACTTCCGGCAGGCCTAAATAGCCACCACCGATCAGCCAGTATGCGATAAACGGCAACACCAGCCAGAAAGCCACCATGCGGATACCCCGCACCCTGCGGCTGACGGTTAACCAGATCACCCCTAACAGCAGCAGAAAAGACAATACCGGTCGCCAGATTTCTTCAACCGGATAGATACCGACCATCAGAATCCGGAAGTTGGCACCGATAAATGACCAGCAGGCACCCACACCTTCAACCCGGCAAGCCTCACTGTCACCCTGCCAGACAGCATCAAGCAGCCCCCAGCGGACCAGACCGGGTACCACACTGACAATTAATAACAGCGACAGCAGCGTAAGCACCGTGTTAAGCCCGCCATCGAAAAGGTTCGCCCTGGCCCAGTGAACAGCGCCTTTGAGCTCTTTCGGCGGCGCCAGTGCCGGCTGCGGGGTAAACGTCCGCAAGGCTGTTTCAGTCATATCAGACATAGCAATCTCCCCTTTACCGCTCGACCATCTGAACACGGGCGTTCAGCCAGTTCATAAATGCTGAAATAAGCAGGTTAATTGCCATATACACCGCCATCCACATACCTATAATTTCAATCGCCTGGCCATTCTGTCCGATGATGGTTCCGCCCACCGACACCATATCCGGATAACCTATAGCCACCGCCAGCGAGCTGTTTTTTACCAGGCTGGTGTAATCGTTAGTGGTCGCCGGAATAATGACCCGCAAAGCCTGTGGCAGAATCACCCGCATCATCACTTTGCCCGGTTTCAAACCCAGTGCCTGAGCCGCTTCAATCTGACCTTTCGCCACCGACTGAATACCACTGCGAACATTTTCACCGATGAATGCCGCGGTATAGAGCACCAAGCCCAGCAGCAGCGCCAGAAACTCTGGCCGTAATGACAGGCCGCCACGGTAGTTAAACCCTTTCAGTTCTGGATTTTCCCAAAGCAACGGCTGCCCGGTGAGTAAATAGGTAAGAGCCGGCAACCCCAACAGCAATACAAGTGAAATCCTGAAGCTGGCCAGCTCCTGACCGGTACGCTCGGTATAACGCTTCGCCCAGCGACGGAACCCCCAGCAGAGAACAACCGCCAGCGCCACACTGAACAGCACCAAGCCAAAACCGTCCTGAGGCAATGGTTTCGGGAAATAAAAACCACGGATGTTAAGCAGTATGCCTTCCGTTAACAGCCAGCTGCTGCGGGCGCCTGGCAGGCTTGATAACACCACCACATAAATAAAGATCAGCGTCAGCAGCAAAGGTACATTACGCAGTGTTTCCACATAGATGGCAGCCATCCGGCACACCAGCCAGTTACGAGAGACTCTGGCAATGCCTATCATCACACCGACAACTGTCGCCAGTATGATGGCGAAAAATGCCACATACAGCGTATTAACAACCGCGGTAAAAAAAGCCCAGCCATAGCTGTCTGTAGGGGTATAGCTGATCAGCGCATCACCGATAGGCAGACCTGCTTCTTTATCGAGAAACTCAAACCCTGATTCAATACCCCGGTTTTCAAGGTTCACCTGAGTATTATGAAAAACTGAATATGCCAGATAAAAAATCAGCGCCAGAAAGACTGCCTGCAAAACCAGATCCAGCCGGAATCTGCTGCTACCGGCACTTGCCGTAAGTTTATTTAACATGTGGTATTAACCTCAGAAAACCCTGACGCCAACTGATATCCGGTTCCCTTTTCTGGATTGTGGATTCACGGCGGTTATCGCTTATAACCCGGGAATTACGATGCGGATGTATTGCAAATACCGGATACGGCGGGACAGCCGTACCCGGCAGGGACGTTAGCCGTTCAGAGGCTTAGCGAATTGGCGGCGAGTAGAACAGGCCACCCTGACTCCACAGTGAGTTAATGCCGCGGTCCAGTTTCAGACGGGTATTCTCACCCAGATTACGGTCATAGATTTCACCGTAGTTACCGACGGCAGCAATCGCACGCTTCAGCCAGTCCTGATCCAAACCTATATAGCCACCCATATCCCCGGAAACCCCCAGCATACGTTGGATAGTCGGATCCTGAGATGAGCTGGCCAGTTGATCAACATTAGCCTGAGTCACGCCCTTTTCTTCAGCTTCGATAAGGCCGTTAATCACCCAGGTAACCGCATCTTTCCACTGGTTATCGCCATGCCGTACCAGCGGAGACAGCGGCTCTTTCGAAATCACATCTTTTAAAATAACGTGATCATCACTGTTTGGCAGAGTTGAACGCCAGGAAGCCAGCTGGCTCATATCGGTTGTGAAGGCGTCACAACGGCCCTGTTTATAAGAATTGAACGCTTCTTTCTTACCTTCAAAGACCACCGCTTCAATGTTGATGCCGTTGGCCCGGGCGAAATCCGCCAGATTCAGCTCAGTAGTTGTACCTGTTGTTACGCACACTGAAGCACCGTCCAGCTCTTTAGCCGACGTCAGCCCCAGAGCTTTATTGACCATGAACCCCTGGCCGTCGTAATAAACGATTGCGGTAAAATCAACACCCTCTTTTGTGTCGCGCTTCATCGTCCAGGTCGTGGTTCTGGAGGTCATATCAACCTGACCGGCAGCCAGGGCAACAATCTTTTGCTTGGACGCCAGTGGCACAAACTTAATTTTTTCCTGGTCACCCAGTACCGCGGCAGATACCGCACGGCAGATATCAACATCGAGGCCCACCCAACGACCGGACGCATCAGGGTTAGAAAAGCCCGGCGTGCCTTCACTGACACCGCAGGTCAGTTCATCTTTTTGCTGAATATCAGCCAGAGTGCCGGCGGTGGCCGGTAATGCGCCGCAAAGTAGAAGTCCGAGCATGGCCGTTTTAATTTTATGCATATCTGCCTCCCCAAAGGGTTATTATTTTTAAATGCTCCGGAGCGCGCATGCGCAATCACAAAGCCTTAAATTAGTCTCAGATAAGCGTCAGATAAAAAACATTGCACTCAAGTTGATAATTCAGCCATAGCACTGCCGGATAGTCGTATATCTTCGCCAAAAAGTCATATAACTAAAGCCATAGAAACAGCGGGCAAAGGTTACCGGGAACGGAATATCCCCGGTAAAATAGGCAATGAAGTGCCAAACAGAAAGCCCATATAATTGAGTGGCTCGTCTGAGCGAGCCCGGCCTGCCGGCAAAGAATGGTCATCCCTGTCAGCGAAGGCTTACAGGATCAGGCCGCGTAACCTGATACTCCGGCTGTACTTTGTTATACCCCTTCTTAAACGCCAGGCTCCCCCACATTGCATTGGCTGAGCGCGTTTAACATCTGCATCACTGATGCTCCGCCGGAATTAAGCTATCCACTTGGGGATCATAAGCATAGGTAGACCCCCTGACCCAGCAGAATTACGACAACATCGTTATGGGCCTTCATCCAGCCAAAGTTTTTGCCACGCTGCATAACCGCCCGCTGTTTATCCACAGGAATATTCTGGGTTAAGTCATCGCCGATCATAGGATTCTGACTGCGAACGCCCGTCAGTGATAACAGGGTCTGGGATAAGTCGATTTGCGAAGCCAGCCGGTTATCCCGCTTTACATCGATACCTCCGCCGAAGATAACAGCAGGCATTTTAAAGTGTCCCACAGGTACCGGTAAGCTGCCTGGCGCTCTCGAATCATGGTCAGCCACGGCAATAAAGACTGTTAAATCCCAGCTTCGCCTGCTCAACAAACTGCCTAAGGCGTAATCTCCATGTCTCACTGCATTTTGCAGGTTCATTGTCCGGAATTACGGTGTTCTCCGGATATTCAAAAGGGATATGGATCGACGATGCCGACAAAGTCCCCTCCATCCGTGCCTGACCGGCCAGAAAGACAGTTGCCCACAAATACTGGGGATAACTCTGTTGGCAAGATGAGCATGAATGGTTGCAGGGCTATTTAAGCGGGCTGACCGCCAAACAGGTTATATTTCAACCGCTTTACACTGCCGCGCTGAACACATCACACAGCCACTGTTTAAATGCGTGTTTATGGGGTTTATCTGCAGCAGAAACCTCGGTACCGGCAAGATAATGCCGCTGGCTAATCGCCACCGGGTCGCCGACAATGCTGAGTGGCTGACCGCTATCTATAGCGCCCCGGGCAAAACGTTCCAGCACCACGGCACAGCCAAGGTTATTCGCTACCAACTCAGCAGCGGCCACAAAGGTATCCACCTGTAAATGCACCTGCCGGCTATCCTGATGAAGCTGAAACGGGCTCAGGTAATGATCCCAGTGGTCTTCATAGCCGAGAATATTCACCGAGGGACAGGCCAGCAAATCCGCAGGGCCCTGAATCTGAGCAGCCAACTGTGGACCACACACCGGCACCAGGCGTTCTTGAGACAACACCTGTGCCGCCGGACCGGGAGGCTCACTGGCGGCCAGCACAATGTCGATATCCACATCGTCCGCCTCCAGCCCGTCTGGCCAGATGGAGGTAATAAACTTAATACTGACATCCGGGTAACGCTGCTTAAAACCGCCCAGTTTAGGCGCGAGCCAGACAATCAGCGCTACCGATGCCCGGACCACCAGCGTCTTGCCCTGATCCGGGTTAAATAAGCCATCCGTAGATACCGACAGATTCCGTAACGACTCCCGCACCGCCGGTAAATACGCCTTACCGATGTCCGTCAGATCCAGGCTTTTTGGGCCACGGATAAACAACTTTTGTCCAAGTTTAGTTTCGAGGGATTTGATCTGAATACTGACCGCCGTCTGCGTCAGCCCCAGCTCCTTACTGGCCGCCGTAAAACTCAGATACCGTGCCGTCGCCTCAAATGTTCGCAGCCAGTTCAGATTAATATTCCGGTTCATTCGCCCCCCATGACAGCTCAGTGCGGCTGAGCAGGTATAAAATTTTTATGCCCATTGCCCATGATTTTTTCGTTGTTCAAATTTCAGTGATCTTCACATACTAACTGTATCAGCCACTGCCAGTGAAGCACTGATCCGGCCTGTGCAGGCCGGCGCATAAAAATAATCATAAACAGGAGATTCTGTATGACGGCACAGCCTCTGATCAATAACGATGACTTCATCCTCAGTCTGGTCGATCTGGAACGATACCCGATCGCCGACCTGACCCGGGGCGCCGGTGCAGAATTTCTGGCCACCTGCCAGCAACAGATGGAACAGGTGGGTTGGTGCAGCTTTGCAGACTTTATTAAACCGGAAAAACTGGACGCTCTGGCCGCCGAAGCCAATAACCTGTTGCCGGATGCTGAAGAGCTGATTATTAAACGCAACATATACCAGGGGGCAGCAAACGCCAATCTCGCGGACGACAACCCGGCCAGCAAAGAATACACCCACCGGGCCCTGCAGCTGGCGGATGATCAGCTACCGGAAAGCACCCTGATCAAGCAACTGTATAAATCCGACTTGCTTACCGACTTTATCCGTCAGGTACAGAAGAAGCCCACCCTGTACCGTTGCGAAGACGAGTTTCAGGCGCTGAACATCGTTGCTCTGGAACCGGGCAGCTGGCACGCCTGGCATTATGACACCACCGAATGCACCGTCACCCTGCTCCTGCAGCCGGCAGAGAAAGGCGGCGAATTCACCTTTCTGGCGAACTCCCGGACGGACGATGATGAAGACCACGAAGCCGTTGCCCGGCTCCTCAGCGGCGACACGTCCAGAGCAAACACCCTCAGCCGTGGTGCCGGTACCCTGACCCTTTTCCGCGGCGGTTACTCCCTGCATGGGGTCACTGAAATTGAAGGCTCACATCCCCGTATAAGTGCTATTCTGACGTACGCAGAAGAACCCGGCGTGGTCATTGATGACGACATCAACATCCGTATTTACGGCCCCCGGGCTCAAACAATCATCGACTCCCGTCAGGGCTGAGCCCTGCCATACACTTTATTCAGTCAGGCCTCTGAAAAAGAGCCCCTGAAAAACAAAGAGATCCTAAAAAGGACACACCATGAATACAGCTCTACTTGTGATCGACGTGCAAATGGCACTTCTTGAAGACGACAATAACGGTGCCAAGCGCTCTAACCCGGCTGCGGCGGACAACATTACCCGGCTGCTGACTGCTTTCCGTGAAAAAGGCGATGTGATTGTGCACGTACACCACCACGGCACAGACCCGGAAGATCCCTTCTTCTCTGAAGCCCCCGGTGCAGCGGTACAGCCGTTTGCAGCCCCGCAGGGGGATGAACCTGTGGTGATAAAATTCGGCAGCAGTGCGTTTGTCGGCACCGATCTGGAACAGATGTTACGCGCGCAAAACATTGATCAGGTCGTGATCTGTGGCGCAACCGCCAATCACTGTGCGGAGTCGGCAGCCCGCTCTGCCAGCAACCTGGGATTCGATACTTTGTACACGGCCGACGGCGTATGGGCTTATGAAGCGACCGGCCCGGATGGGGTGACCCACAGTGCAAATACTATTCACTCAGTGAGTCTGTCCACCCTTCAGGGCGAATTCGCAGACGTACTGACCACAGAGGAAATACTGGCAAAGGTCTGAACAGACACTGCTATAACAGAGGGGAGCATTGTTCATGCCTCCCCGCTATTTATCCGGTGCCGGACAGAGCGGCTGGCCGGATATCACTGTTCAGGAGGCAGGACGCCCCGACCTTACAGTTCCAAATCAGCCAAACTGCTTGAGGATAGACATATACTTGCTGACTTCAGCCGAGGTGCGCTGTTCAGGGCTGAGCTTGTCAGCAATGGTGAGTGCAGTCTGCACATCCTTCAGAGATTCCCTCTCTTTATCTGTCAGAATGTCAGCATCATCACTCTTCAGAAAGCTTTCCAGCTCAGCGGCAGCAGTGGCCGGATCAACCGGGAAGGTTTTGCTTTTAGAACCGTCCAGGTTATCCAGAATATCTTTGGAGTTTTCCAGCAGCTTCAGCAGGTTTGATACACCATCTTCATCTTTCACCCGCTCAGAGATAGCATCAATGGCGCCCTTCAGCTCACCAACCGAATCCGTAGAACCGGTCACGGAATTCAGTCCGCCCGCCAGCTTGGAGGCTTCGCTCTCGGTGATGAGCCCCAGTTCAGACAGGCGGTTAAGAAAACCATTTGTAATCTTAAAATCCGAACCGGTGATATCAAATTCTTTATTCAGCTGTGCAAACTTCTCTCCCCGGGAACTGAAGACCTGCTTCTCTTCAGACGCTGCTGATGCCGGTGCAGCAGTGCTACCGGTTGCGTCTGCGGCGTTCGTCTGAGCCGCGGCGCCAGATGCTGTATCAGCCTGCGCCGGTTGATTCGTGACCTGAGGAGCGCTTGTCAAAACCTGCATAGTGTATGTCCTTATTAGTTACTGCCGAGTGATATACAAAATTGATGCCAAAAAATCTGGCGTATCTCAGAGCAGCGGATCACCGGGTCTTTACCTTCCCGGCTGCACAGTATCAGTGCCAAAGCGGCAAGCCGGCGGCAAACTCAGGCCTCCCGGAACTGCAAAGCGGCCAGCCGCCGGTAAAGATCAGATGCTTCCAGCAGCTCGGTATGAGTGCCTTTCGCCACAACCTTACCCTGATCCATCACGACAATCTGATCCGCATGGAGAATGGTGGATAACCGGTGGGCAATAATGACGGTAGTTCGCCCTTCCATCAGATTATCCAGCCCCAGTTTGATAGCATGTTCGCTTTCCGTATCCAGCGCACTGGTGGCTTCATCCAGCAATAAAATCCGGGGATCATTCAGAATCGCCCGGGCAATGGCAATGCGCTGTTTTTGTCCACCGGATAAGCGCACACCCTGCTCACCCAGATCACTCTGATAACCGTTCGGTAAGCGTTCAATGAATTCAGCAGCATGGGCCGCCTTAGCTGCCGCTTCGACTTCAGCATCGGTGGCGTCCGGCCGGCCGTAACGGATGTTGTCCAGCACGTTAGCCGTAAACAGCGAAGGCTGTTGCGCCACCAGTGCGGTTTGCTGGCGTAACTGTTGCGGATTCAGTTGCCTCAGGTCCGTATCCGCCAAACAGACAACCCCCTGCTGCGGATCATAAAACCGCAGTAACAATTCAAACACGGTGGACTTACCTGCACCGGAAGGCCCCACCAGCGCAGTAATCCTGCCTTCCGGGATATGCAGGCTGAACGCCTCCAGCGCGGCCTGTTCCGGCCGGGAGGGATAACGAAATGTAACATCCTGCAGGCTCAGACTGGCATCCAGCTGCGCGGCATCCACCGGTGATACAGGGGGAGTAATTTCGCTTTTTGCATTCAGTAACTCCATTAACCGTTCGGTTGCCCCTACCGCCCGCTGCAGCTCGCCATAGACTTCAGAGAGGGTACCGGCGCCCATGGCCACAATCAGGGCATAAAAGACGAATGCCCCCAGATCGCCCCCGCTCATCACCCCGGTAATCACATCGTAACCGCCAATCCAGAGCATGCCGGACAGCGCACTGAATACCAGCACAATCACCACCGCCATTAGCAGCGCACGCTGGCTGATCCGCTTACGGGCCACACTGAATGCAGTATCTACTTCCCGGGCAAAGGCACGGCTTTCCTGCGCTTCCTGGGTATAACTCTGCACGGTTTTAATTTGCTGAATCGCTTCACCGGCATAGGTGCCGACATCTGCAATGCTGTCCTGACTCTTGCGGGCCAGGGTACGCACCCGACGGCCAAACAACAGCACCGGTAACAATACCAGTGGCACGCCGGCAACAATGATCAGACTCAGCTTCACATTGGTCACAAACAGCATCACCAGCGCGCCGAGTGTCGTTACAATGCTGCGCAGAGCCATTGAAAACGAACTGCCGATGATCGACTGTAACAACGTGGTATCGGTGGTGAGCCGCGACATGATTTCGCCGCTGCGGTTTATCTCGAAATAACTGGTATGCAAGCCCATCAGGTTATCAAATACCGCCTGACGGATATCCGCCGTGATCCGCTCCCCCAGCCAGGACACCAGATAAAACCGGACAAAGGTTCCGCCTGCCATCAGCAGTGCCATGCTGATCAGCACAATAATGGCCTGGTTCAGCTGTACCACCGATCCGGCAATAAAGCCGTTATCAATCACCAGCTTTACTCCCTGACCAATTGCCAGCGTCACCCCGGCAGTAAACAGCAAGGCCACCATCGCCCCCAGCCACTGCCGCCGGTACGGCAACATAAACTGCACCAACTGGAACAATGTGGATAACTTACGGACTTTACTCAATGTCTGAATCCTTTATGAGTGTTCAACAGGCGGCTCTTCCACTACATGCTGGCGGGCATTCGCCAGCCCGAAATCTTCCAGAATGCTGTAGCAGCATGGCACCACAAACAGCACCAGCAGGGTTGAACTGGCAATACCAAAGACAATACTGACCGTTAGCGGAATCAGAATCTGCGCCTGTAAACTGGTTTCAAATAACAGCGGCGTCATACCTGCAATGGTCGTCAGCGACGTCAGTAAAACCGCCCGGAATCTGTCATGGCTGGCGCGGGCAGCTGCCGCATGTACACTCATGCCTTCAGCAATGCGCCGTTTTACAAATTCCACCAGCAGGATCGAATCGTTCACCACAATTCCCGCTAAAGAGACAAATCCCAGCATCGACGGCATGGTGATATCCAGACCCAGTAACCAGTGGCCCCAGATCACTCCAATTAACGCCAGCGGGATATTAATCATCACAATCACCGGCTCCATATAGGAGCGGAACTGAAAGCTCAGCAGAATAAAAATACCCGCCAGCCCCATCAGCATAGAGGTAACCATTGAGCCCTGGGTTTCGCCCCCTTCAGCGACTTCCCCTTTGAAGACCAGCTTCACATCCGGATATTTTTCTTTAAATGCCGGCAGAAAACTCTGCTTCAGATCCCCCAGCACCGCATTGGTATTATTCAGGTTGGCATCAATATCCCCCAGCACAGTCACAGTTCTGAGGTTATCCACACGGTGAATCCGGGAGAAACTTCTTGTCGGCACTATTTCCGCCACATTGCCCAGGGGAATCACCGCACCGTTAAGCGGATTAATGATTGGGAAATTATCAAAATCCGCCAGCTCATCCCGGGATGCCTCATCCAGCTCGACAATCACTTCATAGTTTTCCAGCCCAATGCTGGACTCAATCACTTTACTGCCCTGAAACGCCGCCCTTAACTGTGCAGCAATGCTCTGTGCCGTCATCCCCAGACTGTAAGCACCTTCCTTCAGATGCAGGGTAAACTCAGGCTTACCCGGACGCAGATCATCCAGCAGGTTATTCACACCGGGATAACCGGCCAGCCAGCCCTGCAGTTCATGGGAAGCCACCGATAACTGCTCCAGATTGCTTCCCTGCAGGCGGATCTCTATCGCCCGGCAGGCCCCAGGCCCGGTTCTTTAATGGCAATGCTCCAGGCCCCCTGCACAGTATCCGCCTCTGCCAGCCACTGTTGTTTAAGGGTGTTAATGGAAAAGTGCCGTTTTTCAGCGGTCAGCAAATCCACACTGATCGTCGCCAGATGAGGGCCGGACTCAAAGGCATCCGCATTGGTCCCGTAATTAACAGTCACCGCATTTACCACCGGCTCTCCCTGCGCCTCATTCAGAGGACCGGTGACATCCGTCAACTGCTGTTTAAGTTGCGCCACCACCTGTTCAGTCTTTTCAATAGGTGTACCGGTGGGCATCAGAATTCTGGCCTGTAGAATATCCCCTTCTACTGTCGGAAAAGCAGAGAACTTAACTACGCCGGATGCCATCAGGCTTATAGAGATAATCAGCAATGCGATTACACCGCCAACAAAGGCATAGCGGATACGGATCAGCGCACTGACTCCGGCATCTACCTTCAGCCTGAGCCGGTCAAAACTCTCATCGACCTTTGTTCGCAACGCAGATGCCTTCTGCTTGCCCGCATGCTCCAGCGAGTGGTACAGATGGCTTGGTAAAATGAAAAATGCTTCGATCAGCGAAACAGAAATTACCGAAATCAGCACCACTGGAATAACCACCAGGATCTGGCCGATATCGCCGGTCAGGCTCAACAAACCGCTGAAGATGCATAAGGTGGTCAGGAAGGAAGAAAACACACCTTTCGCTACCAGAGAAGTGCCATCGATCGCCGCCTGCAGCGGCTTTTTACCGTGCCGTAATTGCTGGCCAATGCTCTCTGATATCACGATGGCATCGTCCATCAGAATACCCAGCGCCAGCAGCAGTGCCACCATCGACAGCATGTTGATACTCATCCCCAGCATACCCAGTACAAAGGCACTGGCCAGGAAAGACACCGGCAGGCCCATCACCACCCAAAAGGCATAACGGGTGCCGAAGAACAGCCACATCACGGCAAATACCAGCAACAGCCCCTGCCAGGCATTCTTTGCCAGCATGCTGATACGGTCTTCGATAATACTGGTGGAATCCTGGGTCAGGGCCAGCGTCACCTCAGAAGGCAAACGGGTCTGTTCCTCAGCAATAAAGCCTTTCACAGCAGCCAGTACATCCAGACTGTCATCAATGGTATTTTTACTGACTTTAAGAAAGGCCGCCGGCTGGCCGTTATAGGTCACCTTATTGGCGTCGGTATCAAAATCACTGCGAATTGTAGCGATATCCCCTAACCGCAATTCATTACGCTGATCACCACTGATAATGATCAGCTCAGCCAACTCACCGGTGGTCCGTTTTTCATCGCTGAAGCGAATCTGATACTCCAGCTCCCGACCACTCAGTTCACCGGCGGGCATATCCACATTCTGACCGCTGACCTTATCCGCAATGTCCTGCAAACTCAGGCCATACTGACGCAGATTATGCTGCGCCACCTGTATCTGAAACTCCCGTTTTCCGAAGCCCTGAATCTCTACCAGCGGAATACCCGGGGTCTGCAACATTCCTTGTTTAAGCTGTTCTGCGAGGGTTTTCAGATCCCGTCTTGGCAGATCCGCCGTCAGGGCAACCGTCACTACATCCTGAGTACGGCCGGTTTCAGCCACCACCGGTGTTTCACTGTCCTGCGGGAAGTTATCCACACCATCGACAGCTGAATTTACATCTTCCAGAAACTCACTGAAATTACCGGCTTCAAGCATTTTAAGCGTCATGATGGCATTCGAATCCCGGGCCTCACAGCGCTTTTCTTCCATAAAGCTGATGCCATCCATCGCATCTTCCAGCGGCTTACAAATGCCCAGCTCTACGTCACTGGCCGCCGCGCCCGGATAGGCGACGGTGACCTGTACTTCGTACTTATCAATTTCAGGAAATGTTTCCCGCTTGATATCCGGTAACGCCAGAATCCCGGCCAGCATGAATAACCCCATCAGCAGGTTGGCCGCCGTGGGATGAGCCGCAAAAAAACGAATCATCTCAGTGTGCCTCCAGCCAGTCAGCCAACCGTTGCTGAGCAGCTGAATCAGCCTGCGGGGCCAGCAACATACCGCTCACGGCAGGAAACAGATCCGAGGTTACTATCTGATCTGACAACAGGCTCACCTTCTCAGGATCAAGCAACAACATTTGCTGCTGGGCAAAGCCCTCAACCGGCTGACGCACCAGCTTTTGCTCAGCATCCGTCAGATAAAGCTCACCTTCGTGCAGGGCAGTACGGGGAACCACTATGAACGGTTGTGGCCGCCCCTGCAGTTCAACCTGCATATACATGCCCTCGATCAGCGGCGGCTTAATACCCGGCTCAGCCTGCCCATAAGGATCGCTGACGCTGACAATCACACCGACAGTCCGGGACACCGGATCAAGATTACTGCTGATCCGTTCTACCTTTGCTTCCCAGGTCACCCGGTCATCATTCCCCACCAGACGAACCTGGGCAGTCAGCCCCAGGCGGCGCATTAACGTATCAACATCAGCACCTTCCTGAATAAATACATCCGTCTGATCAGAAGGCAGATCAAACCCTTTTGAGAGCAGGCGCATTTGCGGCAACGCAAACTGAGCATTCACCAATACCTTATCAATGGTCTGAGCCGTAAACAGTGAAGTATTCAGCCCCACGTACTGATCAGTCTCAACCGACTGGCTGGCAATACGGGCATCAAAGGATAAATGTATCCGGGTACGCTCCAGGTTCAGTTGCTGGGCCGCTACTTCAGCTTCAGCAATCTCCAGCTGTGCCTGCAGTACTTCTGTGGCGTATGGCAGGGCATCCAGACTGTTCTGTAAGCTCTGCACTTCCTGACGGGCCTGCAAAACCGCGTTACGCTGGGTGTCCACCTGTGACTGAGCGACCGAGCGCTTTTTAAGTAACTGTTCAAACCGCACCAGCTCTTTAGACGCCAGGCTTAGCTTATCTTTTGCCAGTTTCAGATCCAGCTCCGCATCCTGGCGGGTAATATCCTGTTCGGCCAGATTCGCCCGGTTCTGTGCCAGCGTCGCTTCTGCTTTTTTCAGCGCCAGAATGTAATCACTGTCATCAATCTGCACCACCAGAGTACCGGCCGGTAAAATCACCCCGGATTTCAGCTTCGGATGCACATAGACCACCTTACCGGCGACTTCTGCCCGCACATCCAGCAATACATCCGGTTCCACTTCACCGAAACCGGTCACCGACGGGCGCACCTGATGTTCAGCCACCAGCATGGTCGTCACTGGTTTGCCTGTATTAACAATGTCCTGATGCTGCATCTGCGGCCGGGATTTAATAATGATCAGCGCGATGCCAACCCCGAGCAAAACCACCAGGGGCAATGCCCAAAACCGGCCCAGCCAGGATGCTTTAACTGTCTGGTTCATAATCCAGCCCCTTCTGTGAAAATTCGGTATACATGTTCTGCCCAGATATCGCTGGCAATCTCTTCATGGCTGATATGCCATACCTGCTCACGGACAGGCACAGCGACAAACGGTGTGATGATCATATTAAGCAGTGAGAACCCCAGCCATTTAGGGTTCATATCTGCCCGTACACGGCCCGCCTGCTGTTCCGCTTCAATCAGTGCCGGCAGCATGTCTGCCGTACGTTTCGGTAAAGTGGCAATGAATACTTTCTTCAGGTCACTGTCACCGGCAATCACCTCATCGGCAATCAGCCGGGTAACCGGCTGGTTTTTCGCGAAGAACGTCACCGACCGGCTGATGAATACCTTCAGTGGCTCATCCGCCTCCCTGACCGCATCAAAATCAGATTTTTGCTGCTCGCTAATACGTTCCAGCAGTGCCAGAAATAAACCCTGCTTGTCAGTAAAGTAGTACTTGATCATTGCTGACTGGGTATTCGCCTGCGCCGCCAGCTCACGAATGGTAATGCTCCGGTAGCTCTTATGACGGAGCAGCTCAAATGCAGCATCCAGAAGATCTTCGCGACGTTTTTCCTGTAACGCAGGATCAGCCGGGCGGCCCCGCCCGGACGTTGAGTGCTGAGTCATAAAGGTTTACCACAAATTAATTAATCAGTTGATAAATTAAATCATAAACCTTAGCTGATACTTTGCAAATTCTCTCTGCCTGTCAGGCAACTGAACCTTCCGCCGAAAACATACATACAGGCAGGCAGCGCGCAAAAAAGTATGCCTCAAGCCTTTGTTAACTTGTGTTAAGTGATTGTAAAAAAGAGAAAAGCCGGATCTGAACGGCGGGTAAGCCCGCCACCAGTAATATTAAGACCTGTCAGGCTGAAGTGTACTCAGTACTTCACTGAATACCGGCTTCCATGAACGGCAGAACTCAGAAGTCTCACCTTCTGTATCGGTCAGTAATTCCAACAAGCCCGGGATTAGCAGCCCCTGTTCTTTGTACATACCCTGCTGTTCAGCGGCAATCAGCAATGCGGTCACCGCTGCCTGAAAAATCCGGTGTGTCAGTGGCCGCTGGGCAATTTGTCTGCCGTCAGTCAGCGACTGCTCGCAACTCTGAGCATTTTGAGAGCTGAACATCCGGCACACCAGTGGCCGCTGCTCATATACGCTGCAGCTTTGTTCTGCGGTCAGTAGCGGACAGGGGGCCCGCATAAAAGCGCCACCGCGCTGCTGAACGTCCTGCTGCATACGTTCAATCAGCGCCAGTTGCTCATCAGCACTGAAGCTGGCTTTAATGTGCAGGGCTAACTGCACAATATCCTGCGGCGCGGCCTGTACCGGAAAATGGCAACAGTGGCTGCAGCCCTGCTGACAGGCCGTCTGATAGTTATCCGGAAAGTTAGCCACAAAGATGTGTTCAGCATGAATAATGCTGTTGTTGCAGATTTTCAGCGTATCTGCGGGGGTAGCCGCATCTTTCACGTCTTCATAGATTTGCCGGCAAAGCTTATTAAATAAATCATCATACATGACGCCAGCCTTACGCATCGCTTCGGCAGCACACTCAACGTCACTGTGATCAAAGAATTTATCCGTTTGAGACATAACCCCTCACCAGGCTGCTATTGCGGACTCAGCGCTGATTATACCCGCCGGAACCTTCTTCCCGCCAACCGGATTCACTGGCTATCTGTTCCGGTCAGTTTTTTTTCAACTGTATATATAAGAATTATCCCACTGGCCGATAGTAAAGGTAATTCGCATTTCAATAAGCACGATAAAAACTGCACCGCTCTGTATCCACATACGTATGGATAATGTCTGAAGGCAGGCAAGGATGACACCATGAAACTCTATTCGGCAACGCTGACAACACCGCCCCAAAACAGCCTGACCGGTCCCCGGGCCACAGACACTAACCGGACAGACAACCAGGCAGCACAACAACTGAAAAGCGCCCTGGCAGATCAGGGTTCTCCGGTTAAGAACAATGCGCCGGTAAACGCACCCCGGGGTGAAAAATTCACCGTCACCGACCCCGCGGCACCGGTCAAAACCTATTTTGTGCTGGGGGATGAACGCAACGAACGTATTGAAAATGTGCTGAACAAAGTGAGCGATGAACAACGTCAGTCGCTGATCAATACTGAAATCATTCTGGATGATAATTTTCTGGCACTGGCAGAATCACTGGATGACACGGCACTCGGCCACCTGGCCAGCAGTATCGATAAGTTACAAACCCCGGCCACCGTTAACCAGGCGCCTAATTACGGCCTGGCCACCGCCCGGCTGGCTAAAGAGTTCGTGGCTGACCTGACAACCTTGTCAGCCGATACACAGCTAAGAGTACTTGAACGGGCGGCCGGCTATGCGGAACAGGTTATCAGCCGGCCTGCGGACGTTACCTATACCGCTAACGCGATCCTTCCCCATACACAGCCGTCTCCTTCAGCAAACAACCTCTACAACTTCGTCAGCGCCATCCATAAAAATGATGACCCGGATACCCTGCTGGATTCCCTGCAACCTTTTACCGACACACAACAGGATACCCTGCTGCTGATTTTCGGTTCGGATAATCAGTTAGGTCAGGATGTGGTCAGTGGATTAACCGACCGTTCTGAACAGACCACTGACTCATTCCTGAATTATCTGGGCGGGTTAGCCGAGCAGGCGCGGCCGGGATTCGAATACGGTTTCAATAAACCGGTTGGATATCAAGAACCTGACCGGGCTAATATCGATTACGACAATGAAATGCTCTGGGTCGTCAAAGATATGCTGGATACCACCCTGAGCTTTATTTCTGAGTATCAGTTCAGCGATGAACAGCTCTCTGCTATGACCGATAAGCTCAGCTATATGGACGCAACCCACCAGCGCAGTTATCTGGAGATTACCCGGGCGGGTCTGGAGACACTGGTCGGCGATGAAGCAGAAGCACTGGAACTGGAAGATAATCCACAGATCATCGAAACCCTTGATCAGTTACGGGACAACCATCAGACCCGCGAAGGCATCGCGCTGAGCCGGCTAGGGGATGACACCGGCGACCCGGACGGCCGCTACGAAGTCAAAGACGAGTACGAAAGCAAACGGGATCAGAAAAACATGATCCGTCTGATGGTCACCGACGCCTGGCTCAATCAGGACGACATCAGCCGCAGCACCGCCCTGAATACCACCTTCTCAGAACTGAGTGCAGAACAGCGTGACCGGTTAGTACAGGACATCAATCAGCTGAACACTGCAGCAGCGCCACTGGCCCGGCAGGATTCCGACGAACAGGAACAACAGTTCGGGCGCTTCCTGACCCGCACGAATACGCTGACAGAAACGGATAATCCCGCTGCACTGCTACAGGCCGAAGCCGCTCAACCCGGTGAACAAAAAGAAAACTTCTGGCTGGCAACAGAGTTTGCCGGCGATCAGGTTGATGCGCTGGTTGGCGTACTGCTGACCAGCAGTGAAGCGGTCGGCACTCAGCTGCTGGAAAATCTGACCCGCAGTGCTGACAGTGTTCAGGCAGGGGAAACCGGCGCGCTTCAGGCCCGCACTGAGTTGATCGAAACCCTGAGTTTCTTCAGCGAACCGCGCCCGGAAGAAGAACAGCTTGAATACCTGCAGAAGATTGCCCGGTAAAACCGCTGAGCAGAAGATCAGGTCGTCAGACCTGATCTTCAAGGATCATCGCAGCGCCTTTTTCCGCCACCATCATTGCCGGCGCATTGGTATTGCCGGAAGTAATGTTAGGGAATACCGAAGCATCCACAACCCGCAAACCACTGACACCGTGCACCCGTAAACGGGCATCCACCACACTGTCTGAAGGGTCCGGCCCCATCCGGCAGGTGCCGCACACATGATAAATAGAACCGGCGTTCTCGCGGTAATACGTCAACAGCGACGCCGTATCATCCACCTGCTCTGCAGGCATCACCTCAGCGTCGGTCACCGCCTGCAATGCTGGCGCCTGCATCAGTGCACGCACCAGCTTATGCCCCTGCAGTATCTCTGCAATATCTTTCTCAGTGGACAGATAATTAAAGCTGATCGCCGCCGGTTCAGCCGGATCTGACGACGCCAGCATCACACTGCCTTTACTGGTCGGCCGACAAGGATTAAACGCCACCAGAAAGCCTGAATAAGGTTCAGGCTTAAGCCGTGCTTTCGGGTCGGGCGGAATCTGGTACGACATCGGATTAAAATACAGCTGAATATTCGGCTGTGCTTCTGCCGGATCACCTTTAAAGAATCCTCCGGCCTGATTAACGCTCATCGACAGCGGACCGCGCCGGTTAAGCGCATACTGCACCCCGGCTTTCGCCTGCCCCAGTAGCGAGCCAAAGTCATCATTCAGGGTTTTAACCTTTGCTTTAAAGTAATAACTGAGGCACAGGTGATCCTGCAGGTTCTGGCCAACCGCCGGCAAATGCTGCACCTTGGAAACGTTAAATTTCGCCAGTAATTCAGCATCACCAATGCCGGAAAGCTGTAGCAATTTTGGTGAATCCACCGCGCCACAGGCAAGAATAATTTCACAGTTTGCGGTGGCTTTTTCTTCGATTCCATTCTGCACAAAAGTCACAGATGCCGCCTGTTTCCCGGCAGTGAAATTAACTTTCTGCACCTGAACATTGTGCATAAATGTGAGATTCGGACGTTTCAGGGCAGGCTTAAGATAAGCCGTGTTACTGGAGTCCCGCTGCCCCTTACGGATATTGGCTTCATAGACCCCGGCCCCTTCAAAATCCGCACCGTTAAAATCATCACTCACAGGCCAGCCCAACTGATCAGCCGCCTGCAGATAATAATCGCACAGGGGATGCGCATCCTGCTTCATCGGCAGAATACCCATCTTGCCATCGGCAGACCGGTAGTCGGTATTACCGTCCGGATGACGTTCCAGTTTTTTGAAGTACGGCAACACCTCATCATAAGACCAGCCCGGATTACCGGCTGCCGCCCAGTCATCAAAATCTGTCCGTTGCCCGCGCACATAGATCATGGCATTGATCGAGCCGGAACCTCCCTGTACCTTCCCCCGGGGCACATACATGTTACGGCCATTCAGCGCAGTCTCCGGCTGGCTGTAATACATGTAGTTGTAGTCCGGGTTGTAGTAGGTCTTGGCAAACCCCACCGGCAGTTTAATCCACGGCAGGCTGTCTTTACCCCCCGCCTCCAGCAGCAACACTGAATAGTGGCCCGACTCGCTGAGCCGGTCCGCCAGAATACAACCGGCAGAACCGGCGCCGACAATGATAAAATCGTACTGCATACCTACAGGCCCGTTTTTTTCCAGTGAGTGGAAGACTGACGTTTGTAATCATAAGGCCGTGCATCCATCGAAAGGTGCAGCGTCGGCTCCGTATACGGTGAACAGGCTTTAACCGTGGCCATATTCAGTTCTATCCCCAGACCAGGCTTATCTGACGGAATGATATAGCCATCCTGCCAGTCGATTTTCTCTTCCAGAACGTCCGCGTGGAAACCGTCCCAGGTGCCGATACTCTCCTGAATCAGAAAGTTCGGCGTCGCAGTCGCCAGCTGAATGCTGGCCGCCGCCCCCACAGGGCCGTTATACAGATGCGGTGCAATCTGGCAGTAATAAGCTTCCGCCAGCGCCGCGACTTTCTTGCCTTCCAGAATGCCACCCACTCTGCCCAGATTCATCTGCAGAATAGCCGCCGCCCGGTTTTTCAGTACATCGTGGAACTCAAATTTGGTGGTCAGCCGCTCACCGGTGGCAACCGGGATACTGGTTGCCCCGGCCACCTGTGCCATGGCTTCCGCCTGCCCCGGCGGAACAGGCTCTTCGAACCACAGCGGATCAAACGGCTCAAGGCGTTTGGCCAGCCGGATAGCCGCCGCCGGTGTCATCTGGCCATGGGTACCGAACAGCAGGTCACAGCTGCTCCCCACCGCCTTACGGATCTTTTCACAGAAGGTAGCCGACTTCTCCAGATCATTCTGAGATAACTGATGGCCGGAATACGCGGTATACGGCCCCGCCGGATCAAATTTCAGGGCTGTAAAACCCCGTTCTTTGTTTTGCAGGGCACACTCAACCGCCAGCTCGACATTATCGTAGTCATATTCGCCCTGTGCATTTTCCGGGTACAGATAGGTATAGCTGCGCAGTTTATGGTTCACCTTACCGCCAATCAGCTCGTACACCGGCTTACCGGCTGCCTTGCCAATGATGTCCCAGCAGGCCATTTCCAGGCCGCTGACAACGCCCATCATGGTCAGGTCCGGCCGCTGGGTAAACCCGCTGGAATAGCACTCCCGGAAGAAACGTTCCACGTGATGGGGGTCGTACCCTTTCAGGTAACGGTCAAAGACATCCTCAATGGCTTTTTCCATCACCGTCGGGTGAAATGAAGCCGCATAGACCTCACCCACGCCCTGAATACCGCAAGCGGTTTTCAGGCTGACAAAAATCCAGTACATCCCGCCTACATGGGGCGGCGGCGTGGCAACAATATGGGTTTCGCAGGAAATAACTTTCATCAGGAAGCCTTTTTATTTGCAATCATAGTTTTCAACCGCAGTGCCGTCAGCGTACCGACCACACCCATCACAGCAATATAGCCAAAGTACAGGTTATACACCGTTACACCTTCATAGCGGGCTGCAATAAAGCCGTTAATCTGTGGCAGGAAAATATCCGGTGTATAAGCAATCAGCGAAACAATACCAATCGCCAGACCGGTTACATGTAAAGGAATATCACAATCATCCAGAATCGCCCAGTAGAGACCCCGGATCGCATACGTCAGAACACCGATCAGTAACACCACGGCTAACAGAAAATACACCGAGTTCAGCTGTGGGAAAACAATCATCACCACCAGCCCCAGAGACGCTCCCAGCAGAGCCACGGCGAGAATATTTTCCTTGCCGTACTTATCCCCCAAAAATCCTGCGCCAATGCCGCCGATTGGCCGCATCCACAACTTCGCCACAGTAATAAAACCCGCCGTGACAGCGGTGATCTCATAGCCTTCCTGCAAAAACGCGGAGAAAGAATACGTCGCCCAGAACAGCTGATAACCACAGAAGATAATAATGGCGACCAGCCATAACTCAGGAATCGACATCAGGAACTTAAGATCCCGGATAAGATTGCCCTGGCGACGGCTCTCTGGCTTTGTAGCGTCAGTATGTGCAGCTTCACTGCTGATAAACAGAAACGCCAGCACGCCGATCAAAATACAGGTGAACGAGTACATGTAGATCACCTGCTGCAGTGCCACAGTGTTACTTTGCCCCTGCGACTCGATTGCATAGGCAAAAATCGCGATGGCAATGGTCGCCAGAACCGCTTCCACCAAACCACGGCCGCCATCCAGAATGCCGAAGAAACGGCCCTGCTCATTATGACTGGCCAGCATCTTTACGCCTTTCAGCATAGATGCCCAGAACGTCAGGCCCGCCCCGATCCCCCAGGCAGCAAAGATATACGGCAACATGCTTTTATCCGGAATCGTCGCAAACCACAGTCCCAGCCCACCGGTCAGTAGCATCGAAAACGCCACCAGACCTTTCGGCGAGAAACGGTCTGCCAGCCAACCGCTCGGCAAGTAACACACCATATACATCACCCCAAGCATGGAGTAATAATCCCCCAAATCAGAGGGGGTAATCTGAAAGGCTTCAAGAATAGAGGTTTCAAAATTCTGGCGCAGATATAACAGGGGATAAATCGCCCCTGCGGCCAGTAATAACAGCAGAAACTGAAAGTAACGTTTCAGGTTAGAGCCACCGGCACCGGCAGCCATCGAAGCATTCAAAGTCGTCATTATTTTTATGTCCTTGCGGCTTTTTACAAGCCATCTTCTAACGGTCTACAGTTTTCAGGCACACAGAAACCCCTGCCGCAGTGCATGCACTGTGGCGAAAAGAGAATCTGTGTGATTATCGGGCCGGAAAGAAAGAGAAAGTCCGGCCCCGGGTAAGTATCAGTACTTCTGAACCACTAAACGGGTCTGCGTGAATTCCAGCATGCCATGCTTGCCGTCATCGCCTCCCAGACCGGAACGCTTCCAGCCCGCGTGATACCCCTGATACGGATCAGCCGGCGTGCGGTTGATATACACTTCCCCGGCTTCAATATTGTTTGCCATGCCCATAGCTGTACGGTAATTCTCGGTATAAATGACCGAGGCCAGCCCAAACTGGTGGTCATTGGCCAGCTCCAGCGCCTCATCAGCATCGCTGTACTTAAGCACCGGCAACACCGGCCCGAAAATCTCTTCCTGCACGATTTCCATATCCTGACGGCAATTGGTTAAGAGTGTCGGTGGATAAAAATGCCCGGCACCCTCAGGAATGTATCCGCCCACTTCCAGCTGTGCGCCATCATCAATGGCCCGCTCTACCATCTGATGAATATTCAGCCGGGCATTATCATTCACCAGCGGCCCCATGTGCGCAGGATGGCTGGCACGGTCACCGAACTGTCGCGCTTCCATGTGCTGTTTCAGCAACGCAACAAACTCGTCATACACACCTTCATGGACATAAACCCGCTCGACCGCGGTACAAAGTTGTCCACAGTTGGTGGTCTTCGAGCCGACAATTTCACGGGCCGCCTGCTGTAAATCAGCATCGGCTTCCACAATGGCAGGCGTCTTCCCCCCCAACTCCAGTGAAGACTTGGCAATGTTTACCTGGGAATATTCCAGCACCTTACGGCCAGCCCCGACACTGCCGGTCAGCGTAATCATGCCCACCTTCGGATGGGTGCACACAATCTCAGCAGTGGCGTGATCCATGGTCAGAATGTTCACCACACCGGCCGGTATCCCGGCGGCCTGCACCGCTTTCGCAATTTCGAAAGCTGAACAGGGGGTGTTATTGCTGGGCCGAACCACAACCGTATTACCGGTAATCAGCGCCGGCGCAATCTTTCGCAGCAAGGTATATACCGGATAATTGAACGGAATCAGGCAACTGATGACGCCGATCGGCTCCCGCTGTAACAGAAGGTTTTCAGAAGGGGTATCACTGGGGATAATCTCCCCTTCAATGCGCCGCGCCCATTCCGCGTGATAGCGGGTAATATCCGCCGCATATACGGCTTCATTGGTGGCATCTTCCAGGCTTTTACCGGATTCAAGCGCCAGCGCTGCACCAATCGCATCTTTATGATCCAGCAGCGCATCCGCCAGCTTATGCAGATACGCCCCGCGCTCAACACTGGTCAGCTTACGCCAGCCTTTTTGCGCCCGGGCAGCAATATTGACCGCCCCTATTGCCTCATCAGAGGTTGCCGCAGGCACCTGCGCAACCAGCTCACCATCAGCCGGGTTATACACCGCGATCATGGCGCTGTTTGCAGATGCGGTAAATGTGTTGGCAATAAAGTTCTGTTCGATTTTCATGATGGCTACCCTGTTATTGATAGCGAAATGCTAGGAGCCTGAGCGGAAACTGTCAATTTTCTTCCATATTCGAAAATTTAATTCCATATAAGAAATAACATTTAAAAACAGTAAGTTAAAAAACACACCAGTGAGATTTTCTATGAAAACTATCGGCCATAAAATCCGTGTATTCCGGTACGGTGCAGCCTGGACGCCAACAAAAATAATTTAAAAAATTTTTTTGATCTGATCCCTACAGCATGACCGGCATGACTTCCGCCTGTTCAACGGCGTAATTCCCTTGCATAATCCCTGTGTTTTTCCATATACAGAAAAAGTGATTCGCATCATGCCGAGCAAAGACAAGTCTAAAGCCCCCGCCGTTGACCATACCGTTATGATTCTGGACTTACTGGCAGCATCATCCTATCCGCTGACGCTGTCAGAAATTTGTGAAGCCACCGGCATTGCCGCGGCCAGTGGCCACCGAATTATCAATACTCTGATTGACCATCAGATGGTGGCACTGGATCCCAGCCGCAAAAAATCCTACTGCATCGGCTCAAAAATTTTCCAGATCGCCTCCACCATTTACAACAAACAGAGCATCATTGCGTTCTTTTACCCGATTGCTGAAATTCTCAAAAACGAAATCCACAAATCCATTTTTCTGTGTGTGCCCGTGGGCAATAAAGTAGTCGTGGTTTCCAAAGTAGAATCATCCCTGAGCAGCGTCTTCAATATTTATATCGGGCAAACCATGCCTCTGCATGTATCCGCTTCCGGTAAGGCCATATTATCGATGCGCCCGGACGAGTTTCAGCACAGTTATCTGCTCAGCGAAGACAGCCTGCAGCAGGCCGATGCCGATACTACCGCCCGTATTCATGAAGATCTGAGCCGGGCCAAACGGCTGGGATATGCGGTGACCAACGGTGAAATCGACAGCCAGATCAGCTGCATTTCTGCCCCGGTTCTGAACTTACGCAATGAACCTGTGGCGGCAATCAGCGCCGGAATCAGCGGTGACATGCTGAACCCGCAGGACGCCCGGGATTACTCTAAAAAACTCATTCAGGCGGCACGGCAATTATCAGCACGGATTGTCTGACTCCGCAGGGAACTCTGCAGCGGATACAGGCTCATATCAGCATGATTGAGAAACCCTGCTGCATCCTTTATGCTGCCGCGATCTGAAATACCGGAAAACTGACCGATACCGAGATCACCAAACGCTCAGTCTCAGAGACCTGAAGACTGCTATCAGCGTGACGTGCAGAACGTCCGCAAATACGCGCCAAGCGTTCAGTATTCCCTCGTTCATATCCCAATATCTTGCTGCGGTCTGTCAGCTGGCTAACAAACACCGTTCACCGCATTTCTTAATCTGTCTGCAGGCAATAAACCAAGCAGCCCCGGCGGCGGCACAGGGATCGCACCGCAGCCCGGAAGCAACTGTTGCCTTTTGCTACCCCATAACCCTCACAACAAGAAGAACGTCTTATGGCCAGAAAAATATTCTTCCGGATTTCCATAGCCGGTACCCTGCTGATCCTGCTGCTTTCGCTGCTGCACCCTGCCGCACTGTGGGGTTTTGTCGTGTTGCTGCCATACATGCTTATCGGTCTGTATGACATAAACACCCCTAAACACAACGTACTGCACAACTATCCGGTTATCGGTCACCTGCGCTATTTACTGCAGTCCATTGGGCCGGAGCTGCGTCAGTACTTTATCGAAACCAACCAGAGCGGCCGGCCTTACAACCGGGAAATCCGGAACCTGATCTATGCCCGGGCCAAAAAGAGCAACGACACTCAGCCCTTTGGTACTCAGTTTGATATCACCACTAACGGCTATCACCGTGCAAACCATTCCCTTTCACCCAAAACCATCAGCCTGGCTGACAGCCGGGTAACGGTGGGCGGTAAACACTGCAAACAGCCTTATGAAGCTTCCCGGCTGAATATTTCAGCAATGAGCTTCGGGGCACTCAGCCCCAATGCAATCCGTGCCCTGAATGCTGGCGCAAAGCGCGGAGGCTTTGCCCACAACACCGGAGAAGGCGGCCTGAGCCCTTATCATCAACAGGAAGGGGGCGATATTTTCTGGCAAATTGGAACCGGATATTTTGGCTGCCGGGATCAGGACGGCAATTTTGACCCGGATGCCTTCGCTGAAAAAGCCACCCTGCCACAAGTCAAAATGATTGAGATTAAGCTGTCACAGGGAGCCAAGCCTTCTCACGGCGGCGTTCTGCCGGCAAAGAAAGTAAATCAGGAGATCGCCAACATCCGCCTTGTTCCCGTGGGTGAAGATGTGATTTCACCCCCGGCACATACAGCCTTTTCAACGCCCCGGGAATTACTGATTTTCGTAGAAAAGCTCCGCCAGCTGTCCGGTGGCAAACCCATTGGTTTCAAACTGTGTATCGGTAACCGCGGTGAGTTCATGGGAATCTGTAAAGCCATGCTGGAAACCGGCATCGTGCCGGACTTTATTACCGTGGACGGCGCAGAAGGCGGCACCGGCGCAGCACCGGTGGAATACACCGACCGTCTGGGTACACCGCTGAATGAAGGTTTACTCTTTGTGCATAACTGTCTGGTGGGTATCGGCCTGCGGGATCAGGTTCGGATCATTGCCAGCGGTAAAGTGGCCACCGGTTTCGATATGATCACCAAGCTGGCTCTGGGTGCCGACATGTGCAACGCCGCCCGGGCGATGATGTTTGCACTGGGGTGCATCCAGTCCCTGCGCTGTAACACCAATACCTGCCCCACCGGCATTGCCACTCAGGATCCGAAACTGGGCAAGGCCGTCAACATCAGAGAAAAGCATGTCCGGGTCGCTAACTATCATGACGCGACCGTTGAAAGCATGCTGGAGATTCTCGGTGCAATGGGCCTCAGTCACCCTGACCAGTTACAGCCGGAACAGATCTGGCGACGGGTCGAAGATGAACGGGAAAAGAGCTACCGCGAACTGTACAACTACCTGGCACCCAATGCCCTGCTGGAAGATAACATTCCCGAGGACTACGCCGCGGACTGGCAGAGTGCCAGCCCGGAATACTTTTCGCCCCCATATTAAGGCATTGCACACGGATCCCCACACAGGCCACCGTCGCTGCCGCAACGGCGATGGCCTGAAAACGTCATACCCTTTTAAACAGAGAACCCGTCATGAATACTTACTCAACTGATACGGCTACCTTTATTAAACATCATCTTTTAAAAGCACTGCTGGGGGGCTTCGCCGGTACCCTGGTATTTACCCTGATGGGAAAGTTCATCGCCCCTCTGATGACCGGCCACGTAATGGACGTTGCAGCCCTTCTTGCACCGCTGTTCGGCGGTTCTCACCTGGACGGCATAATCGCCCATTTCGCACTGGGCACCCTCGCCTTTCCTCTGGCTTATCTGATACTGGCGGCCCGTCGTCTGCCTGGCCCTGCGCCTCTGCGCGGGATGATATTTCTGCTGTTTGTTTATCTGTTTGCCATGACGGTTGTAATGCCGCTGATAGGTCAGGGCCTGTTCCTCAACAGCGCACCAAAGGCCATGGTCGCACTGATGGGCCATATGGTATTCGGAATAATTCTTGGCAGCGCTGTGGGTAAGGTGCAATAACACACGCAAAGCTATCGCTGCCCGGCAACCACTGTTTACTGCCGGGCAGCTGACTGCCGGCGGTATTCATACACTGACGTATATATGCCACTGAGACAGATAATGCCAATACCCAGCCACATGAGCGCATCCGGCAGGTAGGCAAAAAACAGATAGCTGATGGTGCAGGCCCCAACAATTTCCGTGTAATTAAAAGGGGCCAGCAGGGAAGCCGGTGCGTACTCACAGGCTTTAATGATGAGGAAATGCCCCGCTGCTGCAAACAGGCCCATTAAAGCCATAATTCCCCAGTCCTGCAGCGTTGGTGCCACCCAGACAAACGGCATCATCAGCGTCATTATTGCCAACCCGACAATGGCGATATACATCAGCCCCATTAACGGTTTGGCCCGTTGTGACATATGCCGGGTATACATAATGTAAAACGCATAACAGACACCCGCCGCCAACGCCCAGAGGCTGGAAACCTGAAAGTCATCTGCCGCAGGCTGCAACACGATCAGCACGCCAACAAACCCCAGCCCGGCCGCTCCTGCCCGGCGTAAATCCAGCCGTTCCCGTAATATCAGCGGAGATAACGCCGTTATAATGAGCGGCGCGACAAACAGCAGCGCCAGAGAATTCGGAATGGGATTACTCTGAATCGAGAGGAAAAAACACAGGGTACAGGCCAGCAGAAACAATCCGCGTAATCCCTGCGAACCGGCACGCTGTGGCCAGCGCCACCAGGCCATCCGTTTCCATGCAAGTAAGGGAAGCAGCCAGATAAAATGAAAAAAGTAGCGGGCCCAGACAACTTCCAGTACAGGATACGTCTGCCCCAGTATCTTGGCACAGACATCCAGTAACGGCACCACCAGCATCCCGGCAATCATCAGTCCGATTCCCAACATTGGCCGTTGCTGTGTCTCCATTATCATTCCCTGCTCTGAATCATTCGGTACGCCACTGTAGGGGGGTTAACCGTCTGAATACAAGCCCTTCAGTCGGAATAATCAGAACGTCTGCTCATGCACTCACTGATCTGTTCAAATTCAAAATGCCAGAGCAGCTTCTGCAAAGTTTCATACATCCGGGCATCATGACTGCGGACCGCTTCAATAAACTGCTGGCACTGGGTGAAATTCATTTGCCTGGCGGCCTGTAACAGCCCCTGATGCAACTCATCCGGCAGCGCGTCCAGCCGTTGCTGGCTGATATCGTCCGGCAAGCTGACCGGTGCACCGGTTTCAAAACGCTCAAACACGTATTCCAGCCGTAACAGACGACCAATCAGGGACAACAGCTCAAACTCATTCACAGGCTTGCGCAAAAAGGCATCGGCACCTGCTTCAATGGCCACCCGTTCTTCGTCTTTAAACGCACTGGCGGTTACCAGAATCACCTTGGGGACTTTCAGACGGGTATTCGCAGCGGTAGATTTAATATGCTGCATCAGCATTATGCCGTCCATCTCCGGCATCCGCTTATCCATCAGCACAAGGTCCGGCTGCCAGCTGCGGTATGCTTCCAGCGCATGGGTCGAATTCCCCACTTCAGCCAACCTGAATCCCAGCGGCTGAAGAAAGGCTTTAAAAATATCCCGGTTACTGGCGACATCATCAACAATCAAAATCTTCGGTACCGGCTGATCCGCAGCCAGCGCCACCGGGCGGCGGTTATATTCGCTCATCCGCCGTTGCTGGTTATCCGCAATATGCACCGGTATTTCAACCGAAAAACAGCTGCCTTCTCCCAGATGACTCTGCAGACGCATTTCACCTTCAAGCAGTTCCAGATACTGGCAACAAATCGCCAGCCCCAACCCTGTTCCGCTTCGGCCATACTGGCGGCTCGACATCAGTGACTGTTCAAATGGTTCAAAGATTCGCTCCTGCTCTTCTGAGCTAAGCCCCACCCCGGTATCAACCACCTGAATAATCAGCCGCCCGGCATCTTCTGCCACCGACTGAAAAACAGTACGGACAGTAATACCCCCCTGATGAGTAAATTTAATGGCATTTCCGATCAGGTTCACCAGTAACTGCCGCAGCATGCCTTCATCAGTGATCAGGAAGTCCGGCATCTGGGAATCATTTTCCACCCGGAAAAGCAGCCGCTTGGAACGTGCCTTGTTCGCAAACATGCTTTCCATATCCCCGACCACTTCACGGATATTAAATAATGCTAACTGAGGCTCCAGCCGGCCCGCTTCAATCTTCGACATTTCCAGCACGTCGTTAATCAGGGCCAGTAAATGCGTACCGCCCCGGCTGATAGCATCCACGGATTCCCGTTGCTGAAAACTGAGCCCTTTATCCCGCAATAGCAGTTGTGAATACCCCAGGATGGCATTCATTGGGGTACGGATTTCATGGGACATATTGGCCAGAAAAACACTCTTTGCCTGATTGGCAGCTTCCGCATTTTCCTTTTCGGCAGCCAGTTCCCCAGTGCGTTGTTCAACTTCCTTTTCAAGCTTATCGCCGTAACTGCTCAGCTCATTTAGCTTGCTCTGGATAGATATGCGCATCTGATCAACGCTGCGAGCCAGTTCAGCAAGCTCTCCGGAGCCCCGCAACACAACCGGGTTATGCAAATCACCGGATGTTATCCGGCTGGCCGCTTCATGCAGCACCATCAGTGGCCGGAGGAAGAAACTCTGGAGCAGGTAGTACAGACCGGTAATGCCCAGCAGAATACACAGAAAGAACACCAGCACAGAAATCATCAGTGAATCAGACAGCTTCCCTTCGACTTCCTCGGCGTCCTCCCCAATAAAGATGGTTCCCATATAATCGCCGTTTTTATCCAGCACCGGGATCAGAATATAAATCATGCCGTCATTCAGCAAAGCGGCTTCTTTCAGCAGTTTCTGCCCCGCAGGCAACACGCCGGTAACCGTTGCACCAATCTGGTTAACATCACTGTGAGCAACCGCAACCCCCTGCTCATCAAGCAGGGAGACGAACTTTACCCCGTGAGCACGCCCACTCTGATAAAGCTCGATACAGCGGATTGTCTGGACCCGGCGAATCCAGCCAAGATTGTCATTGCTTTCACGCAACTGGCGCATTTCCCGGGGCAGTTCCTGGGTAAAGGTACGGGCATTACTGGTGACTTCATTAAGGTAAGCAACCCTCAGCTCATAGAGGTGCAGCCAGGTGCTGAGCGCAAAGCTGGCAATAATGATCAGTGCCACCCCCAGCAACAGCTTAATTTTCAGAGAGATCCTTCCCAGCATCTGCACCTCAGTCGTTACTCCGTTCAGAGCCTGATTGCATAATCTGCTCTACCCGGACAACGGCCTGATTCAGCGTGGAGGTAACCGGTGCGCCAAAAAATATCTCATTAAAGGCCTGTGAAGCTACCCGCGCAACCTGCGGAAATTCCGCCAGTCCATTCTGTATAGGGTCTATATCACGCTGATCCAGAATCCAGCGGCTGACACCGATAAATCCGGGAGCATTAAGGTAATCATAGACGTTGGAATGCCATAATGAGGTTCTGGCCGGTACATCTTCCTCATGCAATAACATCGCCGTTTCCCGGGACGATGCCCACTGCAGAAACAACCAGGCGGCATGTTTATGTTCAGCACTGGCATTAATCGCAAACCCCCAGGACCACAGCGATGTCGCTCTGGCATGTGGCCCCCGCGGCACAGGCGCCGCTTCCCATTTGTCCCAGATCACTGATTCCTGCGGGCTATCCATCTCAGCAAACAGATCGGACGCGGCTATCACCGACGCCAGCCGACCCCGCTTAAACGCTTCACGTATCTCATGGAAATTTAACATTTGCGCCCCTGGCGGGCTGCCATAACCGGTCACCATATCCCGGTAAACCCGTAGCGCTTCTCTGGCCTGCGGGCTGTTAAAAACCGGCTTCAGAGACGCATCCATCATTTCACCACCATAGGCACGGATAACAGGAATAATTGTCCAGGTATTTAAGCCTGCCCCGGCACGGGTGCGGGAAGCAAATGCATACATGTTATGCATTTCATCCCGTTCCAACGCCATTTGCAGAGTATTTTTCAGCTGCAGCAACTCTTCGTAAGTGTCCGGTACCTTTAGACCGTATCGCTGAAACAAATCTTTCCGGTAAAAAAACACCGGGGCAAAGAAATCAAAAGGCAACGCGAGCATCACCCCGTCAATACTGCTCAGCGCCAGGCTGCCCGGGCTGATATCTTCCAGGTCATACCAACAGGCATCCGTCAGTTTTGGATCTTCAAAATAGGGTTGCAGGGGTTCCAGCCATCCCTGGCGATAGGCTTCTCCAAGATATGAAATACCAATAGGTACAACGTCATAAATGCCGGCCCCTGCGGCCAGATCTATACGGCGAACATCCCTCATACGCGCCTGAGGAATGACATGAAAACCAACCTTTATACCGGTAAGTCTTTCAAAATAAGGCAGCTTTTTTTGCAACGCTTTAAACGCCGGCTGGCTGTTTGCCAACACAGATAATGTCGTACCGGAAAACTGTTGCCAGTCAATGTCTGCTTTTAGCCAGGGAGAGACATCCACAGCGTTGCCCTGCTCTGCCGACGACACAGATAAAGGCAGGCACAGCAGACACGTCAATAAAACAGACAAGCAGTGACCAGACCTGTAGCCGATATCATTCATAAGCAGGCTGAACACGATTCCGGCCCTGCTGTTTGGCATTCAGCAAATGCGCGTCTGCTACCCGGATCAGACGGCTATAGCTCTCGCCATCCGCCGGAAACACCGACACCCCGATACTGACCGTCATGTGAACGTTACCGTTCTCCAGCTGCAACGGCTGCTCTGACACCCGCTGACGAATTCGCCCGGCAACCTGCAACGCCTGCGGCAGGGATTCTTCAGGCAACATCACCACAAACTCTTCACCGCCATAACGGAATGCTGAATCAATTGACCGTATCTGTTCTTTAAGGGTTGCTGCCAGGGCACACAGAGCAAGATCTCCGGCCATATGACCATAACAGTCATTCACCGCTTTGAAATGATCAACATCAATTATCAGTAACGCCAGAGAATGCCCGTGACGCCGCGAGCGAATAATCTCACTTTCAACCCGTTCAGCCAGCTGTAAACGGTTACGTAACCCGGTCAGGGGATCATGGTGCGCCAGATAACTGAGGTTTTGCTCATTACTTTTACGCTCCGAAATATCAGTACTGACCCAGGCATACCGTTCGTCGTCAGGGTCCTGCGGTTCAATCCTGTACCCTTTAGTTTGTACCCATTTCATCGAGCCATCCGGGAGCATCAGGCGGTAATCCGGTAAACGAACCATATCCGGCCGCTCTGAGGCTGCCCGCTCCACACTCCGACGAATCGCAGGTACATCTGTTCCGGCTACCTGGTTCAGCCAGCTCAGAGGTTCAGCGCGCAAGCTTTCGGGCTTTTCACCCCAGAGTGACTCATAGGCAGGATTCACATAATGCATCTGACGCCAGTCACCACTGACAATCCAGTAAACGCTGTTAACCCGCTCGATCAAGCGGTGAAAGAAACCTTCTCCGCTCTGCCTGGGGGTATTTCGGCACTCATTCAGGGAAAGGCGCAACTGCTCCGTACGCCGGTGCCGTTTAAGATGGGTTTTAATGCGGGCGGTAATTTCTGCTGCCACAAAGGGGATACGGATAAAGTCTGCTGCTCCGGCATCCAGCCCGGCGACAATTACATTACTGTCACACTCCGCACCGACAAATACCACGGGGATATGCCCGGTTTGTGGATCCGCGTTTAACTGTTCACACAACGCAAAGGGGTCAATACCGGGAAGGTTATAATCCAGCACAATTAAGTCCGGCAGGGGCTGAGCGACCAGTGCCTGTACCGTGACAGCACAAACACTTTCCCTGACATCCAACCCTTCTTCAGCCAGGTGCTGGCTTAATAAACGCAGATCATCGTGATCATTACCGATCACCATCACCTGATGCTTCTGCATTACCTTCATAAATCCTGTATCCGATAAAAGGGGCGACCGCATTCCCTGGATACATATCCGCCTGCCGACCCTATATAGAAAAACCGCCGGAAGATTGCTGTGACAGACAACCCAGTCAGGCGGTTAAAGTCTCTAATGAAATGCAGGCTCCATCAGCCCCTGCATGATTGCGGTCACCAAGGCCTGTTCCCGGGTTTTGGCTTCCAGTTTGTTACGTACGTTTGCCAGATGAAACTCCACTGTGACCGGCTTAATATTCAGCTGATCAGCAATCTGTACCGTCCTGAATCCCTGCGCCAGCAAAGACAGACAATCCAGTTCCCTGGCGGTTAACTTTACGGTGCCTGTTGCACCGCTCTTTCTGGATTTACGGGCAGACTTACTGACAGATGAGTGACAGGCAGTACTGTCAAAGTTATCAATAATGCCTTCCAGCTGTTTATTAATACGCCTCAGGGATTTATTGCGCAGTTCAAGCTCGGAAAAACCGCGACAAATATCCAGGTGAACAGCAATCCGGGCCAGAACTTCCGCCGACTTCAGCGGCTTAACCAGATAATCAACGGCGCCCAGCTGTAAACCTCTGACCACGTCTTCAGTTTCATTCACAGCACTCATATAAATAACCGGAATATCCGCCGTACGCTCATTGGCTTTTAATTGCCGGCACAATTCAAAACCATCCATCTCCGGCATTCTGACATCTAATAAAATTAAATCTGCTAACTGATCTTCCAGTGCAGCAAACGCATCACTGGCACTTAAAACGGGTCGAACCTGATAATTTTCTGCCTGCAGCAGCTGACTCAAAAAACGCAGGTCATCTGGCGAGTCATCCACAACCAGAATTTCTTCCACACCACTTAACCGCATACGCATTGCAACCATTCATGTAAACGCTGAACCCGGTGTACAGACCGGCATCCCTGAACGTCCAGCGCCAGAAATCTCCTTAACAACCAATGCCATCGCCGTTTAAAACTATTTTTCCTCTGTAAACACTAGAATTAATGCAATCAATAATCTACCTATGAATATCCATAGGTCATTGATCTATAAACTATATAGAATCCTGGCACCTGAATAGCAGCTGTATAGGCCCGCCCGAAACAGGTGTTATATGGCCCTTGCCAGCCTCACAGGAAACACCCATAGTTAGTTTTCCAGAAACAGGATCAGCAGCCACATATGACTGACGCAATAAACCGAAACATAATTGCCGCCCTTCAGGAAAATGCCCGCATTTCGTATGCAGAACTGGGCAAACAGGTACACCTGTCAGCCCCGGCGGTGGCAGAAAGAATTCGAAAATTAGAGCAAAGCGGAGTTATTACCGGTTACAGCCTGAAAGTAAATCTGGATAAGCTGGGTTATCCTATCGTCGCGCTGGTGCAATGCAAGGTATTCCGCACGAAAGAACGCCAGTTTAAGGCACTGGTACTGAGTTATGATGAAGTTATTGAATGCCAGAATGTCACCGGTGAACAGGCATTTCTGGTTAAGCTGGCAGTGGCATCCATGTCAAATCTGGATGCCATTCTGGAAGAGTTCTGTGACCTGAGCGATACCAATACCATGATGATACTGTCCACACCGGTCGAACGGCCTCTGCCCCGGACCTTTTATAACGCCGCAACAGAGCCTTAAAAAAAGCAGAGCCTTAAAGAATTAACCCTGTGCAGCAACTGACCGCTTACGTTTTACCGGCCACTGGCTGACCAGCATCCCCGCGAGCATCAGACTGCAACCGGTCATTTCCTTAATGCCGATATGCTCACCCAGTAGCAGCCAGCCTCCCAGTACGGCAAACAGCGCTTCCATCGATAAAATAAGCGCCGTCATACTCGGCTCAACTTTACGCTGCGCAATGATCTGCAGAGTGCAGGCAATCCCACTGGAGGCAATACCGGCATACAGCAATGGCAACCAGGCCGCCTGAAAATCTCCCAGCACAGGGGTTTCATACAGCATTGCAGCACCGGTCGCCCAGACTGCCGCGACCATAAACTGAGTAATCGACAGGCCAATTGCATCAACCTTACGGGATAGCCAGCCAATAATAATGACATGCGCGGTCCAGAAAAACGCCCCTATAAGCTCCAGTAAATCTCCATAGCCAATCTTCAGGTCCGGCCCGATTGACAGGTAATACAAACCAATCACCGCCAGCACAACACCGATCCAGGTATTCATATTGGTTGTCTGGCCAAGGAAAATACCGGCAACCGGCACCAGCACGATATACATACTGGTAATAAAGCCGGCGTTACCGGCGGTGGTATACAGCAGCCCTATCTGCTGAAAACTGAAACCGGCAAACATCACACTGCCAGCCAGAATCCCACCATAAAGCAGCGTCTTGCCCTGCGGCAGCCGCTGTTTCCCCATCAATATCCAGAGCGGTATCAGTGACAAAGCCCCTAAAAGAAAACGTGCCGCATTAAAACTGTGCGGGCCCAGATAATCCATACCGGCACTTTGCGCGACGAAAGCGAATCCCCAGATGGCGGCCACACTGATCAGCAATACATGTGCAGGGCTGACAAAACTCATTACGTTCAACTCCAAAACGAAAGGCAACAGACAGGCGGCTATTTTAAGCCCTGCTCCCCTGACAAAAACAGAGACTTAGTAACGAAGTAACGGCGTGTAACTTTAAATTTTAAAGTTATAGGAAGCTTTTGCTTACGATTCGTAAGTACAGTTTTCACACCCGTCACTTAGTCCTGAGGACTGCGCTGCTTTGCGACTGAAAAACGGCTCCACTGTTGACTCTGTACACGCAGCACCTAAAATAGACAAAAATCCATTTACAGACAAAAATCCAGAAATGACAAATCGTGAACGTCAGCTACTGCAATTACTTCAGGCAAACCCACTGATCAGCCAGCAAGAGTTGGCTGAAGCTTTGGGTATCAGCCGCTCTGCTGTCGCTACGCACCTGACAAACTTAACGGCCAAAGGGGCCATTAAGGGCCGGGGCTATATTCTGAACGAACAGCGTTACTCTGTGGTGATCGGCGGCGCCAATATGGATATTCTCGGCACCCCCGGTGAGACACTGACACCGGGAAGTTCAACCCCGGGCACCGTCAGCTACAGCCCCGGCGGCGTCGGCCGGAACATTGCCGAAAACCTTGCCCGCCTGGGCGAAGACTGCTACCTGATTGCGCCGGTGGGCGACGATCACAGTGGCCGGCAACTGACAGAACTGAGCAGCCAGGCAGGTATCGATACCAGCCAGATGGTCACTATTCCCGGCTCGGCCACCTCAAGCTATTTATCACTGGTTGATGAACACGGCGAGATGCAACAGGCCATTGCCGACATGGCCATTCTGGATGCCTTTGGCCCGGACTATCTGCGTAAACACCTGGCATTGCTGGCCCGCGCGGAATTGCTGGTGCTGGATACCAACCTTAAAAACAGTACGCTGGAATGCCTGATCGACCAGTTACCGGAACAGCGCTTTTTTGTTGATTGCGTCTCCAGCAGTAAAGCCCCGAAGATTCGTCCGTTTCTCTCCCGCATCCACACACTGAAGCCCAACCTTGTCGAAGCTGAAGCTATTTCCGGTATGCATGTCACCCCTGAAGACCTGTCAGATGAGACCCTGAAGGCACTTGCCGGCTGGTTTCATAAGGAAGGTGTTGAGCGTCTGTTTATCAGTCTGGGCAGTGATGGCCTGTATTACAGCCACCGGAATGGCGAATCCTGCCATCACCGACTCAGCTGCAGTACCGTCGTGAACAGTAACGGGGCAGGTGACGCCTTGATGGCCGCCCTGTGTCACAGCTGGTTGCAACAGATGTCGGCAGAGCACACCTGCCGCTTTGCGCTGGCAGCCGCCAATCTGGCTCTGGCCAGCCAAACCACTATTAATCCGGAGATGTCCCGCCTGAATGTGGCACAGCTCCTGTCTGAATCCATGTAAGAACACGAGAATAAACATGTCCGCACAATCTGCTAATCTGAAACAGTATCTGGATATCCACCCCGACGTTGCCGCTGCACTGGCAGCCGGCCAGCCAGTGGTTGCTTTGGAATCAACCATTATTTCCCACGGCATGCCGTATCCGCAAAACGTGGAAACCGCGTTAAAAGTAGAACAGACCGTCCGTGAAAACGGTGCTCTGCCAGCAACGGTCGCCATCATTAAAGGCCGTCTGAAAGTTGGCCTCAATGAAGAAGAGATTACCTACCTGGGGAAAACCGGCAAGGCCGTTATCAAGACCAGCCGCCGGGATATTCCGTTTATCGTTGCTCAGGCCCTGGACGGTGCTACCACCGTTGCCTCAACCATGATCATCGCCGCCATGGCTGGCGTCCGGGTATTCGCCACTGGCGGTATCGGCGGTGTTCACCGCGGGGCTGAAACTACAATGGACGTGTCTGCAGACCTGCAGGAACTGGCTGGCACATCGATGGTGGTTGTCTGCGCCGGGGCAAAATCCATTCTGGATATCGGCCTGACGCTGGAATATCTGGAAACCCACGGCGTCCCGGTGGTCGGTTATCAGACAGATACCATGCCGGCCTTCTATACCCGTAACAGCCCGTTTGGAGTGGATTATCAGCTGGACAGCCCGGCAGTTATCGCTAAAGCCCTGCAGGCCAAATGGCAACTGGGACTGGAAGGTGGCGTGGTCGTTGCCAATCCGATCCCGGAAGCGCATGCACTGGATCAGGCAATGATTGACGGCGTCATTCACAAAGCACTGCAGGAAATGGAAGAGCAGGGCGTCAGCGGTAAAGAAAGCACACCTTTCCTGCTGGCCCGTGTTGCAGAAGTGACGGAAGGTAAGAGCCTGGCAGCTAATATTCAGCTGGTGCTGAACAACGCCCGCCTGGCGGCACAAATAGCCACAGAATACAGCCGTCTGTAAGCCGGCAAGCCTGTAACGTTAAACGCTGCAGATCCGGCTAACCACATATCCGGTGCTCACTGAGCGCCCCGCACACAAAAAACCTCGCCGCAGCGAGGTTTTTTTATCCAACTCAAAGAGCAGAATCAGCCCTGCCAGTCGGTAATATGTTTAATCTCAAGGAAGTCTTCCAGCCCCCAAACACCGCCTTCACGGCCATTACCGGACTGTTTATAACCGCCAAACGGTGAAGCTCCGGCCGCATCAATGCCATTAATCCGCACCATACCGCTGCGCAGTTTACGGGCAACCCGTTTAGCTTTTTCCGGATCCTGTGTCTGAATGTAGTTAGTGAGGCCATAGTCCGTATCGTTAGCAATGCGGATCGCTTCCTCTTCCGTGTCAAACGGAATCATCGCCAATACCGGGCCAAACACCTCTTCCCGGGCAATACGCATGTCGTTATTCACATCAGCAAAGATGGTTGGTTTCACAAAATAGCCCTGTTCAAGACCTTCAGGCTTACCGGCACCGCCGGCAATCAGCCTTGCACCTTCATCAATCCCCACCTGAATCAGTTCCTGAATTTTGTTGTACTGCATTTCGCTGACTACAGGGCCAATATGCTTACCTGACAGTGTCGGATCAGCAATTTCTGTCGCCGCTGCCGCCGCAATTGCCTCTTCCACAGCCTGATTATATACAGAGCGCTCAACCAGCATCCGGGTCGGCGCGTTACAGGACTGCCCGGTATTGTTGAAACAGTGAAAGGCGCCACGTTTTACTGCTTTGGCATCGGCATCAGCAAACACTATGTTCGCCCCTTTACCGCCCAGCTCAAGCGTGACCCGTTTAACGGTATCAGCCGCCGCTTTGCTGATCAGCGCACCCGCCCGGGTAGACCCGGTGAATGACAGCATATCCACATCCGGATGGCTGGACAGCTGGCTGCCAACGCCAACACCGTCACCATTCACCATATTAAACACACCGGGAGGGAAGCCTGCTGCATCAACTATTTCAGCAAACACAATGGAAGATAAAGGCGCTACCTCTGACGGCTTAAGTACCACAGTACAGCCAACCGCCAGTGCAGGAATCACTTTCAGAGTGACCTGATTCATCGGCCAGTTCCACGGGGTAATCATGCCGCACACACCAATGGGTTCGTGGATCAGCTGTTCGTTATTGACCAGTGTTTTTTCAAATTCAAAATGTTCGAAAGCTTCAATAAAACCTTCAATATGTGCGCTGCCGGAACCCGCCTGTGCACGGGTTGCCAAATCAATCGGGGCACCCATTTCCATCGAAATTGCGGCAGCCATGTCGTCGTTACGCTTTTCGTATTCACGTAGCAAGGCTTTAATTAAATTCAGACGCGCTTCTTTAGAGGTTTCGGACCAGCTCTCAAATGCCTGCCGGGCAGCGGCAACTGCCGCATCTGTATCCGCCTGGCTACCCAGTGAAATAACCGCACAGGGCTCAGCAGTGGCCGGGTTGATCACATCGCAGTCATTAGCCTGGCTTGGCGCGACCCAGGCCCCGTTGATGTAAAAATCGCGTTTATGCAACATGGCAGATACTCCTATCGGGGTGTTGACCTGCACACAGGCCCCCGTCTTTTAATAATGATTGCCACAGATCATAGAGAAGGGAATCCTATCAGACAAGGTAAAAACACAAAATAATACGTCATAATTGCTGATTATTTTTAACAAACACCATATATGAAGAAAATATTAATCACTTAAAAATCACTCAGCACCCTTCATCAAAACGCTGCATTAGACTAAATAGGGTGATTTTCTGTCCTTACCCGGCAGTGCTATTATGCCCGGTATCACTGAATTTGAGAGGAATTAACATGTTCGTAATCATGGATATCATGGTGTCTCCGGGTGGCGTAGGCATTTCCGTTTCACCTTACGTGGCGCATTGCCAGAAAATTTTTCAGGAAGCAGGCCTGAGCCACCAGATGCACAGCTACGGCACGAACGTTGAAGGCGAATGGGATGATGTGCTGGCGGCAGTTAAGCGTTGCCACGAAGACTTGCATGAGATGGGTGCCGTACGTATCACCAGCCACATGAAGCTGGGTACCCGTACCGACAAAGCGCAGACAATTCAGGATAAGATCGACAGCGTAAACGAAAAGCTGTAACACGACTTATCCCATCTGAATAACGGGTCATGCACTCAAAGTATCACCCGTTATCCACACAGTTTATTTCTGATCCGGATCCTCGTCGCCTTCAGACTCATCTTCCGGCTTGTAGAAAAAGTAATCCTTCACGCCATAAAACACACTGCCAAGGCCAATGGCGGCAATAATCAGCATATTCTGCTTATCATTCAGTTCCGGCAACAAGCCTGAACCGTCGCCAAAATACCCGTACCCCGCTAAAATCAGCAGAAAAATACCGATAGCAACGTTCTTAATACTTACTTGCTTGATGTCAGAGCTAAGCCAAAACATACAAATACTCCCCCGCTCACTTTGTTGATAACTTCACTGCCCCTGGGTGTACGCAGTTTATCACGGGCCAGATTAGCAGCTCCCGCATAGGCACAGTGAATCACTACCACCAAAGCGCTAAAAGTCAGTGCCAAAAGCACAAACTGCGGTACATAGGCGACAGCCGGATCTATAAATTGCGGAAACAGTGACAGGAAAAAGATAATCGGCTTCGGGTTCAGAGCCGTAATGCCCAGCCCTTCACAAAACCGGTGACGCACTGAACTGCGCTTTCCGGCAGAAAGGTCCGATACCTGACCTGAACTGCGCCACAGCTTAATGCCCAGATAAATCAGATACGCCGCCCCCAGATATTTCAGTAAGGTAAATGCCAGTGCAGATGTCGTCAGCAGTATGCCAAGACCCGCCGCCGAAATAACAGCAATCAGCAACATCCCCAGTGCCACTCCGGCAATCCCCGGCAACGCACCTCTGAAATCATAGTGCAGGGTATTTTTCAGGGTCAGTACAATCCCCGGTCCCGGGCTTGCAATCACCGCTGCGGCAATGAGTATAAATACTAAATAATGTTCCATCGGTATCAGGCCGGATCAGTCACAGTCCGGGCCATGATACGCCGCCTGTGAGCCAGGCGGCAACCATGGAAAAAGCAGGGGTTTATAACCAATCAGTAATCGTCATAAGTACTGAATACAGACTCATCACCATCGTTTGTTACTGCATAGACTCTGAAATCCTGCTTATCAGCACCTTCCATATCCATACCCGGTGAACCAGAGACCATACCCGGCACGGTCAGCAGACGGATATCGTTATCTGTTTCCAGCATCCGTTTAATGTCCTGGGCCGGTACATGTCCCTCAATCAACTTACCGCCGATTGTTGCGGTATGACATGAAGCCAGGTTCTGAGGCACACCGAAAGCTTTTTTAACCGCATTCATTTCTGAATCGGTCACTTCCTTAACCTTAAAGTTATGATCTTTCAGATGGTCCACCCAGGCTTTACAGCACCCGCAGGTCGTACTGCGATAAACCACTATCGGATACACCGTATCATCGTTGCTTTCCTTCCAGGAAGGGTTAGCCGCCTGAGTCAGTGCAGAAAAAGAAACACTCATTAATATTGTTACAAAGAACAGGGCGGCACGCTGGCCAGCCCGAAAAAAATTATTCATCATCACTCCAGATCAGGTATGTGACATACCGGAAAATCTGTTACTGGGAACGACCACTCAGCTGATCAATGATCGGGCATTCATTCGATTCATCGCCCTGACACTGTTCAACGATAGGCAGTAAAGCGGCGCGCATAGCGTCTAACGCTTCAATCTGCTCGGTGATCTTTTCAATATGCTCCAGTGCTTTGTTTTTTACCTCAGCGCTGGTGCGGTTAGGATCCTGAGCAAGACGCAGCAAGTCACGGCCTTCTTCCAGCGAAAAACCAAGACTACGGGTCCGTTTGATAAACTTCAGCTCATCAATATGTGCTGAAGAATACGTCCGGTAACCGTTATCTGAACGTTCTGCAGGTGCAACTACACCCTGCTGTTCATAGTATCGGATTGTCTTGGCGCTGAGTCCGGTGGCCGCTGCGGCCTGAGAAATATTCATGCATCAGTATCCACACACAAAAAAGTAAACACGTTTATGCGTGGACCGGTATGGGAGGATGATAGATGGGTTCAGCATAATGAAACTGATAGCCTGTCCGATAATCGGCCTGTACATATCCGGCTTTTGGCAACAGAAATACTGTGTTTCCCCCGATCTGCGGTGAGCAACCATTGCCCAGTGCACAAATGCTGTCACAATAATCTGCGGCCTCATGCTCACAGGTATTACCACCACAATCAGCCATATCCACAACAGTGCTCTGCACAGGCGCAGCAGCAGACACCGGCTGAACAATTGCCAACCACTGACCCGTCAGGAATATCAGTGTCAGCAACATCAGTCGCCAGTGGCGTCGTGATATAAAGCTGTTATGTGTGGATATAATCATTAAAAAACTATTTCAGTTATGCTGTGTCATTAATAGATTCGTTGCTTACGAACAGAAAATCAAGGGAAAATTCCGTATTACCCCGCTGTTTTGACACAGCGCAGTTTCTCCCTTGACCTTCCCCTTGGGGGAAGCTTTACACTCCCTGAAAAGATTCCGTCAGTGTTAAATTTTGGAGCAATAAAATGGCTACCACCCTTATTCTGGAAGGTGTCCGTTGTGCCGGTTGCGTTGGCAAAATAGAACGGGGGTTGTCTGAAACCCCCGGCGTCACTCAGGCCCGGGTCAACTTTCCACAACGACGTTTACGGGTTGAAGGTGACATCAGCGCAGCTGACCTGATTAATGCGGTTGAAGGCATTGGCTTCGGAGCCAAAGTTGATCAGAACAGCCCTGAGTACCGGGCCCAGCTTCAACAGCAGGAACATAATACTTACCGACTGCGTCTGCGCAGCGCTGCCCTTGCGTTGGCTCTGGGCCTGCCCCTGATGCTGATCGGCTGGCTGACTGACAGCATGCGCATCAGCACCCCGCAGGACCAGATGGTCTGGGGAGCGGTTGGATTGCTGACGCTCCTGATCTTAATCTTTCCCGGTAAACACTTCTTCAGCGGTGGCTGGAAAGCGCTGCAACACCGCAGTGCCACTATGGACTCTCTGGTTGCACTGGGCACCGGCAGCGCATGGCTTTACTCAATGGCAGTAGTGATGTTTCCGGATCTGTTCCCGGACGGCTCACGGCACGTGTATTTTGAAGCTTCTGCAATGATTATCGGGCTGATTAATCTGGGCAATGCCATTGAAATCCGCGGCCAGCGGCAGACCTCCAGCGCGGTAGAAAAACTGCTTAACCTGCAACCTAAACAGGTCCGGCTGATCCGCGAAGGTTCTGCACAGGAACTGCCGCTGGAAGAGGTTCAGGTGGGGGATTATATTCAGCTGCGCCCCGGCGAACAGATCCCGGTAGATGCCAGAGTCATAGAAGGTCAGAGCCTGGTTGATGAATCGATGCTCAGCGGCGAGCCTGTACCGGTCAGCAAAGCCGTCGGCGATCCGGTCATCGCCGGTACCCTGAACCAGACCGGCAGCCTGCTCATCGAAGCGGAGAAAGTCGGCGCCGATACCGTCATCAGTAAGATCATTGATATGGTACAGCAGGCACAGGCCAGCAAGCCGGAAATAGCCCGTCTGGCAGACAGTGTCGCCGCCATTTTTGTACCTGTCGTACTGGTTATCAGCGCGGTTACCGCTGCCGTCTGGTATCTGTTCGGCCCGGCGCCTCAGCTCACCTATATGCTGATTACTGCAACCACAGTACTAGTGATTGCCTGCCCCTGCGCACTGGGCCTGGCAACGCCGATGGCGGTCATGCGGGGCATTGCGAAGGCAGCTGACTACGGCATTCTGATCCGCAATGCAAAAACCTTACAGAGTGCCGCAGGCATCGACACGGTATTTCTGGATAAAACCGGCACTCTCACCGAAGGTAAACCGCAGGTTACCCAAACCAGAACTAACGGCATAACAGAAACCGAACTGCTACAGCTTGCGGCATCACTGGAACAGCATTCAGAGCATCCGCTGGCTGCTGCGATCTGTCAGGCCAGCACAGCCGTATTACTGCCGGTAGAGAACTTCAGTGCCGTTGTCGGCCGGGGCGTTACCGGCGAACAGAGCGGCCGCCAGTTACATCTGGGGAATGAGGCCTACATGGAAAGTCTGGGTCTGGATGTCGCTCAGACTTACAGCCTGACACTGGGACTGGACAGCGCCCAGACCCCGGTATTCCTCGCGGTGGATAAGCAACT
>CAKZPE010000030.1 GCA_937138495.1 uncultured Oceanospirillaceae bacterium
CTGCAATTGGCCTCAGATTATGAGAGGTATAGAAGGTTGTTTTTGCCGAATGCCTACCCTGCATCATCAGGGGGTGAATATAACAATTGCGAAACCTAACCGGCGAACGCTGCCAGCGTTTGTTGCTCCGCCATATGGTATTTTTGCTTGTGACGCTTCTGTGACCGCTATAACGGGGCCTGCAGCATGACTCAGGCCCGTTTTAAGCGGGCTTTTTCAGCGGTCAGCCTGGAGGGTAAAAGTGCGGAAACAGTTCTCAGACATTCGCAAAGTTGAGCGGCCCACAGGAAGATACGGTCAGCGCCTACGACTTTTGGCCTATATATCAGTGTCAGCCGATAAACAGGTATTGCTTTGCAATTATCCGTAAACTGGCAATAATGCCGTTTTAATTCAAGATGAAGCCCATGAAACGTACAGCATTTTTTATTTCCGACGGCACCGGGATTACCGCAGAAGCACTGGGCAACAGCCTGCTGGCACAGTTTGAAGGCATCAGCTTCGATAAGATAACCCTGCCCTATATCGACAGCATTGAAAAAGCCCACGATGCGGTACAGCGTATAAACACCGCCAGTGAAAACGACGGTCAGCAGGCCATCGTTTTTGATACGGTTGTTGATGAGACCATTCGCAAAGAAATCAGTAGCAGCGTGTCGTATAAGATCGATGTGTTTTCAGCCTTTCTGAACCCCCTGGAGCTGGAGCTGGGCTGTCATTCTTCATACAGTGTTGGTACTTCTCATGGCATTCACGAGATGGATCGCTACAAAGACCGTATCGAGTCAGTTAACTTTGCACTGGACAATGACGACGGCGCCCGGACCCGGCAGTATGATCAGGCAGACATTATCCTGATCGGCGTATCCCGCTGTGGTAAAACGCCATCCTGTCTGTACATGGCCCTGCAGTTCGGTATCCGTGCAGCTAACTATCCGCTCACCGAAGAAGACCTTGATGAAAAGGATCTGCCGGCGATACTGCAACCCTACAGGGATAAGTTATACGGCCTGACAATTGACCCCTTCCAACTGGCAGCCATCCGCCACGAACGGCGGGCGAACAGCCGTTATGCGTCCCTGGATCAGTGTGAATTTGAAGTCCGCAGTGTTGAACGTATGCTGCGACAGGAGAACCTGCCCAGCATTAACACCACCAGTTTTTCCATCGAAGAGATCGCCACTAAAATCATGGCACACATGGATCTTGACCGGCGGATTGACTGAATCAGCCCAGCAACCGTTACCGCATCCGGCCGCGGGTCAGAGAGAAATACCCGCCGGCCAGTGCGTAAGCCCCACCCAGGAATACAGCAATTTTTACGACCACCAGTAATTGCGGATAATCGTCCGGCTGCAGTACCTGCTCTCCGAAGTAATGATTAAAAATTACCACCATCACTGTGGTACTGAACATATTACCCGCTGTGCGGGCCAGGTTCAGTAATGCAGAGGCGATCCCCAGCCTGGCAGGATCCACCGATCCCATCGCTGCATTATTGTTCGGTGAAGAAAACAGACCAAAGCCGATCCCCAGTAAACACAGCCCCAGCTGAATTTGCCATAACGGCGTATCCATGCCGGCAAAGAACAGAACGATGAAGCCAAGTACAAACATCCCACACCCGGCGGTAGCAATCACCCGTGCTTCATAACGGTCCGACAAACGGCCGGCAACCGGTGCCACACAGGCCATCAATAATGCCTGTATCAGAATAATGCTCCCTGCTTCACCCGGTGACAGGCCCTGGATGTATTGCAGATACAAACTCAGGATAAACAACACCGGAAAGCTGGCGCCGTACATACAGATACTGGCGAGTATAGAGCGGGTAAATATACGGTTCTGACGCATCGCATCAATCCGTACCAGCGGTGCTTTTGCGTGGCGCTGATGCCTGACAAATACACCGCACAGCAGAACACCCGCGACCAGAAGCCCGGCAAAGCGGAGATCCGGCAAACCGGAAATACCAAAGAACAGGCAACTGGTGCAAAGCATGAAGATCAGGCTGCCGGATACATCCAGCCGCTGAGTGAAACTGAGAGTCTGATCTTTTCCTGTGCGCGGTGTCGTGGGCACAAAGCGCAGTACCAGTACGAGCGCCAGAATGATGCCCGGTACCGGTAACCAGAAAACACTTCGCCATCCCAGCAACTCCGTTAACCAGCCCCCCGCCACCGGCCCCAGTGCCAGACCCAGGTATACGGATGTAGAGACGATGCCAAGAAACATTCCCCGCCGGGCACTGCCCGCCAGGCTGGCGACCATTGCCATTGACGTGGCAAAAATGAATGAGCTGGCCAGGCCCTGTAATACCCGGTAAAACAGCAACCATTCAATCTGATCGACCCAGGCGACAACCGCAGACGCCAGCGCATAGAGCGCAAGCCCATACAGATGAATGCGCCGGCGACCATAAAGATCCGCCAGCCGTGCGACCGGCAACATCAGTACAACCGATCCCCACAGCGGTGCACTGGGCACCCAGCTGAGATAGACCGCATCAATATGCAGATCTTCAGCAATGCTGGGCAATGCCAGATTGACGGCCGCCATTGCCATCGGCACCAGAAAGGCTGCCAGACAAATACTGAATAACGCTAACCAGGGCGGCTGCTGACCTTCAGCCTGTTGCATCGAAATACCTTTAAATGTTCAGGAAACCGTCACGCTGCATCTGTGCGCGGCTTGTCAGCCGTGTGCAGGGACCGTTAAGTGTAAGAGTGTAGCGTCATGCCCGGCGGGAGATTGCCGGACAGGCTGCAGGAAAGAAGTTGGATGAGTATATCACCCCAAAGAGGCTGACGCTTAACGGAACCGGGCCGCAGAAATAAATTTCTCAAAGGTTTCACACCAGACAAGTACCGTATTGTACCGGGAGAAATCGACCTCCTGATCGTATTCAACCAGAAAATTTTTGAAAGTATTTACTTCACCCAGCTGTAACGCGCCGGATTTTACCGCCAGAAACTCAGTATCTGAGTGAACCGGCTGTGGCACCAGATAGACACGGTAATCAGGTCCCGGAGCAAGTTCGCCCACAAAAGCAACCGCATTACCGGTAATGCCGATTCGGCCTTCTCCCCAGTGAAGGAAGTCACTTCCCGGGATATCTGCTTCAAATTCAGCGGTATATTCCGCCTGCCCGATTATGTCAGACAGGGTCGCCGTATCAGGTGACGGCGGTGCAATCATGATTGGCAGCGCATAAATGCCCGCCGCGAAACCCGTGCCTAACGTGGCTAAAAATGCTGCCAGCAAAAGTAATTTTTTCATACCTGCTTTCCGTCACTGTCCTTGGCTGATGTATATGTCTTAGTTAACAGGAAACTGTTAAGAATTTGAAACACATGTTACATGTCTGAGAAACACTAATAAACCGCTTCGCCAGCTTTCTGCCCAATCAGCAATCAGGGAGGAATTACATCCTTTACCTGACCAAAAAGTCAGAAACACGCTATCATCACAAGCATTATCAGCATCTCTCGCTGTTTATCATAAAGCGCTGGTAAGTATCTGTATTAAATAAACTTAATCTATATTCAACCTAGCTTTACCGAAGATGTAGCCGGAAAACATATGCCTGTTCTGCCCAGTTCTGTTAAGATCCGCGTTTTTGTAATTTCAGGGCCGGACATCGCCCGTGAACACCGGTTACAAAAAGACAACCAAACACTCTGAATTAGCAATACAGGACACTGACACATGAGTCTTGCCGATAAAGTTTTAGCGGTAAATGATGATCTGCCTATCCGCACAGGCAGCCCGGTTCACAGCGGAAAAGTACGTTCCGTTTACTGGCTGACTGAAGCCGACAGCCGCCGACTGATCGCTGAACGGGGTTATGACGTAGCCAGCGATGCACCGCTGGCGATCATGGTCATCAGTGACCGTATTTCTGCTTTTGACTGCATCTGGCAGGGTGAAGGCGGTATGCGCGGTGTGCCGGGTAAAGGCGCTGCGCTGAATGCTATTTCGAACCACTGGTTCCGCCTGTTCCGTGAAAACGGCCTGGCAGACAGCCACATTCTGGATATTCCTCACCCACTGGTATGGATTGTACAGAAAGCAAAGCCAGTCATGATCGAAGCGATTTGCCGGCAGTACATCACCGGTTCAATGTGGCGTGCCTATGACAAGGGCGAACGTGAATTCTGTGGCATTGAGCTTGCAGACGGTCTGCAAAAAGACCAGAAACTTCCGGAACTACTGATTACCCCTTCCACCAAAGGCATCCTTAAAGGGATTCCGGGCGTACCGGAAGCTGATGACGTGAACATCACCCGTGATGACATCTGTAACAATTTTGCAGCATTCAATTTCAGCAAGCCAGAAGACATTGATGGGTATGAAAAACTGCTGAAAGAAGGCTTCAACCTGATCAGCAATGCCCTGGCTGAACTGGATCAGGTATTTATCGATACCAAGTTTGAATTTGGTTATGTCACCGATGCCAGCGGCCAGGAAAAACTGATCTACATGGATGAAGTAGGCACACCTGACTCATCACGTATCTGGGACGGCCCGGCCTACCGTGACGGTAAGGTACTGGAAAACTCGAAAGAAGGTTTCCGACAGCTGTTACTGAATCACTTCCCTGATCCGGATATTCTGCTGAACAAAGAACGCATGGATGAGCGTCAGGCACTGGCCCGTGATAATGCGCTGCCTGCCGATGTTCTGAATGCGGTATCTGATACCTATGTAGGCATAGCAGAAAAGATTACCGGCGAAACACTGCGTATTTCAGACAACCCGAAAGCTGAAATTATTGCCATCCTTAAAGATGAGTACGGTCTGGTAGACTGATCATCAGCCACCGGCGGTGTATCCCATCGCCGGTGCTCTCCCTTCTCCGCTCTTGTACCGGTCAGTGTTGTTTGTGGCTGCCGTCACAGATAGGCGCATGTTGCGACTGTTTACAGGTACATAACCATACTGTTTCAGATTTGCGGGCCACAAACACAATCGGGTCAAGCCCGGTCCCCTGATGTGAACCATCGCACAGCGGCTGTGTTGAGGAGCGACCACAGGCACACCAGCAATAGGTTTCGCCTTCTGTCAGGTCAAGTTTCACGGGGGCATCACCGGCACGGCGAACGTCTGCATGAGACATAAGTCATCTCCATAGGAATTACTGCATGCAATAACCGTAGAAGAGCCTGTGCTATCGTGCAAATTCTGATTGTCAGGAAAATGCGTGAATACCCCGTGACAGCCGGGGCCGGCCAGGGAATGAAAGCGTCCGCCAGAACAGCGGACGGCCATGAGACGTTAACTCAGTCGTCTTTCTTCAGCTTACGGATCTTGTCAGACAGGCGCGTCTTGCGCTGGTCGGCGTCACTCTCACCCTGACTGTTTTCATCCTGATGCTTATCAAAAACGGATTTAACCTTTTTCTTCTTCTCAAGATTTTTACGTTTACGGCTCTCGTAGCTGTCCGGATCCGCCAGTTTCTCACTGCGGCGCGGGCCATCTAACCAGATAACCGGCTGACCACCGGTACGTTTCTTTTTAACTCGTGACATCTTGTTACCTTTACTGCCTGTGCACCACTAGCGGCGACGGGACTGTTTATCTGTTTGCTGTTCGGCTGCCAGGCGCTCTTCTTCAAGGCGCTCCTGTTCCAGCCGCTCGGCTTCAATTCTCTGGGCTTCCCATTTGACCTGCCACTCATCAACTGTTTCATAGCTGATATTGCCGATCAGACCGGACCGTAATTCGTTCAGCAGGATCTCTGACGCTTTATGCAGATCGACCACGCCTCCGGGACGTAATCCGGCACGTTTACGGCCAATGCTTTCCAGTACGTCTTCAGCGGTTTCAGGAAGCTCTTTAAGCTTATACCGCTGACACAGCAGCTCCGGATAATCGCTGCGCAGAAACCCGGCTGCGTAGAGTGCAATGTCTTCGTACTCAATGGCAGTGTCTTTAATTGCCCCGCTGGCAGCTAACCGGTAACCGGAGTCCCGGTCTTCAATTTTCGGCCAGAGAATTCCCGGGGTATCCGACAGCGCCATGCCGTTTTTAAGGGTAAAGCGCTTTTGCCCTTTGGTGACCGCCGGCTCATTGCCTACTTTGGCAATACGCTTGCCCAACAGCGCATTGATCATTGTGGATTTCCCAACATTCGGGATACCCATAATCATTGCCCGTACCGGACGGCCTGCACTGGCCCGTGAGGGCACCTGCTGTTTACACAGTTCAGGAATACGGCTGATCAGCTTCTTTTGCTGATAATCGATTAGCATTGCGGTGGTATCCGGCAGGCTGTTGAAGTATTCAAGCCATTCCTGACTGCGGATCGGATCAGCCAGGTCACACTTATTCAACAGCTTAATGACCGGGGTGCCCTTGCGCAGTGCGGAAACCATCGGGTTTTCGCTGGAGACCGGCAAGCGGGCATCCAGTACTTCAATAACAACGTCTATGTCCTTCATCACTTCGGCGATTTCTTTTCTCGCCTTGTGCATGTGACCCGGGAACCAGTTAATACTCATAATCGATAATCGTAAAAAAATGCGGGCTGCAATTATACAGACAGCTTAGCCCTAAGTAACGGAAATAACGCCAATAAGATGAAAAATCAGCCAATAAATATGTCCACATCATGAGTACTGCTCTTGCTGACTTGTTCCCCGGCTGGATATACCCTAGGAATAAATATACACGTGACATTTTTTAAGGAACATTCATATATGACCACCGCCGCTGCACATTCGCAGGTACTGATGGCCAGACAGCCAATATTCGACTGTCAGCAAAGGGTTGTTGCGTATGAACTGCTTTACCGTAATGAAGCAGATACAGAACATGCATTGTTTAACGACTCCAGCGCCACCTGCGATGTGATTCTGAACGTCTATACCAGCATTGCAGACAACGGCAGCAAGAAGAGTGTTCCTGCCTTCATTAATATGACCCGCGACCTCCTTGTGTCTGATGACTTTCCGGAACTGCCGCGCAAACAGATTGTTATTGAAGTCCTTGAAGACATTGCCGCGGATGAAGAAGTCATCGCGGCGGTTACCCGTCTGGCAGAAAAAGGTTACCGCATTGCCCTGGACGATTTCATCTACAGCCCGGAATTTGATCCCCTGCTGGAGCTGGCGCACATTGTTAAAGTGGATGTACTGGGCATGTCGCCGGAAGAGATCGCCCACCAGGTTAAAATGCTGAAGCCGTTTAAAGTGACTCTGCTGGCGGAAAAAATTGAAACCGTTGAGGTACTGGAACAGTGCCATTCACTTGGCTTTAAACTGTTTCAGGGACACTTCCTCAGTAAACCTAAGCTGATTAAAGGCCGTAAGCTTGAAGCGAACCACGCCAACCTGTTAATGCTGGTCAGCGAACTGCAGAACAGCCGCACCACGCCGGAACGTTTAGAAGAACTGATCATTCAGGACCCGGTACTGACCTACAAGTTATTGCGTATCGTTAACTCCGCAGCCTACTCACTGACCCGTTAGGTAGAATCGCTCTCTGAAGCGGTTGTGATGCTGGGGATGGATCAGATTCGCAGCTGGGCAACCATGATCGCCCTGGCCAACCGGACCAGTAAGCCCGAAGAGATCTGTCGCTCATTACTGCTACGGGGCAAAATGTGTGAAGCCATTGCTGAATCGCAGGGTTTCAATAATAACAGCAGCTACTTTATGACCGGCGTGTTATCGCAATTGCACGTGATGCTCGATATTGATCAGCACACTATGCTGGAACAGGTACCGCTGGGCGAAGATATTCAGTCGGCAATTACCGATCATGCAGGCACAATGGGCGATATTCTTAAACATGTGACCCACTACGAAGCCGGTGACTGGGATCTGCTGCCTCATGATATCGATATTGACGCCTATGAAGAATCCTACCGTTCTGCACTCAACTGGAGCAAAGAAGCAATGATCTCAATGTCTAATTAAGATCATCAGCGCTCTTAATGTAACTGAAGCAAGCGTTTTCTGATTGCTTCAGTTACATTCACATTTGTATACCGTATTTACAAATCCCCGCCATATGTTTACCTTGTTGCAATGCAGCAATTGATTCTGTCAAAGCATGCTGCCCCCAATAATAATTAAGACAAACAGCCTATGCCATTACCACCACCGGCGCCACGCGCCCTGCAGCATACCCGTACTGTCACCTGTCGCGGTTATAAACGTGACGATGGCCTGTGGGATATTGAAGGTCACCTCACCGACATAAAAACCAGCGCGATTCCGCTGAAAGAGCGCAATGATGGCTGGGTGCCTGCCGGCGAAGCAATTCATGACCTGAGCCTGCGGCTGACAATTGACCTGGAGATGAAGATTCATGATGTTGCCAGCAGCATGGATCTTACGCCCTACCGCTTATGCCCGGACATCACCGAACATTACAAAAAACTGATCGGCCTGCGAATCGCGTCCGGGTTTACCCGCCAGACCCGTGAGCTCTTTGGTGGCATTAGCGGTTGTACCCATTTACTTGAACTCCTCGGGCCCATCGCTACAACAGCCTTTCAGGCAACCCATAAAGAACAGCTGGCGCGACTTCAGCATATGTCAGACGTGAAGCCATTTATGCTGGACAACTGCCATGCGCTGAACACCCGCGGAAAAGTGGTAAAACAACACTGGCCTGACTATTTTCAGGGTGAACAGATTCCCACTGAAGAAATCCTCTGATTATGCTGCGCTAAGCATTCCCGACATGAACTTTTTGGGATTAAAGATGCAGAGATACAGCTGTCGGCATAAAGCCACCGGGCATAAAAAAAGGGATCATCTGATCCCTTTTTTAATTTTCTTCAGACTTACTGTTTGTGAACCAGCTTGTTCACCGCAAAGCCCATTGCAATGATCACGACTGCCCCCACGGCTACCGGCGTCAGCAGGAAGCTCCAGCTTTGGCCTGTCAGCATAATCAGCACCGGGTTAGCGCCCGCCGGCGGATGGGTTGTTTTAGTTACCAGCATCAACGCGATTGCCACACCGGTTGCCACACCCAAAGACCAGGGCTCGACACCGACAAAGGTGACAAATATCACGCCGACCAGTGCCGACAGAACGTGGCCAAAAAATACATTCTTAGGCTGTGCAAGCGGGCTTTTGGGTAAGCCAAATACCAGAACTGTTGATGCCCCGAACGGTGCCATCAGCCATAAGCCCTGGCCGGTAAACGCTTCCAGATACGCAAGAACGGAAATCGTAATGGCAGCGGCAATACCGGCCACCAGTGGAAAAAACTTTGAATCCAGCATGGATACTCCTCACCTTTTGACACTCATTTGTCAGCAAAGTAGACAAGGCTGTCTACCGTATTTTCTGCATGGTAGACAAGTCTGTCTACCTCTGTCAATATTCAGTTAAGCCTGTGTCGTTATAAGCCAATACCGTTAATCGCTATTACCCAATAAACATGACTGAAAAACAGCAAATTATTATCCGAACCGCCCTGAAGTTGTTTTACCGACAGGGAATACATGCGGTCGGCATCAATGAAATCATTCAGCAGTCCGGCGTCGCCAAGAAGACGCTCTACAGCTATTTTTCCGGTAAAGAAGCCCTGATTCTGGCGGCACTTAACTATCGGGATGAAATATTCATGGGCTGGCTCAGCCAGACGATGGCATCCACAAATCCCGGTCAGCCGGCTTTACTGGCGATGTTTCACGGTTTAGACGACTGGTTTAATAACCGGGCCACCGCACTGGGGAACTTCCGCGGCTGCTTCTTCATTAACGCCAGCGGAGAATATACCGACCCACAAACCCCGGTGCATCAGGCCTGCAAGGCCCATAAAGCCAATGTTCACGCATTAGTGTTGCAGCACACAAAGTTAGTCTGTGAAAACCAGGCTGCTGCTTTGCAGCTGGCGGATACCCTTTGCCTGCTGAAGGAAGGTGCCATCACTACCGCCATGGTGCAGGAAGACCCGGGCGCTGCCCACAGGCTGATTCCGCTTGTTAAAACGCTGATTCAGCCTGCTCTGTGCACATCAGCCCCACATATAGCAGACACATAAAACAAGTGCCTATAAAACAGACCTTCACGCTGAGTGCTTTGCTTCCTCGACAATCACGCAAACTGTCACTGCTGAGGGCCATGTTCCGTGAGCCCGCAGACGTTTCATCCACCTGAGGCAAAATCGCACTAATACTGCCGCTGATCCCCTCCATCACAGCGCCCTGCTGCTCACTGGCTATAGCAATCTGGTGCTAATGGCTGAACTCTGCAGTGAGGCACCGGCTTCTGCTGCCTGCCTCACACAACTTTGTGCCTGAAACTGGCTGCGCTGCATCACATTCACCGCTGTCAGAATTTACTTTGCTATGCAGCATTGCTTATTTGAGTAAAACGAACGTCCGCATTGCAATACAGCGCCTCTGTATTTGCTGTAAGCAACGAAAATACGCACGTTAAGAACAGATACTTACAGACCGACAGAAAAAATACCGTGCTGCTGAACTATCTCCAGGAACTGCTTTGCCGCACTGGACAACGGGTATCTGCGACGGGTGATAATGCCCACAGGCCTCGAAATTTCAGGATTGCTCAGCGGCTTACAAACCACACCCATTTCTTCCATCTGACGAATACAGACCGAAGGTACAGCGCTGACTCCCAGCCCTGCTGAGACCATGCGGCCAACCGTTACTAACTGATGACTTTCCAGCTCAGGCATCAGTAACATCCCCTCACTGGCCAGCGTGTCTTCCAGCAACTGTCGCATACTTGAAGGCTTCTGGAGGCTGATAAAACTGTCTGCAATCAAATCGTGCCAGCAGATGGTCGCGGCTCCAGCCAGCGTATGGTGCTTATTCACCACCGCAATGAAGTTATCATCGAATAAAGGTGTAAAAGACAGATCTTCAGCGTTACCCGGGTCGAAACTGAAGCCGATTTCAATCCGGCCATCCCTGATCAGATCAACCACATCTTCCGCCACCACATCCTGCACGGTCACGGCAATCTTAGGATACTCAAGCCGGAACGCCTTCAGTAAATCCGGTAAAAGGCTGCTGGCAAATGATGGCATTGCGCCGATGACTATCCGGCCCCGCTTCAGGGAAAAGCGCTGCTGTAAATTCTCCAGAGCATTGTCCCAGTCAAGCAACATCCGCTCAGCAACCGGATAAAACTCTTCGCCTTCCGGGGTCAGTGCCAGAGTACGGGTGGTTCTGGCCAGTAACTCCCCGCCCACCTCTTCCTCCAGGTTCTTAATAGCTATACTCAGGGCAGGCTGAGACAGGTGAACCCGGGCACAGGCTTCGGTAAAACTGCGGGTATGTGCAACGGCAACAAATGCCCGCAGCTGCTTCAGGGTGATATTACGCATGATGATTGTCTGACTCTGTCGATATGAGCACTGCTCCTAAGTAGTGCTCGTAAGCACTGCTCGTCAGCACCGATATAAGCTCTTATATAAGCTCTTTATATAAGCTCTGTTAATTTGAATACTATATATAAATATTCCAAATAAATTATTCAAATATTTTTATTGGATTTATAAAGCAAACTGACAGACACTGCCAGAATACTAAACAAACCTCATTCGGAGCCCTTCATGAATCAACCTCTGTGGACCCCTTCCGCGGAAGCTGTCGCCGCCTCCAACATCCGGGCATTCAGCCAGCAGTGCGAAACCCGTTTTACCCTTGAACTGCCGGACTATGACAGCCTGTGGCAATGGTCAGTTGATGCCCCTGAAGACTTTTGGACAGCATTCTGGGACTTCGCAGAGATTAAAAGCCAGCACCGGGGTGACCGGGTGCTGATTGACGGCGACAAAATGCCCGGGGCACAGTTTTTTCCGGATGCAAAACTTAACTTTGCTGAAAACCTCTTACAACGCCGGGATGATACTGACGCGATTGTTTTTCGTGCGGAAGATCAGGTTAACCGCCGCCTGAGCTGGAACGAACTGTATAATCAGGTTTCCCTGCTGAGCCAGGCACTTCGCGAGGCCGGTGTTGAACCCGGGGACCGGGTCGCAGGCTTCGTTCCGAACATGCCGGAAACCATTATTGCCATGCTGGCAACAGCCTCTCTCGGTGCGATATGGACCAGTTGTTCACCTGATTTCGGTGTTAATGGCGTACTGGACCGCTTCGGTCAGTCCCGCCCAAAAGTTTTATTCTGCGCAGATGGCTACTTTTATAACGGCAAGGGCCACAGCAGTCTGGAAACCGTCAGCGAAATACTGGCAGATCTGCCTGTCGTTGAGCAGGTTGTGGTACTGCCACTGCTACACGCGACACCGGATGTCAGCAGCATCAACACTGTTCGCCCTGCCGCAACGCTGGCAGACTTCACCGCCGCATTTACACCGGCTGAAATCGAATATGCTGCGATGCCGTTTAACCACCCGCTGTTTATCATGTATTCCAGCGGCACCACCGGCAAACCGAAATGCATCACCCACAGTGCCGGGGGCATGCTGCTCAACCTGCGCAAAGAGCATTTGCTGAACTGTGATCAGCGCCCTGAAGACCGGGTGTTTTACTTCACAACCTGTGGCTGGATGATGTGGAACTGGCTGATCGGTGCGCTGGGGACCGGTGCAACGGTCATGCTGTATGACGGCTCCCCCTTCTATCCAAACGGCAATGTGCTGTATGACTTTGCCGCCGAAGAACGTTTCACCCTGTTCGGCACCTCCGCCAAGTATATCGACGCCTGTCGTAAAGCAGGTTTACAACCCGCAAAGACCCATGACCTGTCCGACTTACGCACCATCTGCTCAACCGGTTCGCCGCTGGTTGATGAAGGGTTCGATTACATCTATGAATCTGTAAAAAAAGACGTGCAGTTGTCATCAATCTCCGGCGGTACTGATATCTGCGGCTGCTTTATCCTGGGCAACCCGACCGGTCCGGTATGGCGCGGGGAAATTCAGGCCCGTGGTTTAGGCCTGGCCATTGAAGTCTTTGATGATGACGGCCAGCCGGTCCGGGGGGACCGCGGTGAACTTGTCTGCACCAAGCCCTTCCCGAATATGCCGGTTGGATTCTGGGGCGATGACAGCGGTGAAAAATATCAGTCTGCATACTTCGATAAATATTCGAATATCTGGACACACGGTGACTTTATTGCCATTACCGAGCATAACGGCGTGGTCGTGTATGGGCGCTCAGATGCAACTCTTAACCCGGGCGGTGTGCGTATCGGCACTGCCGAGATCTACCGTCAGGTAGAGCTCTTTGATGAAATTCAGGAAGCCATCGTTATCGGCCAGGAATGGGATGCTGATACCCGGGTTGTGCTGTTTGTCCGCCTGTCGGCAGGAACAGAGCTGACTGACGCGCTGATTACCACGGTTAAGCGACGCATTCGCAGCGAATGTACACCACGGCATGTCCCGGCAAAGATCATCGCAGTCAGCGACATTCCCCGCACCCGCTCCGGTAAAATTACTGAACTGGCAGTCCGTGATGTCGTGCACGGCCGGCCGGTGAAAAACAAAGAGGCACTGGCCAACCCTGAAGCACTGGATCTGTTTGCCGATATAGCAGCGCTTCAGCAGGACTGAAACATTTACTCAGAAAGTGCCTGATAACGGCAGCAGACCGGTCATCATAAAAAGCGCCTTTATACAGGCGCTTTTTTTATGCAACTGTTTGATTGCGCTATATCAAAGTTCTGCAAAACTTTTGCCCTGAACGACATATCCATGCCGTATTTTGGCGCTTTTCTGACGTCTTCAGATAATTAATCCGCGCCATGAAAGAGGACACTAGCGGCTTATCAGATACACAGCAGGTAATATGCCTGCTGAATAACAACTACATCAACCTATCGGTATCCGCCAAAGCGCAACAGGCCAACGCCCGCGACAGGTCCCCCGATAACTGGTCAAGGTAATAACAATTATGTCCAATCCTGAAATTATTCAGAACTTTATCCAGGGCTTTACAGCGGAAACCACGCCTGCTGGCGCAGCTAAGATTCCTGATTTTCGCGAGCACTTACGCGAAGGTACAGTTGTTTACATCACCTTCCTGCCAGGTTCGGACTTTAATGACACTGTTGATGTAGCTGTTCGTTTACGTAAAGAAGGTTTTATTCCTGTTCCTCACTTTGCTGCCCGCAGCATCACTAACGAACAGGTTCTGGAAGAAAACATCAAGCGCGTTGTTGGTGAAGCCGGCGTTGACTGGGTACTGACTATTGCCGGTGCTGTCGACAAGCCACTGGGCGATTTCACTGACTCGACTCAACTGTTACAGACAGGTCTGTTCCAGAAGCACGGCATCAACAAGATCGCCGTTGCCGGCCACCCTGAAGGCAGCCCGGATATGCCGGATTCAGCCATTCTGGATGCCATGCGCTGGAAAAATGCTTACGCTAAAGAAACTGGTACTGACATGTACATGGTGACTCAGTTCGCATTTGACGTTGATCCGATCATCCAGTGGGACAAGTTCCTGCAGTCTGAAGGCAACGAACTGCCGATCCACATCGGCGTACCGGGTCTGGCAACACTGAAATCTCTGATGATGCACGCTAAGCACTGCGGTGTTGGCGCATCCATGAAGGTACTGACCAAGCAGGCTAAAAACCTGACCAAGCTGCTGGTCGTTAACGCACCGGATAAGCAGCTGACTGACCTGGCTCACTACCATGCAACAGATCCTGACTGCGGCATCACCGGCATTCACATGTACCCGTTAGGCGGTTTGCGCCGTACTGCTGAATGGAGCTACGAAGTCGCCGACGGCCGCATTGTTATGAATAAGAAAGGTGGTTTCGACACCATCAACAAGATCAGCTAAACCGCTGACCTTACCGTTTGCCCATGTAAAAGGCCTCTTATGAGGCCTTTTTTATGCCGGTCAGCCTGCCCCTTTCATGCCCTTCTCTATCTGACTATTCACGCGGCTTTATACTGTTTATTTGTATTTTCCATCCGGTCAAACTTGACGTTATTTACCCGATGCGTTACCTATGTATTTGTTTTAAAACTCAATCTGGTCGATCAGGGAAGCGACGCATTGCAGTACTTGCCTGTATCGTCTTAACAAAAACAATAATTACGAGAACGCTATGAAACACTTTAAAACCCTTGCCATGGCATCCGCGATTGGCATGCTGACCGCCGCTCAGGTACAGGCTGCTACTGAATGGAACGTTTCTCTCTGGGGTAAGCCCCGTGCATTTACCGCCCACGTAGAGAAGCTGGCGGAACTGGTTGAAACCAAAACCAACGGTGACTTTACTCTCAACCTTTCTTACGGTGGCCTTTCCAAAAACAAGGAAAACCTCGACGGTATCTCAATCGGTGCATTCGAGATGGCTCAGTTCTGTGCCGGTTATCACCGGGACAAAAACCCGACTATTACCGTCATGGAATTACCTTTCCTGGGTGTGTCATCTCTGGAACAGGAAACAAAAATTGCTCAGGCACTGTATAAGCACCCGGCAGTTGTTAAAGACCTGGCCCGCTGGAGTGCCACTTTGCTGATGCCTTCTCCAATGCCACAGTACAACATCGCCGGTGTCGGTGATGCGCCTAAAACAGTCGGTGACTTCGAAGGCATGCGTGTACGGGCTACCGGCGGCATCGGTAAAGCGATGGCCGGTGTCAATGCAGTGCCAACGTCCATGTCTGCAACTGAAGTACGTACTTCACTGGATTCCGGCGTTATCTCAGCGGTTGCCTTCGCACCGCACGCGCACATGGCCTTCGGTACGGTTGAATCCGCCAAATGGTGGACCACTAACCTGAACCCCGGCACCGTTAACTGCCCGGTCGTGGTAAATTCTGATGCGCTGGACAGCCTGAGCGACGCTAACCGTGAAGCCCTGCTGGGTTCAGTCGATGAAGCGCTGGCGTATTACATCGACAACTACAACGGCAAAACTATGAAAGCCTGGGGCCCTAAACTGGATGAAAAAGGCATTGAGCGGGTAACCTTCTCGGATGCTGAACTCGCCGAGTTTAAATCCACAGTAGCCGGCCCAACCCGGGATGCATGGATCAAAGACATGACTGCCAAGGGCATTCCTGCACAGGAACTCTACGATCTGGTTAACGGTATGATTAACCAGTAAGCAGCGTCAGCTCTGAAAACGGCCCGTCCCCGGACGGGCTGTTTTATATCGCATTCTTTTACACGTACTTTTTACCTACAGGTGCTTTTTATGGCCGGACCTTCTGCTGTACTCAGTGATTCATCTCTTCTCAGCCGCCTTGACCGGGCCTTTCATATGGCGGAATCCTGGCTGGCCCTGTTAAGCGGTATCACTATTTTCATGCTGGTTCTTCTGGCCGTGGTGAATGTTCTCGGACGCTGGCTGTTCAGCCTCCCGGTGTCCGGCTACATCGACTGGGTAGAACAGTTTATGGCGATCTTCGCCTTTTTCGGAATCGCCTACTGCCAGCGACTGGGTGGCCATATCCGTATGGATATACTGGTCAGCAAGCTGCAGGGCCGCAAACTCTGGTTAAGCGAAACCGTCACCACAATGCTGATGCTGTTTGTCACGGTTGTACTCATCTACGGTTCTTATCTTCATTTCTTACGGGCTTACACCAACGGTGACAGCTCAATCGACATCGGCTTACCTGTGTGGCCTGCCAAGCTGGTTGTGCCCTTCGCACTCACGGTACTGGCATTACGGCTTATCCTTCAGCTCTGGGGTTATATCCGTGCGTTAAAGGAAGGCGGCGATACTCCGGTGGCTGTGCCACTGATTGAGGATGCAGCGACCCAGGCTTCGCATGAGGCGGAAACCGTTTCCGGCCTGGAGTCACAGGATAAGGGAGAGCGCTCATGAGTGACCTGTTTACCGCCATGGGCGAACTCAGCTCAATTAATATTGGCCTGATCGTGACTGCTTTTATGCTGTTTATGGTAATTATCGGCGTAAGGGTGGCATTCGCCGCTGCCAGTGCCGGCTTCTTCGGCCTGCTCTGGATATTCTCCGCCAAGCTGGGGTTTGAAAAAGGCTTTGGTGTCGCCGTAAAAATGGCCGGTACGATTCCCCATTCCAAAGCGACCACCCTTTCCCTGTCGCTGATTCCGACCTTTATCCTGATAGGTTATCTGGCTTACTACGCCGGCCTTACCAAAGCGCTTTTCCGTGCCGCTAAATGCTGGGTGGGCTGGTTACCCGGCGGGCTCGGTGTAGCTACCGTATTTTCTACCGCCGGGTTTGCAGCGGTTTCCGGTGCTTCGGTGGCAACCTCTGCGGTATTCGCCCGCATCGCCATTCCCGAAATGCTCAAGATCGGTTATGACAAACGCTTCGCCGCCGGTGTGGTGGCTGCAGGTGGCACGCTGGCATCGCTGATTCCCCCGTCTGCCATTCTGGTTATCTACGCAATTATTGTTGAACAGGATGTAGGCACGCTGTTAATGGCCGGCTTTCTGCCCGGTGTGGTATCTGCCATTATCTATGCCGGGCTGGTCATCCTGCTGGCTAAATGGCGCAAAGACCTGGGCCCGCCGGTCAGTGGCTTCAGCTGGGGAGAACGTTTCGCCTCACTGCCAGGCGCGCTGCCGATCTTCTTTGTGGTGGGCATTATCATGGTGTGCATCTACGGCGGTGTAGGCACGCCGACAGAAGCTGGCGCGCTGGGCGCATTCGTGGTGCTGGTCATGGCCCTTTATCAGGGAATGAAGTGGCATAACCTGAAAGATGCGCTGATCGAATCTGCCAAGCTGACGGTAATGATCTTCACCATCATCTGGGGCGTACTCCTGTATGTGCGCTTCCTGGGCTTTGCGGATCTGCCTTCAGCATTTTCTGACTGGATTACCGCCCTCGACCAGCCGCCAATGCTTACGCTGTTGCTGATCCTGCTGGCTTACGCTGTGCTGGGGATGTTTATGGATGCCATTGGTATGCTGTTGCTGACCCTACCGGTAGTGTATCCGGCGGTGATTGCCCTCAACGGCGGTGAAACAGTCGCCGCGGCAGACTCAGCTTTTGGCGTTTCCGGCGTGGGCTGTGCCATCTGGTTCGGCATCATCGTGGTTAAAATGGCAGAACTTTGCCTGATTACACCGCCTATCGGCCTGAACTGTTTCGTGGTGGCCGGTGTACGCAAGGACATTTCCGTGCAGGATGTATTCCGCGGGGCGACGCCTTTCTTCGTGGCGGATGTCATTACCATTGGTGTACTGATTGCCTTCCCAAGTATCGTTCTCTGGCTGCCGTCCCTGATCGGGTAATTGCCAGAACAGAAAAGCCGCTGTCATCAGCGGCTTTTTTTACCTGCCCTGAACCGGTCTGATCAGGCCAGGTTCGGCAGCACCAGTGGGTAGGTTTTCTGACTCTGAGACAGCCGGTTCCGCACCAGTAATTCCAGATAATTAATGGCACAGCGGTTTGGGTCCATCACCGGAATATAACTGCCCAGGATCTCCTGCAGCGTATCTGACAGGAAATCCGCATAGGCAACGAATCCGGTACAGCCAAAGGTAATTGCCTCGGCACCGTGCTCACGGATAGCTTTAAGCGCATACTCAACCAGTAACTGCCGGATCTCAGCCTCATCGGTTAGATCATATACCCCCAGAGGCAACGCCAGAACGGTAGCAAGGTTATTGTCGATGCCAAACATACGGGCATGTTCACGCTGCATATCATCGGCGTTAGCGATGGTCAGGATGGCAAAGCGCTGGCTGAGCATCATGGCGGTGTACGCACTGGCCCGGTAACCGCCAATGACGGGAATGCTTACCAGTTGTCGGGACGCTTCTACGCCGCACATATCCATATCGGTCACAAAGACACCGTCGTAGCCATCCGCTTCGGCCTGCTGAACAACACGGATAACATGACTGGCATTAATCGCCAGGTCTGCTCTTGACTCAATGCAGCGGGTACCGGCATCCAGATTGCGAACAGACACGCTGCACCCCTCACTGACAACCGATTGCACATGGCCAAGAATGGAATCGTTAAAGGCCCGGGTATTCACCGGCACTAAAATCAGTAATTTCATTGTGACACTCCCTGCTCAGTGACAATCTCCTGATGATTACCTGTCGCCACGGCCGGATGAAGCGGCTCGTCATGCAGCGGCAGCCCCCCGTTCGGGTAATCAATAAAGGGTGACACCAACTGACTCTGAGGGAAGCCCACAGACGCCAGCTCATCCAGACATAGCTGCCTGAAGTATGGTGTATTCAGTTCGTCCGGCACGGGCAACACAAACAGATTGATCATCAGAGGCTTACCCTGCTTCGCACATTCAGCCTGTGCCGCAGACAGTTCCGCATTACTGACGGTGTCACCATTGCTGCACAGATAACAGATCAGGTCCGGCGCCATTGCCAGCGGCTGCCAGTGGCCGTAATAATCTTCACGCAATACCAGCAAGCTTTCGTTTTCAACCTGTACCCGATACCGGATACCGGAATCATCCAGCAGCTCAACCTGCAGGAAATCAAACCCGTCGCGGGTTTCTTCATCCAGGCTAAGCAGGCGCAGCCGTGCCAGATGAACACCACCGGTCAGCGCAGTCACGGCTTTAACAGTGGCAGATTCATTGCCCCGGTTCTGACGTAACGCCCGGCCCAGCGCCAAGCATTTAGTCATTGCCCCGGGAACTATAAACCCTGGCTGCGAACTGTTCAGCTGTGCGCCCGTTGCGGCATAACAACTGAATGCAGAGCGCTGATCAAAGCCGTCATCGTAGGTGATGATGCCATGTAACATATCGCTGAGGTTATGGGTATTGCGGGTATTAATCACTAACTGAGCGCCGCCCTGCAGTTCATCCTGTTCGGATACCAGCGCAATCGGAGAAAGCTGTGGTGCATCCCTGACCGGTTGCGCCAGACCCAGCATGGGAATCACGGGCACTGCCCGGCCACATCCGTCAGCATCAATCATCGGTATATTCTGCTGGGCCGCCAGCAACATATTCATACCGTAAGCGATGGTGCCCGTTTCCACAGCACTGACTGCTGAAAAACGAAACTCAGGTTGCCCCAGCTGCTGCCCCATCGCGTCTTCGTGCAGCTTAAGCGCCCTGACCGGCGAATGTTCAAAGCCTTCACTTAAGTATTTAGCCGGCGCGCCGAGTGCACCGACAAAGGGACACCAGAGCGTATCAGGAATGTTGTTGCCCGGTTCCAGGTATGCCAGACCGGTTTCGCCGCGCTGCCGCAGTATATCAGTGGTTTGTTGTAACAGCTGGCGGCCGTTTTCATACGCACCGCCGCCGCCACTGGCGTAAAAGTGTGAGCCGCGAAGGATGTCTTCAAGATCCTGAAACGAAAAGAATTGTACGTCTTCCATGAGAAAGCCTCATCTGTGAGATAGATTCAGAGAATCATTCCGGTGATACCGGAGATGTCCGTAAAATTAGCGACAGGTGGTCGCGGTGAAGTGTTGCAGGCGCTTGAAATCACGCCGTAATGCCTGAGGGTCAGTGTTATATACCCGTAGCACGCCGGCCTGATCCTGTACCGTCGCGGTTATATCAACGGAGCTGCCCTCGCTGATGAACCAGTCGATGCCGAAATCACTTTCAAGTTCTGGCTGGTGCAGCCGGGTTACCTCCCCGCGTCCGACTGGCAACAGTGCCGCAAAGCGGTCATTCTTAATGGTGGTTTGCACCGTATTGAGCCAGCGTTTGTCTGCAGCAAGGTAGAGGCTGCAATCGATAAGATTAATGCCGCTGTTATCCGCATGTAGCGGAACAACAATGGTGCCAGGGACACGCATAGCGATTTCCAGAAATGTAATTTTCCCGGAATCATGATCATAGAAAAACTCATGATGGGTTACACCGTTCTGAAGCCCCAGTGCTTCGACGACCTGACGGTTAAATTCATTCAGCAAACTGTTCAGATGCAGGGGAATCGATGGCATAAAGCTTAGCGGCTGGCCCTGAACAAACTCAAAGTTAGTGCAGCCCAGCTCCAGTACCGATGAAAATTTAACACCGCCATCAACAATCACAGAATCGCACTGGTACATGGTGCCGCTGATAAACTCATCGACCTCATATTCAAACCCGTAGTGTGTGGTTTCCAGCAGTTTGCCGAAATCAGCGAAATCACTGTAATCATCAATAATGGCAACGTTCACGCTGCCCGCACCGGATACCGGCTTGATAACCATCCGGCTGCCCAGGCTTTCTCTTAATACCTGGTAATACCCGTGACAGTCATCGCAGAACCACTGCCGGTCAAATTTACGGTGTCGTGGGATACTGCCCGGCACCTTGTCGCCCACCGTGGTTTTCATGGTCAGCTTGTCGCGAAACAGCTCTACCTGATCCGGCCGGTCACCGGCAATGCCGAAGGCCTGCCTTAACCGGGCAGCCGTCATAAGGTTATCTTCCTGCTGGCAGTAAATACTGAGGCAGTCAGCAGATCCCAGTAATTCAATTTCTGTTTCGATTCGGCGCGCTATCGAATCTGCATCAAGCTCCGGGCGCAAGGTTAATGAACAGTTTCCGCTGACGTGAACAACCTCATCAATATAATCACTTATCCGTGAGTCTGTTTTTTCACCATCAGGTAAAAACAAAACCAGTCTGGTCTGTTTTTTAATCCGGTTGAATGCTTCTTCCGAGGCATAGTGAAGATATGTCTGCGATAAAATAAACATCGTTTTAATCATCGTTAATGTCCCTTTTCATGGTTAAAACACAAATAATCTGGCAAGCAGATACATGAAAAGTACAAGACGATTTCATAAAAAAAAAGCAGCAATTAAGGAGCAAACCAAAAATATAAACTGCTTTACAAGGTAGTCATAAGATTTTGAAACGTAAGTATAAAACTCAATCTATGTCTTTCCATAGGCGTAGCCAATAAAGACACAAAATGCCATTTTTTATATTTTATACATGCGCGAACAGTTTAAATATTTTTCTCTAAACCAATACCTTTAAAAATATTTATGCGTACGTTCCCGTATGTATTTGTTTGAAATTAATTATCATGGAAAAGTTAAACACAACCGTTTAACCAATACATAATACGAAAGTATAAAACAACAGATTCATAATAATATCTGAAATACATTTTTTATGTGCTAGTACCCATTTTATGGATAAAACTTTATTTACAGCACTTTTTATTTTCCTGAACCGGAGGACAGGGTGTATCGCCATATGAACAGAACACACAGCAGTCTCCGGAAAGGGGTTTTAAAAGTGCGCGACATGACGCGCATGGGTAAAACCACTGGCAGGCATTTTCTGGCATTTTTTCCAGTTTTTCATGACCACACTCAGGACAGGTCAGCCGCGAAAAATATCTGATCCGATCTTTCATTGCACCGCTCTCCTGACTGTTTCTGCTGACTATTTCTGCTGACTATCTCTACTGACCACCTCTGCTAACTCGGTTTTTTATGCTTTCGGTCGCATGGAAAGGGTTAACTGGCAATCAACATGCAAATGCGATGATCCTGTACGAACCCTGCGGTTTTACAGGTCATATACTTCAGAATAGCAGCCAAAAGCGTCTGCCGATTAAGCAGCCGGGCCATAAAAAGACCCCGCCATAAAAGACCCCGTTTATAAAAAGAGCCCGCCAAGAAAGCCCACCAGCATTGAAGCCGACACAGCCAGCAGCAAATACAGTATGAATACCCGGCCACGTACCAGTGCGAACACAGGGATAGCCGCCCAGGCACTGGTAATGCCCCCTGCCACCAGAAATGTCAGCGCTGCTTCTGCTGACATACCGGCATCGATAAGGCCTCTTACCAATGGCAGTGCCGCGTAACCGTCAAGATAAACCGGCGCCCCCACAATGGCCGCCAGTGGCACAGCCCAGCCAGCCTCTGTGCCAAATAACGCGGGTAGCCATTCAAGCGGTACATACCGTTGCATATAAAATTCAGCAATGAATGCGATGCTGAGCCAGCACAGCATAAGCACGCCGTTCCCTTTAAAGCTGCTCAAAAAGACGTTACGGCGCAGTGCGTCACGCCAAAACCTGAATAAAACCGGTTCAGCATCATCCATCACGCTGCAACTGAAACGCTGTAGCCGGTCCTGCGGCCTGAGCGGGTCACCTAACAAGCTACGGCCCGACAGCACCAGCACCATGGCCCCGCCAAAGATGCCGGCCACAACGGCACCTAACGTCTTGGCTATGGCCAGAGGCCAGCCTAATGTCCCGACGGTTAACGCCAGCATCGCCGGATCGGTTACCGGAGACGCCAGCCAGAATGCCATGACAGGTGCCAGTGGTACTCTGGCAATGAGCAGCCCGGCGATCAGCGGCAACACCGTTGCCCCGCATACCGGTGTAATCGCCCCTGCCAGTGACACCCAGACAATCATGGTCAGTTCACGGCCCCTGAACATTTTGGCAATCAGCTGTACTGAATTGCTGGCCAGCATAGCCGCCGTTATAAGCAAACCTGTCAGAATCATCGGGCTGATGAACCACAGGCTTTGTGCGGAAAACATAACAGCCTGAATAAATACAGACGGATTGGCTGCTAACACCACAATCGCGGTCAGACATGCTAACCACGTTTTGACACTGATGGCCCGCCAGCCACCGCTTTTATGTGCAGTTTCAGATACCTCGCAAGACATACCGTTTCACCTGTTCTGATCATTGTCTGACAAGGTTAATGCGTCTAACATGATCATAAAAATGAATAGTTATGATACGAACCATGAATATAAACGAACGCACTTTGCTCGACAGTGAACTGCTCCGTACGTTTCTGACAATCACTGAAACACAGAACCTGACGCAGGCAGCTAACCACCTGAACCGCACTCAGTCAGCCATCAGTGTGCAAATACGCAAGCTCGAAGAGGCCCTTGGTACCCGGCTGTTCGCCCGTCAGCCAAGGGGAATGAAACTGACAGAAGACGGTCACCGACTGCTTCCCGAGGCCAGAAGGCTGGTCAGGGATGTAGACCGGGTCTCCCGGTTATTCAGTGACAGCCTTACCGGCCAGATACGCATCGGGATACCGGATGATTTCCCCCGGCTATGGCTTGAAGAAATTTTGCAGACGTTTGCAGCCCGCCATCCGGATGTGGACGTCACGGTAAACTGCAGTTTCAGTGAATGCTTTCCTCAGTCAGTCCATAAAGGTGAGCTGGACCTTGCCCTTTATACCGTCGGGCCGGGAGGTATTCAGGATGCAATAATTTGTCAGGCACCAATGGTCTGGGCCGTTACTGAAAGCTTTGTAGCAGATCCCGAAAAACCCTTACCGGTAGCCCTGTTTAACCGGGAATGCTGGTGGCGGGATTGTGCAATTGCCGCGTTAGACACCGCAGGTATTAACTACCGGATTGCTTTCAGCAGTGAAAGTTTATCCGGTATATATGCAGCGATACATGCAGGCCTGGCAGTAGGTGTGTTAAGCCGGCCGGCCTTACAACCGGGCATGCGGGAATTAAGCGTTAATGAAGCGTTACCGACGCTTCCTCTCACCACCACAGTTCTGCTGACCGGAGAACAACAGTCACCGCTTATAACGGCCATGACCGAAGTAATAGAAGCGGTTTCACGCGCCTAAAAAAACCGGGCAGTGATGCCCGGTTTCTCTATAGGTATAATGCCTCAGATCAGAGGCTGAACGTGACGGATAAAGTCATCCGGCTGGACCATACCTATCAACGTCATATTAGGCTGAAGAGTGCCCTGCTTATCGTAAAAGATCAGCGCCGGCGGGCCAATAACACTGTAACGCGCGTACAGTGCTTTAGAGTCAGCATCATTGGCTGTAACGTCCACTTTAATGCTGATAAACGATGTCAGTGACTGCTGAACCCCGGCATCCACGAAGGTGATGTTATCCAGTTCGATGCAGGAGATACACCAGTCAGCATAGAAATCCAGCATCACCGGCTGGTTATTTTTCCGCGCAGTATTCAGGATCTGATCCAGTGCCTGCTCATCAGTGACCTTAACAAACTCGACGTTGGCTTCTTTGACCGCTGATCCGCCACCGGCAACCAGCCCTTTAAGTGGCTGAAACAGGCTTTGGCTACCCGCCAGGCTACCAATCACCAGGCTGCCACCGTAAACCAGAATCAGCACAGCAGTGCCCTTCCAGAAACGCTGCCACTTAGTGGCTGCTTCGCCCAGTGTATCCAGCGCCTTCATATACACCGCACTTACCAGCAGGATCATCCCGTAAAGGAAAATAGCCACCCCGTCAGCAATCACACGGTCCAGCATCCATACCGCCATCAGCAGCATGATCACACCGAAGCCGGCCTTAACGTTCTCCATCCACATACCGGCTTTAGGTAACAGCTTACCGGCAGATGCTCCGACAATAAGCAGTGGGACACCCATGCCGAGGCTAAGGCTGAACAGCGCAGCACCGCCCAGTACAGGATCACCGGTCTGACCGATATAAATAAGCGCGCCAGCCAGAGGCGCCGCCATGCAGGGGCCGACAATCAGCGCAGACAACAGGCCCATAATAACGATGCCAATGATGCTGCCGCCCTGCTGGCTGTTGCTCATCTCATTCAGCCTGGTTTGCAGGCTGTTAGGCAGCTGCAAGTCGTAAAAGCCGAACATCGACAGAGACAGCAGTACGAAAATAAAGCTGAAGAAACCAATGATCCAGGCATTCTGGAAAGCAGCCTGAAGATTCTCACCGAACAGGCCGGCAATGATACCGATGACGGTATAGGTCACGGCAACCGATAATACATACACCAGTGACAGGAAGAAGCCACGCTTCGCACTGACCGGTTGCTGCTGGCCAATAATGATACTGGACAGAATAGGAATCATCGGGAAAACACAGGGCGTCAGCGCCAGCGCCAGACCGGCCACAAAGAAGGCCCCGAGAATCAGCATCAGATTGCTGGACGACAGCAGCTGAGCAAACTGATCCTGCTCACTGACAGTGTTGGTCAGCGGCTGTTGCGGCACAACTGCCTGAATAACTTTATCGGCATTTGCCATCGCCGGGTCAGTCTTGTCCGGTGCCGGCAGTACGGACGCCTGGGCAACTGGAATATCTTTCAGAGGAATGGTTTTCTGCACCGGCGGGTAACAGATACCGCCGTCCCAGCATCCCTGATAGGAAACAGTCAGATTATCGCTGACGGTCGAGCCGGTCTTACTGCTGAGCTGATAATCCAGCACACCCTGACTGTAATAGACATACACATCACCAAACAGCGGATCTGATTTCAGTTTGGCGGTTGAATGCTCGGTTGAAAGAATCTCAATGTTATCGCTCAGGGTCAGCTCGACATTATCCCGGTACAGGTAATAACCGTCTTTCACCACCCAGACCAGCTTGAGCTTGCCGTTCTCTCCCTGCTCATAATCAAAGGTAAATGCTTCTTCCACATCGACCGGGCCGTCACTGGCACCAAACAAATCAGCATTATCGAACAGACCCGCCTGCGCAGCCGGAACAGTCGATATAATTAAAAAGGTGCAAGCTAGCAGATAGCTGAGCCATTGCTGGATTCTTTGCAACACGGTTTTTCCTATTATGAGTTATACAGGTTGGCTAATGGACAACCATTTTAGCGAACAGTTCTGTTTATAAGCGATAAAGCTGTTTAAAAACAGCCGTCTTTAGCTGATTCAGGTCAGAAAATTTAGCTATAACCATATGCTCTGTAACACGCTACATTCCATTGCCCCTGACTCTGGTCAGGAATGGCATACACAGGGCTGATGAAAGGATTCTATTCTCTTTTACCCGGCAGACAACGTTTTATTCAGCTCAGGGGCGGGGATTCGCCGTTTGCCCTCTTAAACCGTAACAACTTATGTGATACAAAGAGTCTCCACTTATTAGTAAGTTAACAAGAGTTAAGCCAAAGCAAGGCGTGGTGGTCCAGCTGAACGACTTAAGGATCACATGAAGGAAATAAGATGTCTGATAAACGCGTAGAAAACCTCAATATCGAGAGTAATGAAGTCCTCCTGACTCCTGCCGAACTGAAAAACAAACTGCCGCTGAGCGAAACTGCTGCTGCGTCTGTTATGGAAGGCCGTCAGGTAATCAAAAACATCCTTAAAGGTGAAGACAAGCGTCTTTTTGTGGTGGTTGGTCCCTGTTCAATTCACGACACCAAAGCGGCTATCGAGTATGGTCAGCGTCTGAAAGAACTGGCAGCCAAAGTCGAAGACACTCTTTATCTGGTGATGCGCGTCTATTTTGAGAAACCCCGTACCACCGTTGGCTGGAAAGGTCTGATTAACGATCCGCACATGAACGACTCGTTCCAGATTGAAGAAGGTCTGCACATTGGTCGCGACCTGTTGCTGCAACTGGCTGAAGCCGGCCTGCCTCTGGCGACTGAAGCCCTTGATCCGATTTCTCCGCAGTACCTTCAGGACCTGATCTCATGGTCTGCTATTGGTGCCCGTACGACGGAATCCCAGACACACCGTGAAATGTCCAGCGGCCTGTCCGGCGCAGTAGGTTTCAAGAACGGTACTGACGGCGGTCTGACAGTTGCGATCAATGCTCTTGAATCCGTTTCTCACCCACACAACTTCCTGGGTATTAACGAAGACGGCCAGTGCTCAGTTGTACGCACTAAAGGTAATAAGTACGGGCACGTGGTACTGCGTGGCGGTAACGGCAAGCCTAATTATAATTCAGTGAATGTTGCCCTGTGCGAACAGGCACTGGACAAAGCCGGCGTATCCACCAACATCATGGTGGACTGCAGCCACGCGAACTCTAACAAAGATCACAACCTGCAACCGCTGGTTATGACCGACGTTACAAACCAGATTATCGATGGCAACAAAACCATTGTCGGTCTGATGGTCGAAAGTAACCTGGGCGCCGGTAACCAGAAGATGACCGCTGACCCTGCTGACCTGGAATACGGTGTTTCCATTACCGATGCCTGCATCGACTGGGACACGACTGAAAAGACCCTGCTGGATATGCACGAAAAACTGAAGGCGGTACTACCAAACCGGTAAGCAACGTCATCACCTGTAAAATCAAGGGCTTACAACAAGCCCTTTTTTATTGTCTGCTGAAAATAAGACAGTGTTTGGAGTAGTAATACTACAGTCTCTTGCTACTTTAGCCGAAAATTCCCCGCTCAGATCGACGCCCCGCTTCAATTTAAGTAGTTTTTTAACGTATAATCGCCCCCGCGTAAAAATCATTCGGTGGTGCGACACCCGCTTCGGGAGATGCGAACTCACGTCTTCGTCGTTTCCTATAATAAACCACCGTCTATCTGTCGAAACAAAAGGGGATAAAATGACAACCAATAAACAAACGATGTACTACACCCTGACCGACGAAGCACCATCATTGGCGACCTGTTCTCTGCTCCCTATTATCAGAACATTCACCTCTGCTGCTGGCATCGAAGTCAAAATCAGCGATATCTCTCTTGCTGGTCGTGTACTGTCTGCGTTCCCCGATAACCTGAGTGAAGATCAGAAAGTGGTTGATGGCCTGGCATTCCTGGGCAAACTGACTCAGGACCCGGATGCCAATATCATCAAGCTGCCGAACATCAGCGCGTCAATCCCACAGTTAAAAGCCTGCATCACTGAACTGCAGGGTCAGGGTTACGACATCCCTGATTACCCGGAAGCACCTGCTAACGATGCTGAAGCCGACATTCAGGCACGTTACTCCAAGATTCTGGGCAGCGCCGTTAACCCGGTTCTGCGTGAAGGCAACTCCGACCGTCGCGCCCCTGCTGCTGTAAAAGCTTACGCACGTAAATTCCCACACTCTATGGGTAAATGGAGCAAGGCATCCCGTACGCACGCAGATTACATGCGCGGTGGCGACTTCTTCTCCAGCGAACAGTCCATTACTTCAAACGAAGCACAGGACGTTCGCATTGAATTCGTTTCTAAAGACGGCGATGTCCAGCTGAAGAAAGAACTGAGCCTGGAAAAAGGTGAAGTACTGGACAGCATGTACATGTGCTGCAAGTCTCTGCGTGAATTCTTCGAACAGTCTCTGAACGATGCGAAAGAAACCAACGTTATGTGGTCTCTGCACGTTAAGGCGACCATGATGAAGGTATCCCACCCGATCGTATTCGGCCACGCAGTTACTGTTTTCTACAAAGACCTGTTCGAGAAGCACGCTGAACTCTTCACCAAGCTGGGTGTTAACCCGAACAACGGCCTGGGCAGCGTCTATGAAAAGATTGCCAGCCTGCCTAACTCGGTTCGTGAAGAAATCGAAGAAGACATCCAGGCATGCTACGAGTCCCGCCCAGAACTGGCGATGGTTGACTCTGTTAAAGGCATTTCTAACCTGCACGTACCAAGTGATGTCATTGTCGATGCCTCTATGCCGGCAATGATCCGTAGCTCCGGTAAAATGTGGGGCCCTGACGGAAAGGTAAAAGACACCAAAGCCGTGATGCCGGAAAGCACCTATGCCCGTATCTATCAGGAAATGATCAACTTCTGTAAGACCAATGGCGCGTTCGATCCGACAACGATGGGCACCGTCCCTAACGTTGGCCTGATGGCTAAGAAAGCTGAAGAATACGGTTCACACGATAAGACATTCGAAATCGAGCAGGACGGCACCATGCGTGTTGTTGATGCTGCCGGTACTGTTCTGATGTCTCACGACGTTGAAGTCGGTGACATCTGGCGTGCCTGCCAGACCAAAGATGAGCCGGTCCGTGACTGGGTTAAGCTGGGTGTAACCCGTGCACGTAACTCTGACACCCCTGCTGTATTCTGGCTGGATTCTGAGCGTGCGCACGATGTTCAGCTGATGGCGAAGGTTAAAGAATACCTTAAAGACCACGACACTGAAGGCCTGGATATCCGCATCATGGATTATAACGAAGCGATTCGTTTCTCCATGGAACGTCAGCTGCGCGGTCAGGACACCATCTCTGTGACCGGTAACGTACTGCGTGACTACCTGACTGACCTGTTCCCAATCATGGAACTGGGTACATCTGCCAAGATGCTGTCTATCGTACCGATGCTGAAAGGCGGCGGTATGTATGAAACAGGTGCCGGCGGCTCTGCCCCTAAGCATGTTCAGCAGGTTCAGGAAGAAAACCACCTGCGCTGGGATTCACTGGGTGAATTCATGGCAGTATCCGTGTCTCTGGAAGAACAGGGCCTGAAGGGCAACGCCCGTGCCGGCCTGTTATCCAAAACACTGGATGAAGCCACTATTCAGTTGCTGGAAAACAACAAGTCACCTTCCCGTAAGACCGGTGAACTGGACAACCGTGGCAGCCACTTCTACCTGGGCATGTACTGGGCGCAGGCTGTTGCAAACCAGACTGAAGACGCGGAACTGGCAGCTCAGTTCAAACAACTGGCAGAAGACCTGTCCAGCGGTGAAGACGCGATCATCAGTGAACTGAAAGCAGTACAGGGTTCTGCCCCTGAACTTGACGGCTACTACCACGCTAACCGCGACATGGTGAAAAAAGTAATGCGTCCAAGCAGCACCCTGAACGCTGCACTGGCCCGTGCTAACGGCTAACGTCTGACCGGCACCCTTTTAAGGCTGCCTCAGGACTGAAATATACCCCGCCCTGTGCGGGGTATTTTTTTGCTTGTAATTCTCGGTAACGGCTATTCCCGCCACCCTCAATGAACAGATCTGTTCAGTCAAAATCAGATTATGACTTTTTTAACAATTAACTGTTATTTATTAATAACTTAAAGCCCTAAAAACACCTAAATTGCTAACCAAATCAGTGACTTTGCCGGTTGTTGAAAATCCACATCGCGGTACCCTGTAATCACTCTGGGGGGAGACAATGAATACGGTTCGGGCTCAGTCGGACCAGCAATACGAACACCTGATAACTACAGGCTTTACTGAGGAAGGACACCCTTTAAGGCTGTAGCTGTTTCTCTTATGGAGACAACCCGATAATGTCCTACATCGCCACATTCCGAGCAGCATTCGCAGCAACAGTGCTGCTCAGCTCTGTGCAGGTAACCGCTGCCGGTACATCTGCTGAAACCCTTAAAGCACAGTACCAGCGGCCCGATAACATTCCGTTTCCGGCTGACAACCTTTACAGCGCAGAAAAAGCCCAGCTCGGTAAAATGCTGTTCTTTGATCAGCGCCTGAGTAAAAACTTCAATATGACCTGCGCCACCTGCCATAACCCGTCACTGGGCTGGGAAGACGGCGTACCCGGTGCATTCGGTGGCCAGGGTAAATTCCTTGAGCGCCACTCCCCGACCATTCTCAACATGGCCTGGAGTGACAGCTTCTTCTGGGACGGCCGCAGCCCGACGCTCGAAGACCAGATCCGCGGTCCGGTGGAATCCCCTAATGAAATGAATATCAGCATGGACGAAGTGGTCAGCCGTCTCAGCAAAGTGGATGGCTACCGGGAAATATTTCAGCGGGTATTTCCCGGCCCTGGAATCACCGGCGACGGCATTATGAAGGCTATTGCTACCTATGAACGGACCCTGGTATCCGGCACCGCGCCTTTCGACCGCTGGGTCATGGGTGATGAACAGGCCATCAGCGAATCCGCCAAACGGGGCTTTGAATTCTTTAACGGCGGCGGAGGCTGCAGTGACTGCCATTCCGGCTGGAACTTCAGCGATAACCAGTTCTACGACATAGGCCTGAGCTCTTCTGACGAAGGCCGTAAAGCAGTCACCGGTAACGCCGCTGATCAGCAGGCTTTCAAAACGCCGGGGTTACGGAATATTCAGCAACGGGCACCCTATATGCACGATGGCAGTATGGCGACACTGGATGAAGTCATTATTCATTATATTGCCGGTGGCACTCCCCGCCCCAGCCGCTCAGAGAAAATCAAAGTACGCCCAATGACGGTTCAGCAAATTACCGACCTTCGAACCTTTCTTGAAAGCCTGACCGGTGATGACCAGCCCGTCAGTCTGCCAATCCTGCCTTACTGACCGGAGATCAGCACATGACCATTAAACTGAAATTATGGCTGGGGTTCGGATTGCTGATCAGTATATTCAGTGGCCTGGGGTTGTATCAGAGCTACCAGTTAGGCCTGCTGGGTAAAACGGCCGTTGCTGCATTTGAACATCCGCTGACCGCCGTCGATCAGAGCCGTGCCGCGTGGGACACCTTCCGTAACAGCCGGGATCTGGTTAACCGCCAGCTGGCCCGTATCGAATTTATGGATGCCCGCGCCGCCGGACAACAGCTCAGCGACTATCAGCAAAGGTTTAACCAACAGCTCGGCCAGGCCGTTGCTGCCACGTCAGCACTGATGGTTCAGGGCGATACCGGTCAGCTTAGCCGGTGGGCTGAAACATGGTACCGGCTTAACCAGGCACGTATTGGCAACGCGCAACAACGCAGCTTAACCGACCAGCGCATTCTTAATCAGCTTGATATGCAGCTGGGAGACGAACTGCAAAAGCTGGTTGAGAACAGCCTCTATGCAGCCAATGAACATAAACAGCAAACCATTGCCCATACCCGTCAAGTGCAATCGGTCAATAACATCATTCTCGGGCTGACCAGCCTGGCGGGGATCATCCTCGCCCTGCTGATTGCCCGCAGCCTGACCCTGCCACTGGCGGAACTGCTCGCAGCAGTTAAGAACCTTGCCCACGGCAAAGGCGACCTTACCCGGCGGCTTGGCTTTAAACGGACTGATGAAATCGGCCAGCTGGCCGGTGAAGTCGACATATTCATTGCCCGTATCCACCTGCTGGTCAGTGAAACCCGTGACTCAGTAGAGCAAGCCAGCCATACCCTGACTGAACTTGGCAAACTCACCGCCGAAACCAGCCAGGGGGTTCAGGAGCAAAAGCACCATCTGATTGACACGGCTGAAATTGTCGAACAAATGAACCAGACCGTTAAACTGGTTGCAGACCACTCGTTCGACGCCAAGGAACAGGCTGTCAGTATAAATACAGATACACGGTCCAGCCTCACTCTGGTTGAAGACTCCGCCAGCAGTATCGGCCAGCTGGCTCAGGAAGTGGCAAACGCCAGCCAGAGCACTCAGGCACTTGAAACCGCCAGTGAATCTATCAGTGAACTGCTGACCGTCATTGAAGTGATTGCCGACCAGACCAACTTACTGGCCCTGAACGCTGCCATCGAAGCCGCCCGGGCCGGTGAAGCGGGTCGCGGCTTTGCGGTAGTCGCCGATGAAGTCCGCGCTCTGGCCCTTAAAACCCGACAGTCCACGGAAAACATCCAGCAAACCGTCTGCAATATTCAGCAAGGCGTAAAAAACACCCGTACAGTCATGGATCAGGGACAACAACTGGCACTGGAATGTGTCAGCAAAAGCCAGGCAGTCAGTGACGCCCTTCACAGCATGACTGAGAATGCAGCCAGCATTGAAACCATTAACCTGGGGATCTCCAGTGAAACCGAACAGCAGCGTAGCAGCATGCAGGAAATAAACAGCCACATGAGCAATGTCAGCACGGTAGCCGATCAGACCGAAGGCGTAACCCATGCCCTCCAGGCTGGCCGGGAAGCACTCGAGGCCGCGCTGTCTAAAGTATCCGGAAACATGGGGCAGTTTAAGCTCTGATTAAACCGGAATCTCAGGCACTAAAAACCCCGCACAATGCGGGGTTTCCTGTATAACAAGCTTCTTTGACGCGACATGCTCAGGTCAACACAGACCGCGGGCCCGGAATGGCATTCGGTGGCGGTGCCAGCGCACTCATTCGCCGCTCATGGGTTTCCTGCGCCAGTGCCGACACGGCAACAAACAGATCACTGTCATCATCAAAGCCCCAGGCGTGCATCTGTACCAGCATCTGATTAACCACTGTGTCATATTCGAAATGCACATCCCCCAGACCACCCATACCGTTTTTTCCATAGTTGATCCGTTCCAGAATCCAGCGCTTCTTGCGCTCCGCTTCTGTCTGAAGCCGCCGGGTATTCTCGGTGCCCGGCTTCCAGGTGCGTAAGGTTTTCGCCACCCGACCCTGATACTGCATTTCATGGGCCAGCGACTGCTGCTCATCCATTTGCTCAACACTGGTAGGCGCTGCTTTAAGCTGGCGCTTCTGCTCACGGCTCATAAACTTGTTTTCCGTGTCCTCGTAATCCTCAACCTCGGCGATGGCCTTCAGGCGGGTAAGATTCCCTTCAAGAATCAGTTTATAGTCCTGGCGATACCAGGCTTTACGGCGGGCGATAATGCTCTCCGCTACCAGGGATACCGTATGCGCCGGCGCACCGGGCATTGCTCCCTGACCAAAGGTCATAACGGCGGCATTCGGGCCGCTTGGTGCATAGTTAACCGTTTCAGACTTATAACACTGGATACACCGGGCATGGGTAAGCTCATGCACAAAGCTGGGCAGATCATCCTTAAAGGTGACGTGGGCCCCAACCAGTTCATGCCCGCTATCCTCGGAATAACCCGCATACCCGGCTGCTGAATACACCGGCACAGTATTCGGGTTATTAGCAGCGGTGAATGTCACTGAATATAAGGCATTGTTAGCCATGCTGTGCAGCTCATCCATCACCCGGTAAAGTGCACTGCGCAACGGCGCTGCCTGTTTAATCCGGTCCATTCTCTGAAGCAGTGCCTGGGCGGTCATAGTGTCTCCACATAAGTCTCTGAAAGTGCAACATTTTAAGACGGTTACTCGCAAATTCATACACATGTATTAATTTCTTGGGCTGCGTCAGATCAAAGACTGTCTGTGCACCGGCTCAGGCTGATATATTTCTCCCGCCCAGTGCAATACAATACGCATCGCCTGAATAACAGGCATGTATCGTGATTATTCCGGAGATTCATCGCTGTATGCTGGACAACATTCGTATCGTACTGATCAATACCTTTCACCCGGGCAACATAGGTGCTGCGGCCCGTGCCATGAAAAATATGGGCCTGAGCCAGCTGTATCTGGTTGAGCCACGCATTTATCCAAGTGAAGAAGCGGACTCCCGGGCAGCAGGCGCTAAAGATGTGCTTGATCAGGCAACCGTCGTCGACACCCTGGAAGACGCTATCTCCGACTGTCAGCTTGTGATCGGTACCAGTGCCCGTAACCGTTCATTTGACCTGCCGGTTTTTGATGCCCGCACCTGCGGAGAAAAGGTCGTCGCTGAAGCGAATAACGGTAAGGTCGCGATCATTTTCGGCCGTGAAACCATGGGCCTGCATAACCATGAACTGGAACAGTGCAACTATCACGTTTATATTCCGGCCAACCCAGACTATCCGGTTCTGAATGTATCCGCTGCGATCCAGCTGGTGTGCTATGAAGTCTGGCAGGCCAGCCAGCAGCAGGCGGCGGCAGCTAATCCACAGGACAGCGCCGAATACCCACTGCACAAAGAAATGCAGCGCTTTTACGAACACCTGGAATCCGCCCTGCGCAAAACCCGCTTTATCATCCCTCAGCATGAAGGCAAAGTGATGAAAAAGCTGATCCGCTATTTTAACCGCAGCCGTCCGGAACAGATTGAACTGAACATGCTGCGGGGTATTTTACGCTCAGTGGATGAAACCGCTGCCCGGGCCGATCAGACTACCCCCTCTGACACCAGTCCGGCCGAAAGCAGCCCGGCTGAAAACAATCAGGACAAAGGAGCCCAGTCATGAGCCAGTCCCCTTTTGGTGATATTTCCATAGAAACTTTTCTTGCCGAGTACTGGCAGAAGAAACCGTTATTGGTACGTGGCGCATTTAAAGACTTTGTTCAGCCGGTCGATGCCGATGAGCTGGCAGGTCTGGCCTGTGAGGATGACGTTGAAGCCCGGCTGGTAATCACCGCACCGGATAATGATTCATGGGAGCTAAAGCACGGTCCGTTCAATGAACAGACATTTGCGGAACTGCCTGACAGCCACTGGACACTTCTGGTGCAGGCGGTCGACAACTGGGTACCGGACGCCAGTGACCTGGTAGAACAGTTCCGTTTCGTACCTAACTGGCGCTACGATGACCTGATGGTCAGCTTTGCCAGTGAAGGCGGCGGCGTTGGCCCCCACTATGATAACTACGACGTGTTCCTGATTCAGACCCAGGGTGAACGCCGCTGGGAAGTTGGCGGACATTTTGATCAGCACTCTCCCCGCCGTGACGATACTCCAGTGATGATCATCCCTGACTGGCATCCTGAACAGAGCTGGGTACTGGAACCGGGCGATATGCTGTATGTACCACCGCAGGTTGGCCATAACGGCACCGCCGTCACCGACGACTGCATGACTTACTCGGTCGGTTTCCGGGCACCGTCTCAGGCAGAGATCCTGCGGGGCTTCACAGACTATGTCGGTGAACAGCTGACGTCCGAATCCCGTTATGCCGATCCGGAGCTGGCATTGCAGGAACATCCCGGCGAAATTCAGCCGCAGGCACTGCAAAAAGTCCGGGATATCTTTAATCAGTTCCTAAATGACGAGCAAAAGCTGGCTACCTGGTTTGGCGAATATGTCACAGACCCTAAATACCCGGAACTGGATCAGAGCCCGGAAGATAAAATTGACAGCGAACAGCTGGCAGATGCCCTTTCCCAAAGCGAACTGGCTTTTGTGCGCAACGAAGGCAGCCGGGTCTCTTTCACTGAACAGAGTAACGGCGATGTACTGCTGTTTGTTGATGGGCAGTCTTATGCCTGTACCGGTGGCAGCATCCAGTTAGCCAAACTCTTGTGTCAGACTCCGAACCTGATCATTAACCAGGGTGAATGGTCCGGTGATCAGCTTGAATTATTGGTTAAGCTCTACAACCGGGGCTGCATTTATCTGGCGGAATAGCCTTTGTAGTTATGCATTTTTATAAATGCCCGCTGATTAAGCCTGCCTTCGTGCAGGCTTTTTTGTTTCACCTGCACAGTTGTCAACAATCAGTGTTTTAAAGGCCCTAAAAGGCTAAAAACACAGCAAGATTGTCGACAATCATCACTAACCGTTAAACAATAAATACAGTATAGTGGAATTATTGACATCAAAATGCCTGAAAACCGTCTATTTGCTCATCAAAAACAGGTTTTGATCAAAAAACCGTTTTTATTTCTGTCGACAGTTACTGCCTGTTTTCAAATATGTAGTCAGAAACCCCTTATACAAATTTGGAATTAAAAACACCCTTGTTATTCTTGTAATTATTGATCAAAAACCGGTTATTTCTATTACACCAAAGTCGGTAAGCAAAAACTGACCGGCACTGAAGCCCTGATTAAACGTGCCTTTTTAGGTTTTCTATCCCGCAAACGCTCTGTAGTTTTTTTACCGACCAGTGTAAATCACTGTTTGTAGTATATTTACAGCCATATTGCTCTGCACAAAAATCCTTTGACCAGGCCCGCTCTCCTCCCCCATAGTGGCGTCCTGAATCGAGTGCTAGTCAACGTTTCACCGGTGTTACATGAGAGGCTGTAACATCGGTGGAACGGGGACTTATTCAAACTTTAGCGATAAAAATAGAAGGTTTGGTCATGTCTACATATCAAGAAAACATTCAAGCAGTTGCTGCTGCGAAAGAAGTAGCGGGTAGCCCATGGGATGCTATCAACCCGGAATCAGCAGCGCGTATGCGTGCACAGAACAAATTCAAGACTGGCCTGGACGTTGCTAAATATACTGCGGCTATCATGCGTCGCGACATGGCTGAGTTCGACAAAGACAAGACCAAGTACACTCAGTCTCTGGGCTGCTGGCACGGTTTCGTAGGTCAGCAGAAGCTGATCTCTATTAAGAAGCACTTCGGCACTACCGAACGCCGCTACCTGTACCTGTCTGGCTGGATGGTTGCTGCACTGCGTTCTGAGTTCGGCCCTCTGTCGGATCAGTCTATGCACGAC
>CAKZPE010000031.1 GCA_937138495.1 uncultured Oceanospirillaceae bacterium
GTGGATAATCCGGAGCTGGTATGGTTCGTGATGCTTGTGGCCATGGCCTTGCAAACCTCGTTCCTCACCCCGCCGGTGGGCTTTGCACTGTTCTATCTGAAAGGTGTGTGCCCACCAAACGTAAAGATTACGGATATCTATAAAGGGGTAACACCCTTTATTATTCTGCAGCTCACAGGCTTGCTGATCCTGGTCTTTTGGCCGCAACTGGTGCTCTGGCTGCCCGCTGCCGCATATGGCTGATATCGTGCTGGAGAAAGACCGGGCGGCTGTATATACTCAGCCGCTCACGCCAGCAGGAAAGATGTTTCAGGAAAAGCACTGTATGAGTTCATTTGAAGTCAGCCGTTATCATGATGAATGGGGTCCTATTCATGTTCTCAGCGATAACGATAATATTTATCTGACCTTCGGTAACGGCGGTGAACAGAGTGGCATGCAGGTTAGCCAGCCGGATCGGCTGTTGTTTCAGTATACCCAGTGCATGATGCTGGCATTGCTGCTGACCCCTAAAGCCCGCCGGGCCACCCTGCTGGGTTTAGGCGCCGGTTCACTGGCTAAAGCGCTGTTGCTGGCGGATGACAGCCTGTCGCTGACGGTGGTCGAGTTAAGGGAAAAAGTGGCACAGGCCGCCCGTGACTGGTTCTCTCTGCCGGATTCCCAACGGCTGACACTGCATATCGGCGATGCATTTCAGCATATCCAGCAACCGCTTTTGCCGACCGGTCAGCAGGAGTTGCTCTTTGTTGACCTGTATCTGGATAACGGTTTACAGGATCAGTTGGTTGATCCTGCCTTTTTACAGGCCAGTTATGACCATTTGTGCGATGAAGGTGTGATGGTCATTAACCTCTGGGATGAAGGCAAAGGCATTCTTCCTCTGTGCATGGACACCCTGCAGGAAGTGTTCGGATCCCAGCCTTTACAGGCCAGTACTCAGGAAGGCAATGTCATCGTCTTTGTCGGCAAGGATATTCAGCTGGACCCTCACCCCCGGCGTTTACAGGCGCATGCCAAAACCTTGGGCAATGAGCTTGATGTTCCGCTGCAACGCTTGCTAAACCGCTTACAGGTGGTTGTTTAACCGCTGTTTAGCATCAGTTTGATGATGGCTGTAAGCCGTGCCAGTGCCTGCTGATATTGTGTATCGCCGGAGGGAATCAGTACCAGCCGGATGTATTGCTTAAACCTTGGGGCCAGGCTGAAAACTTCACCGGGCAAAAAATCACAGTCCTGTTCCTTAGCCTGCCGGCGTACCTCTGTTACATCCACGTAGTCCGGTAACCGGATCCAGAGTGCATATCCTCCGCTGGGGGATGTAATTTCAATGTGTGGCCCCAGTTCTGATTTCAGTAACGCACTGGCTTCATCAAGACATGCTTTCATCTGTGCACGCCAGTTGCGTAACTGGCTGTTAAAGCGCGACCCGTTGAGATAGTTGGCCAGAGCTTTCTGGCGGAAATACGGCCCGCTGATCTGACTGATTGCCACCTGAGTCATATAGGCATCCCGGAAGCGCCCCGGCAGACACCAGCCCAGCCGTTCACTGTCGCCAACAATCTTGGATATAGAACTGACCAGCATGCACCAGCCGTCGGTGTCATAACCGATCACCGGTTTAGGGCTGGCCTCAGAAAAGTTAAGACTGGCGCAGATATCATCTTCAATCACCGGAATCTTCAGGGCATTGGCCCAGTTCGCAATGTCCCGCTTATAGTCATCGCTGATGGTTACCCCCGTGGGATTGTGGCATATAGGGTTAATAATCAGTGCTGCGATATCACCACTGTGCATTACGGCTTTCAGTGACGCATAATCCGGACCTGCCGGTGTCATGGGCACTTCAACCGCGTTTAACCTGAGCTGGCCCAGTAATGCCAGGTAGCCGGGAAATGCCGGAGTGGGTACGGCAACATTGTCTCCGGGCCGACACACCACCCGCAGGGCGTGCTCCATCGCATGCTGGCATCCGCTGGTGATCTGTATCCGGGTTGAATCCAGTGATACGTCCCGCCGGGAATATAAACGGCAAAGGGCTTCCCGTAATGGCAGGTAGCCGGCGGAGCTTTCCATCCCCCGTCTTGATGGCTGCAACAGCACTTTATGGTAATGACGCTGAAAAGACCGGAACATCTCCAGTTCAGGGGAAAGTACCATATTGATAAACTGGCCATTGGCCTGGCCGTTAAGGATTGATGCATCCAGCCACTTCTGAGCCTGTACGGCTAATCCCGGTGCGGCTTTGAACGGCTCGAAAGGCTGATAGCTTGCCGGTGCAGCCTGGGGCTGAAAGCACACGCGGACGCCCTGCCTGGGCTGACGACTGATCAGCCCCTGTTGTTCCAGTGTATCCAGCACGCTGCGAATCGTATTGATGCTGACATGATAGTCGCTTGCCAACTGCCTGACCGGGGCTAAGCGGGTGCCGTGAGCCAGTGCACCGTTACGGATCTGTTGCTCAATGTTTCCGGCGATTTGCAGGTATTGCGGCTGCTCTGTGGTGTTTCCGGCAAGTTGATTCATATGAGAACGGCTTCTGAACAGTGGATGTTATGTCGCTGGCTTTTTGTATGCTGTCAGCGCTTATCGAGTATGCAAAGCAATAATCTCTGTGTCCATTAATTATTATTATTCGTGTGTCTGTGTCCATGCGTCTGACAGGTCCTATACTGATTACTCATTAAAACCTGAGCCGGAACGTTCCATGTCTACAAATCTTGAGTTGCTGATGCCCTTTGTTCTGGTTGCCTACACTATGTGGGCAACACCGGGGCCGAATAATATGATGCTGGTATATTCCGGGGCTAAGTTTGGTGTACGCGCTACCCTGCCACATATTTTTGGCATTCTGGCCGGCACCGTGCTGCTGAACTCTGTGGCAGTGCTGGGCCTGAAACCCCTGATCGACACCTGGCCACAAACCCTGCTGATTCTGAAAGTACTGGGCAGTGTGTGGCTGTGTATGATTGGCTGGAAAATGGCCACTGCCCGGCAGGCAAGCGGTGATAAACAGGTCGAAAAACCCATGCGGTTCATTATGGCTGTGTTGTTTCAGTTCGCTAACCCTAAGGCTATCAGCGCAACTTTGGCACTGGTGAGCCTTGTTCTGGTGGCCATTGAAGAGGATCCGCAGCTGATCTGGCTGGTATTGCTGATTATCCCACCACTGAGCTTTCTGTCGATTACCCCCTGGGCCGTTGCGGGCCGTGCAATTCGCCGGTTCTTATCGACGGAGCTGCGCTGGAAACTGTTTACCTGGTCAACCGGTGGCCTGACGGCAGGATGCGCGTTGTTTTTGTGGGTGTGATACCGGTGTGTAATGGTCAGTGATGTCTGTCACTGACCATGCAAGTGTCGTTCTGATAATTAACGGCAACCTGTTTAACCCTCGTAGCTACAGGTATTTCCTTGCACCGTCTTCTGATTATTGTTGCGCATCACCCGCAGTTAACCTGTCACTGATAAAATCGATAAAGCAGCGCACTTTAAGCGGTAAGTAATGGCTTTGCGGATAGACAATGTTGATGGGCATAAAGTCAGTTTCATATTCACTGAGCAGCTGGACTAACTCACCTCTTTTTAGATGCTCATCTACCATCCATACCGGTATCTGTGTGATGCCCTGCCCGGCCAGCACAACCGCAAGGTTTGTTTCACCGTTATTGCTGCGAAATGCGCCGGATACTGCAACAGCATGTTCCGAGTCTGCTGTTCTGAAATGCCAGTTATTCAGTGCCTTGTTCAGCGTATAAACAATGCAGTCATGGTTTTTCAGGTCTTCAGGTACGGCGGGTGCACCCTTTCTGGCAATGTAGTCAGGTGACGCTACCAGTATCAGCGGGTTGCTGAATAGCGGTTTGGCAACGAGCGATGAGTCTTCAAGTTTACGGGCCCTTATCGCCAGATCAATGCCCTCCGAAATGAGATCCAGATGCCTTTCTTCCAGTGGCATATCAATCTCAATATCAGGATAACGTGCGAGAAATTCCGGTATTAAGGGTGCCAGTACCAGACGGACAAAAGGTATCGGTGCTGTAATCCGCAACACCCCTTTTGGTGTGGCTGTCCGGGAGCGGACGCTGGCTTCCATCTCATCGATTTCACTTAACACTGCCAGGCAGTGCTGAAAGTAATCATTGCCCGCTTCCGTGAGGGACTGTTCCCTGCTGCTGCGGTTGATCAGTTTTACGCCCAGCTTTTGCTCCAGTGCTGCTACTTTTTTACTGGCTGTTGCCTGGGTACTGTTTTGTTCCCGTGCCGCTGCGGAAAAGCTGCCTGTCTGAATCACCCGGACAAAGATCCGCATGGCTGATAGCTGATCCATCTTAGTATTCTCTATTGGAATATAAGCTATGCATTTTATCTGGATTCTATTCGATTATCACGATGTATATGATGACGATCTCTGTGCTGTCGCTATCGGCACGGCAGAACTGATATTCACCCAGAGAGGTTTACATGACAGCGATTACACATACCAAAGCAGATATCCGGGCTGCTATGGATCACCTGATAGACCGTGCCACCCACTTTGACACTGATGCCCTGTACAGCATCTACCATGATGACTTTCATACCACGCTGGTTATGCCGGACAGTCAGGTACAGACCTTCAGCAAACAGGCGTTTATTGACCATTTTGCGGAACAGGCACAAAACAACCCGGTGCCGCTGAACCCCTGGGCAGACTGGCATGACTTTCATATTCTTGGCGACAGCGCGGTATGTGTACTCAGCAGAATACACAGCGGTATGAACGGTGATGAAATGAAGCTCCTCTGCAATATAGAGCTGCGCTTTGAAGATAACCGCTGGCAGGTACTGCGCGAACAAATCTTCCTGAGGCCCTTATCTGAAGGCTGATCTGTACCAAAAAGCAGCCATCAGGCTGCTTTGCACAGGTGTATATAAATCAGACGTAACTGTAATTACGCCGGATCCGGCCGTGGAGTGCGGTTGGTTGATGGCGGCAACTGCGGCAGCTTAAAGCTTGGCTGGTCACCGGTCAGGGTTTTCAGGAAGGCTACAATTTCGTCGGTTTCTTCCTGTTTAAGCGCTTTGCCCAATTGTAGCTCTGCCATAATATTAACTGCTTCTTCAAGGCTCCAGATTGCGCCGTCATGGAAGTACGGATAGGTTAATTCTACGTTGCGCAGCGTCGGCACTTTGAATTTAAAGCGGTCAATCTCCTGACCGGTTACCGCTGAAAGTCCGGCGGCCGGGTTGTCCGTTTTATAGGGTTTAACCAGTCCCATTTTTTGAAATGAGTTGCCGCCCACCGCCTGACCGTTATGGCAGGCAGTGCAGCCGGTCGATTTAAAACGTTCATAGCCTGCTTTAGCGGTTGCCGAAATGGCGTTGCTGTCACCTTTGAGATAACGGTCGAACGGCGCATTAGGCGTCACCAGGGTTTCCTCAAAAGCAGCAATGGCATCAGTTACCTGAGCAATTTCGATTGTGTCTGCAGCGTATATCGCGCTGAAGGATGCTTTGTACTGAGGAATGGTATCCAGCACTTCAACGGCCAGCCGGTGGCTGAAGCCCATTTCAATGGGATTGGCGATGGGCCCGCCGGCCTGTTCCTGCAGATCTTTGGCGCGTCCGTCCCAAAACTGAGCAATGTTAAGGCTGCTGTTGAGTACGGTAGGCGCATTGATTGGGCCAAGCGTCCAGTTATGCCCGATAGACAATTCAGCACGAAAGGTGATCTATCTGGCGATTCAGGATGCCTCCAAAAAATGGACGATGCCCATCAAAAACTGGAAGGCGGCCCTGAACCGCTTTATGATTGAATTTGAAGATCGTTTAACGGATTGCATTTAACCCTGGCAGTTACACTGAATTAATTACAGGGTCTTTAAGGAGTGATAATGCCCATCAAAATACATCTTTTACTGTCAATTCTAACTCAGATCGGATTAATAGTTGGAACCCCTTTATTTGGGATTTTTTTATTTGGTAATTCGGCGATTACATTTATAACAATGATTTTTTTTGCTTTTGCTTTTTTCTTTGTTGCTCGATTTGTTTTTTGCTCTCTTATCCCGGCGAAGTGTCCTAATGTTAACTGCGGCAATATTCAGTCATACCAAGAAAGATCAAAACCACTTATTTATGTGTGCCGAGAATGTAAATATGAACATGTAACATGCGTCTCTGAAGGGGACGAGTGCTAAAGAAAACATCATATTTTACGTTTGAAATAAGTCGCGTAATTTATACTACTTCTCTCGAGCCTTGTTGCTCTGCACATTTTTCCCTCAGCATTTCCCTGAACGCAACGACCGCAGGAGTGATCTGCTTTCTGCCTGGGCAGAGTAAGTAAAGCGCTGCCGGCGGCGACTGAAAATCTTCAAATAACTGAACTAACCTTCCCTGCTTTAAATCGGCTGCTATATCGATGTGGGAGCGATAAGCAATGCCCTTTCCGGCAACGGCCCGGCGGCGCACGATGTCGGTATCGTTGCTGATCCGGTTACTGTTGACTTTAACCCGGTGCTTACCCGCTTCTCCGCTGTACTTTCACTGATTAAACAGCCGCCCGCCGAGCCGGTATACCCTGTTGCTCACGGCGATAGGCCAGGATGCCGAAGAGCGTTTCGACCTGGATCTGAACACTGCAATTGATATTTATGAAGCCAGGACGCAGAGAAAACCCTGCGGTGGTGGAAGGCTTTGAGCCTTAAATAGCAAAAAGCCCTTTAGTCAGCCGGACTAAAGGGCTTGTACATGAAAGCGTATGTGTATGAATTACTTCTTCTGTTTGTTCAGCGCTGAAGACAGAGCAATATCCCCGTTGCCGGTATACCCCTGGCTGCGGGCTTCAATGTGCGGCAGTTCATACAGGTAGTTTACCATCAGCCCCAGTGACTGTTGCAGGCCCTTTTCTGACTGATCCGCCAGCCAGTTAATGCGGGCAAGCTGGGCGCCGTTGGTCAGGTGAAAGTGGGCCACCGGGTCTCTGACAAAGGGGGCGTACCGGGGATGCTTCGCTTCAGTGAAGTACGCAAGTGCCAGAGGCTCTATCTGCTCTTTCAGGGCATCCCGTTCGGTCTGATCCGCCTGTACCAGTTGCTGGCGTAACTGCTCAGCGGTGCCGCTGAATGCCAGCGCCTGCTGTTCTTCTTCACTGAGATTATCCAGCCACTGGGTAAAGCCCGGCACCGGAGAAAGCGTTGCAAACTGCTTCAGCTGGGGGAAATCATGCTGCAGCTGATTTACAACCCGCTTAATCAGGAAGTTGCCCAGGCTGATGCCACGCAGACCCTTCTGTGTGTTGGAAATAGAATAGAAGATTGCGCTGTCAGCCTGGTTCAGATCCGCCAGTGGCGCGTCTTCATCCAGCAGGGCCTGCACGTTACCTGCCAGCCCTTCTACCAGCGCCACTTCGACAAATATTAATGGCTCGTTAGGCATATTCGGGTGAAAGAATGCAAAGCAGCGGCGGTCAGAGTCGAGGCGATTTTTTAAGTCAGTCCAGCTCTGAATTTCGTGAACTGCTTCGTACTCAATCAGCTTTTCAAGGAGGTCGGCACCGGAGTGCCAGGTGATCTCTTCAAGCTGCAATAAACCTACGTCAAACCAACTGGTTAGGAGACGTTTTAAATCTTCTTCAAGAGGTTTTAAATGCGGGTGCTGGCGGCTGAGTTTGAGCAATTCTGCGCGCATATCAACAAGAAACTTTACCCCTTCCGGCAGCTCATTGAACTGGCGTAACAGGATCATTCTTGGCGGCTCCAGCTGATGCCGCAATTTACGGGTCAGTGCCGGGCGGCTGTCGCTGTCGGCTTCCTGCCAGTCCCGCATCAGTGCATGTAACTGCTGTTCCTGAATGTCGTACTTTTGACACAGCAGGGTAAAAAAAGTCACCCGGCCGGTTTCACTCAGTTCGAGATAGCAGCGGCCCAGTTGGGCAGTTCGGTTACGGGCTGCAACATCCCCCGCGCCGTCGATGCAGGCATCAATCCAGGTGAGGAGTTGTTCGTGATCACTGGTTTCCAGATCCGGTGTGAGGGTCAGGCTGTCCAGTGAGTCTTTATTGCCCAGTGCTTCCCGCCAGAGAGGCATCAGGTGCTGAATGGTTTTTTGCCAGAGGCTGCTTGGGTTATCGAGCACGTAAAGATCCTTATTCAGCCGGTTTCAGTTGATCGCGTAACGCGTGTTTCTGAATTTTGCCGGTGGCCGTTTTGGGCAGCGGGCCAAAAATAACCCGCTTGGGTCGTTTAAAGCGTGCCATGTGTGTGCTGCAGAAATCAATTAATTCTGCTTCGGTGACCGATTCTGCGTCCTTTAACTCGACAAAGGCACAGGGTACTTCACCCCAGGTATCATCGGGCATGGCAACGACTGCCGCCTCACCCACTGCCGGGTGTTTATAGAGGGTGTTTTCCACTTCTACGGAAGATATATTTTCACCGCCGGAGATGATCAGATCTTTTGAGCGGTCTTTGATCTGGATATAGCCGTCCGGGTGGACCACTGCAAGATCACCGCTATGGAACCAGCCATCAGCAAAAGCCTCTGCGGTGGCTTCCGGGTTATTCAGGTACCCTTTCATGCAGGTGTTACCGCGGATCAGGATTTCACCGATAGAGTTGCCATCAGCCGGTACCTGTAAGCCGGTGTCAGTATCCTGAACGATGACGGCTTCGGTCATTGGAAACCGCACCCCCTGCCGGGATTTCAGTTCAGCCTGCCGGCCGTTGTCTTCCTGCTCCCAGGCTTCCTGCGGTGCTGCCTGCAGAATATGGCCGTAGGTTTCAGTCAGCCCGTAAACATGCATGACATCGAATCCGAATTCAGTCATACGGGCCAGTACCTGTGCCGGCGGCGGTGCCCCGGCGGTCATGACTTTAATGCTGCGGTCAAAACGGATTTGCTGTTCTTCCGGCGCGTTGGCCAGCATATTCAGAATAATCGGTGCGCCACCAAAATGGCTGACCTGATGCTCATCAACCAGCCGGAACAGTAAACCGGGTTCAAAGGCACGCATGCATACTACTGTGCCGGTCACTGCGGCCATGGTCCAGGCGTGGCCCCAGCCATTGCAGTGAAACATAGGTACGCAGTACAGGTAACGGGGATGATTCGGCAGATTCCAGCCAATGACTGTGCCCATGCTCATGAGGTATGAGCCACGGTGGTGATACACCACCCCTTTTGGGCGCCCTGTAGTACCGGAGGTGTAATTCAGCGCAATGGCCTGCCATTCATCCTCCGGTGGCTGCCAGCTGAATTCAGGGCTACCGCTGCTGATCAGTGATTCGTAGTTCAGATGTGGCAAGTCCACATCCGGCTGTTCAGTTGCCGCCGGATCATCAATGATAACCAGCTGTGGACGACACTTAGCGTGCTCCAGTGCAGCTTTATACACCGGGTACAGCTGGCGGTCGATAATGGCCACACATACCTGACCGTGGTCGAGAATATAGCCGACGGTTTCTGCATCCAACCGGGTGTTAATGGTGTTGATTACGCTGCCTGTCATGGGGACTGAAAAGTGAGATTCGAACATTTCCGGGGTGTTGAATGCCAACACAGCAACGGTATCCCCCAGGCTCACTCCCAGTTCTGTCAGTGCAGAGGCCATGCGGTTACAGCGCTCACGGGTTTGTTGCCAGCTGTAGCGGCGTTCACCGTAAATAACCGCTTCATGGCCGGGGTAAATATCTGCACTGCGGTGCAGGAAGGATATCGGTGACAGGCCAGCATAGTTTGCCGCATTCATGCCCAGTGCCTGATAATCTGCATGCATGGTATAACTCCCTATTCTTATTCTTGTGTCAGGATTTCCCCGGCGCGTTTACATACCGGGGATGCCTGCGGTTGGCCGCGATCAGTTGCGGATGCTGCTTCCGTTGCCCAGCATGCTGTCGATTCGGGCACGGGTTTCCGGGGTTTTAACCAGCCTCAGAAACGCCCGGCGTTCAGCATCGAAAAGATCCTGTTCACTGTGCAGGGTACCCGGCGGGCAGTTTCCACCGGTGAGAATGCCGGCAATTTCTGAGCCCACAACTACATCATGAGGATACAGCTGGCCATCGTTACTGGCTTTTTGCAGCCATTCGCACATTGCGGTATACAGGGGTTCTCCTGCCAGAGGGACAGGTTCCCGGGCGGGGGCTTTCTGTACCTGATCCAGGGTGTTGAGGGCGTGTTCCAGTAAGCGGTCACGGTTCATCAGCCATTCGTCCTGTTCGCGCAGCATCGCCAGCTTTTTACTGATGATGGGTGACGTACCGGTACGGCCATATCCCAGATTCATAAAAGCTTTCCAGCTGGCCTTTTCTGTGTCGCCGTATGCTGAGAGATTGCGGTACAGGGTTTCTTTAACCCCTCCACCGCCTGGCACCACCCCTACCAGTGACTCAACCAGCCCGGTTACTGAGTTGGCGTGGCAGATAACCTGATCCGCATGCAGCACCACTTCAAAGCCGCCGCCGATGGATAAGCCGGACGGTGCCGCCACGACCGGTAACGGGCTGTTACGCATGGCCAGCACCACTTGCTGGAAGTGATTCAGGAAGTGATCAAGGCCTTCGTAGTCTTCTGCCTGATAGAAACTCTGTACCGCGCCCAGGTTCACACCGCAGGAGAAATGCTGGGCATCATTGTGAATAATAACGCCCCGCAAACCACGGGCTTCTGCTTGCTGAAGTGCGTCAAGCAAAATCGCCATTGAATCACCGTCCAGCGCATTGGCTTTGCTGTGGAATTCGACAATGGCCGCATCGTCAACAATGAACCAGCTGGCGACGGCATTACTGTTTTGCGGAGTCAGCGTACGGCGCAGCTCAGAAAAGCGCAGTACACCTTCTGCCCGCTGAATTGCCGGGTAGCTGCCGTCAGCGCGGCGGGCGCAGAGCTGATTGCCGGCAACGCGGTAAAACTGATCACCGCGGGTTTGCTGTAACAGTGCCGGCACCGGGCGGCCTTCTGCCTCGAGCCTTTTCACAAAACGTTCGGTGCCAATCTGATCCAGCAGCTCGAATGGCCCCTGCACCCAGTTGTAGCCCAGTTTCATGGCGTCATCGACAGGCACAATATCATCGCCCACTTCAGGGATCAGCGAGGCTGCATAGCACAGCGTACGGGACAGCACCTGCCAGGCATATTCACCATAGCGGCCGTTATCATCCAGCAGAACCTGTACGCCTTCAGCTTCAGCCTGCAGTGCCAGTGGCAGCTCCAGACGCTGAAAAGGCTGATACTCATTGCTGCTGAAATCCAGCACTTCCCGAGTGGTAACATCCGGATTAGCGGTCGGTACATCGCGGAAAAAGCCCTGACCATTTTTATTGCCGGTCTGGCCATTGGCAATCATGGCTGTCATTAACGGGATTTCCGCAGCCACCGTATGGAAGTCGTCATCGGCTGGCAGAATGTTTACCAGACTTTTCACCACATCTGACATCAGATCGATACCGATCAGATCATACAGGCCGAATACGCCGGTTTTCGGAATGCCCATGGGCCGGCCAAACAGCGCGTCGGCTTCCGCCGGGCTCAGGCCCATCTCAAATGCGGTGTGCAGTGCGCACTGGATGGCATACACCCCCACCCGGTTGCCCAGAAAGCCCGGTGTGTCGGCGCAATGTACGACGCCTTTGCCAAGGTGCTGATCGCAGAAGGCATCCAGCTGCTGCATTACAGTCTCACGGGTATGTTCACCGCGCACCAGTTCCAGCAACCGCATGAAGCGTACCGGGTTAAAGAAGTGGGTAATGGCAAAGCGCTCGCAGAATGACTGCGGCATGCCCTGCGTCAGCAGGCTGATCGGTATAGTCGAGGTGTTGGAGGTAATAATCGCATCGTCACGGCATACGTCGTTAATCCTACGGTACAGGTCCTGCTTAATATCCAGCCGTTCCACGACAGCTTCGGCAATCCAGTCGCAGTCGGCCAGCTGACCAAAGTCGTCACGGATGTTGCCCAAGTGAATGTTCTCAGCTGCAGTATCGCTCATCAGCCCCGGGGCGTCCGGGTCCTGCAGGCGCTGCATGCCCCGTTCGGCCAGCGCATTCACCTGCTCACCTTCTGAGGCCAGATCCAGCAACCAGACTTCGATACCGGCATTGGCAACCTGTCCGGCAATACCGGCCCCCATGGTACCGGCGCCTATAACTGCGACTTTTTTAAATGTTGATTCAGACATATCGGTTCTCTTATTCGGTTAGCAGTTACAGCCGGGTGAAAAACTGTTTCATGGCATTCAGGCAGGCTTTCGGCGCTTCGATTGGCAGCATATGACCCGATTCAATCCTGATAGCCTCTGTGTTCAGCAGTTTTGCCAGCTCAAGCCCTGTTTTATAGGGGGTCATGCGGTCCTGCCCAGCTAAAATCACTTGCGTTGGACACATAATATCTGCGGCTCTGACGGTGCCCTGGGTGTAGTCGTTGCAGGCCTGAAGGTCTTCTGCCAGCGGATTCGCCGCCATAATCTGGCGGCCGACGGCGATAGGCTGCACACCGGGAACGGCGCTGTAGCCCATTTGCGTTGCCTGGCCAAAGCCCCACTGGAGCATCATATCTGCCGCTTTCATCGGTGCTTCTCTGGCCGTCTCAATTAACGCCGGGTTGACCGGAATTGCCGCCGCAGTCCCGATTGCGGTCAGTGATAATAGCCGGGACTTCAATCGCGACGCGGCTTCCAGTGCCACCAGAAAGCCCTGAGAATGGCCGACTAAGTGCAACTGCTCAACGCCAGCGGTTTCCAGTGCATCAATCAGCCAGTCTGCCATGGCTTCTATGCTGGTCAGCGGCTCGCCGGCTGACAAACTGTGGCCGGGAAAGTCCGGTGCAAATACGCTGTAGCCGTGAAAAGCAAACCAGCGGGCCTGCAGTGCCCAGCACCGGTGATCCAGACCACTACCGTGAAGAAATACCACGCACGGCAGTTCAGGATTAAACTCTTTGCCACCGGTGGCAACAAATACGTTTTGCTGATTAACAGTGATACGCATCTTTATGCCTCCTGCTGCTTTTGCAGGGCTTTACTGGCAGCTTTTAGCCCCTGGGTGAAATCGGCACAAATGTCACGAATCGATTCAATGCCGACTGATACGCGGATCATGTCGGGGCCGATGCCAGCTTTAATCATGGCTTCGTCATCCAGCCGTGAGTGTGTGGTACTCGCCGGGTGCAGCACTAAGGTACGGGCATCTCCCACATTCGCCAGGTTAGATGACAGCTGCAGGGCATCAATAAAGGCTGCACCGCAGGCTCTGCCACCCTTTACCCCAAAGCACAGCATAGAACCGGCTCCGTTCGGGAACAGCTTACTGGCAACATCATGGGTCGGATTAGATTCAAGGTCCGGATGGTTCACCCAGGCGACATTCTCCTGCTGCTGTAACCATTCCGTCAGCTGACGGGCATTCTCCACATGCTGCTTCATACGCAGGTTCAGGGTTTCAATACCCTGTAACAGCAGGAAGGCATTGTGCGGGCTCATGGCCGCGCCAAAATCACGCATGGCTTCCGCCCGGATACGCATCGTCAGAGCTGCCGGACCAAATTCTTCCCAGAAGTTAATGCCGTGGAACGGCTCATAGGGTTCGGTAAGCGTCGGGAAGCGGCCGCTGGCAGCCCAGTCGAATTTACCGCCGTCAACGATGGCCCCGCCAATTGCGGTTCCGTGGCCACCGATCCATTTCGTGAGGGAATGGACAACAACATCGGCGCCATGCTCAAGGGGACGGCACAGGCTCGGGGTCGCAAAGGTCGCATCGACAACCAGTGGAATACCGTGCTGATGCGCTGCATCCGAAATAGCGGGCAAGTCTGAGACTTCAAGGCCCGGGTTTCCGATGGATTCACAAAACACCAGTTTGGTATTGCTCTGAATCGCGCCGGCAACCGCCTGGCTATCGTTGATGTCCACAAAGGATACATCAATGTTGAAGCGTTTCAGTGTGTGTTTCAGCAAGGTAACGGTAGAGCCGTAGATTTGTCCGGCACTGACGATATGGTCCCCGGCGGAACACAGTGAAACGAACGTAACAAACAGCGCACTCATGCCGGAGGCGGTACAGACTGCTCCGGTGCCACCCTCAAGGGCAGCGACCCGCTGCTCCAGTACTGCAACGGTCGGGTTGGTAATACGGCTGTAGATATGGCCACCCTGCTCAACGTTGAACAGCGCCGATGCCGCATCAACACTTTCGAATACGTAGGAGGTTGTCTGGTAGATGGGAACGGCCCGTGAACCATGTTCCGGTTCAGGCTGGTAGCCGGCATGCAGGGCGATTGTGTCGGCCCCCAGATACGACGACCGGTTGTTTTGCTTACTCATTATTATAGCTTCCCTGTAACTGTCTGTGGCTGACTGGCCTCATGAGCAGTCAGACCTAAGTCATTAAAATCAAATGGCAATCCGCTTAATACTACGGGGTGGGGACCGCTGTCGCTATTCACCGTTAGGCTCACGTCGCTGTTCAGTGCCGGAGTACTGCAGCGCGCCATTGCCAGGGTCACGCCGTACTTCGGTGACCAGGCCCAGGACGTAATTTCGCCCACGCACAGCTCCTGCATATATACACCTGTTGCGGTGAAACTGTGCTTCCCTTCACAGACCAGCCCCACCAACTGATGCCGGGGTGTGCTGCTACGCAGCGCGTTAATGCTCAGGCTCTGTATGTCTGCAGTCAGGCTGACATACTTATCCAGCCCGCATTCGAGTGGCGTATCGGAATAGTCCATATCATTGCCGAACGACAACAGACCACTTTCAATCCGTTCGATAAGATTCGGGCAGCCCGGTGCGACCTGAAGATCTTCTCCTGCACTGAACAGTTCATCCCAGAGCAGGCCTCCCAGTTCGGCGTTACTGACATAAATCTCAAAGCCCCCCTGCTTACTCCAGCCGGAACGGGCGACGACCATATCAGTACCCTGATAGTTAAGATGGCGGTAATTAAAGAAGCGAATATCCCTCACCTGCCCGCCAAACACCCGGGCCATCAGATCTTCTGCTTTTGGTCCCTGCACCGCCAGCGGCCAGACATCCGGCTCGCATACTGCTACGTCTAACCCCATACCGGTGGCAATGCCCATTGCCCAGAGCTTTACGTCGCTGTCTGCAATGGACAGCCACCAGTGCTCATCACTGTGCTTAATCGCAATCGGATCATTAATCAGCATGCCTTTTTCGTCACACAGTGGCAGATAAAAACACTGCCCTGCACGGGCGTTGCTCAGATCACGCGGGGTCATTAGCTGAATCAGTTTCTGGGCGTCCTGGCCGGTAATCTCTACCTGGCGCTCACAGGAAACGTCCCACACCTGCACATGTTCACACAGGTGCCAGTAGTCTTCCTCTATGCCCTGAAAAACGGTTGGCAACAACATGTGGTTATACACGGTGTAAGCCTGAACCCCCATGGCTTCAACACGGCTGGTAAAAGGCGTACTGCGGGTACGTCGGGATACGGCTAGCGCTGGCATCATGGCTGCGTCCTGAATATAGAGTTGATTGTTTTTTAGTAGGTAACTTCCCTTATAGTAGCCGTGGTTAAAAGCGGGTCTCAAACGAATAAGTTAAACCCTGAGACTATGTTTTAGTTATGGGTAGATAATTATGGGAATACTAGAGTGAGTTAGATGGTGTGGTGAGACGGTTATGGAGGATGCTTGGGGCAGTGCTGGGCTAAATAGCGTATAGATGGAGGATTGAGGTTAGTGGGCTTGTATAAATAGGTTGGAATGTCTGATGAATGCAGCGGCTTAGCCGAGCTAGGACAACCGCATAGCCTGCTTGGCTGAAAGAACCTTCGGGCTGGCTGGTGTCTCAATTGCGCCAATGGAGGACACTTCTGACCCTCTCTTGAGGGGCCGTTAGCGAGATATAGCGAACATTAACGTCTTGCTAATAGGTGCATATACGCTTGGTTGAAATTAGCGCCGAAGGAACGCAAGCCAAAGATTTTATATCCTTTTAAACAACTTTTTATATGCCGTTACTCTCTTGTTCCTCGTTCTTCCATTATTAATTTTAATTTATCTTGCACATCAATTAGAGATGTATCTTGTTTTGATAGTTCGACAATTAATTGGTCAGTATCATGTCGATGTTTTCGATTAAAGATAAAGTTCTCTTCACACTTCAGTGTACCAGATAGAGTTGAAAGCAATGCAGCAAGTGAAGCACTCAAAATAGTCCATATTGAGGCTGTCTTTTCATCCTGGAATAGCGAAAATCCATTGCTTTCTAGACCAGGGATAACGGCTGCAATACTAGCGGATAAAACAGATAATATTAGAAAGGCTCTCGTTGCTACTTTCCATATTCTTGCTGATGTTGCGTAACTGTCCCTTCTATTTTGAAGAAACAATAAAAGGTCATCCGCTGTAGTATTGGGTTTTAAATCGACTTTATTTAAATTATTGAACCAAAACATATACTCAAAACTCCATCTTTATAGGTATATAACGCCTCAAGAATAGCCACGGTTTACCGTGTCCTTTTTGCTTAGTTTGTTAGGCTTTAGGTGGCTAGGGGGTTGGATTAAAAACTGGCTGGGTTGGGCCATAACTGTATGAGTCTTGTCCGAGAGCACTTATGTCTTGGATATTATCGTTGTTATATTCTGTGTCCCACGGATCGAGTAATGCTTCTGCTCCTGTAAGATACGCCTTTTCATTAGGGTTGTTGTTTTGCCAAACTGACCAAATTCGATCTATTTGAGCATGATGGCACCAGAATATCGGGTCGTTTGGTGAAATCATTGGGTTTGCCATATCGCCTCCTACCCAATTATGTCCACCTCCATGAAGAGGGCCTTCTAGCTCGCGCGACCAAGGGTAATAATCCCCCGTATACCGCTCCATCATCTGTACTGTTGCCGGGTTACTAAACCAAGGTCTCTGGTTTGGTACGGTAACAGGCTGCCCAGCAAGAAGACCAATATCACGTTGAGAAGAAAGCCCCAGAACTCCACTGATCCCTATTAATCTTCCTCCATCTGCATCCCAATCCCAATAAGGAATTGAAAGAGTATTGTCTATATTTCTCAACTCACGCTCAAAAGCAATAAGATAAGCACGATGCCATGGAAGAAAACGGCGGTACCCTACTATCCCTGCCATGTTTCCATGCATTCGATGCACCCCATGACGCAAACCATCAGGAAACATTGACATATTGGCATGAATATCAACCAAGTTCTTATATGTTCCATTTTTAACTAGCTGATTTATAGCCTGCCTGAACTCCGGCCACTTACTGTATGTGACATTACTTTCTCTTATTATTGCCATTTTTAAATCCTCACTGATTTAATTGAAGCTCGGCTAATTATTGCGAGGGCCTCATGCCTTACATTTTAATAACGAACGGGCGCGCTTTTCTGCCAACACAGAAAGCAGGCATTGCTATAACATTTTGAATTAAAATAGCTTTTAGACAGCACCGCCATTTTCCTCCGATAAAAAACAAGCATGTGCGCTTTGACGACTGACTGCGCACGTAAATCTGCACAGTAAATTCCCTGAGTAATTAATATGAGACGGAATACCAGAAAATACAAGGATAAAAACGAGCTACAACAAGCAGAGAAATGCCCCGGAAAAATTAGCTTTCTCCAAATATACATACGGACGAACGGATTTATTGCGGTTTATATCTACAGTGTTGATACATGTCCGCTGCTGGCACGTAGCGGTCATCAATGCCGCCATAAGCTGTTGTTTTACAACTGTGAGTGCTGTGCCATTCAGGCACAAAAACAAGCAACGGAAAGACGTCAGATTAATGGCCTGGTCAGGCCTGCTTAGCTATGAAAACATACCTATAATTGCACCCATTAAAGCAAGTTCAGTAACACTGTGGGCTGAATTTATGAATGTGAGCTTTGAGGGTACACGGGCAAAACCATTGTAGTAGCCCAGCGACAAGACAGTAAATGCTGCCGAGATCAGTACGCCAAAAAATGCACCACTTAAAAGACCCGATATGTTTGCTACTGCCATAAGCAATGCGAGACATACAGCTTTCGACAGCCCCGAAATTAAAGAGATGATGAAAGCGCCACCAAGGCCTTCGGTGTTGTCAGCCTCCTCTTTTGTGATGCCTAAAGCATTTGCCCATGCCTCACCAAAAGCCGCCCAATGGTACCAGGCAAATCCAAGGACATAGCTTGCAATGGCTGCAATTGCTACAGCCATGTAATTCAAATTTTGTAATTCTGAAATCCAGTTCATACATTTCCCTGACTTTATTTTGGAAGCCTAACATCGCCAACCGCGGTCGTAGTGTAGGCGCGAAGCGCCGGAATGGAAAGCCTGTCCACGCAGTCACGTTAACGGGTCAAGACAGTTCCTTTTACTAGTTTTGATAATCTGACAAAAAAGACCTGATTTCGTGTGTTCCAGGGTGACTAGTGGGTTGATCTTCGAGTGTACGGCCACCTCTGAAAACTACTTTAGACAACTAAATCCAGTTCCACCTGATCGCAGGACCTGTAGATCACTGCAGCTTTTGACTTAGGTTATACATAACCAAACTTAACAGCTAAAAAAGCTGCAGATAATAGCCGGTCTGTCACAAGTCAGCGCTATTACCAGTTGCTCTCATCAGGATCAGCCCCCGTTATTTTCATAGCGCAATTGATGCGTTCATCATTGTCAGATAAAGCACTGCAGCCCAAAAGCTTGCCATGATTATTGCTGTAATCAGCATGTACTGGATGCATCTTATTAATTCGGCGGTGACATAATTCCGATCGGTAAACAGAATAAACTGATTTGTCTATCCTGGAGAAATCATACAGCTCTGGCATCATCTCGCGCATGGACCTTAAGAGTTCTGTTTCATTTTCCTGTACATTTGGAGGCAATGCAGATTCCATTTCCTTACGGCTGACCCCCTTTTCTTTATTGCTCCAGGCAGAAGATGCGATCTGATAAACCTTTTGACAAACCTAGCTATCCACTGGGTCAGCCCCCCCCCCGAAGCACAACCTACGAGAAGTGCGCATAGGATTGTAATAGTTGATTCCTTCAAGTTCCCTGCTCCTTTATCACATCGCTTTACGGGCAAACCTTTAGCTTTTAAACTGCTCCGCTTCTAATGGAAGCTTTTCAGCCGTGTGATATTTGGCCAGCCCCACTCACTACAATCTTAATAGCTATCAGATATATCACCACATAGATAAGCAAAGAAGCATGCAAATAGCCAAATGCTTTCGGCTGTAGACCGCTTCACAACGCAAACAAACGGGGCGTACCGGACATCGGGTCCGGGCGAATTTCAGCGGAGAGTGAGAACGTATCTTCCAGTAATTTACGGGTGAATACTTCTGCAGCTACGCCCGCCCCGGCACTGACACCTTTCAGATCCAGAGCTGCCAGCGTACAGGGAATCAGCAACCCCTTTAATGATGGGGTTGGTGAGGTTATGTCACTACCCGGTAAGCCGTCATTGAAGCGTGCATAATAATTCCAACATGATGCTGACGACTGTTTCTGGTTATTAAATTCGATGTACCTTGTTTTTGATGTTATATATCTTCTTAAAAACTCAGCAGAATCAGTAAATATTTGTAGCCGTACTTCCCGAAATATCTGATCCGGCTTTTAGCCGGATCTGTCTTCACGGTAAAGGCAGGCGTCTGATATTTTGCTGTTACCTTTAATTACCTGTTACCGATCAGGCAGTATTTAGTTATGAATCCACATCCGCCACTCCACTGGCTGCGCACCTTTGCCAGTGCCGCGCAATTAAAAAGTTTTACGAAGGCCGCACAGGCACTGAACCTTACCCAGGCGGCGGTAAGCAAGCAGATGCGCGCCCTTGAGCAGGCGCTGAATCAGCCGCTGTTTAACCGCGAAGCACATGGCATCACTCTGACTGAGCTCGGGGAGCGTTATCTGGTTGAGGTGCAGGCCGCACTGAATACGCTGGACGGGGCCACGGAAGACTTGTTTGGTCTGCGGCAACGGGGCGTTTTGCAGCTCAGAGTGAATATCAGCTTTGCTCACTGGGTACTCAGTCCAAAACTGGCAGATCTGTACAGCCAACTGCCGGACCTGCAAATGGAGATGACCCATACAGTCTGGGATGTGAACCGGGAACCTGTCGGTGGCGATATTGATATCCGCTATGGAACCGGCCCCTGGAAAGGCTTCAGTGCGTTACGCCTGACCCGGGATGAGCTGTTTCCCGCGACCGGCACCGGTACAGAAGACCACCCTCAATTGCCCCTGATTAATGTGCTCGGTTACCGTTCCGGCTGGCAATGGTATGCCAAGCAAACCGGTCAGCCTGAATTACTTAACCGGCCACAACGATCAGTTGATAACTCGATCATTGCCTATCAGATGGCGGCACAGGGTTTAGGAGTGGTGCTGGCCCGCAGCAGCTTTATGGAGCATGCAATGGCAAACAGTTCACTCCGGGATATGCAGATGCAACGCTGCAAAACTGAGGAAGGTTTTTTTGCCCTGTGCTCAGGCAGTGCTCAGCTACCTCAGGCCGGCCGTGATGTCTGGCGCTGGCTGGCGGATGAGTTTGAGGGCGTTTAGTGGCGCCCTGTTATATGTTTGCCGCCCTGCTGCCTCTATAACCTTTACCGGGATGAAGACCGTTTAAATTACTTTTATCTGGTATAGACCAGATGTATGATTCAGGATAATTCTCTATGCAGATCAATAACGGACTGATTCCTCATGATAAAAAATGTCTTACTGATCACTGCCGACCAATGGCGCGGAAGTTGTTTATCTGCCGCAGGCCATCCGGTTGTCAGTACACCGAATCTGGATCGCCTTGCCAGCGAAGGCGTGCTCTTCACACAGCATTATGCTCAGGCAACGCCCTGCAGCCCGTCCCGGGCTTCTATCCATACCGGTATGTATCAGCATAACCACCGGGTGTGCGGTAACGGTAGCCCTCTTCACCAGCGCTTTACCAATATGGCTCTGGAAGCATGCCAGGCGGGTTATACCCCGGCGCTGTTCGGTTACACAGATACGGCACTTGATCCGAAAACGTTGCCGGCAGGTTCACCGGATTTTCACAGTTACGAAACGGTTTTACCCGGTTATGATGCCGAAGAATTATTGACTGAAAAGCCACTGGGTTGGTTTGAATGGCTGGCCGGTCAGGGTGTACCGGTGCCGGCGGAGCATGATTTTTACAGTATCTACACCCCGCTCAGGCGTCCTGAAGATGCAGACAAAGGTGCCAGCTATGGCGAACCCTGTTACAGCGCCGAGCAGACAGAAACGGCTTTTTTGCGTCAGCGGGCGGAACACTACATAGACGCTCAGGCTCAGACGCCATGGTTTATTCATTTATCATGGATCAAGCCGCATCCCCCTTTTGTTGCACCGGAACCCTATAACAGTATGTATGATCCGGATAAGGTCGATATGCCGGTACGGCATGACACCATCGATGTTGAAATGCAGCAACACCCGTATCTGGATTTTTACCTGAACAATAAACGTGGCCAGAACACTTACTGGAACGTCATCGACGGTAAAGGCCTCGGGCCGGATATGAGTGAAACGGATCTTCGCCAGATGCGGGCAACATACTACGGCCTGATCAGTGAAGTGGATGCGCAGTTCGGCAAGTTGTATGCGTTTCTGGATGAAAGAGGTCTGCTTGGAAGTACACTGATTGTATTCAGCAGTGACCATGGCGAGCAGTTGGGAGATCATTATCTGACCGATAAACAGGGGTTCTTTGATCAGTCATACCATATCCCCCTGATTATCCGCGCCCCGGGCGCTGAGTGGGATGCTGCCCGCGGTACCCGGATCAGCCGTTTTACTGAAAATATCGACATTATGCCAACCGTGCTGGATCTGCTTGGGTCAGATATACCTTTGCAGTGTGACGGCTACAGTTTACGGCCCTTCCTTGAAGGTATCACCGATGTGAACTGGCGCAGCGCTGCACACTGGGAGCATGATTTCAGAGACATTGCTCAGGGGCTGCCCGAAACCGCACTGGGGCTCAATCTCGATGAATGCAGCCTGGCTGTGATCCGGGATAATCAGTACAAATACGTGCATTTCAATCAACTCCCACCGTTATTGTTTGATCTGCAGAATGACCCCGGTGAGCTGCATAACCTGGCGAATAATCCTGACTACGCAGAAACAGTACTGAAATATGCACAAAAGATGCTTAGCTGGCGGATGAACAGCAATGAACGGACACATACGGCCTGGCAATATCATCCTGATGGTCCATATTACCGGGCCGATACTCAGCGGGGAGATTTAAAGCGCTAACCCGCCCCGCCAATGCTTTTACCAGGGGCGGACCGGTACGCTGGAAATGCTGTTTTTGGGTGAGCCTTCGACAAGCTTGTCTGAATACACCAGATAGATCAGCACATTGCGTTTCTGATCCAGAAACCGCACCACCTGCATGCTCTTAAACAGGATTGAGGTTTTCTGTTTAAAGACCCGCTCACCGTTTTTGAGGTCTGCCGGTAAGGTAACCGGGCCAACCTGACGGCAGGCTATCGATGCATCCGATGTATCTTCTGCCAGGCCGAGGCTGCCGCTGATACCGCCGGTTTTTGCCCGGCTGAGGTGACATGTCACCCCGGGAATACGCGGGTCATCGAAGGCTTCAATGACAATTTTATGGTTCGCGCCGAGTAACTTAAAAACCGTATCGACACTGCCAATTTCTTCAGCCTGCAACGCAGAACTGGCCAGAACACCTGCAAACAATGCACCGGCTAATACTGTAAACCGCTTTATAAAACGCATATTAACTATCCGATATTCTATTAAAATTCAATTGGTTATAAGATTTATCAAGAATCTTGTTTCATAAGATTACCTTTGCGTAACTCGCCCGCTCTATTTCACTGATCTCAACACTCAGTGATGCATGACGGACAGCACAGCTGAGCAGATATTGCTGCACCGCGATCAGAACACCATCAGCAAGTTGTTTACGCTGCTCCGGCGTACGGCCATCAAGAATTTTAATGTCGATATGTAGCTGGCTGAGACCGGTTTCGCCTACCAGTTGATTCTGTAGCGGCAGCAGACGTACTTTAATATCATCAGCCTCAAATAACTCACTGGCGAATGCGGCATCAAAACAGCTTTGCATCAGCGTATTCTGATCACAGCCTGCCAGTATTTCCGGGCTGCATTCCAGTATGCAATGAGGCATGGGTATCTATCCTTTTGAATCATAAAAGCCGGCATCATAGCAGTTACAGGTACAAAAAACCCGGAGAGCCTGTAGCTGTCCGGGTTGTTGTGTCTGCTGCCCGTTTACAGGGTAACTGATCCGAAACTGGGTTCTGCCTGCGCTTCAGACAACGCTGAAGACGAACGTGCAGCCCGTGCGATCAGCTGCTCATCAACTGCCGGGTCACCCATAACAGTCTCATGCCCTTTCCCCCAGACACGTTTACGTTCGTCCCGGGGGGAAATGCCAATATGCTTACGGTAGCAACGGCTGAAATGCGGCGTGGATACAAAGCCACAGGCGCTGGCGATTTCAACAATCGACATGCTGGACTGCTTCAGTAACTGACGGGCCCGGTCGAGCCGCAACTTCAGATAATAGCGGGACGGTGAGCAGTTCAGGTACTTATGGAACATCCGCTCCAGCTGGCGTCGTGACACGTCTACAAAGCGGGCCAGCTCATCCAGCTCGATGGGCTCTTCCAGATTAGCTTCCATCAGTTCGATGATGTCTACCAGCTTAGGCTTTGGCTGACCGTTGTTATGCAGCTGGCGCAGCGGAATACGCTGCTGATCAAACTCACTGCGGATACGGTCACAGACAAACATGTCAGAAACAGCACTGGAAAGCTTGGCACCGTGCTGTAACGCCACCAGGTGCAGGAACATATCCATTGGCGTATTGCCACCGGATGAAGTCATCCGTTTCTGGTCAATGGTAAACAGACGGTTATTACAGCGCACCTTAGGGTACCGTTCCTGCAGCGCAGCGATACATTCCCAGTGCGCACTGCATTCATGGTCGTCCAGCAGGCCTGCATGGGCCAGCGCATACGGACCGGTACAGATACCGCCCACGACGATACCCCGCCGTGCCTGGGCCTGGATCCAGCTGATCTGTTTTGGCCGGTAACTGCGGGTGATGTTTACCCCTCCGGCAACGATCAGAATATCAATATCAGGTGCATGGCTGATACTGGCATCAGGTGTGAAGCACAAGCCATCGCTGGCGCGGACCTGTTCGCCGTTCTCAGAGATCATATGCCAGCTATAGAGTTCTTCACCGGATAGCTGGTTTGCCATTCTTAAGGGCTCCACCGCAGACGCCAGGGCTATCATGGTGAAGTTGTCCAGCAACAGAAAGCCCACACGGGTCTGTTCTTTTGTTTCCTTAAAAGGGTGTCGCATAACAACTGAAGTCATAATATGCCCTCTCAGACGCCCCTTGGTCGTTACACTACGACACAAGTCACTAATATTATTATTAATTCAGACTTAAGCTGACACTGTTGCACTTAAGGATCTGTATCTTCAGACAAACAGCCGGCACTGGCTGCTACCCTCTGAGGGTCGCCCGATTATGTACATTTCCGAAGTGCGATACTCCCGGCTGCAATTCAGCCTGCAGTGTACAGCAACATTCAATTCATACCCGGTGCAGCCGGGTACTCCCGAGAATTCAATGTTCAGCCTCTGTGGGCTTTAAAATCTGAACCTGATGCTATCTATCCGTAACAGCGTAACCGTATCGCTTTAGAAGAATCTGTTAACAGATCCGGAATGTTTCCGATCAGAAAACCGGGGGCTGACGTATTTTAAAAAGTCCCGGTACAGCTCTGATAATCCCGAAGCGGATAAGATGAGGAGATATATTAATCACTCCCCTGAAAGTCGAATACGAAAAAGCGACATCAAGACTTCAGAATTTATCAAATAGCGACATTAAAAATATAATTCGCTGAATACCGACAGACTTTTATCGTTTTTCAGCTACGGCCTGATCAACTAAGGCTTGTGGCTGTTTTTTTATTAAACGCTTTATCAAAAATAAGTGCCTGAAACAGCATTTCCTGAGTCGTTCAGATGTTTCCGATTGGCAACGTAATTCCGCTTAAAACGACCTGAAAAAGCACTGCTCTGAGCGGATGTTTTCACGCTTTATCAGTCAGGGAGGCGGCATTAAAGAATATTTGCCGTAAGCTGCACAGCGCAGCCACCAGGCGCAGTGCCTGATCAATAGCCGCATCACTTTCACCGCTTGTCTTCAGGCTGTGCAAATGACTGTTATAACAGACAAAGCCGCCATTAACGGCAGAGATTGCAACACAGGCATAGTGATAACCACAGGCATCACTGACATCAAGCGCGCTGAACGGGCGCATCTCCAGACTGTCCAGGCTGCCACCGGCCTGCAGAGGCTGAATGTTACGCGCCATGAAATAAGGATTGGTCACCGCCATTCTGCTGCTGGCAAGTAAAACGCCCTTTTGGGTGTCGGCGCACGGTGCCGGAAATTGCTGCTTTGCCCAGACCAAAAGTTCCGGATCCCGCAGTGCATGAAGACAGGCCCAAAATACCCAGTCACGGTTAGCGGTGCTGAGCGGGCTGTCTTCTGAGAGAGTTTCATTCAGCAGGTGTATCTGATCTTCCAGTTCAGGGACCTGAGCCAGTAACGTACGTAGCTTTGGGTTATTCTCTGTGAAAGCACTGAGATGACTCATTGGACTGTCCTTTTTATAAGCGAAAAAAAATCGCCGCAAATGCGGCGATTTCAGATGGACGGCATTATAAGCTCTGCCTGCAGAACTTCAATGCCCGGCTAGCACACCGGGCACGGGCTGTTAGCTGGCAGGTTTATCGGCCTGCTCTTCAGGGGTTGGGACATGCTCGGGAGCGTCATCAATGCTCTGTGCCCACTCCCCGTCTGCGGCTTCTTCACCGGCGCTGATAGCATCAACAATGTCTGATGCTGACTCAGGCAGAACTTCTACAACCGCAGCGGCTACATCGGCAGTGTTTTCCGGTGCCGCTTCAGCAATACGCTGTACCAGTTCTACCGCCGCTTCGCTGACGGTTTCGCTGTCATCATCAGATGCAGTGTCAGAAGCATCTACTTCCGACCCGGAAACCCCGGCAGTTTCTGATTCAGCATCTGTTTCTGCAGATTCTTCATGGCTGGCGGAGATGTCCGCAGCCATGCCGGCAGCAACATCAGCCGCGGCATCCGGTAAGGCTTCAACAACAGCAACAGCTACATCTACCGCCGTATCCGGTGCAACTTCGTTAATCCGCTGTACCAGTTCGACGGCCGCATCATTATCACTGACAATCTGATCGTCTTCATCAGCGCCTTCAGTGCTTTCCTGAGCATTGGTATCACCAGCAGGCGCCGGTTCTGCACCTGATTCAGTCACAGCTTCAGCAGTCGCCTCTTCTGCGGCATCAGCCTGCTGTTCAGCTGCAGCATCATCCTGCTGGCTGGCCATTTCTGAAGCCACTTCTGCGGCCACTTCTGCGGCTGATTCAGGCATTGCCTCTACAACTGCCACGGCCACATCAACGGCAGCCTGATCCGGTGCAACTTCGTTAATCCGCTGTACCAGTTCGACGGCCGCTTCATTACCGGTCTGATCTTCACCGGAATGATCATCCTGAGAATCCTGCGGGGTTTCAGCTGAGGGTTCACCGTCTTCCGTTTCAGACTGATTGCTGACCATACTGGCAGCAACACCGGCGGCAAAATCAGCAGCACTTTCCGGCATGGCTTCCACTGCCGCAACCGCCATATCCACCGCCTGTTCAGGGGCAACCTCTGCCAGACGGGTAACCAGTTCAACGGTATCACTCTGGGCTGTCTGTTCAGCATCAGACAACTCTTCAGTTTCGTCCTGCTGTTCTGCAGTTGTTTCGACGCTTTCTTCTTCATTCGGTAGAACATTGGCCATAAAGCCTTCAGTCACCGATACCGCGGATTCAGGTACCGCATCAACCATAGCAACCGCTACATCCATTGCCTGTTCAGGCGCGGCATCCCACAGTTCACTGGCAATATCCGCGGCATCCTGTGCACTGGTATCGTCTTCCATATCTGCAGGACGGGTTGCTTCAAGTTCTTCGGCCAGTACCTGTGCGTAGTACTCAGCCACCTGGGTAACCGTTTCCGGTGCAGCTTCTGCTGCAACCCGGGCCATTTCAACCCGAATATCCGGCAGAGCACGGCCGATTTCAGCTGCGATTGAAACCACCTGGTTCGGGTGGGTCTCTGCAAGCTTGGTTACCAGCTCATAGGCCAGTTCAGGCTTAGCCGTCACAATAGAACGGGTAATTTCCAGAATCTGATACGGCACCACTTCTTTCATGACTTCATAAAGACGCAGTACATCGATCCCCTGCACTTCGGCAACGGCTGCAGCTACTTCGCTGCCTTTCGCCGGGTTTGACATTGCAATGGCGCGGGCCATTTTAACGGCTGCAGCCGGGTCAACTTCTGCAATGGCCACAGCGGTTTTAGCCTCTTTACTCATTGGCATAACCGGTTCTTTATATTCAGTACGCGGGTCAAGCTCGACCGCTACACTGGTGCCGGTCGTCTGCATGACAAAGCTTTCCTGCTGCTCAACCGGCAGAGCATCACGCACAGTCATTCGGTAAGCAACAAAGCCGGCCAGACAGAACTGCACAATGCCCAGGAAGTAAAACAACGCAGTACTGCCAAAAGTATCCATGGTCACAGAGGCAATATACGGCCCCATAATGCCGCCAATCGAGAATATGACAATCAGCTTGCCGGACGCTGCGACCATCTGGTTTTGCTTCAGCGTGTCAAAGGTCTGAGACACGCTCAGCGGATAGGTACAGGCGATAATCCCGCAGGTGACTGCCGCGCCCAGATAGGCAATCCAGATCTGTCCCAGCGGTGCAAATACCGATACCACGACCCCGACGCCTGCTGAAATCAGCAACAGGTACATAAGTACGGTACGGCGGTCAAAACGATCGGATAAATAGCCAACCGGGAATTGCAGCACGAAAGCTCCGAAGATCGCGGCCCCCATAAACAGTGACAGCTGAAAATTGATGATGCCAAAATCGTTGGCAAAGATCGGCAGCATGTTGAAAATGGCCTGATAGATGATGCCTGATGCGAAACAGCTGACCACACCCAGTGGCGATGCTTTATACAGGTCTCGTATCGACATTGACGTCACATCTTCAACCAGCGGGCCTTTGTTCTTGCTCAGTACCATCGGAATAATCGCAGTACACAGCAGGATACCGGTGCCAACGAACAGCACGGTACCCGCCGGATCGGCGGCATTCAGCAGGAACTGTCCCAGGAACAGACCGCCCAGCACGACTGCGTTATAGACGCCCAGTACCTTGCCCCGGGTCTGCTTGTCGGAGCTGCCACTCAGCCAGCTCTCCATTGCCGTTGCTGCAGAAGCATTACAGAAGCCGATAAATACCCGCATCGCGCCCCAGAGAACAGGGTCTGTGTAAAGGCTGCAAATCAGTACGCTGATCGTACCCAGGGCAACGCACCCGGCAAACATCCGGATATGACCTGCCCGTTTAATCAGCTCTTTACTGTAAAGCGCCCCCAGCAAGGCCCCTACAGAATATAACGACAACACCATACCGATGGAGTTGGCATCAAAACTTTCCAGTTCCATACGTATAGGTAAAAAGACGTTAATAAGTCCGTTACCCAGATACAGAATGAAACAACTGGTAAACAGCGCTGTTAAAGGCAGAATGGTTGCGCGCACTGGCTGAATTCTCTACTTCAATAATTCGTTAATATTTATCAGCCCGTCCAGCTGTCAGTGAGTTCACTGACGACTTCTCATGACTGGATGCGCACACGCCGTACGTCTGATCCCCCTTAATATGCAGTGCCTGGTTACAGCCACAGCCGGATTGTCAGCGGTATGCGTCACAACTCTATGAAAAATAGCGTTTTGGTCTGAAACGTCAAAGGGATTTATCCCCGTTTGTAGGTTCACTGTGAATTCATTCTCAACAGGACATAGGATAAAGCCCCTGCTCTTATCCATTACACAGGTGAATCTTTATCCATTTCCGCCCGTAAAACTCACCACATATTCTTAAATCCGGACCCATAAAAAGGCCTGAAATCTCTGTTGAGAATCCAGTCAGTCAGATCTTGCGGTTGAATTTTATCGGCCGGAAATTGCCGGGAGAACTGGTCAGAAATGAACCGTTTCTATGGGGCGCAAAGTTAAAGGTTTATTGTCTCAGCCGCAATCTTTACGCCTGTAAAAACATGCTTAAATGCGTCATCAAAATACCTGAATGTGAAGTTTTCATCCGGGGGTCATATATGCGGCTAAAAAACGCCTGAAACGCCTTTGCTGTTAATACTTTAGAGCGATGTTGCAGAACGCAAAAAGCCGGCTTGCGCCGGCTTTAAACTGATCGGTTTTTTCCTGCTTTTAAAGGCAGGTAAACCGTCAGTTGTGCTTAACGGGGCTCGTCTTTGAGTCCCTTATACAGGCTAACGCACATGCACAGCAGAACAACCGTAAACGGCAGACCGACTGTAACAGCACCTGCCTGCAGTGCAGTCAGCGCTTCTGAGCCGCCACCGTACAGCAGCACGCCAGCGATAACGCCTTGCAGAACCGCCCAGAACAGACGCTGTGGTGCCGGTGCATCAACTTTACCGCCAGCAGTAATCGAATCGATTACCAGTGAACCGGAGTCTGAAGATGTAATGAAGAATACCAGTACCAGTATGATTGCCAGCAGAGAGGTAATTTCCACTAATGGCAGGTTTTCCAGCATCTGGAACATTGCCAGCGATACATCGCCAACACCGTTTGCCAGTTCACCTACACCGTTCTGAACCTGATCAAGAGCGCCGCCACCAAAGGCTGCCATCCATACTGCAGATACCAGTGTCGGGATCAGCAGTACTGCGATCATGAATTCACGTACGGTACGGCCCTTAGAGATACGTGCAATGAACATACCTACGAAAGGAGACCAGGAAATCCACCACGCCCAGTAGAACACCGTCCAGCCGTGGAACCAGGTGTCGTCTTCACGTCCAACCCAGTTACTCAGCGGAATAATGTTTTCTGCGTAGCTGCCCAGAATACCCACGAAGTTTGACAGGAAAGCAGTCACAGAACCGGCCAGAATAACAAACATCAGCAGCGCAAATGCGATGATCATGTTTATGTTACTCAGCAGCTTCACACCGCCGTCCAGACCGCGGACAACTGAGAAGATTGCGATTGCACTCACCGCAACGATGATGCCGATCTGAGTGGAAATGTTGTTTTCAATACCAAACAGGAAGTTCAGACCACCGGCAGCCTGGCTTGCGCCAAGACCCAGAGACGTTGCCAGGCCAAAGATAGTTGCCAGTACTGCAACGATATCGATGACGTGACCAATCGGACCCCATACACGGTCACCCAGCAGTGGGTAGAACGCAGAACGGATCGTCAGTGGCAGACCTTTGTTATAGGTGAAGAAACACAGCGCCAGTGCAACAACACCGTAAATGGCCCATGGGTGCATACCCCAGTGGAACATTGTGGCGCCCATTGCAGCCGATGCACCTTCAGGTGTATTCGGTGCAGCATTCAGCGGTGTACCGTACCAGTTGGTGTAGTACGCAACCGGTTCAGCCACACTCCAGAACATCAGACCGATGCCCATGCCGGCAGCAAATAACATACACAACCAGGAAATGGTGCTGAAATCAGTTTTTGCTGATTTACCACCAAGCTTTACCTTACCGACCGGCAGGAAAATCAAAGCAATACAGAACAAAACAAAAACGTTGCCACCGATCATGAATAACCAGTCGAACGTCTGAATTGACCACGTACGTGCGCCAACCAGCATTTCTTTCGCATCGCCCGGGAAAATCAGGGCAAGCACGATGAAAAGCAGGATAACAACAGCACTGATCGCAAATACCGGATTATGGACATCCATACCCATCATCTGGACGTTACTTTGCCCTATCTGATATTCAGAATCATATTCCGTACCAGAGCCTTGCGAGCTTTTAGAGTTATCGTACATAAACGACTCCAATTTGTTGTTATTATTGGCACTTTTGAACGACAGGCCTAACCGAAGCACCCGGCCGCAAAAATGCCCGCACCATACTAGGCAGTTACGTCATTCAGATGATTGCAGTTAGCGACATGAACATGACGCGAAATGACTGTTTTCGACAAAGCGGTTGATCTGCGACAATCTTTTGCCTGATCTGGACAGGCTGTCGCTCAGAGACAAGGTTTTTTACCAGTTAACGCCACCCTGGTGGTCCAGCAGGGTCAGATACAGCCGTAAATCCAGCTCCAGCTGATGGTAGTCCGGCTCCATATGACAGCACAGTTTATAGAAGGCTTTGTTGTGGTCTTTTTCCCGTAAATGCGCCAGTTCATGTACCACGATCATCTTCAGGAACGGCTCCGGGGCATCGCGAAACAGGCTGGCGACACGGATCTCGCGCTTGGACTTAAGCTTGTTGCCCTGCACCCTTGCGATCTGCGTATGTAACCCCAGTGCATTATGGATGACGTCGATTTTGTCATCGTAAATAACTTTGCTCAGCGCCGGCGACTGGCGCAAATAAGCCTGTTTAATATCCATCGCATACTGATAAAGCGCTTTGGCCTGACGGATATCATGCCCGGGGCTATACCGCTTTCTCAGATATTCATCCAGCTTATTTTGAAGTAGCAGTGCTTCAGCCTGTTCCTGCAGGTGCGCAGGATAACCCTTTAAAAACCGCCCTGCTGACATTACCAACCCGCCTGCTGAAGTTGAGCGCGGAAGGCTTCATAGCGTTTACGGTTCGCTGAAAAATCGCTTTTACCCACCCGTGAAGCGGAACGGACATGCAGCATGCCATTTGTCTGATCAAGACGCAGTTCAAAATCATCAACAAAGCGGAAAACCCGGCTGGTGAAACGGGTCGCCAGATAATCGCCCTGCCACCCTGGACTGTCCGCGCCCATGTGATCGAGTATCTTAATGAGGTCGTCCTGTAATTCAGCCAGAGGCTTATCCGGCAATGGAATGGGGTCAATCTTTGCATCAGACCGGGTGGCCGGTATGTAATCTTCGCTGTTCACGCAGTTCGGCGTATCAGGGCATTCCATCAACTGACCATTCTTTAATCCCGCCGGAATGCCTTTATGTGACCACCAGCCCATCGCAAACATGGCAACGAGCACAGCAATGGCCAATACAACAACCGTTTTAAGCAACATATATATACCTGCCTATAAATTTGGAGGGCATTATGTTGATGTCCTCCTGACATTACAAGAATAGACGGGAGTTCTTCCGGAACACTCCCAGATCCCACCTGCACAACTGATTACAGACGTAAGGCAGGCTTTTACTTCATACCAGATAAAAAGGTATAAATTTAGCTGTAAAACCTCTTTCAAAGAAGCATTGGGCTTAATTATAGTCGCATAACTTTAGCGATACACAATGTTTAGCCGCTACACATAACCTCTGACTTTCTCGAACCCTGAATTCAGCGGCAGGTCTCTGGAAATGATCCTTCCCGGCTATGCGCTCTTCCTCCGCATAGCAAAGATATGCAGTAAGCAGATGCTCAGTGAGCAGTTCATATAAAATCAGGATGGATTGCTAATGCCAGCAGCCCGGCGATTAAAAACATTTACGCCTGCATGCGCCGGTATAGAAATTAAACGAATCTTGCACTGTGCATAAATACGGTACAAGTAAGAAAGCGTGTTCCAGTAACTCAAACACGCTCATTATTGATATAGCCGAAAGTAAATCTTTTTACAGGTCAGAGCTCATCGCATTCGCCTGACTATCAAGCAGCATTTTATCAAAATCAGTGTCTGTATATATCAGTAACACAGATTGGTTAAAATTAACGTCAGACTCAACTTTCAGGACAACCGTTTCCTGGTCAAAAGCAATATACGCAGACCGGTCCGGTAAACTATCAACCGCTTGGAACTCTTCTTGTGTAGACATACTGGATGGGGAGCCGTACTTCGCTGTTAAGCCGTTCATAAGACCCTCTGCACGATCCATTGATCCGAGGATTCCAAACCTTAAAAACTTACCATTAATGAAGTATGCGGCCGCATCTGTTATCTCTGACCCGAAATTAAAATCATCACAGTAAAACGCTTCAATACCATTCTCATCGATGCCATCACTCTCAAACGAACACAGTCTCTGATCCAGTACTTCCTGCGTAGACATCCCAAACTTAAGACCTTTGTAACCATCAACAGCCAGTGCGGTATTCGATAACATCACGGAGCCAGCAACAGCAGCACCAAGAAGATAATTTTTGATTTTCATAAACATCCTATTACGCATTAAAAATCCATTATGAGAAGCCTGTAACACGCTCCTGAGACAACACCTCCTGTATATCATAAAAAGCGTTCTGGAAAAGTATCAGTTCGGTATCAGTTACCCATTATGATTGCCCTAATCTGTTGATTGCATTAACAACCAGGCCTGTTACAGACGCTGTGCCACTTTTATCCAGTGAATGGGAACGGCTTTTTCTTTTGAGGCAATACATTATCAAAGCGCTTTGAGTCGAGTCGCCGATGTTTACTAAACACCATAACTGTAAATACCCCGTTTTGACCGGGCGACTGACTTTAGCTTAAGAGGGGGAAAAACAACTCAGTTATTGTTGTTTTGCAATCTGACCAATTCAACTCTTTCCGCATATAGCTTTTTCACAATATCATCACTTTTAGCGATTACGACGATCATCCAAATAAATGAAAATGTGACCAGCAGAATGATCGAACCTGTCTCATCAAAAAAGGAAAATACGGCCACAAAAATGCTTCCCAGGACTGAGCAGCAAAAAGATGTTTTAACTATCACTTTACACAGCAAAAACTTCCGTACGTCCCGAAAGAAACATAAACCACCCAGCCCTAGTGAAAAAAACCAGCAAATAAAGATTCCATATAACCACACTCAGCCAGAACCCCTGCAACGCGATCAAAACACAGCAACTTAAACTAAAGTCACGCTTAAAGGCGCGATATATTATCTGCTTCTCGGATATGGACAAGTTTTGCTTCCATGCCTGGTCTTCAGAGTAAGGTTGCAGTCTATCGTGCCTGAGGTGCTTAACCGCAGTATCAAACTCTGCTTCACAGTCCTGATGTATTTTGCACAACACCAGTTCACCGCTACCCCAGTTAATTCGTGTTGGTTTACCGCACTTCTGACACTTCATCTGAACGATAGCTCCGGACGGAGCGTCTGCAGGTGCTGCCTGATGGTCTGAACGTCATGAAAATAAAAGGACAAGTACTGTTGGTCTTTGATATTCAGAATCAGCGCGTTGAATATCCATAAATCAAACACCCGTATCTTTTCAATATCGGCAACCGGAAACTCAATCGCATAATCAATAGCTGGTTTCCTATACGTAAACACACAACCGTCTATCAAAATGTATGAACCAGCCTGAGCAATGCAGAACTGATTCAGCCCTTTACAAGCAACGAGCCCCAGCACGCTTATCAACCAAAAAACACCAATAAAGATATTAAGGAGCAGATATTCTGTACTGACCTGCCAACACACAGTCGCAATCACAATTGAAATAACACCACAAACAGGCCCAACAGCCTGATAACGGCTTACATATTCTAAACTCCAGTCAAACCGCATCCACCATCCTTAAACCTGATTATCCTTATGTTTCCATTGGCGCATAATATCTTATGACCTCAGAGAAATAACAATAATCATGCACTGAAAACACAAACAAAAACGCCCGTTACAGGAACGGGCGTTTGTCAGCAGTGTCTTTCTGAGCTTTATTCTGCGGCATCGTCACCGTTGGCAAGGAAGAACCAGGTGTCCAGCACTGTATCCGGGTTGAGGGATACAGAGTCTATACCCTCTTCCATCAGCCAGCGTGCCAGATCCGGATGGTCTGACGGTCCCTGCCCGCAGATGCCTACATACTTGTTGTGTTTCTTACAGGCCCGGATAGCCATTGCCAGTAACTGACGCACTGCTTCGTTACGCTCGTCGAACAGATGGGCGATCACACCGGAGTCCCTGTCCAGGCCCAGGGTCAGCTGAGTCAGGTCATTTGAGCCGATAGAGAAACCGTCGAAGTATTCCAGGAATTCTTCTGCCAGTAAGGCATTGGCCGGCAGTTCGCACATCATAATGATGCGCAGGCCGTTTTCGCCCCGGCGTAAACCATTTTCAGCCAGTAAGTCGATGACCTGCTTGGCTTCACCCAGTGTACGGACGAAAGGAATCATGATCTCGATGTTGCTGAGCTTCATCTTCTCACGGACATACTTCATGGCACGGCATTCAAGCTCGAAGCAGTCACGGAAGCTTTCTGCGATATAACGGCTGGCGCCCCGGAAACCCAGCATCGGGTTTTCTTCCCGGGCTTCGTAGGCATCACCGCCAATCAGATGGCCGTATTCATTCGATTTGAAGTCAGACATACGGATGATGACCTTCTTCGGATAAAAGGCCGCTGCCAGGCTGGACATACCTTCAACCAGCTTGGATACATAAAAATCGATCGGGTCTTTGTAACCCGCCGTACGGCGGTCAATCACCTGCTGTAAACCTTCATTCAGCTGGTCGTAGTTAAGCAAGGCTTTGGGATGGATGCCGATCATGCGGTTGATGATAAATTCAAGCCGGGCCAGACCCACGCCAGCGTTCGGTAACGCCTGGAAATCGAATGCCCGGTCCGGGTTACCCACGTTCATCATAATGTCGAACGGCAGAGACGGCATGGAATCAACCCGGTTAGTCTGGTGTTCAAAATCCAGTTTGCCGGAATAGGCCTTTCCGGTATCACCTTCCGCACAGGATACGGTTACCAGTTGCCCTTCTTTGAGCACTTCAGTCGCATTGCCACAGCCCACGATGGCCGGAATACCCAGTTCACGGGCAATAATAGCCGCATGGCAAGTACGGCCGCCCCGGTTAGTAATAATGGCGGAAGCACGTTTCATGACAGGCTCCCAGTCAGGGTCGGTCATATCGGTAACCAGCACATCACCCGGCTGCACCAGATCCATTTCGGTAATGTCTTCAACCAGACGCACCGGGCCACTGCCGATGCGGTGACCAATAGAACGGCCTTCGATGACTACTTCACCGGTTTCTTTAAGCAGGTAGCGTTCGATAACAGCATCCTGTGCCCGGCTTTTAACGGTTTCCGGGCGGGCCTGAAGCACATACAGCAGCCCGTCTTCACCGTCTTTGGCCCATTCAATGTCCATTGGGCAGCCATAGTGCTGCTCAATGGTGACAGCAAGTTTAGCCAGCTCCTGCACATCCGTATCATCCAGTGAGAAGCGCATCCGTTCAGTCTGATCGACCGGCACCGTTTTAACACTGCTTTCATCCTCGCCCGCGGCATCGTTATACACCATCTTAATGGCTTTAGTGCCGAGGTTACGGCGTAACACCGACGGTACGTCCTGACGCAGGGTTGGCTTGTATACGTAAAATTCATCCGGGTTAACCGCGCCCTGCACCACCGTTTCACCCAGGCCATAGGCAGATGTGATAAAGACGACATGCTGGAAGCCGGATTCAGTATCCAGAGAGAACATTACACCACTGGTGGCAATATCACTGCGCACCATACGCTGAATACCGGCAGATAAAGATACCAGGTCATGATCAAAGCCCTGGTGTACCCGGTAAGCAATCGCCCGGTCGTTATACAGAGAAGCAAATACAGATTTAATTGCCTGAACGACGGCATCATAGCCCCGCACGTTCAGGAAGGTTTCCTGCTGGCCGGCAAAGGAAGCATCGGGTAAATCTTCAGCGGTTGCAGACGAGCGAACAGCCACGCTGATGTCCTGGCCGTCGCATAAGTCTTCGTAGGCAGTTTTGATGGCGCTTTCTAACGCTGGCTGCAGAGGCTCAGCTTCAATCCAGCCGCGGATCTCTGCACCCACCCGGGCCAGTTTGCGAACATCATCAACGTCCAGCGCTGCCAGTGCGGCTGAAATTTTATCACCCAGCTGGTGATAATTAAGAAATTCGTTAAAGGCTTCAGCCGTCGTGGCAAATCCGCCGGGCACCCTGATACCGGCATCACTTAACTGACTGATCATCTCCCCCAGGGAGGCATTCTTCCCACCAACTTTATCGACATCCTTCATGCCCACCTGGGCTAACGAAATCACATAGTTGTGCAAAGTCTTTCTCCTTATTGTCATTTGTTCCGGGGTATGAACACGGTGTGCGCTCAGTTCTGACGGTTGGGTAAACCGTGCGAAGACAAAACACC